>JOBE01000052.1 GCA_000717735.1 Streptomyces griseoluteus | reverse complement strand
CACATGCACAACCTCGCCCTCGCCGGATAAGCCGACGGGCCGAACGGCAACCAACCACGCCCAAGGCGTCCCGAAGATCATTTACGGGACAGCCCTTAGCCGCCAAGACCCTCGTGCTCAAGCCGACCACCATGGCGCGCTACCGAGACTACGTCCACAACGACCTCGTCCCCGCCTTCGGCACCCTAAAGCTCGACGAGCTCGGACACCGGCACATCGCCGCATTCGTCAACAGCGAGCTCGCCGCCGGACGCGGCAAGACCACCCTCTCCAGCGCCCTCGGCGAGGCCGTCCGCCACCACCGCCTCGCCCACAACCCCGCCAGTCCCCCGGCCCTGCACCGGCCGCCATCCCCAGAGCGGCAGATCTGGACCGCGGGCGAAGCCGTCCGCTTCCTCCAGCACTGCCACCACACCGACCCGGACATGGCCGACCTGTTCGAGTTCCTCATCGGCACCGGCCTGCGCAAAGGCGAAGCCCTGGGACTGCACTGGGACGACGTCCATCTAAGAGAGCGCGTCCTCTACGTACGGTGCACGCTCTCCGCCATCGACAACAACCACCTCGTCATCACCAGCCCGAAGACCCGCACCAGCAAGAACTGGGTCGCCATTTCACCCCGCGTCGCCACCGCCCTCCATCACCGGGCCCGGTCAAGGGCGCACGCCCACAACGACCCAAGCGACCCGTTCTCCGGACTCGTCTTCTGCAGACCCGACGGCCGGCCCCTGCGGCCCCACACCGTCCTCGACCGGCTCCGGCAACTCTCCAAAGAGGCTGGTGTACCGCGGGTGACCGTTCACGACCTGCGGCACCTGGCCGCCACGATCACCATCACCGCTGGCGTACCCCTCACCGTCGTCTCCAAGACTCTGCGGCACTCCACCCTGTCGACCACCGCCAACATCTACAGCCACCTCACCCAACAAGCCGCCCGCGAAGCCGTCGACACCATCGACCACACCCTCACCCGGACTCAGAAGCGAAACGACCGAGGGGCATGGCTGGAACGGCTGCGACCACCCCGCGACCACATCCAGCACCTCCGCGAGGCCCTCAACCGGCTCCACTCCCCCGCCCCGACCGGCTTCCACCCCACCGCCAACCAACCCCTAAGCGGGCGTGCGACCACACTGCGACCACCAGCATTCCGGGCACGGAAAAGGCCGCCCTCCCATGTGTGAGAGAACGGCCTCCGACCTGCGTAAACGCTGGTCGGGACGACAGGATTTGAACCTGCGACCCCTTGACCCCCAGGGGTCGGGGTCAAAATCATGACATACAGGGTGATTTGAGGGTGAGTAATGTGTGAGAATGCGCGTGTCGTGCACCTGGGGGCACTGGCGCTGGTCCCCAACTGGTCCCCAAGCAGCCGTCACGCCGAGGCGTCTCCCGGGCGCCCGCTGGGGGTCGCCGCCCCGGATTTGGCGTGCATCGCACACGCCTTCCGAACCTCCAGGTCGGCCCCTCAAAGCGGGCTGGCCGCACCGCATATACGACGCTCCTCACTCTCACTGCCGATCTGAGATCGTGATGTCGACGTAGGCGAGCCGGTCATGGGGGAGCAGCGTTCCCCGTCACTCGATCGGCGAAAGCCACGCCGTATCCGTCGGGCGTACGCCAGGCTGGTGTGGCACATCTTCGGCATCCCAGGGGCAGGAGCTCACGAGCGTGTCCGCGAGCGTTACAGTGCATGACGAGGTACCCCTTCCAACAGCATGCGACGTTCCACTAGGCCCCCTGGCAGGCATGGATGTACCGCTGTGGCAGGGAGCGAGCGGCTCGGTGCTCCACCTGTCGGCAGCATGCGGGGCCTTCCGGGTGCCTCCGCAGCGGGCTGGCGTCAGCCTGCGCGTACCGGACCGCGGCAGCATGGCCGACATTCCGGAGCCCGGGGGCTGTCGCCGTTGCCCCAACCCGTTTCCCGACTACTACACGCAGGCCCGCCGTCTCATCTCTCTCATGGAAGAACTGCGCACGCTGTCCGATCGGCTCGCCTCCGGACACGACCTGGAGGCGTACTGCCACGTTCTCGCGTTCCGGATGCACGGCCCTGGAGGGAGCGACCCGAAGGACGCCCACCGACTGCTGCGCAAGCCGCTCGCGGCGCTGAGCAACGCCCGGGATCGGCTGGCGGAACGCCATGCCGACGCCTATCGCGGCGGAAAGGCCGAGGAAGAGCTGCTGCTCATCGGGACAGCCGCGCTCCTCGACTCCGACTTCCGTCGCCGCCGGCCTGGAAAGGTCCGGCTCCCCTGGCAGGAGACCTGGGAAGAAATCTGCGAGGAAGCCCTCAACGCACAAGAGCTGGAAGACGCCTCCGCGGGCACGGCACGCTACGACTACCAGTACGGATTCGACCGATGGTGCGAGAGGTGGCTCAAGGCCCTGATGCATCTCGCCCCTGCCGAGCAGCACAACCACGCCTCTCCAGCCGCAGCACGATGGGCCCGCGCCCACGACGCCCTGGAGCGTGCAATCAATCGCGATCTACGGGATGAGTCGTGGGTGGCCAGGCTCGTCGATCAACTGCACGACACGGGTCGCGGAATGGTGACCGGCATCGCCGCTTCCATGGCCGATCCGGTGGTCGTGGCTTACGACGGGCGCGAGGCGATCGATCTGCCCTGGCCTGCTCAGTACCTCCTTTGGGCCCAACACCCGGGCGGCGTCCGCCAAGCCGGCCACACCCGACACCGCCTGACCGCCCTCCCACGGCTCTTCACCCTCCTCGACGGGCTCTCGCGCCGCTCCTTGCTGGTGATCGGCGACACCGAGTGGCAGGACTCGCCAGCCGTCTACCAAGAAGCCATCGACAACGTCCCCAAGACCGCGTTCTCGCCCGAAGCCCACTGCTGGTGGAGCACCAACGCAGCCGGACGGCTCCCCCACCTCCTGGCCATGGCCCGCGCAGACGCCATCTCCGCACAACGACAGGCTCAACGCGCCCAGGCACCCTGGCGGTAGGCCACAGCAGGCGTGGGACTCCCGGTCAGCTCACGACCAATGGCAAATCCGATCCGCAGCCGTCGACTGGGGATTCCCCCACGCTGGTCCAACCGTTGCGTGGACTGCTCGATCAAGCGTTGACGTGCTCCTGAACGCCGGCGAGGAACTTGGCGTAGTGCCGGACGAGAGCCTCGCTACTGCGCCTGTGCGGCGCGCGCATTCGGTCGGGTCCAGGCCCAACCAGAACGAGGCCCATCAACGCCAGCCGCCGTCATCAGCTTCGCCCAGCGTGACCGCCTGACCGCCCTCACGCTCTCCGGCAGCTCCTCAACCTTGGCTCCCTCTCCTCTGCTGAGCCGCACGGACTCTGCTGAACCGGGTCGACGTCGGCGAGGGTTACTGAGTTCTGAACAGCAGAAGGGTAACGGCCGGTGCTGATCAGGCTTCTGAGGAATCCCAGGCGTGAGATTTGCCCGCGCCCGCCGCTGCCAGCGGAGAGCGGCCTCGAATGCCGTAAGACCCCTCACATCATGCCGGGAAATGTAATGCGCTCCATGTCCAAGGTGCTGCAGCACGGCCATCTGTCTCTCTTCCGTGCTGCGGGAAAGCGTCGACAGGTGCGGTACCCGCGTCCATTGCGCGGAATAGAAGTGTCTGCTCCTGTTCCGGCGCCGCCTCCTTCAGTTCCAACAGCAGATTGTTGACTCCGGCTGGCTCCGTCAGGTCGGCGTGGGCGGCAGGTTGCCGCGCCAGTAGCTGCTGCATCGCGTCCTCCGCGCCGACCTCCTTCAGTTCCGACAGGAGGAAGGCGATTTCGCCTGGGCTCGACAGGTCGGCATGGGCGGCGGGGTGCCGCGCCAGTAGCTGCTTCACGCCGTCCTCCGCGCCGACCTCCTTCAGTTCCGACAGGAAGAAGGCCGTGACCCCTGGGTTGGTAAGGTCTGCTCCAGCGGCAGCGCGGGCCGACAGCTGCTGCACTGCCTCCTTCACCCCTGCCTCATTGAGCGCCGCCAACAGGCGGGCGACGCCCCATCCACTAGTCAGATTGACGTGGGTTGTGGGTCGCATGGCCAAGAGCTGTTCTACTGCTTCATCGGCCCCTGCACGCCTTAGTGCCGACAGCATGCGGGCAACGCACCATGGATCGGTCAAATCAGTGTGAGTGGCGGGTTGCATTGCCAGTAGCTGTACTACGGCCTCGTCCGCCCCTACCTCCGTCAGTGTCGACAGCAGGCTGGAGATGTCGTCTGGGCTGGTGAGATCTGCTACGGCGGTGGCTCGGGCCGCCAGTTGCTTCGCAGCTTCCTCCGCCCCTGCCTCCTTTAGCCCATGGAGGAGGGAGATCACGTTTTGGTGAGACAGCTCTGCGTCGGCGGCAGCTCGCGCGGCCAGCTCTTGGGTCGCTTCCTTCGCCCCTCCTTCCTTCAGCGCAGCCAGAAGGACTCCGACACCCCAACCATCGGTCAAGTCGGCGTGCCTGGCGGGTTGCCGCGCCAGCAGCTGCTGCACCGCCCCCTTCGCCCCCGCCTCCCTTAGTTTCGACAGCAGGTGGCCGACATCGGCCGGATCGGTCAGGTCTGCTTGAGCTGTCCGAGCCGACAGTTGCAGTACTGCCTCCTTCGCTCCTGCCTTCCCCAGTGCCGACACGAGGCGACCAACGTCCCACAAATCGGTCAGGTCGGCGTGGGTGGCGGGTTGCCGTGCCAGCAGCTGTTGCACCGCCTCCTTCGCCCCCGCCTCCGCCAGTGCTGACAACAGTTCGGCAATGCCTGCCGGATTGGTCAGGTCCGCGTGGGTGCCAACCCAGCGCATTGCACGCTGGTCGGGGTCAAGGCGCCGACTGGCGATGAGCTGAATGAGATCTGCAGCGCTCTCTGGTTGTCCTGCCAGGACTGCCTTGCGGTAGAGGCTGACTGCTGATTTGAAAAGTCCCCGGTTTTGAGCGGCTTGTGCGAGGCGGTGGAGGTCAGTGGGGTCGGTTGTGTGGCTGATCAAGGCATGCCAGAGTGCAGGCTGTCCTGGCTTGTCGTGCCGGTCATGACGCGTGTGTTGATCGAGGTAGTCGGCCGGTTCGAAGGAGGGCGGAGTGCCGGATCGGGCGATGTGTCTAGTCAAGGCGGTGAGGGTGTGGCGGATGTCGGTTCGGTCCTGCGGATCACTCCGGCGGTATCCGCAGGTTAGATCGTTCAGCGCAGTGGTGGCCCAGTCAGCCTCGCTCGGTCGTGTGCGGGCCGTTAGGTGGTCGTCTGCGGCCTCAGCGAGCAGCTCGACGGGGATCGGCTGGGTGTGGCCGAGGCGGCGAGCGTCGAGTGCGGCTGTGATCAACGCGTGCTCGACAGGAGTGAACAGAGTTCGGTTGCGGTAGGCGGCCAGAAGCTCGGGACCACCACTCAGATGCTGAATCACCCTGCCGTCCTCGTTGCTGCCGGCATCGAGGGCGTCGATAACCCGGCTGTCTGTTCGCTCTCCTAAGCTGACCGCTAGAGCACGGAGTTCATCGCACTGGGCAGGGCTGAGGGCGTCGGGTACGTCCACGAGCAGAGCATGGTCGCGAAGAAGGTCGCGGGTGGGACCGAGATCGCGAGTGCGGCCCTGGGCGGTGAGGTCGGTGAAGTACGGGGTGCGCCACATCGCGCCGACCATCACGACGCCCGACACCTGGGTCAGGCAGTGGATGAGCCGCTTGGCGATCGCAGGGCCAGCTTCCCCTTGAAGGTAGCGCTGCGTCTCGTTGAGCCAGAGCACTGTGCCTGCCACGATCGCACCTTCGGCCAGCAGTTGCTGGAGATCCTCGGCGTCGGCAGGGTGCAATAGCGCGTGGCCGGGTGCCTGGTCGAGCACCGCCTCGTACAAGGCCCGGGTCTTGCCAGTGGTCGACTCGCCGACCAAGAGGGCGAAGACCGACGGCCCGCCGCGGGCGGCGGCAGTTAAATACTGACGCAGCTGGCGGTCGTGCTCGCGCATGAGGTAGGGAGTCAACAGTGCCTGATGCGATTCGGGCAGAACGCTGTCGAGGCTGTTGGCGGTAGCGCGGTGAACGCCGAGACCCGTGGGGTCAGCGTCGCGTACCGTCGGCAGGTGAGCGGGGGCCGCCGCACTCTGTGCCGCCAGCAGCCAATTCGGCCACCTCGCCTCTTCGAGCAGCCCCGCCGAGTGCGGCCGGACTTGCCTGCCCTCGACCACCAGGCGCTCATCGATCCGACGTGCATGCTCGATGAGAACCCTTACTAACTGTCTCAGGGCTGCCAACGACGGCCGGTTCGTACACGTAGCCCAGGCGCTTACCTGCCTGTTCTTGATCGTGACGGGCCTAGAGCCGGGAGAGACCACACGGCTGCTGGCTAACTCGGCTGCCTTGATCTGTGACAAGCCCGAAGCAGTCAGCAGCTCCTTCAGTCTCGCCGCGAAGAACTCCCACGGATCGACCGCCTGCCCCAAGACGGGCCCCTCTCATTCCGGCGGACCCGCCGGATCGGGACCGGAAACCAAATTTATCGCCTCCACCAGCCACGGTGTCCCGAAACGGCAGAGCCCTGGCGACGGAAACCCGCGCAGGGCGGCTCACTTGGAGTCCGGCAGAGCCCGCCGCCAAACTCAGAGGAGCCGCACCATGGACGCCACCACCATCCTCGCCGCCATCGGCAGCCTCGTCGTCCTCCTCGGAGCCGCCGCCCGCCTGCCTGCCGCCGCCGCCGAAGTCGTACGCGCCTGTGCGGTGCTGGTCCAGGCCGTCGCCGAACTTCGCAACATCGCCCGCCGCTCGTTTACCTCTCACCCCACGGAAGAGGGCCTCGCTGTCCGACAGCGGCCCGAAATCACCGGCAGGACAGACACGTGACGACATCAGCGGTTTCAAGCAGCGCCCCGTGGGCTGGTCACGGGGGGGCACCCGAGATTGCCCCAGCGCTGAGCAGCGGTCCGTGGTGAGCCGAGCCATGAATCTGCAGATGGAGAGGCAGATCCATGGGCGGGGCATGGGTGCCGCCGGTGCGGTTTGGCTGGGAGGGCTGAGGGGGTCTCGCCTCACCCCCACAGCACCGTCCCTCCACGGACAGGTCTCGGTCGTAGTTCCAGTGCGCAGTGGGGTCGGCTCAGCCGCCGTGCTCAAGATCTCGTTCCCGCACCAGGCAACGTCCATGAGCCCAACGCGTTCGCGGCCTGGGCGGGCCGTGGCGCGGTCGTGCTGCACCGGCGCGCCGACGCTCGCTCGCCATGCTCTTGGAGCCGGCTGGCCGGAACACGCTGGCCGCGGTGGCGGGGGCGACGATGCGGTGGCCGCCACCAGCCAGCTCGCCCGCCGCCTTGGCGTGCACGTCGGCTGCGGGGCGGCTGCAGACCGACACGGCCGCGCACCTGGGGCTCGGGGTATGGGTCGACGAGGAGCTGCGCGAGGCACCTGATCGCCGCGATCACTGCCCCCGCCTTGCGGCGGCTGGCGGCCTTCATCGCGCCTTCACCACCCAAGCCCCCGCCTGACCGACTCCGGAGCAGCCGTCCCCGACAACACCCACGAACTCGGCGCCCAGGGCACGCCGGGATAGACCCGTCACCCTCGCTCCGGGCCGATCCACCGAGATCCGGGCCATTCCCGGACCAAATGCCGACCGAAGACCCCACGACGCGCGTTTTCGCCGGTCAAACCGATCAAGCTTCCTGTACCGCCAGCAGACTATGAATCTGCTGGGCGCCCCGCGAGCTGGTTCAACGCGCTGCCCGTGGCTGCCCTTGGCGCCCGGCCAAGGGAAACTCACTGGTCCCGGCCGGTGTGAGGAGCGTGGTGGTCGCATGTGGTCGCACGAAGCTTCCCCACCCTCATGACGGCCACCCCTGTCGATCTTGTGCCGCGCGCTGGATCGGCTGACTGCAGGCCCACCCTGTGCGTGGAGACTGCCCGCCTGCCCGGCGATAGCATGATCTTTCTGGTGCCGCTGCCAGAGCCGTGGTTCGGGACACTCTGAACCCAGTGGTGCCCCGCTCGAGAACGTCGACGGGGTTCGACCGCTCCTCAGAGGAGGCTCGGCAGCCATCCGAAGAGCGCGTACGGCATCCACGCGTCCGGTGTGGCACCGCTGGCGACGAGTTCGCGCACCACCTGGTGGACGGCCCGAGTCGTGTCGTGGCGAAGGGCGGCTGTATAGAAGAGGGTGGCGAATGTCTTGGCGTCCTCGGGTGAGACGTAGGTCGCAGGGGCGAGGAAGGCCTGGGTGCCGCGGGAGCGGACAGCGAGGGCAAACCCGTAGGAGTCGCCGGCCGTGGTCTCGCTGTGGCCGACGCTGCAGACGTTGAGGAAGACGAAGCGGCAATGGCAGCCGGAGGTGACGAGGTCGTGGGCAGTAATAGTAACGGAGGGCGCCAACTCGACGGAGGAGTGCATGGCGTGCGGGTAGCTGCGCAGGTGGCCGTGCCCGGCGACGTGGAGGACGGCGAGATCCCGATCGGGATTGAGAATGACGTCGGTGACCGCCGAGTGCGCGTCGCCTGTGGTGACAACCGTTAGCGCGCCATCGATGACACCGGTGACGGCGGCCACTTCCTGGTCGGAAACGGTCTGGGGGTCCCAGCCGAGGACCGCGGCGTCCAGGCTGGAGGCGGCAGTGGTGGGGGCAAGGGGGTGTGGACCGCCAGGCTGGATCTCATAGCCGACGGGCAGGGTAACACCGAGGAAGCCGTCCGGGCCCAGTGCGCCGTGGAGCGGGAGGAATGGAATCCTGTCGTGGAACGCGAAGGTGACGCGCGCGGCGCCAGCCAGCCAGGGCCAGAGCGGGGCGACACAGGTGTCCCAGAGCCGGCGGAAGTAGTAGTCACGCTGGTTTGGTTGGGTGCGGTCGCGCATCCAAAACCAGACCGACTCGGCGAGGGCGGCCAGGTAGTCGGCGGTGGTGTGCAGCGGGACGGCGAAATAGGTTGCGCCGGCAGCTCTGCCAATCGCCCAGACGCAGCCTGAGGACGGTCTCACGATCCGGACAGTAGCCGTGGCTCCGTCACCGCGGTCGTCGTCCGCCAGCCGCATCTCCGTGGACACTGGAAGCTCGCGGGAAGCGGTGGATGAGGAGTGGATGCGGGCGAGGACTGTGGCGTAGAAGTGGTGCAGGTCGACCTCGTCGTCCGAGGTGCGCACCTTCATTGCGTCGTTGAGCTCCTCCACCGACTCAGGGTTCTGCTCCAGTGCCCAGGTGATCCGCCCCTGCGCGAGGACACTCGCCTGGAAGGCCAGTCGGTGGCGGCCTGACTTAACCAACGACTCAGCCAGGTCGGCCAGTTCGGCCGCCAGAGCGAATGCACGGTCGAAGACTCCGGAGATGCCGAGGCGTTCCGTCGACTCGTTGTAGCGCTGCAGCAGATCGGACAATGCCTCTGTGATCAGCTCGTCGCTGATCGGCCCCCGCAGCTCGTCGAGGAGACATAACCAGAAGCGGAACGACCGCAGCTCCAGTGCGAACCGGCCCTGGGCCTGGGCTGTCGCCAGCGCCTTCTCGACGCATTCGAGCCGCTCCGGGAGCTCGAGTTCGGGGCGCTGGCTCAGCTCTAGCAGCAACGAGATCGCGCGGTGAGGCAGGTAGGTCTGGGCGATGATGGTCGCGACGCGAAGGGACAGTGTCAGCAGACGCGGGCCTTGCAGGTCACGGTCGAGGAGAGATGGCGCCACGGCCTCGAAGACGTGAGGCTTCCACTCGACAACGGTTGTGAGCCTTTCGCGGATTTCCCGTCCAAGGTCCGTGTCGATCACCAGGCACGGACTCTGGCCGACATCCCACAGCAGGCTGATGAGCTTGTTGACGTCCTCCTCGGCGACGAGGCGGCCAATGTCCTGCAGCCGCTCGCCGAGGTTCTCCCCCACCGACCGGGCGCGGTCGCCTGTTGAGTCGTCAGCAGACGTGGCGGGTGCCCAGGTGACACAGCTCGCATGGGCCTCCTCCGTGTCCTCCGTGACGTCGTCGGGTCGCGCGGCGACAGGCTTCTCCAAGGGCCCTTCGTCAGCCGCCCCGGCGGCGTTGCGCAGCTGAGCGGTCATAGGCCGCGCGCGCTCCCTCCGCCTGGCGCAGGCCTCCTCGTTAACAGGTGTGGGCTTCCTGAGTCGCTGCTGGAGTTCCCGGACGTGAGCGGTATAGGCGGCAGCCAGTTGCTCGCTGGACGCGGCGGACAGGTCGGGCGCCCCGCTACCAAGAGCAGCAGGGACACCCGGCTCAACAGGCGCTGCCGAACTGTACTGCCCCATCCACCGGGACACCCGTTCGTGCTTCTCAAGGTCCCAGTACTCCGCCTGAAGCCGCCAGAACGCCGCGCCCGAGTACTCCTGGTTGGTCTTCAGCATATTGGCGAGCTTGTAGGCGACCGCAGAGTAGCGGCCCAGTACCCGGCAGCGCTGATGGTCCGAAAGCATGGCGAGGCTGCCTGCGACATGCGTCCGGGCGAACTGCTCGCAGAGCCGAACAGTCAGGGCCATGTCCGTAGTCGCCAGGCCCAGCGCGATGTCGGCGTCGAGCAGGTTGCGGTGGGACAAGTCGAACCGACGAGACTCGCCGACGTACCAGGAGGCCCGTACACCGTCACCCATTCGCGAGTACGACCCTGCGAGCTCTACTAGGACCCGGCCGAGGGCCAACCGCTCATCGGATGAGCTGTTGTCAGCCGCGGCTTCGAGCGCCGCCACATCGAGAAGACCGTCGGTGCAGGCGACACCGAATGCGTCGGCCAGGGCTTGTTGGAGGAGTTGGACTCGTTCCTCCGCTGCGGTGATTCGGCCCCGCAGTTTCTTGGAGTCAGCTGTTCTAATGAGGGTCACCCGGGCCAACGCCGCCCGGAGGTGCAGCACGCGGCCATCAGCGGGCTCGAAGCGCAGGGCGTTGCGCAGCTCACGCTCAATGCCGGCGTGGGCCTCGCCCTCTAGCGCGGCGACCCGTTCGCGGCTGGCATAGGCAACGTAGGTAGCGAAACGAATCCGCCCAGTGAGCCGCGCCTTCGCATCACTCGGGTTGTCGGCAAGAAACTCAACGAGCTCCCAGGCCTCGCAGCACCACTCAAGAGCCAGGTCTCGCAGCCCGGCGTCGAACGCAGCGTCCGCCGCAGCGATGTAGAGGTAATACAGGCCCCCCTTGCGGGTGATGCGCGAACAATGCGGTTCGGTGCGGATCGCGTCGAGCAGGGCCGCGTAGAAGTCGAACTGAGTTTCTTCAGAGTGGAGTTTCACAAACCGGGAGATGATGCGACTGTGCCTGTAAGTGACGCCGTTCCTGTTCAGGTTGGCGATCAACGCGACCGAGATCGCCAGCAGAGCCTCTCCCTGGTCCGCAAACACCCGCCCCGGCGAGCGCAGTTCCAGCTGTCGCGTCACCTCGTCCAGCAGGCGGGCGATGTCCCTACGCGCGAGGAGCTCGCTCAGCCGGTGCTCGTTGGCTCTGACCAGGGCGATGAGGAGATGGAGCAGCGACTGCGGCGCGCGGGTGCGCAGGAGCGTGGCGGCAGCGTTGAGGGGGAGGGTCTGGAGCTGGTCGACCAGACCGGGGCGTGCCTGTGGCTTCGGGACGATCCGCCGCTGGCCAGCTGCTTCGTGTTCGGTCAGGGCGTCACCTCGAACGTGAGGTGAAGCAGGTCGGTTCGGGGGTCGGTGTCGAGGGTCTTAATGGTTGCAATGCCGGCAGAGCTGAAGGGTCGTTTGACCGACTGGTCGCCGATCTCGGCGCGGACGCGAAGCCGCTGGACCCGGTCCTCGTCCATCGGCTCGCTGAGCCCTACGGCCACGGTGAGTTCCGGCGGACCGTCTGCGGGGAACAACAGATCGAGGTGGGCGTTGCCACTCAGGCCGACTGCGGCAAACTCGGGGACCTCGAAGTCGAGCCGGGAGGCGATGCGAGCGGCGCGAGCCAGCGCGACGTCCTGGCTGCCGAGAGCGGCCTGTTGGGCGCGGTAGTCGACCACCACGAAGCGGCGGGTGTATGCCGTGGCTGGCTGATCGCCGGAGCTACCGCCGGATTGCTGCCGCCATACCTCGGAGACCGGGGTGAATTCGCGGATGTACTGCTTGACAAGCTCATGGAGTTCGGCCGTGTCCGGCGGGGTGGCGGCTGTGGTCCTGAGGTCGAAGCGCACGCCAGGTTCGCCGGACCGCCGCGTCAGGTAAAGGACGGTCGCCGCCTCCAGAGCGGGAGCGCCGACAAAGCGGTGGCCCAGCACCCATTCGTCGGGGTCGCCCAAGGCGCTTATGTTGAAGCCGAGTCGATCCGTCAGACTAGCGGCGTCGCATACGGTGAGGGGGGAGTCGAGGTGCTCGTACCAGAGCAGCCGGTCCGCCTCGGCCTGGGTGTCAGACACGGTCCCCGCCTGTCCTAAGTACCCAGTCGCCCGGCTGGTGGTGGTTGGACATCCATGTGGAGTCCTCGACCCGTTCGGGGCCGGTGCCGGCAAACGCGGCGATCGTCACGCGGCGGTGCAGGAGGTCGGTCTGCACCGCCCGCCAGATTTCCAGATGTGGGGCGACCTTGTAAATGAGGGACTTTTCGATGAACCGGTAGGAAGGGTGCCGAATGTCGAACACTTCGGGCAGGCCGAGCGGTTCGATCCTGGCTCGGGCACGTGCGGCCAGGCTGTCGCTGGAGATCTGAACGTCGTAGTCGCTGGGTACATTCGAAATGCCCAGCTTGTAGTACGCGTCGAACGGGCGCCGCAGAGGGCGCGCGCCGGAGTCTGCCCAGACACTCGCCATCCGCACCTTGATCTGTTGCAGCTCGACCAGCTCGGGGTAGCGCTCCCACTCCGCCAAGAAGTCCGTGACGATCTCTTCTGAAACATACGCCATCTGCTTGTGCCGCCCGGCGAAGAACCGCGCTGCACTCCCCTGAAGTCGGACGTCGAGGTCCTCGATCTCGTCCAGCCGCGCGGCCCAGCCCAGGGTCCCGCAGAACTGGTCGAACTCCTGGGCAGTCATCCCGAGCGGCACCTTGTGATCCACCATCGCCCTCATCGCATCGCGACTGATGCACAAGAAGTGGAGGTCCTGGTCTCGCACCTCGTAGCCACTGTCATCGGAAACGCACACCTCACCCCCAGGGGTTCATGAGTACGGCACCGCCGGAATACATGACCAACTTTGTCCAAGTTCACCACCATATTAACCAAGGGAGCATCACGCCGCGTCTCGACTGGCCGCTGAGAGAAGCTGCTGCCGCGCCGATCGGAAGGCCTGACTGATCGAGCGGGTTCCCGTCAGCATCGGGCGTGCACTGGCGCGGTAACAAGGGAAACCTGCTGGTCACGGGCTCGTGAGAGTCGTGGTGGTCGCCTGTGGTCGCAGGCTGGAGGTACCCACTTCCCTCCATCCCTGGAGGCGATCACCATGCGTACCAGCGTCGGCCGCGGCCGTATCTACCGCCGCTGCGGCTGCAGGGACAACCATCGCGATCAGCTCGGCTCACACTGCCCCCACCTGGTCACGGAGAGCGAGCACGGCACCTGGAGCTTCGCCGTCGATGTCCCAGCCCCTGACCACCGCCGCACCACGGTGCGGCGGGGCGGTTTCGTCAGCCAGGACTCAGCCGAAGAAGCATTGCGGCGGTTTCTCGAGGGCGAGGCCGGCGGGTTCGACGCCGACCCGAACCAGACCGTCACCGCCTACCTGAACGCGTGGCTCACTGCGAAAGCGCTCGTGCTGAAGCCGACCACCATGGCCCGCTACCGCGACTACGTCCGCAACGACCTCATCCCGGCCTTCGGCACCCTCAAGCTCGACCAACTCGCCCACCGTCACATCTCCGCCTTCACCACCTGCCAGCTCGCCTCCGGCCGCGGCGAGACCACCCTCTACCGATGCCTGGCCACCCTCTCCAGCGCCCTCGGCGACGCCGTGCGCCAACACCGTCTGGCCCACAACCCGGCCCGCCCCCCGGTCCTGCGCCGTCCTCCGTCGCCGGAGCGTCGTATCTGGACGGCGGAGGAAGCCGCCCGCTTCCTCGGCTACTGCCACCATGCCGATCCCGAGATGGCCGACCTGTTCGAGTTCCTCATCGGCACCGGCCTCCGCAAGGGCGAAGCCCTCGGCCTCCACTGGAACGACGTCCACCTCGACCAGGGCGTCTTCTACGTGCGCTGCACCCTCTCCGCCATCGACAACAACCACCTCGTCATCACCACACCTAAGACCCGGTCGAGCCGCGGCTGGGTCGCCATCTCACACCGCGTCGCCACAGCCCTCCGACACCGAGCACAAACGGTGCCTCGAACACACGGCGATCCTGACGATCCGTTCGCCGGACTCGTGTTCTGCCGACCCGACGGCCGTCCGCTCGGACCTCATCAGGTGCTGGACCGACTTCGCCGTCTCTCCGCCGAAGCTGGTGTCCCCAGGGTCACGGTGCACGACCTGCGTCACCTGGCCGCCACGATCACCATCACCGCCGGCGTGCCGCTCACCGTGGTCTCCAAGACGCTGCGGCACTCCACCCTGTCGACGACCGCCAACGTCTACAGCCACCTCACCCAGCAGGCAGCCCGAGAAGCCGTCGACACCATCGACCACACCCTCACCGGAGCCGAGAAGGCCGGCCATCAAACGGACCACATGGCGTGGCTGCGACCACCACGCGACCACATCCACCGGCTCCGCGAAGCCCTCCGCCGACTCCGCTCCCCCGCCGTAGCCGGGTTCAGCGCCACGGCCAACCGGCCACAGAATGGACGTGCGACCACATTGCGACCACCATGGCCCCGGACGCATGAAAGGCCGTCCTCTCATGGATGAGAGAACGGCCTCCGACCTGCATGAAGCATGGTCGGGACGACAGGATTTGAACCTGCGACCCCTTGACCCCCAGTCAAGTGCGCTACCAAGCTGCGCCACGTCCCGGTGCGCGTCTCCGCCGGGTTTTCCCCCGCGTCGGCGTGCAGGGAAAACATTACCTCACCCCGGAGGGTGGGTTGACGCACGGGCTGTCACGGGTCGGCGGTGAGGGTGTCGGCGCCGCAGGCGGCGGCCAGGGACGTCGCTTCGGCGAGGGTGGCCGCTGAGCCCGTCGCGTGGGCGAGGTCCAGGCGGGCGCGGGCCTCCTCGTAGCGGGCGGGGGACGCGGCCAGGTGTCCGACGGCCCGGGTGAGGAGCCGGCGGGACTCCTCGGGGTCCGCGAAGAGGGACAGGCAGCGGAGGGATTCGCCCAGCGCGGTGGGCGTGCCGAGGTGTTCCGCGTGGACGTGCGCCTCGGTGGCGATGCGGGCCGCGCGGTCCGGGTCCTTCGGCGCGAGGGCGCGGGCCAGGTCGAAGGGCCAGGGGGCCCAGACGCCGTGGTGCCTGCCGCGGCCGATCAGGGACTCGGCCGCCGCTTCGAGGGTGGACACCGCCTCCTCGGTCCTGCCCTCGGCGAGCAGCAGCCGGCCGAGGACGCTGGGGCCGTCGGGCAGCACGATCGCGCCGGGCCAGGGCGGGCCGAAGGCGTAGCGGTCGGCGACCTCGCGGGCCTCGGCGGTACGGCCGCGGGCGAGCAGGGTGTCGACGAGGAGACAGGCCGTGTCCCAGTGGACGGGGAGTCCGGTGCCGACGCGGTCGGCGAGCCGCAGTCCCTCCTCCAGGTGGTGCTGGGCCAGGGGCAGATTGCCGCGGCGCCGGTGGACCAGGCCGAGGAGGGTGTGGGCGAAGGCGAGGTGGGCGCCGCTCCAGCCGGAGATCTCGAAGGCCCGGACCGCCTCGCCGAAGAGGGCCTGGGCGCGGTCGGGACGGTCGGAGAACGCGTACGCGATGCCCGTGAGCGCCGGGATCTCGAAGCCCCAGGTGGTGTCGGTCCAGCCGAGGCCCCGGGCGGGTACGCCGTCGACGAGGGTGCGGTCGCAGAGGCGTACGACCTCGTCGGCGGGTTCGCCGCGCATCATCCCGTCGAAGGCCCGTACGGCGACGAGGGCCCGCTCGGAGTTGTCGGCGCAGGTGAAGTGTTCGGTGAGCTCGGCGAGGCGGCGGGAGCGGCCGGGGCCGTCCTCCTCCGAGGCCTGGAACCCCTCGAACATGAAGTGCGCGGCCTGGAGGCGGCGGCGGCCGATGCCGGACGGGGTCCGGGCCGCGGCGGCGCCCGCGGTCCTGGCGGCCTCCTGGAGCTGGTTGTCGTGGGCGAGGGCCTGGGCGAGCCGGTGGGTCGCGTCGATGCGCAGGGCGTCGTCGAGACCGGGCAGTTCGAGCGCGGAGCGCAGGTGGCGGACGGTGGCGCCGGGTGCGGTGAGCAGGGACGCGCAGCCGAGTTCGTACAGGACGCGGGCGTACGTCTCCGGGCGGGGCGGTTCGGCGAGGGCGCGGCCCAGGCAGCGGCGGGCCGCGTCGGGCGCTCCGACGGCGAGGTGCTCGACGGCGGCGGCGCGCAGCTGCGTGACGACGTCCTCGTCGTCGTCCGGATGGACTTCGAGGAGGTGTCGTGAGGCGGCGGCGGGGCCGTGGCCAGCCTCGGTGAGCGCCCAGGCGGCCCGCCCGTGGAGGGCGGTCCTGGTGGCCGGCGGGATCGATCCGTACACGGCGGTCGCGATCAGCGGGTGGGTGAACTCCAGGGAGTCGGTGGCGGAGTCCGGGGCGGCGGGCCTGGTCTGCACGATCCTGGCGTCCCGGAGCCGGTCGGTGTGGTCGGCCACGTCTCCGGGGCTCAGGCCCGTGAGCTCCGCGAGGAGTTCCGGCGTGCTGTCCGCGTCGAGGACGGCGATCGCCCGGGCGACCCGGGTCGGTCCGGCTCCGAGCTCTTCCAGGCGGCTGACGAGGCCACCGCCGCGGGCGCCCGCGCCGAGGTCGCGGAGCAGGCCGGCCGATCCGGCGACGGGTTCGACCATCCGGTCGCGGGCCTTGGCGAGCAGCTCGACCGTCTCGTACGGGTTGCCGGAGGTCACGGTCCACAGCTCTTGGCAGAACGGCTCGTCCGCGTGTCCGCCGAGCGCGTCGCGGGCCAGCGCCGTCGTGGCCTCGGTGGTGAGCGCGTGCAGGCCCAGGGTGAGGACGGCGCGGTCGCCGAGCGCGGCGAGGGTGCCGGGCGCGCCCGGTTCGCACGGTTCCGGCGGCAGGGGGCGGTGGGCGAGGACGACGAGGACGGGCAGGCGGCGGTCGCGCCGGATCCGGGTGAAGGCGTCGAGCCAGGCCAGGGATTCGGCGTCGGCCCAGTGCGCGTCGTCCACGAGCAGCACCGGCGGCCGGTCCCGCAACCGTTCCGCGAGGCGCTCCAGGAGCCGGGCGAGTCCGAGGAGTACGCCCTGCGGGTCGGCGGGTGCGCCCGAGGGCGGGGGTGCGAGCCCGAGCGCGGGGGCGAGGAGGTCGAAGTGTTCGCCGAAGAGGTGGTGGACGTCCTCGGCGCCGAAGGGGTCGAGGGCGGGCTGGAGGAGCTGCCGGGTGAGGTGGAAGGGAACCGAGGTGAGGGTCTCGCCGCCGCGGGCGGTCAGGACGGTGCACCGGTCCTGGGCGGTTCGGCGTATCTCGGCGAGGAGTGCGGTCTTCCCGATACCGGGCTCTCCGCGGTAGACGAGGATGCCGCCCTGGCGGGTCCGCCCGCCGCGGCTCCGGCCACGAGCTCGTCGACGGCGTGTGCCGCGGCGGCGAGTTCCGGGCCGCGTTCGAGCAGGGCGCCCTGGTCCTGGGCGACGGTGGCCGCCGGGTGTCCCTGACCGGGATGCGCCTCCGACGGCCTTGCAGGTGGCGACTGTTCCGCTTCCGACGACACCGGTCTCACTCCCCCACACGAGCAACTGCCATGACGTGACCCGCGCGACCCACGCGGACCAGTGAGGCGCTGGACCGACCAGCCTAGCGGTCCTGATCGTTCCGGGGGGCGACAATGGACGGGTGAAACGGACAGCGAACGACCGGGGCAGGGACCGTGACGACGAGGGACGGGCCCGTAGCTCGCGTCCCCGTGACGGACTCGGCCGGCCCCTGCCGTACGGGGCGGAGGGGGTGCCCCGGCAGCCCGAGGGTGTCGTGCGCGCCCCGGCCGAGACCCTGCGCGAGGCGCAGCGGCTGCTCGACGCGGGAATGCCCTTCCACGCGCACGAGGTCTTCGAGGACGCCTGGAAGTCCGGTCCCGCGTCGGAGCGGGACCTGTGGCAGGGGCTCGCGCAGCTCGCCGTGGGCCTGACGCACACGGCCCGCGGCAACGCGGCGGGCGGGGCGCGGCTGTTGCGCCGCGGCGCGGACCGGCTCGCGGCCGGGCGGGTCGCCGCCGACGCGTACGGGATCGACGTGGACGGGCTCGTGGCCTGGGCGGGGGAGCTGGCCGACCGTGCGGGTGCGGTGGACGCCGCTGTGGTCGACGCGGCCGCCGAGGCGCCCGGGTTGCGCGGCGACAGGCCCTGACCGTTACGTCGCCGTCCGGTCCAGCTCGTGGAGCAGTACCGAGGTGTGGCTGAGGGCCGGGTCCTTGGTGGCCGTGAGGAGGGTGACCGTGTCCTTGCTCGCGAGGTCGCGCAGCCGGTCGAGGGCCGCGGCGGCCTCGGGGGCGGCGAGTTCGGCCTCGTAGCGGCGGCGGAACTCCTCGTACTCGCCGTCCGGGCCGTGGTACCAGCGGCGGAGTTCGGTCGACGGGGTGAGCGCTTTGGGCCATTCGTCGATGCGGGCGTCCGTCTTCGCGAGTCCGCGCGGCCAGAGCCGGTCGACGAGGACCCGTACGCCGTCGTCGGGTGACGGGGTGTCGTAGACCCGGCGGACGCGGAGCTCGGGGGTGCGTGCGGCCATGGTCCCAGGGTGCCGGACGACGCCCGGCCTCGCCCCTAGGGCCTGCCTTTCGGGTCAGGGCGGATCAGCGAGCCCGGCATGATCCGAAAGACAGGTCCTAGGCGCGCAGCGCCGGGAGGAGGACGGCGTCGACGAAGGTCCGCATGGTGGAGGCGTCCGCGAAGCGTTCCTCGAAGAGGCGCTCGATGCGGAGCATGCCCATGAAGCAGGGGGCGACGAATCCGATCGCGGGGTTGCCCGCGTCGATCTCGCCGCGCTCGACGGCCCGGGCCACCACCGCGTCGATCGCCGCGACCTCGGGGGCGATGACGGTCTCGCGGAGTGCGGCGCGCAGGTCGGGGTGCTGGATGAAGGCCTGGGCGACGGCCTCCATGAGTTCGGCGTCGCGTTCGCGGTGGGAGGCGGCGACGCGGGCCGCCTCGCGCAGGTCGCCGGCGAGGGTGCCGGTGTCGATGCCGGCGAAGACGGTGCAGCGCCGCCGGGCGAGCGCGGCGGTGACGAGCTGCGGTTTGGTGCCCCACTGCCGGTAGAGGGTGGCCTTGCCGCACTTGGTGCGGGCCGCGACGCCCTCCATGGTCACGGAGTCGTAGCCGCCCTCGCGCAGCAGGCAGAGCACGGCGTCGTACAGCTCCGTCTCGCGCTCCGGCGTGATCTTGCTGCGCCGGGCTGCCGCGGTCGCCGCCTCTGTGGACATCGATCCCTCCAGACCCCTCCGGGACACACCTTTGCCTGCACATACGAGAGTAGGGGGTGCACAATCGAGACGCAAACGTATCGAGACGTTTGCGTCTCGATGAAATCGGATCTACGCTCACTCCGTTTGTTGGCGATTTGACTGATTACCGAGGAGGGAGCCACACCATGGCTGCCCGGATACGCGAAAGCGGCGAGGGGGACGACGGCGAGACCGTCAGACCGCCGCTGCTGCGCGAGCTCGCGCTCGTCACCGCCCTCTTCCTCGTCTACAAGTTCGGCCGGCTCTTCGCCAACGGCCACGAGACCCGCGCCTTCCGGAACGCCGACCGCGTCTGGGACGCCGAGCGCGCGATCCACCTGCCGAGCGAGGTATCGATCCAGCAGCTGCTGCTGCACGGCGAACCGCTCATCCGGGCGGCGAACACGTACTACGCGGCCGTGCACTTTCCGGCCACGCTCGCCTTCCTCGTCTGGCTCTACCTGCGGCGCCCCGCCCACTACATCTGGTCGCGCCGCGTGCTCGCGCTCCTCACCGCCGCCGCGCTCGCCCTCCACCTGCTGATGCCGCTCGCGCCGCCGCGGATGCTCGCCGCCGGCGGGCTCGTGGACACGGCCCGGATCTACGGCCCCTCGGTGTACGGGGCGACGCCGGAGACGGACTCGATGGCGAACCAGTTCGCGGCCATGCCCTCGCTGCACTTCGGCTGGGCCCTGATGGTCGCGATCGGCCTCATCGCCGCCACCCGGTCCCGGCTGCGGATCCTGTGGCTGCTCCACCCGCTGCTCACGCTGCTCGTCATCGTCGGCACCGCCAACCACTACTGGTTCGACGCGCTCGCCGCCGCCGCGCTCCTCGGCCTCGCGCTGCTCGCGGTCCGCACCCCGGGACGCCGGACGACGTCCCCACCCGTACCCCGCACCCTCGGTACGGCACCTCTCCCGGTCGGAGCCCACCGATGAACCCCGCCGCCGGCACCGCCCTCGCGGTCCTCCTCTCGCTCGCGTCCGCCGCCGGATACGCGCTCGCCGCCGTCGCCCAGTCGCGGCTCGCCGCCGCCTCCCCCGTCCAGGACGGGCGCGGGGCGCTGCGCGGGCTCTTCACCCGCGGGCAGTGGTGGGCGGCGGTCGGCCTGAACGCCGCCGGAGCCCTCGCCCACGTGGCCGCCCTGCACTACGGCCCGCTGACCCTGGTCCAGCCGCTCGGCGCGCTGACCCTGGTGGCGGCGCTGCCGCTCGGCGCGTACTGCGCGGGGCGCCGGGTGACGCGGGCCGAGTGGCGCGGGGCCCTGTGGACCCTGGGCGGTCTCGTCGGCCTTGTCGCCGTGACCGGACCGACGGCGCCCGGCGAGGCGCTCAGCCTGCGCGAGTCCCTGATCGTCGCGGCGGCGACGGCGGCCCTCATCGCCGTGCTCGCGTCGGGACGGCTGTACGGGCGCGAGCACGGCGCGGGTCCGGCCACGACCGGGAGCCGGGGCGCCCGCGGGCTCGGTCACGCCACCGCCTCCGGGATCGCGTCGGGCGTCGCCTCCGCGCTCACCCAGACGCTGACGGCCGCGCTGGCGCTCGGACTTCCCGGCGGCACGCCGGCCTGGTGGCAGACGGCGCTGCTCGCGGTGCTGATCTCCGGCTTCGCGACGGGCGGCCTGCTGCTCTCGCAGGCCGCCTACCAGGGGGGCCTCGCGGCACCCCTTGCCGTGGTCAACCTCTCCAATCCGGCCGCCGCCGCGGTGATCGGGGTGGCGCTGCTCGGCGAGACGTTCCGTGCGGGCGCGTGGGGCTGGCTCGTCGCGGCCGGCGCCTCGCTGGTCGCGGCGCGGGGCGTGGTCCTGCTGACGAAGGGCAGCCCGCCGGAGGGGGCCCCGGCAGCGGAGCCCGGCCCGGCCGGCTCCACGCGCGCGCGTGGAGCCGCCCTGGAGACCCGGCCCCTGCCGGTGCCGCGCGCCACCGGCCCGGAGCCCACCGACACGGGCGCGGCCGCCCTCGCCATCCCGGACCTGACCGGCAAGGACGTGACCGGCAAGGACGTGACCGGCACGGGCCCGACCGGCACGGGCCCGACCGGCACCGCTCGCGCCGGCACCGACCTGGCCGCCGCCCTCACTGTCACCGGCCGGGCGACCGTCTGAGATCCGGGGCGAGGGGCCGAGCTCCACGAGGCGCCGGACGCGGCGAGGGCTTTGAATTCGTCACCTTGACCAAAAGCATCCCACCCCCCTATCGTCAACATGACGACAAGGGGGGTTCTCTCATGGCAGACATCACCCGGCGGGCCGGCTGGCGCCATCTGCGCTCCGCGCCCACCGCGCACATCCGCCACCAGCGCCGCGGCCGGCTCGTGCACGACGGCGAAGGGCTCAGCTTCTGGTTCCGGCCGCTCACCGCGGCCCTCTCCGAGGTCCCGGTGAACGACCGCGAACTCGCGATGGCCTTCCACGCCCGTACCGCCGACTTCCAGGACGTCAGCGTCCAGTCCACCGTCACGTACCGGATCGGCGACCCGGAGGCCGCCGCCACCCGGCTCGACTTCTCCATCGACCCCGACACCGGCGCGTGGCGCGGCGCCCCGCTGGAGCAGATCGCCACCCTCCTCACCGAGACCGCCCAGCAGCACGCCCTCGACGTGCTCGCCCGCACCGCGCTCGCCGAGGCGCTCGTCGACGGCGTGGCGGCGGTACGGGACCGCGTCACGGCCGGGCTCGCGGCCGAACCCCGGCTGCCGGACACCGGCATCGAGGTCGTCGCCGTCCGGGTCGTGGCCATCCGCCCCGAGCCCGAGGTGGAACGCGCCCTGCGCACCCCCGCCCGGGAACAGATCCAGCAGGAGGCCGACCGGGCCACGTACGAGCGCCGCGCGGTCGCCGTCGAACGCGAGCGCGCCATCGCCGAGAACGAACTCGCCAGCAAGATCGAGCTCGCACGCCAGGAGGAACGGCTCGTCGAGCAGCGCGGCACCAACGCGCGCCGCGAGGCCGAGGAGAACGCCGCCGCCGACGCGGTACGGGCCGAGGCCGAGGCCGTACGGAAGGTCCGCCTCGCACAGGCCGAGGCGGAGGCGGCGCGCGAGGTCGGCGCGGCGCGCGCGGGGGCGCAGTCCGCGTGGCTGCGGGCTCACACGGAGGTGGACCACGCCACCCTGCGCGCCCTCGCCGTGACCACGGCCGCCGAGAACCTGCCCAGGATCGAGCACCTGACGCTCTCGCCCGACGTGCTGACGGGGCTGCTCGCCAAGCTGGGCGAGGGCGGGGCACGGCCGTGAGCCTCGCACCGCGCGCGGTGCTCGTGCACCGGACCACGGAGTACGAGGAGCTGCTCGCCCGGCACGGTACGCACGGCCAGGCCGCGTTCTTCCTCTCCGCGCGCGGCCGCTCCGTCGAGGCCGTGCGGGAGCGGCACGAGCGCGCCCACCGTGCGCTCGCCGAGGTGGCGGGCGCGGTGCCGCTGACATGGCGGCAGAGCCGGGTCGAACGCGCCGATCTGGACCGGTTCCTGTTCGGGCCCGAGGACGTGGTCGTCGTGGTCGGACAGGACGGTCTGGTCGCCAACGCGGCGAAGTACCTGAGCGGGCAGCCCGTCATCGGGATCGACGCCGACCCCGGGCGCAACCCGGGCGTCCTGGTCCGCCACCGGGCGGACCGGGCGCGCCGGCTCCTGCCGTACGCCGTGGGGGCCGGGGCCGCGGTCGACGAGCTGACGATGGTGGAGGCCGTCACCGACGACGCGCAGCGGCTGCTCGCCCTGAACGAGATCTACGTCGGCCCCCGCGGCCACCAGACGGCGCGCTACACGCTCGACCTGGACGCGGCGGAGGCGCCGCCCGAGCCGCAGGCCTCGTCGGGCGTGCTGGTCGGCACCGGCACGGGCGCCACCGGCTGGCTGCGGTCCCTGTGGGAACAGCGCTCCAGCACGCTCGCCCTGCCCGGGCCCGCGGACGCCCGGCTCGCCTGGTTCGTGCGCGAGGCCTGGCCGTCGCCGGCCACCGGAACGAGCCGGGTCGAGGGCCTCCTCGACCCGGGCCGGGCCCTGCGCCTCACCGTCGAGTCGGACCGTCTGGTCGCGTTCGGCGACGGTGTCGAATCGGACGCCCTGGAGCTGACATGGGGTCAGACCGTCAGCCTCTCGGTCGCGGGTCCGCGCCTGCGTCTCGTCCACTGAGGCCCACGCGGCCCCCGGGCGCCCGCGGCCGGAATCGTTCGGCCGTGTGCGGGAGCGGTCCCGCGCGGCGCTATGCTCGCCGCGCTTTGTCCGGTTTGCAGTCGGCCGACCACCCGACTTGCCATCCGGCCGACCGACCGCCCGACCCAGCGGCCGACCGGCCGGGGAACCGAACGCCCGCTCGCTCCCGGCTGTTGAAGGGACCCGCATGACCACCGGCTCCTCCGGCTCGCTGACCGTCTCCCGCGCCACCGAACGGGACTGGGAGCTCGTGCGCTCCTGGGCGGCCGAGGAGGGGTGGAATCCCGGCCTTTCCGACGCTCGGGCGTTCTTCGCGCAGGACCCGCGGGGCTTCTTCCTCGGCCGGCTCGGCGGAGAGCCGGTCTCCGCCGTCTCCGTCGTCACCTACGACGACGCGTACGCCTTCCTCGGCTTCTATCTGGTACGTCCCGAACTCCGCGGCCTCGGTCACGGCCTGGCCACCTGGCAGGCCGCACTCGCCCATGCCGGGGCCCGGTCCGTCGGCCTCGACGGGGTGCCTGCGCAGCAGGACAACTACCGGCGCTCCGGCTTCTCCACGGCGTACCGCACGGCGCGCTACGTGGGCGAGGTGCCCGCCCCGGACGGACCGGTGGCCGGTGTGGTGGCCGCCGAGCGGGTCGACGCGGGCGCCCTGGCCGCGTACGACGCCGCCTGCCACCACGCGGACCGGCCGCGTTTCCTCGCCGCCTGGCTGGCAACACCCGGCCACCGTGCGCTGGTACGGGTCACCGAGGGCCGTTTGACCGGGTACGGGGTGGTACGTCCGGCGCAGGACGAGGCGCGGATCGGTCCGTTGTTCGCGGACACACGGGCCGACGCGGCGGCCCTGCTCGACGCGCTCGCCGCCGAGGCGCGGGACTTCGGCTCGGACCGGATCGCGGTCGACATGCCGGAGTCGAACCCGGCGGCGGCGCGGCTGGCCGAGGAGCGGGGCCTCCGGCCGACGTTCGAGACGGCCCGGATGTACACGGGCCCGGTCCGCCCGGTGGCACGCGAGCGCGTCTACGGCGTCACGACGCTCGAACTGGGCTGAGCGACCCTCTTCCCGCTGCCTCGCGGGAGATTTCACGCCTCCTCGCTCACGGCATCGCGGACCCGCCTCTCTCCCTGGTGCGACGTCCCTGCCCTCTTCGGGCGGGGACCCCCGCACCCCTCGCGGCCCCCACCTCCCTCCGGGCGGGCCCGCCGACGGGTGCCGGCCGCCCGTCCGCGCGGCCGTCGTTCACGCTCCCCTCACCGACCCCCCGCCGCCCCCCGAGGGGTGACAAGGGTTTTCCCCGTATCGGGTTCATCCCCCCGTTCCCTACTGTCCTCCGCACCGGCAGATATCATCCCCCGAACGCACCCTGACAGGTGCATGAGGAGGGTGGCATCCGCCGGGGACGGCCTTGACCCGGGCCGTCGCGCCGGTGGCGGCGCACGGGCTCCCCAAGCCCAGGGACCGACGGACAGCGACCCCACTTGCCCCGTGTGTCCCGCGCCGCCGCCACTGCTCCGCAGTTACGTCGTACTCGAAAGGGCCACACCTTGAACGGTTCCAGGCGGAGAGTCATATCCGTGGTCGCGAGCGCCGCGATCCTCGGCGCCGCTGCCACGACCGGGGCGATCGCCGCCGCCCCGGGCGCTGCCACCCCGAAGCCCGCACCGGCTTCGCAGACGATGGGGGCGCTGCCCAGCGCCCCGGTCGAGAAGGTCATCGTGACCTACAAGAGCCAGGCCGCCGAGGCCGGCTCCAACACCGCCGCGAAGAGCGACACGGCCGAGAAGGCCGCGAAGACGGGCGAGAAGCTCTCCTTCGAGCGTCGCCTCTCCGGCGGTGGCGCCCTGGTCGACCTGGGCGACAGCGTCACCAAGCAGGACCTGACGGAGGTCATGGACGCGTTCCGCGCCGACCCGTCCGTCGCTTCGGTCGAGCCCGACATCCGCGCCTACGCGATGGCCGTCACGCCGAACGACACCGACTACGCCAAGCAGTGGGACCTCTTCGAGCCCACCGGCGGCATGAACGTTCCTGCGGCCTGGGACAAGACGACCGGCTCCGGCGTGACCGTCGCCGTCATCGACACCGGCTACGCCGCCCACTCGGACCTGGCGACCAACGTCGTCGCCGGCTACGACTTCATCTCGGCCTCCGCCGACGCCCGCGACGGCAACGGCCGCGACGCGGACGCCAAGGACGAGGGCGACTGGAACGCCACCGACGGCGAGTGCGGCACCGGCTCCCGCGCCTCCAACTCCTCCTGGCACGGCACCCACGTGGCCGGCACCATCGGCGCCGTCACGAACAACACCAAGGGCATCGCGGGCATCGCGTACAACGCGAAGATCCAGCCCGTGCGGGTGCTCGGCAAGTGCGGCGGCTCGTCCTCGGACATCGCCGACGCGATCACCTGGGCGTCCGGCGGCACCGTCTCGGGCGTCCCGGCCAACCCGACCCCGGCGAAGGTCATCAACCTGAGCCTGGGCGGCGCCAGCTCCACCTGCCCGAGCGTCTACCAGAACGCCATCAACGGCGCCGTCTCGCGCGGTACCACCGTCGTCGTCGCCGCGGGCAACAGCAACGCCAACGCCTCCGGCTTCACCCCCGCGAACTGCTCGAACGTCATCAACGTGGCGTCGACCAGCCGTGAGGGCAACCGGTCGTACTACTCCAACTACGGCACGATCATCGACGTGTCCGCGCCCGGTGGCGAGACCCGCCGCTCCACCGACACGCCCGGCACCGTCACCACCCCCGAGAACGGCATCTACTCCACGCTGAACTCGGGCACGACGACCCAGTCGGCCGAGAACTACAAGCCGTACCAGGGCACCTCGATGGCGGCGCCGCACATCGCCGGCCTCGCCGCCCTGCTGAAGTCGGCCAAGAGCACCCTCACCCCGGCCGAGATCGAGTCCGCGATCAAGACCAACGCCCGCGCGCTGCCCGGCACCTGCTCCGGCGGCTGCGGCACCGGCATCGCGGACACCGCGAAGACCGTGGACGCCGTCACCGGCACCACCACGCCGCCGACCGGCACGGTCTTCTCCAACGCCACGAACGTGACGATCTCCGACAACACCACCGTGTCGTCCTCGATCGCCGTCACCGGCCGCACCGGCAACGCCCCCGCCGCCCTCAAGGTCGGCGTGGACATCAAGCACACCTGGCGCGGGGACCTGGTCATCGACCTGATCGCCCCCGACGGCACGGTGCGCAACCTCAAGGCGTCCTCCTCCTCGGACAGCGCCGACAACGTCCTGACCACGTACACGGTCGACGCGTCGAGCGAGCTCGCCAACGGCACCTGGAAGCTTCAGGTCCGTGATGTGGCCTCGGGTGACACCGGCTACATCGACTCGTGGAGCCTCACCTTCTAAGGCGCCACAGTTCCACCTCTGAACCACCCCCCACAACAGCATCATTGCTGGTCAGCGGCGCGCTCGTGGTCTACACCACGGGCGCGTCCTGGCGTTCGGCCGCACCGCTCCGGCGGGGCGCCCTGTCCGTATGCCGGACAAGGGGCCTGGACTCCGCCGGATGGCTCCGTATTCTCTGCCCACGGGGCTCTTGGGCCGGGGCCCGGAGCGGCGGAGGTGGTGGACAGTGACGACAGCTCCGTACGTCGCTCTGCGCCCTGCGGGCACGGGGGCATCCCCGGCGCCGGTGGGGCGCGACGAACTCCTCGCCCGGCTGGAGCGCGCGCTGCACATCCGCGGCCGCGCGCTGCTCACCGGACCCGCCGGCGTCGGCAAGACCGAGGTCGCGCTGGCCGCCGCGGCCCGCGCCGAAGCACGCGGCGAGACCGTCCTGTGGCTGGCGACCCTGCCGTCCGACCGCGAGATACCGGGCGCGGCGGCCGCCGCGCTCGTGGCCTCGGTGGCGACGACGGCGACCTGGCCGGGACTCGGCGCCGACCGGCCCGAGACCTCCTGGGTCTTCGACGAGCTGCCCGGCCCCCAGCGCACCGCCGTCGCCATGCTCTGCCGCGAGGCACCGATCGACGCGGGCGGCTGGGACCCCATCGCACTCCGGCTCGGCATCGCCCAGATCCTGCGCACCCTGACCTGCCGGGGCCCCGTCCTCCTCGTCGTCGACGGCGTCCAGCACGTCGACGCGGACAGCGCGGACCTGCTGCGGTTCGCCCTCCACCTGGCGCCGCCCGCGCTGCGGGTGGTGGCCGTCGAGACCCCGGAGCCGTACGGCGAGGCCAAGGAGCCCGACCGCGAGCACCACCGTCCCGAGGACCCGCACGCCGCCCATCTGTGGGTGCCGTCCGAGGCGGACGTGCTGCTCGTCCCCCCGCTGCACGCCGACGAGATCGCCGAACTCCTCATCCACCACCGGCTCCCCTCCCGGATGGCCGGCCGCATCCACCGCGCCAGCGGCGGCAATCCGCGGCTCGCGCTCGCCGTCGGTCGCTCGCTCGCGGACGCACGGACCCCCGTGCACCACGCGGAGGCGCTGACCCTTTCCGGGCGCGCCCGTGACCTCGCCCGCCAGCTCCTGGGCGCCGCGCCCCTCGCCGTCCGCGCCACGCTGCTGCTCGCCGCGCTCGCCCTGCGCCCCTCGTCGACGCTGGTGCGACGGGCCGGGCGGCCCAACGCCGAGGCGGACCTCGCGGCGGCCGAGCGGGCGGGCCTCGTGTCGCTCGCCGAGGACGGGTCTGTGACCTTCACCGCCGGGCTGCTCCCCTCCACCCTGGTGCACGACGCCTGCTGGGCCGAGCGCAGTGCCGGCCACGCGGCGCTCGCGGAGGTCGTCGACGACCCCGTGGAGGCGGTACGCCACCGGGCGCTCGCCACCGACAGCCCTGACGAGGACCTCGCCGCCGAGGTCGCGGCCGCCGCCGATCTGGCCCGGCGGCGCGGCAACAGCGCGCTCGCCGCCGAACTCGCCCTGCTGGCCGCCGAGTCGACTCCGGGGCGGCACGGCACGCGGCGCATCGCGCGGCTCGTCGACGCCGCGGAGGAGGCCGCCCGCGCGGCCCGCGCCGACCTCGCCATGCGGGCCGCCACCGATCTGCTCGCCCGGGACGCGGCGCCCGCCGACCGGGTCAGGGCCCGGCTCGCCGTGCTCGACACCGCGGGCCAGGGACTGACCGGGCTCGACGAGATGTACGTCCACGCCATGGAGGACTCGGAGGGGGACACCGCCCTGCGCGCGGCCGTCCAGCTCCGGCTCGCCGTCAAGTACGTGCTCGCGGACGGCGACCCGGAACGCTCGCGCACGGCGGCCGTCGAATCGGCGGCGCTCGCCGCCTCCATGGGCGACCCGCGCACGGCGGCGCAGGCCCTGACCGTGCAGGCGCGGATGGAACGCGCCCTCGGATCACCGGACGCCGAGTCCGTGCTCGCGCAGGCCCGCGCCCTCGAACGGGCCGAGCGTCCGCTCGGGATCCGCAACGCGGCACAGATCCTGACGATCCGTCACGCCCTGTTCGACGACCGGCTCACGGACGCCCGCGACGACGTCAACGCACTCCTGCCCCTGGTCCAGCGGCGCGGCTCCGTCGAGGACGCGATCGAGCTCTACGGCACCCTCGCCCAGATCGAGGCGCGGATCGGCCCCTGCGGGGCGGCGCTCGCGCACGCCGGGCAGTCCCTCGCGCTCACCCTGGAGGCGGGCCTCTCCCCCGGCCCCGCCTGGTACGCGCTCGCGCTCGCGGAGACGGCCGGCGGCAGCTTCGCACGGGCGGCGAGCTACGCCCGGCGCAGCGTCCAGGCCTCGGAGGAGGAGGGCGACCGGGTCTTCCTCTCCCGCAGCCGGTACGCGCTCGGCCGGGTCCAGCTCATCAACGGGGACGTCGCCGCCGCCCTGGAGACGCTGCGGCGGGTCCAGGCCGACGAACGCGCCCAGTCGACCGTGGACCCGTCCATGCTGCGCTGGCACGAGGAGCTGGCCGAGGCCCTGATCGCCCATGACGAGGGCGCCGAGGCCCTGGCCCTCCTGGACGAGGTACGGCCGGTGGCGTCCCGGCTCGGACGGTCCACGGTCCTGCTCGGCTGCGACCGGGCGTACGCCCTGTGGCTCGCGGCGGAGGGACGCACGGACGAGGCCGCGGAGCTGCTCACCGTCACGGCCGAGGCCTTCGGGTGTGCCGGGCTTCCCCTGGAGCGGGGCCGGGCGCTGATCGCGCTCGCCCGGGTGGAGCGCCGCAGACGGCGCAGGTCGGCGGCGCAGGGCGCCCTGCACGCGGCGGCCGCGGTGTTCGAACGGGCCGGGGCGGCGCCCTGGCTGGCCCTGGCGAGCGAGACCCCTGCGGGCGCCGCGGGCGAGAGCGCCGGGGGCGGCTCGGGGGGCGAGGAGGCGCCGCCCGCGCTCTCCGTACTGACGGAGGCGGAGCTGCGCCTCGCCCGCCTCGTGGGCCAGGGTGCCAGCAACCAGGAGGCCGCGGCGAAGCTGTACCTGAGCGTGAAGACGGTCGAGGCGCGGCTGACCCGGATCTACCAGAAGCTCGACGTCCGCTCCCGGGCCCAGCTGGCGACGGCGCTCAGGCCGTAGCCGGCGGCCGTGCCGGTGGCTCGTACGCGCGCCGTAGGAGCCACCGCGCCCCGCTCAGCCGGTGGCCGCCCCGAACCACTCGCCGAGCCGGCCGTGCAACTCCTGCCGGTCCTCGCCGACCCACACGACGTGACCGTCCGGCCGCAACAGCACCGCGGGCACGTCCAGTTCCTCGCTGACGTCGACGACGTGGTCGACCCGGTCCGCCCAGCCCCCGACCGAGAGCCGGCCGGTCTGGTCGAGCAGCAGGCCCCGGCCGCCGCGCATCAGCTCGTACAGGCGCCCCCTCTTCAGTGCGACGTCCCGCATCCGCAGGCCGAGCAGCTCGTGGCCCTCGCCCAGGTCGTAGCGGACGTCGACGGCGGTGATCATCCCCGTCACGTACCGGTTGACCTCCTCGAAGTCCATCAGCTTCGAGAACAGCTCGCGCAGCGCGGTCGCACCCGCGTCCGTTCCGAGCAGCGTCATCTGCGCGCGGGTGTTCTCCACCACGCGCCTGCCCGCCGGGCGCCGTTCGGCCTCGTACGTGTCGAGCAGCCCCTCGGGCGCCCAGCCGGCCACCTCGGCGGCCAGCTTCCAGCCGAGGTTGAAGGCGTCCTGGATGCCGAGGTTCAGGCCCTGTCCGCCGGTCGGCGGGTGGATGTGCGCCGCGTCGCCCGCGAGGAACACCCGGCCGACGCGGTACCGCTCGGCCTGCCGGGTGGCGTCGCCGAACCGGGAGAGCCAGCGCGGCGAGTGCACGCCGAAGTCGGTGCCGGCGAAGGCCCGCAGCTGCTGCCTGAACTCGTCGAGGGTCGGCGCGGCACGGTCCTCGGCCACCCCGTCGGCGGGTACGACGATCCGGCACACCCCGTTCTCCCCGGGGGTGACGCCGAATCGCAGCTGGGTCTTGCGGACCTCCTCCACGGCGGCGGCGATCGTCTCCGGGTCCGCGGTCACCTCCATGTCGCCGAGGAGCGTCTCGACCGTGGCCGGCTCGCCGGGGAAGTCGACGCCGATCAGCTTGCGCACCGCGCTGCGGCCGCCGTCGCATCCGACGAGGTAGCGGGAGCGCAGCTCCGTTCCGTCCGCGAGCTCGACGGTCACGCCGTCCTCGTCCTGGCGCAGGCCGACGACCTCGTGGCCGCGCCGGATCTCGGTGCCGAGTTCGAGGGCGCGCTCGTTGAGCAGCCGCTCGGTGACCGGCTGGGGAGCGGCGACGCCGTACGGGTGAGCGGTGTCCAGGCGCTCCGGCCACGGCTTCATGATGCCGCCGAAGAGTCCGCCGACCTGGAACTTCTCGCTGACCGCGAGGAAGCGGTCGAGCATCCCGCGCTGGTCCATCATCTCGACGCTGCGCGCGTGCAGGCCCTGCCCGCGGGACTCGTTGGTCGGCTCGTCCCGCTTCTCGAGCACGAGCACGAGCACGTCGTGCAGTCGCAGCTCCGCCGCCAGCATCAGGCCGGTGGGTCCGCCGCCCGCCACGATCACGTCAAACATTCAAGCCCCGTTCGAAGAACTGCCAGAGTCACTGGCTACGAGCGGAGATTCTGCAGCACGACGGGGGCCTTGCGGCAAGGCCCCCTGTGCGCTATACGTTGAGAGTGGCAAGGAGCGGTCTACCTCCTTGCCTTTTGTCTTTCCCAGGACTTCCGCCGCCTCAGATCGTGAACGGCCGCTGGTTCAGGAAGTCCTCGCTCGGCGTGCCGGTCACGTACAGGTTCGGGCTCTGGGTCGGGGGAAGACGGCGCTGGATCGCCCGGTGGAAGTCGCGGTAGCCGCCCCGGAACGCGCCGTCGTCCCACACCTGCAACAGGGCCGCCGTGAACGCTCCGTTGACGTCGCCGTCGGAGGCGAACTGGTTGTCCTGACAGGCCGACACGAGCAGCGCGTCCCGGGCCGCCCCGTCGGCCGGCGCGTCCTTCGCCAGCGACCGCCGCAGCTCGTCGAAGAACTCCCGGTCCCGTTCGTACAGCCGGTGCTGCTGGGGGTCGGGCAGGTAGCGGGCCCTGACGCCGTCAGCCTCGCCGCCGGGGACCTCGATGCTGCTGCCGCTGTGGCAGCAGTCGAAGAAGGAGACGATCCGCACGTCGTCGGCGAAGGCGCGGAAGGTCCGCCTGACCTCGTCGTCGAGGAACTGGCGGTCGTAGAGGACCAGTGTCTCGTCGAGGGCGTCCGGCTCGTCGTCGGAGCCGGTGGCGTCGGGCAGCTGGCCGCCGTGGCCCGAGTAGCTGAGGAGCAGGACGTCGCCGGGGCGGAGCCGGGCGGCGGCCTCGCCGAGCGCGGCCGTGACGTTGGCGACGGTGCCGTCCGCGGTGAGCAGTACGGTGCTCTCGAATCCGGCGGTGCGGGCGAGGCGCGCCATGTCGTGGGCGTCGTTCTCGCAGGCGATCAGGGCGCCGTCCCAGCCTTCGTAGCGGGCGGGGTCGACCCGGTTGAGTCCGATGTGCAGGGCGAGTCCGGTGGCCATGGGTTCCTCCTGGCGGGTGTGCCTCCTGGCGGGAAGCGGAGGGGACACCGGGGCGTCTGATCGAGTGGCCTGTGGTCCGGCGCCGAGCGCGGCCCTCTCCACGCGGTACCTACATCGTATGAACCCTTCCGATCCCCCGCCCCCTCCGGGCTCGGGCGGCGCCGACGGCGCCGCGCCCGCCGACCGCACCGGGTACGACGAGAGCTTCCTCGGCCCGGTCGTCCCGCTGCCGCTGCCCGCCCGGCCGGCGGTCGCGACGGTGATCCTGCCGTACACCCACTTCACGGTGGTCTTCCGGCCCGACCGGCGCCTCGCCGCCTCGACGGCGGTGTGCGTCGAGGGGCGGGAGCTGCGGGAGGACGTGCCGAGGAACGACGTCTGGCGGTTCGATCCCCGGCTGCCCGAGGAGCAGCAGGCGGGTGACGACATCTACCGGAACAACAGTCTCGACCGCGGTCATCTGGTCCGCAGGCTCGATCCGGTCTGGGGGCCGGCGGCCGTGGCGCTCGTGGCCGACGCGGACACCTTCCACTTCACCAACGCCGCACCCCAGGCGGACGTCTTCAACCAGGGCAAGAAGATCTGGCAGGGCCTGGAGAACTACCTCCTCGATCACGCCGCCGCGTTCGACCGGAGGCTGACGGTGCTGACGGGGCCGGTGCTCCAGGACTCCGATCCGCCGTACCGGGGGATCCAGGTGCCGATGCGCTTCTGGAAGGTGGCCGCGTTCCTCCAGGACGGGGCGCTCGCCGCCGCCGGGTACGTCCTCGACCAGAGCCCCGACCTGAGCCGGGACGCGGAACGGGCGCTCGCGGGGGCGACGGCCGGAGCGCCGCCGCCGCTGGGCCCGTTCCGTACGTACCAGGTGCCGGTCGCGGACGTCGCGGAGATCACCGAGCTGGAGTTCGGGCCGCTGCCCGACGTGGACGTGATGCCTCCGACGCGGGCGCCCGAGGAGCGCTGGCGGCGCCTGGAGTCGTTCGAGGACATCGTGCTGCACCCCTGAGGCCGACGGGGCCCGTCCCCGCCGCTGCCCCTTCCCGCGGCGCCCCCTCGCGATTGCGGCCGCCAGGGGCCGGTGAAACGATGGAAGGGATCGGGTGAGTCGTCTGACCCGGTCGGTCACGTCCCGGCGCCGGAGCGACCGGCGCTGCGCCGAGAGCGCCGGACAGGTGCGGAATGCCGCTCACCGAGACGGAGTGGGGGCTCGTCGCCCGTTGGGTGCGGGACCACCTCCTCGATACCCCCGACCCACGCGAACGGTTGCTGCGCGCCGGTCTCCCGGCCGGTTTCGTGGAGGACCTGCCGCTCACCCCGGACGCCGACCGGAACGCCGCCCTCGTGGTCGAGGCCGCACGCCGGGACATCGCCCATCAGCGCCGGCTGCTCGCCGTCCTCGCCGGTCTCGACGCGCTGGCCGCCATCGACGACCCGCACGGCTACGAGCAGGGCGCGGAGGCCCGGAACCTGCTCACCCGGCTGCGCGAGGACGAACTGCTGCGGCGTTCACGGCAGGACCCCTTCGACAGTCTGCTCCTGAAGCACGGCACCGAGGTGTTCCTCGACCGGTCCGAGCTGCGCGAGAGGCTCAGGGGCTTCGTCGCCGACCCGGAGCGGACGGTCCTCATCGTCGACGGTCCCCCGGACAGCGGGCGCTCGTACACGTACGAACTCATCCGGCATCTCGGCCAGCACCTCGGGTTCCGTCCGGTCCGGGTGACGCTGTCCCGTACGTCGACGGCGGCGCGTCTGATGGAGCGGCTCGCGGCCTTCGTGGCGGGGCCGGAGGCCGAGGGGTTCCCGTTGAATCCCACACGGTTGAACGATCCACTGCCCGCGTTCGAGGACGCCGCCCACAAGATCGTCGCCCGTGCGACCGCCGCCGAGGACCGCTTCTGGCTCGTCCTCGACGACTGCGACCGGCTCGACCCGCACGCCGACGTGTGGGACGCCATCGGTGTGCTGGCACGGGCGATCTACGAGCACACTCCGGTACGTGCCGAGACCGTGCCCCGGCTCGTGCTGCTCGGCTACGCCGAGACCATGCGTCAACTCCCGTACGAGATACGCAAGAACGAGTGCCGGGACATCGCCCGTCCGGCCGACGGCAACGATCTCCGACATTTCTTCGAGCAGTTCTTCACCGATACGACCGGCACCACCGCCCCCGCCGGGGAGGAGACTGTCCGCGAGCTGACGGAGACGGCCGTGAGCGAAGTGCTGCGCGCCGTCGACTCCCCGTCGAACGGGGACAGTTACATGCGCCGGCTGTGCACGGCCGTGGAGGACGTCGTACGACTCCACCGGGCGCTGCCCCGGTCGTCGGCGCCGCCCGGGGAGGCCGGACGGCTGCTGCGCGACACCCTGCGCGCGACCCTCTCGGCTCCCGCCGCCGCGCTGCCCGATCCGCGCCGCTCCTACCGCGAGGCCGCCTGTCTGCTCCAGGAGTTCGACCCCGGGCTGCTCCGGCTGCCCGGCGAGGAACGGTCCACCGGGCGCGCCGTCCTCGAACTCGTCGACGACTGCACCGCCCTGCCGCCTCCCGGGGCCACGGTGTGGACGCTCAAGCCCGAGGTCCGCGACGCGACGCTCGCCGGGCTGGCCGGGCCCGGTGCCGCGCTGCGCGCCCTGCGGGCCAACATCGGCCTGCGCCCCGAGGAATCCGGCCCCGAGCGCACCGCCCTCGCCCTGCTCTCCGGCACCGGCCCCCCGGTCGCCCCCGGCGGGCCGTCGTCGGCGGGTGACGAGGTCGAGGAGCTGTCCGACACCCTTCAGGCAGTGCTCTGGCTGAGCCGGGTACCGGGCGTCACCGGGCTGCCTCCCGTCGACGTGATCCAGCACCGCCTGGAGGCGGCGCAGCTGCTCCAGCCGCTGCACCGGCTGATCCAGGGGACCTTCCACGGCCGCACCGCCGAACTCGACGACCTGCACGCCTATCTCGCGCTGCCCGAGGAGCCGGCGGAGCCCCCGGTGCTCCTGCACGGGGTCGGCGGCATCGGCAAGAGCACCCTGCTCGCCAAGTTCCTCGTCGACGCGCTGGCCGCGTCTCCCACCGGGTTCCCCTTCGCCTACATCGACTTCGCGCGCCCCACGCTCTCCGTCCACGAACCCGCCACCGTCATCGCGGAGATGGCCCGGCAGCTCGCCGTCCACCACGCCGGCCACCGGGCCGCGTTCGAGGCGCTCGCGGACGAGTGCGAGCGGACCGCGGCGGCCCAGCGGGGTGAACGCAACGAGCTCGACGACCTCCACCGCCTCGCCGGCACCCGGGCCACGCTCGCCCGCGACTACACGTCCGACTTCCACGCCCGCGCAAGCGCCCGCGAGCAGGAACTCGCCCACCGGATCGCGTCCCTGGTCGCCGAGGCGGTCCGGCCCGCGCCCGACGGGCAGGCGCCTCCGCTGCTCGTCGTGATCGACTCCTTCGAGGAGGCCCAGTACCGGGGCTCTCCCGTCCTCGGCCGGATGTGGGCCATCTGGACGGCGCTGCGGGCGGCGTACTCGCGGCTGCGGTTCATCGTCTCCGGGCGGGCGCCGATCGACCACCCCGCCCGGGTCCTCACTCCGCGCACCAGGGAGCTGACCGAGCTGGACCACGTGGCGTCCGTGGACCTCCTGATGTCGTCAGGCGTTCTCGACGAGACGCTCGCGGAGGACCTCGCCGACCGGATCGGCGGCCATCCGCTGAGCCTGAAGCTGGCGGCCGGAACAGCGGTCGCCCTGGGCGCCGACTCCCGTTCGCCGGACGCCCTCCTGCGCGGACTGCCCTCCCGGCGAAGGTACTTCGACCGCCAGGTCGACCAGATGCTGATCCAGGGCACGCTGTACGACCGCATCCTCAAGCACATCGCGGAGGACGACGTCCGGGCCCTCGTCCAGGCGGGCCTCGCCCTCCGCTTCATCACCCCCGACCTGGTCAAGGAGGTGCTCTCCGGTCCCGCGGGGCTCCGCGTGGAGTCCGCGGGCGAGGCCCGCCGGCTGTACGGGCTGCTCACCTCACGGGTCGACCTGATGGAGCCGGCCGGACCCGAGGCCATCCGGCACAGGGCCGATCTGCGCGCCATCATGCTGCGGCTCTCGGACAGCGCGCGCACCGATCTGATGCGGGCGGTCGACCGCAGCGCCGTCGCGTACTACGCGGTCCGCGAGGGGACCCGGAACCGCGCCGAGGAGATCTACCACCGGCTCAGGCTCGGCGAGAACCCCCGTACGGTGGAGGCCCGTTGGGAGCCCGGCGTGGACGCCTACCTGGGCGGGCAGACGCACCTGGAGATGGCGCACCGCCCGGCCGCGTTCCTCCTCGGCAGGATCGGCGGCCACGTGCCGGACCAGATCATGGCCGAGGCCGACCAGGAGGACTGGGAGCGGATCGCCGCGCGCGAGGTCGAGGACCTGCTCACCCAGGGGTACGTGGAGGCCGCGGCGCAGCGCCTCGCGGAGCGGCGCCCGTGGACGCCGTGCAGCCGGCTGCACGCGCTCCTCGCCGAGACCCTCGCCCGGTCCGGCCGGACGGCGGAGGCGCGCGCGAGCGCCGGGCGGGCCGTGGACGGGGCGGATGAGGCGGGCTGCGCGGAGACCCAGCTCGAACTGCTCCAGCTGTCGGCGCGGCTCGCGCAGGACGCGGGGGCGTTCGCGGACGCGGACCGGGACCTGCAGGAGGCGGAGGAGATCGCGGCGGGCCTCGGACTGCGGTACGAGTCCCTGGGCGTGCTCGTCGCCCGCTCGCGGCTCGCGTCGCTCGCGGACGTCGACGCCGCTCCGGCGCGGGAGCGGCTCGCCCGGACGCTGCGCGGCATGCCGGACGCCGACCTGGCCAGGCAGCCGTCCCTGGCCCGTACGGCGGCGGCCGCGGCCTGCCCGGCGGACCCCCGGCTCCTGGAGCACACGCTGCGGCTCGTGGGGCTGCCGGCGGACGAGGAGGCGGTGGTGACGGAGCTGGCCCACTGGATCGACACCACCCTCGGCGACGAGCCGGGGCTCCGCGAGCCGCTGGCCCGCATCCTGGAGTCGGCCGCCGGTGAGACGTACGTGGGGGACGGCCGTCTCGACCGTGACCGGATCGAGCGGGATCTGCGGGAGGCGCGGCGGCGCGGCACCCTGGACAGCGTCGCGCGGCAGGCGCTGACGCTCCGGGACGGCAGCGGTGACCTGCTGCTCGGGGTCGCCTCCGCGATGGACGCGGGCCCGCTGCCGCGCGGCGCGGCACGCCGGGCCGGAGCCGTACGCGGCGCGTCCTCGCGGGCTCGCGCGCCCGGTGACGGGGAGCCCGACGTCTGGGCGGGCCCCCGCCCCCGCCACGGCGGTACGGGGCTGTGGACGCGTCCGCCGCCGACCGCGGCCGGGGCCGCGCTCCGCAAGGAGCCGTTCCTGCCGCAGCCCGAGCTCGTCCGGCTCCGCAACGCCGCCATGGAGGCGGGTCTCGCGGACCGGTCCCTCCGTGCCGCCCTGCTCGACGGCGTCCCCGGTCACTTCACGTCCACGCTCGAGGCGCTGGACGATCCCAGGGAGCAGGTGCACGCTGACCTGAACGCGATGAACCAGGTCGAGCGGCTGATCGACGGTCTGGTGCCGCTGGAGATCTGGCTGCACAACGCGATCGAGCTGACCCGTGAACCGGGCCCGCGCGCCGTCCTGCAGGGCGCCCTCGACACCGTGGCCCGCTCGATCACCGGCGAGGCGGAGCTGCCCGCGGACATGATGCCCGGGGAGATGAAGGAGGAGGTCATCCTCCAGGACGACACCGTGCCGTACGAGTTCCTGCACGGCGGCATCCGGGCCGGCTCCTCCGTCGCCCTGCTGAGGATCCCGCCGTACGAGTCGGGCGCCCCGCTGCTGCCCTCCTATCCGCACGGCGGCACGGGCTGGATGATCGCGCCCGGCCTGCTGATCACCAACCACCACGTGGTGATGGCCCGTTCGTGGGAGTCGGGCGTCCGGCCGTACGTGAGCGACGAGGACCTGCGACTGCAGGCGCTCATGTCCCGTTCCCGCTTCGACTTCGTCGAGAACGCGGCGGCGGCGCCCGAGGCGACGGCAGGTGAACTCGCCGCCTGGGACGCGGCGCTCGACTACGCCATCGTGCGGCTCTCCTCCGACCAGGAGCGGCGGCCGACGCTCCGGGTGGCCACCCGGCCGCTCCTCGTCCGGGAGCGGCAGCGCGTTCCCGTCAACATCATCCAGCACCCGGGAGGCCTGCCGAAGCGGGTCGCGCTGCGCAACAACCTGGTCTACCGGGCCGACGAGCACGACCTCCTGTACTTCACCGACACCCGCGGCGGCTCGTCCGGCTCACCGGTCTGCCTCGACGACTGGACGGTGGTGGGGCTGCACCGCGGGACGCGGAAGGTGGACGAGGTCGAGTTCCAGGGCGCCAGGACCAGGTTCGTGAACGTCGGGACGCAGATGAGCGGCATCCTGGCCCATGTCAGGGATTTCAGACGGGAGTTGTACGAGGAGATCATGGCGGCCCAGTCGGGGCGGCCCGCCCCGGGGAACGCGACGAACGGAAGGCCGAGGTGAGTGACCATGCCGAACGGACCACGGAGCGTGTCGCCGGTCGCGACCGCGACGGAGCGGATCTTCGGGGATCTGCGGGAGGTCGCCGCGCGGGTGCGCGGGGACCTGGAGGCGGAGATCGCCGAGTCCACCTTCGAGCTGCCCGCCGGCGCGGCACCGGCGGCCGAGATCTCGCGCTTCGCCCGCGAGGAGCGGGCGCGTGTCCTGGAGGCCGGGGTCAGCGGTCTGGAGAAGCTGGCCGCGCACCGGGAGGACGAGCTCGACGGGGACGAGAGCTTCGGCGTGGAGGCGATCGTCCTCCTGGAGGGCCGTCCCGCGATCCTGGTCCAGCGCCAGGACTTCGCCCCGCAGCGCGACGAGTGGGCGGTCCTGGACTCCCAACGGGCGGCGATCCGCGAGTCCTTGGTGCGGGTCGGACGGGTCGAGGTGAGCGGGCACCCGCGTCTCGACTGGGTCGGCACGGCCTTCGTCGTCGGGCCCGGCGCCGTGATGACGAACCGTCATGTGGCGGTGGAGTTCAGCCGTCTCCAGGGCGACGGCGTCGACTGGACCTTCGAGTACGGGATGTCGGCGCGGGTCGACCCGGCGGAGGAGCTGCCGGTCGACGGCGATCCGGCCGGGGCCTCCGTCCCGTACGAGGTCACGGAGATCATCGGCATCCACCCGGACGTCGACATGGCCCTGCTGCGGGTCGAGCCCTCGGCGGACGGCGGGCTGCCCACGCCGCTGGCGGTCGCGGCGGACGCCCCCGCGAGCGTCCCCGGCCGCCCGGTGTACGTGGTCGGCTACCCGGCCTGGGACGGCCGGCGCAACGAACCCGAGTCGATGCGCCGGATCTTCATGGACGTCTACAACGTGAAGCGGCTCCAGCCGGGGGCGGCGACCGAGTTCACCCCGGGCGGCCTGGTGATGAAGCACGACTGCTCGACGCTGGGCGGCAACAGCGGCTCCCCGGTCTTCGACCTCACCGACCACCGCGTCCTCGGCCTCCACTTCGGCGGCCGCTACCGCACGGGCAACTTCGCCGTCCCGCTCTGGGAGCTGGTCGACGACCCGCTGCTCGCCGCGGCGGGCGTCAACTGGGTCTAGCTCCGGGGGCCCTAGGGTCTTTCGTTTGGACCAGGCCGGATCAGGGAGCGGTGCCAGACCCGCGAGCCCGGCATGATCCGCCGGACAGGCCCCAGGGCTATCCCTGGTCGGTGAAGGCGACGACGTACACCCCGCGGGCGGTGGTTCCGTCGGGGAGCCGCCATTCGCCGGTGACCTGCCCGACGACCGGGCCGGGGACCTGGCCCGCGTCCTGGTCCGCGCCGCCCGGCGCCCGGTCCGTTCCGGCACGGAGGACGCGCTGGAGCCGCAGCGTCAGCGGGGCGGCCCCGCCGGGTGTCCGTACCACCACGTCGGTGTGGTCGGGACCTTCCGTGACCCGGACCGGCTCCACGTCGGCCGCGTCGCCCGCCGCGAGGGGCGAGACGGCGACGGTGGGGTCGGGGGTGTCGGTCAGGGACTGGTCCTGCGCCTGGGTCCGGCCGGTGAGGAGCGCGTACAACTGGGCGACGAGCACCGGGTCATGGGCGCCGTCGTGGACCCAGCGCTTGCCCAGGACGCCGTGCTCCATGGTCCCGATGAGGGCGTTCCCCGCCCCTTCGACAGGACCGGAGCGGTACGTCATGGGGACGAGGTACGTGACGGCCTCGTCGCCCTCGCCGTCGGCCACCGCCATGAACTCGATGCCGACCTCGCCCGCCGGGTCGTCGAGCCGGAAGCCACCGGCCTTCTCCGGCCCGGCCTCCGCGCCGGTGTACCACTTCCTGGTGGGGAGCCACTCCGCGATCAGTTCCAGCTTGGTGGGCTTCAGGGTCATGTGGTGGATGACGGCCATCGCGCGGGCCTCCCTCTCGTCCGTGGTCCGGGCCCCGGCAACGTAACAGACCGCACCTCGGGGCCACCGTGCGAGCCGGTGCCGCCCGGCCTAGCCTGAAGGTGGAGTGTTGTCCGCCGGCCGGCAGGAGGCCCGCCGTGATCAACCGGCACACACGGAACCGACGCGTCCGCGCGGCCCTGGCCGCTCTCGTCATCAGCGCCGCCCCGGTGGGCGCGGGTGCCGCGTTCGCGGCCGAACCGCCCGTCCCCGCACCGTACTTGGCGGCGGCCGCACCGGCGCAGGCCGACTTCCCCGAGCTGACCCCGGCCGTCGCCGCCCGCCTGGACAAGGCGATCAAGGACGTGATGAAGGAGGCCGGGGTCCCCGGAGTCACGGTCGCTCTCTCGGCGCCCGGCAAGGGCACGTACCTCCGCTCCTTCGGCGTCGCCGACAAGGCCACGGGCCAACCCATGAACCCCGGCCTGTACATGCGGATCGGCAGCGAGACCAAGACCTTCACGGTGACGGCCCTGCTCGAACTCGTCGACCGGGGCAAGGTGGAACTGGACGACCCGATCTCCCGGTACGTCGACGGCGTCCCGAACGGCGACAAGATCACCCTGCGCGACCTGGCGGCCATGCGCAGCGGCCTGTTCAACTACTCGGCGGACGAGGACTTCTACGAGGCCCTCACCTCCGACCCCGACCGGCAGTTCACTCCTCAGGAGTTGCTCGACTACGCGTTCCGGCATCCGGTGCAGTTCCAGCCGGGGGCCAGATTCGACTACTGCAACACGAACACGATCCTGCTCGGCCTCGTCGTGGAGAAGGCCGGCGGCATGCCGCTGGACGAGTTCGTCCAGAAGAACGTGGTCGAGCCCGCGGGCCTGCGGCACACCCTCTTCCCGGCCGACGCCTCCTTCCCGAGCCCGCACGCCCACGGCTACACGAACCAGACCGCGTCGGGCGGCGTCGAGGACGCCACGGACTGGAACCCCTCCTGGGGCTGGGCGGCCGGCGCGATGATCTCCGACCTCCAGGACATGCGCACCTGGGCCCGGGTGCTCGCCACCGGCACGCTACTCACCCCCGAGACCCAGGCGGAACGCCTCAAGGTCTATCCGTCCGGCGCTCCCGGCAGCGGCTACGGCCTCGGCCTCTTCGACATCCAGGGCTGGATCGGGCACAACGGCTCCCTGCCGGGCTACCAGTCCCTGACGATCTACCTGCCGGAGGCCAAGGCCACCCTCGTGGTGCTGCTCAACACGGACGTCGTCCACGAGAACAGCGCGCCCAGCACCCTCCTCGGCCGGGCCATCACCCGCATCGTGACCCCGGACCACGTCTACGACATCCCCGTCCCGCCGCCCGCGACGAGCCCGGGCACGTACTGACCGCACCGCCGGGCCTTCCGTCCCTCCGGTCAGGCCTCCAGTACGACGACGGCCTCGTCCGTGTACGTACGGAAGGTCAGGGTCTCCTGGAAGTACAGCTGGACGCTGTTCGCGTCGTGCGACGTGTAGCCGATCGCCAGGTCCTGGCCGAGGCGGAGCTCGAAGTCGCCGCCCCGGGTGGACAGGACGAAGCCGCCGCTCAGCGCGGGCGCCCAGATCGGAGAGCCGTCGAGCATGCGCCCGAGGTGCGCCGCGATCGGGTAGCCGTGGTCGGAGGTCTCGCTGACGGCCCGGTACTCCTCGGCCCCGAGGAGCAGCGCGTACGGACCGTCGACGCCCGCGAGCCGCAGTGAGGTCAGCGCCCTGCTGACCGCGTCGGGGTAGTCGCGCGGTTCGGCGGGCAGCCGGACCACCGGGTTCGACGACCGGGCGCGCAGCCCGTCGACGCCCGCCGCCCCGTACCCGTCGAAGATCGTCCGGTCCTCCACGAAGGCCATGGCGCGCGCCGCGTCCTTCACCGGCTGCCAGTCCGAGTCCTTCGCGCCCCGCTCGACGTCGTCGACGGCGGCCCGGTCCACGGTGAACGGCACCCTGAGTTCGACCAGGGGTTTCGCCTCGCGCAGTCGCGCCGTGACGCCGGGGGCGGGCGGACTCATGTCGGTGAGGTGCCCCGTACCGACGGCGGAGAGTTCCGGGCCCGCCGGGTCGGGGACGTCGACGACGCGGCGGCCCGCGACGTTGCGCCGGAACGTGCGGCGGGCCTCCTCCTCGATCTCGGCCCAGGCCGCCGGGGTGATCGGGGCGAGTTCGCGGTGCAGGTTGTTCGTGTCGGTACCGCTGTACGGGTCGCTCGGGGCGTCGGGGGTCGTCATGGACTCAGGCTCCTTTCAGGCCGCCGATGCCCAGGGAGTCCCCCTGGCGGGCGGCGGGCGGCGGCGCGGCGGGCAGGTCGTCGAGGAAGTCGGCGCTCGGCACGAAGAAGAGGCCGCCGGTGACGGCCCGGGAGAAGTCGAGGATGCGGTCGGTGTTGCCCGGCGGGTCCCCCAGGAACATCTTGCGCAGCATCAGCTCGGTCACGGCCGGGGTGCGCGCGTAGCCGATGAAGTACGTGCCGATCTCTCCGCTGCCCACCCGCCCGAACGGCATGTTCGCGCGGAGGATCTGCCGCTGGACACCGTCCTCGTCGACGACGGTGGTCAGCGCGACGTGCGAGTCCGCCGGTTTGACGTCGTCGGACATCTCGACGTTGGACGCCTTGGCGCGCCCGATGGCCTGTTCCTGCTGCTCGACGGTGAGCGAGTCCCAGGCCGCCATGTCGTGCAGGTACTTCTGCACGACGACGTAGCTGCCGCCGCGGAACGGGGGGTCCTCGTCCCCGACGTGGACCGCGTCGGAGGCCACCTGGCCCGCCGGGTTCTCGCTGCCGTCGACGAAGCCGAGGAGGTCGCGCTCGTCGAAGTACGCGAAGCCGTGCACCTCGTCGACGACGGTCACCGCGCCCGCGAGCTGTTCCACGATCAGCCGGCCCAGCTCGAAGCAGAGGTCCATACGGCGGGCGCGCAGATGGAAGAGCAGGTCACCGGGGGTGGCGGGGGCGCGGTGGCGGGGCCCTCGCAGGGCCGGGAAGGGGTGGAGTTCCCGGGGTCGCGGGCCGCCGACGAGCCGGTCCCAGCCCTCGGAGCCGATGCCGGCGACACAGCTGAGGCCGTCGTCGGGGTAGCGGAAGGACACCGACCGGGTCAGCCCCGTCAGCTCCTGGAGGGCCTCCGCCACCGTGGCCTCACCGCCGGGGTTGACGGTGGCCACCAGGAAGAGGGCCGCCCGCTCGGGCGGCACGACGACGGGCTGGACGACGACCATGGGACTCCCGCGAGAACCTTTACGGATAAAGGGCATGAAAAGGACAGCGCCAGCCTAGGCGGGCGTGATCCGATGCGCAGCCCGGCACCCACCCCGTGGCAGAGTCTGGGGTGAGGCCGAACGTCAGAGGAGTGAACAATGGGGCGAGTGACCACGCGGCGGCGCGTCCTGCGCGTACGCGAGGGGGACGCGTCCTACCGTCCGGACACGCTGGCCGCCGAGGAGCCGATGGAGATCCGGGTCGGCGGCCGTCCGCTGACGGTGACCATGCGCACCCCGGGCGACGACTTCGACCTCGCGGCCGGCTTCCTGGTCAGCGAAGGCGTCGTGCACACGGCGGGGGACGTGGCGGGCATCCGCTACTGCGCGGGTGCCACCGCCGACGGAGGCAACACGTACAACGTGGTCGACGTCGGTCTGGCCCCTCACGTGGCCGCCCCGGACGCCTCCCTGGAGCGGAACTTCTACACCACGTCGTCCTGCGGGCTGTGCGGCAAGGCCAGCCTCGACGCGGTGCGTACGACGGCCGCCTGGTCCGTGGCCCAGGACCCGCTGCGCATCGGGACGGACACCCTCGCGGCCCTGCCGGACAAGCTGCGGGCGGCCCAGCGGGTGTTCGACACGACCGGTGGCCTGCACGCCGCCGGCCTCTTCGGCCCCGACGGCGAGCTGCTGGGCGTCCGCGAGGACGTCGGCCGGCACAACGCCGTCGACAAGGTCATCGGCCACGCCCTGCGCGAAGGGCTCCTCCCGCTGCGCGGCACCGTACTGATGGTCAGCGGCCGGGCCTCCTTCGAGCTCGTGCAGAAGGCCGTCATGGCCGGCATCCCCGTGCTCGCCGCGGTCTCCGCCCCCTCGTCCCTGGCGGTCGACCTCGCCGCCGAGAGCGGACTCACCCTCATCGGCTTCCTGCGCGGCGCGTCGATGAACGTCTACTGCGGCGACGAACGGATCGACCTCCTCGACCGCAGGCCATGACCGGGCCATGACCCGGGCCGTCGTGACGACGGCCCGGAAGAGACCTGCGGAGCGACCCGGTCTACTCGTCCTCGTCCCACGGCGGCTCGAACTCGTCCATGTCGAAGGGCGGCTCGTCGTCGTACGACGGCGGGGCGTCGTACGACGGGGCGGCGGGCACCCGGGCTTCCGCACGCGAATCCGCACCCACGCCGTCAGCCGGTCCGGCTCCTGAACCGGCAGCCGCAGCGGCACCCGTACCGACGCCGCCGGACTCGGCCAGCGTCTCCAGGACCCCCTCGGCGTACTTGGTGAGCTTGGCCTCGCCGACGCCGCCGACGGTGCCCAGCTCCGCGACCGTCGTGGGGAGCCGGGTCGCGATCTCCCGCAGGGTGGCGTCGTGGAAGACGACGTACGCCGGTACGCCCTGCTCCTTGGCCGTCGCGGCCCGCCAGGCGCGGAGCGCCTCGAAGACCGGCACGGCGGCGGCCGGAAGGTCGACCGGCACGCGGGCGCCCTTCGCCGAGCGCCCCCCGGACTCCTTGCGGGACGGGGCGGCCGGCGCCTTCTCCTTGCGCATCGTGACGGTGCGGCGCCCACCGAGCACCTCGCCGCTTTCCTCCGTGAGCACGAGCGTGCCGTAGTCGCCCTCCACCGCGAGGAGCCCCAGCGCGAGGAGCTGACGGACGACGCCGCGCCACTCCGCGGTGCCCAGGTCCGCGCCGACGCCGAACACCGACAGCCCGTCGTGGTCGAACTGGATGACCTTGGCCGTCTTCTTGCCCTGGAGGATGTCGATGATCTGTCCGGCACCGAACTTCTGGCGCCGCTCCTTGGCCAGCCGCCACACGGTGGACAGCAGTTTCTGCGCCGCGACCGTGCCGTCCCACGACTCCGCCGGGGTCAGACACGTGTCGCAGTTGCCGCAGACCTCGCCCTTCTGCCCGAAGTAGGCGAGCAGCCGCACCCGACGGCAGTCGACCGTCTCGCAGAGCGCCAGCATGGCTTCCAGATGCATCGCGAGGGCACGCCGGTGCTGCTCGTCGCCCTCGGAGCCGTCGATCATCTTGCGCTGCTGGACGACGTCCTGGAGGCCGTACGCCAGCCATGCCGTCGCCGGCTCCCCGTCCCGGCCGGCGCGGCCGGTCTCCTGGTAGTAGCCCTCGACCGACTTCGGCAGGTCGAGGTGGGCCACGAAGCGCACGTCCGGCTTGTCGATGCCCATGCCGAAGGCGATCGTCGCCACCACGACGACCCCGTCCTCCCGCAGGAAGCGGGCCTGATTCGCGGCGCGCGTCCGGGAGTCCATGCCGGCGTGGTACGGCACGGCGTCGATGCCGTTCTCCACGAGGAGGGCCGCGGTCTTCTCCACCGAGGCCCGCGAGAGGCAGTAGACGACTCCGGCGTCACCTTCGTGCTCGGTCCCGATGAGTTGGAGCAGCTGCTTGTGCGGGCTGTTCTTCGGGACGATGCGGTACTGGATGTTCGGCCGGTCGAAGCCCGCGACGAAGTGCCGGGCGTCCTCCAGACCGAGCCGTGCCGCGATCTCCTTGTGCGTGGCCTCCGTGGCCGTCGCCGTCAGCGCGATCCGCGGCACCTTGGGCCAGCGCTCGTGCAGCATGGACAGGGCGAGGTAGTCGGGCCGGAAGTCGTGGCCCCACTGGGCCACGCAGTGCGCCTCGTCGATCGCGAAGAGCGACACCGTGCCCCGGTCGAGGAGCCGCTGGGTGCCCTCGGTGCGCAGGCGCTCCGGAGCCAGGTAGAGCAGGTCGAGCTCGTCGGCGAGGAAGGCCTGCTCCACGGCCTGCCGCTCGTACGTGTCCTGGGTCGAGTTGAGGAAGCCGGCCCGCACCCCGAGCGCCCTGAGCGCGTCCACCTGGTCCTGCATCAGGGCGATGAGCGGCGAGATCACGACGCCCGTACCCTCTCTGACCAGGGCCGGGATCTGGTAGCAGAGCGACTTGCCGCCACCCGTGGGCATCAGCACGAGGGCGTCGCCGCCGTCGACGACCTGCTCGATGATCTCCCGCTGCTCCCCTCGGAAGGAGCTGTAGCCGAAGACGCGGTGGAGGACTTCCGCTGCGTCGGAGATCACGGCGGAACCGTCGGAAAGGACCATTCACCCACCCTATCGGGCCCCACGGACACCCCGGTCGCGTCCGGCGGAACCTGTGGACAACCCCCTGGCGGCTCGGCCCCGTCCCGTAGGAGAGTGCGCGGCGACAGGCTCGAGGCAACGTGCGGGGGGGCACCCGGCGTCCTTCCGTGCAGGGACGCAGCGGCCGACACGACGGCCCAGGCCACAGGGAACAGGACACAGCATGAGCGACAAGGCCCGCACTCTCTTCGACGCGCTCGACCTCGACCACGACGGCACCCTGACACGGGTCGAGGTCATCAACGCCCTGCGGGCGAAGGGCCCGACCCTCGCCGCGCAGGGGGTGATCCCCTTCTGGGCCGTGGGGACCGCCGACGAGGCCTCCGCCCTGTTCGACGCGGCCGACCAGAACGGCGACCGCGTCCTGTCGTTCGAGGAGTTCGCCACCGTCGTCGACCGGCGCTTCGGCTGGTGACGACCCAGGCGCGCCCGATGCCACGGGGTCGGCCGGGGCACCGGGGTCGGCCTCGGCCGGTGCCTCCGCCCGCCGCGCATGACGGAGCCGGCAGGGTGCGCGGTCGCACGCTGCCGGCTCGTCCTGGCGGCGGATCGGGTCGGGCGGTGTCGGTCAGGTGGAGATCTCGGGCAGCAGCCCGGTGGCCGGCGCGGCCAGGTCGGTGAGCTGGTGGATCTGGTTCAGGTCGTTCACGCGGTTGAGTCCGCCCAGCTGACCGGCGATGCCGGGGAACTGCGCGCGGGACTCCTCGGGAATCCCGGTCATGGTGAGGGCGTCGAGCTCGCTGACCGGGTTCACCGGCGGTCCGAGCGGGCCGACGGGGGCGGCGGCCTGCGCCGCGGTGGCGCCGAGGCACGAGAAGGCGGCGGCGACGGCCAGGACTGAGGAGATGCGTCGGGTTGAGATCACACCCTCACAACGGGCCGCGGCCCCGACGGACACGCTCACTCACCTGGAACGGTCAGTGGCGGCCCGTCTCACCCGCCTCAGCAGCTCTCCAGTCCGTCGCGCGCCGGGCCGTAGGCGCGGGGGTGGTCGCCGGCCTCCGACAGGGCCAGCGCGGTCCGGAACTCCCGCCGCGCCTCGGTGCGGCGGCCGACCGCCGCGTAGCTCTGGCCGAGGCGGGTGCGGACCTGCATCTCCAGCCAGGCGCTCGTGTGCTCGGTGAGGGTCGACAGGGCCTCGTGGTGGGTGTCGACGGCCGCGTGCGGGTCGCCCTGGGCGTGTTCGGCGGCGCCGAGACGGGACAGGGCGTTCGCGCGCAGGGGCGCGTCGCCCGCCTCGTGGGCCAGGTCCACCGCCCGTCGCAGCAGGCTCGTGGCCTCCGCGGTGCGGCCGAGGGCCAGGTGGGCGTCGGCGACGAAGCACAGGGTCACGCTGATCGTCCCGGGCCGGCCGTTCTTCTCCGCCACGGAGAGCGCGGCCCGGTAGTGCCCGAGGGCCTCCTCGTGCCGTCCGTCCTTGGCGTGGATGGCGCCGAGGTTGCAGGTCACGGTGCCCGCCAGCCAGTCGTCGTCGAGCCGGGCCGCCAGTTCGAGGGCTTCGTTCAGGTGGGCGACCGCTTCCTCGACGTGCCCCAGCGGCCACCGTGCGACACCCATCCCGGCCAGGGCCCGGGCCCTGTCCCACGAATCCCCCTGACCACGACTGAGGCGCAGCGCGTCGGCGAACCAGGCGTGCGCCTGACGGAACCTGCCCCGGTGGACGTCGACGAGGCCCGCACAGTTGCGCAGTGAGGCGGGCATCCGCCGGTCCGTGGCCATGTCCGCGCAGGTCAGGGCCGTCTCCAGGACGGTACTGGCCTCCTGGTGATGGCCCTGGCAGGCCAGGTGTTCGGCCAGGGCCTCGGCGATCCAGCAGGCGTGGTCGTACTCCCCTGCGTCAGCCGCGTACGCCACCACGTCGACGAGTTCGCCACCCGCGCCGTCCAGCCACGCGGTGGCCTCCCGCCAGTCGGCGAAGGGCGCCGCGGTGACGTCGGGGCCGGTCGGGAAGCCCTCGGGGCCCCAGTAGCCCGCGATGCGGCCCGCGGCCGTGTAGAGGCCGAAGGCGGCGGCGCGGTCCGCGGCGGCCTGCCCGGGGGCCTCGGCGGCGAGCTGCCGGGCGTGGGCCCGCACGAGGTCGTGCAGCCGGTAGCGGCCGGGCTGCGGCTGGTGCAGCAGGCTCGCGTCGACCAGGTCCTCCAGGAGGTCGTCGGCGTCTTCACGGGAGCGGTCCAGCATGGCGGCGAGGGTCAGCCCGTCGAAACGGGCCGTCGGGGACTGGCCCACCGCCCGGAAGCCGCGCCGCAGTTCGGGGGTGAGCTGGTCGTACGACATCCGGAACGCGGCCGCCATGCTGCGGTCCTCGGCCCTCAGCTCGCCGAGGCTGCGCGCGTCGTCGGACATCCTGGCGGCCAGGTGCTCCAGGGTCCAGGAGGGGCGGTTCTGGAGCCGGGCGCCGACGATGCGCAGCGCCAGGGGCAGTCCGCCACAGCGCCGGGCGAGTTCGCGGGCGGCCTCGGGCTCGCGGTCAGCCCGCTCCCGGCCGAGCAGCGTGCGCAGCAGGCGGACCGAACCGCCCGTGTCCAGGGGCTCCGCGGTGAGCCGCACATCGGCGTCGAGACCGGGCAGCCGCTGTCGGCCCGCGACCAGGACCCGGCTTCCCGGGCCGGCGGGCAGCAGCGGCCGTACCTGTTCGGCGCTGCGGGCGTCGTCCACCACCAGGAGCAGCCGGAGCGCGCTGGTGGCCGCCCGCCAGGCCGTCACGAGCTCCGCGAGTTCGTCGGGTCCGTGCTCCGGCAGGTCGTCGCCGGTGCCGCGGACCGCACGCAGGAGCCGACGCAGGGCCCGCCGCGGGTCGACGCGCTCGTGGCCGGCTCCATGCGCACGCAGGTCCACGTACAGGGAGCCGTCCGGGTAGGTGTCGCCGAGCATCCAGGCGGCGCGCACCACCAGGGCGCTCTTGCCGACGCCCGCGGTGCCGTCGACGACCGCCACGGACACCGCCCCGGGCGGCACGGGAGCCGTGAGCAGGGCGAGTTCGGCTTCGCGGCCGACGAGACAGGCGGTGTCGCCGGGGAGTTCGTTGTGGCGGGGTTGGGGACGGGGGCGGCCGGGTC
>JOBE01000051.1 GCA_000717735.1 Streptomyces griseoluteus | reverse complement strand
CCCTGGTCAAGTCCGCCAAGACCATGGGCGACCACATCGGTGACACCCTCCCCAAGGCCGTCAAGCAGATCTCCAAGGACCACAAGAACAACGACGACGCGATTCGTGATCGTCTCGCGCGCCAGCGCAAGGGCGACCACGACGACGCCAAGGGCGGCTCCGGCAAGCCGGGCCCCGGCGACCGGCGCCGCGACGACGACGTCCGTACCCGGCCCAACGCCCTGCGCAGCGCCCGCGGGGACGCGCAGCGCAACAGCATCCCGCTGGACAAGACGCACTGCGAGGGCGACCCCATCGACGTGGCGACGGGGGAGATGATCCTGGCGCAGACCGACCTCGACCTGCCGGGCGTCCTTCCCCTGACCCTGCGCCGGGTCCACCTCTCGCAGTACCGCTACGGCCAGTGGTTCGGCCGCAGTTGGGCCTCCACGCTGGACGAGCGCCTGGAGGTCGATCCGGCGGGGGGTGGGCTCATATGGGCCCGGGAGGACGGTAGCCTCCTGGTCTACCCCCGGGTTCCCGCCGCCGGGGACGATCCGGTCCTGCCCCTGGAGGGCCCGCGTCTGGCGCTGTCGCACAGCGAAGAGGCGGACGCCCGGATGACGTACCGCGTCACCGATCCCGACACCGGTCTCTCCCGGTACTTCACCGGCGACCCCTACGCGGTGTCCACCGCGTACTGGCTGTCCGAGGTGGAGGACCGTCACGGCAACGGCGTCACCTTCGCCCGCCGCCCGGACGGCTTCCCGAGCGTCATCACCCACGACGGCGGCTACCAGGTGCAGTTGACCACCGACGGCAGCCGGATCGCGGAGCTCTCCGTGCGCACCCCGACGGGGCCCGTCACCGTGCTGTCCTACGGCTACGACGAGCACGGCAACCTCGCCCGGGTCACCAACTCCTCGGGGCTGCCGTCCCGGTTCGCGTACGACGGGGACGCCCGGATCACCTCGTGGACGGACCGCAACGACAGCACGTTCCGCTACGTGTACGACTCCGCGGGCCGCGTGGCCGAGACGGTCGGCCCCGACGGCATCATGTCCGCCACGCTGTCCTACGACCACGCCGACGAGTCCGACAGGACCACTCGTTACACCGACTCCACCGGGGCGACCACCGCGTTCCGGTTCGACGCCCGTTACCGGCTGGTCGCGTGGACGGACGCCCTCGGCCACACCAGCACCACCGCGTACGACGAACACGACCGCGTCGTCTCCGCCGGCGACCCGCTCGGGGCGACGGTGCGCATCACCTACGACGACGAGGGACGTCCCACGAGCGTCCTGCGGCCCGACGGGCGGATCACCGGCGTCTCGTACAACGAACTCGGTCTCCCCGCCACCGTGACCGAGCCGAACGGCGCGACCTGGCACCACCAGTACGACGAGCACGGGAACCGCACGGTGCTCACCGACCCCGCGGGCGCCCGCACCACCTACACCTACAACGGGCGGGGCGCCACCACCGGCGTCACCGATCCGATCGGCAACACGGTGGCCATCGGCCGCGATCGGGCAGGGCTGGCCACCTCTCTGACGGACCCCACCGGGGCGGTCACCCGGTGCGGCTACGACGCGTTCGGCCGGCCGGCCGAGGTCACCGACCCGCTCGGCGGAAGCACGCGGCTGACCTGGTCCGTCGAAGGCGCTCTGACCTCGCGCACGTCCTCCGTCGGCACCACCGAGCATTGGGCGTACGACGGTGAGGGCAACTGCGTCCGGTACACGGACCCGTCGGGGCGGACCACCACGTACGCTTACACCCACTTCGACCTGCCGACCGAGATCAGGAACCCGGACGGCGCGCGGATCGGCTTCCGCCACGACACCGAGCGGCGGCTCGTCGCGACCACCGAAGCCCACGGGCTGACCTGGGGTTACACCTACGACGCGACCGGCCGGATGATCGCCGAGACCGACTACGACGGCAGCACCACCTCCTACGCGTACGACGCGGCGGGCATGCTCACCAGCCGCACCAACGCGCTGGGGCAGACCACCGACTACCGGTACGACAGCGTCGGCAACCTCGTCGAGAAGGACATCGCCGGTCACCGCGTCCACTACTCGCACGACGCCGACGGACGCCTCCTGCGGGCCGAGTCACCCGAGTCCGTCCTGGAGTACGCCTACGACGCGGTCGGCCGCGTCGTCGCCGAGACCATCGACGGCAGGACCGTGACCACCACCTGCGACGCCGCCGGCCGCCGGCTGACCCGCACCACGCCCTCCGGGACCGTGACCCGGCAGTCCTACGGCGAGGCGGGCCACCGCGACGCGCTCACCATCGCCGGCCGTACCCTGCGGTTCACCCACAACTCCGTCGGCCGCGAGACCACCCGGACCCTCGATGACGTCTTCCGGCTCGCCCACACCTGGAACCCTGTCGGCCGGCTGGAGGCCCAGGTCCTCACCCCGCTCACCCCGTCCGCCCCCGAGCCCGCCGACAGCGCCGCCGCATCGGACCGCCGCAGGGAACGCCGCTACAGCTGGGACCAGGACGGGCGACTGCTCGCCGTCACCGGCTCCCGGGCCACACGTCGCTCCTTCTCCCTCGACAGCGCCGGGCGCGTCACCGCCGCCGAGGGACCCGGATGGCAGGAGAACTACGCGTACGACGAGGCGGGCAACCAGCGCCATGCCTCCTGGCCCGCCGGCATGCCAGGGGCGGAGGCCACCGGCGAGCGGCGCTACGAGGGCAGCCGCCTCGTCGGTGCCGGGGCCGTGCGTTACGAGCACGACGCCCAGGGCCGCGTGGTGCTGCGTCAGAAGACCCGACTGTCCCGCAAGCCGGACACCTGGCGCTACACCTGGGACGCGGAGGACCGCCTCACGGCCGTCACCACCCCCGACGGGACCCGCTGGCGCTACCGGTACGACCCGCTCGGCCGCCGCGTGGCGAAGGAGCGGCTGGCACCCGACGGCGCGTCCGTCGTCGAGGAGACGCTGTTCTCCTGGGACGGCAGCACCTTGGTCGAGCAGACCACGCGGGGCCCTGACACCGCCGAAGCGGTCCATCTGACCTGGGAGCACGACGGCTACCGGCCGCTGCTCCAGGTCGAGAGCAAGTCGGCCGCCGAAGCCCCGCAGGACATCGTCGACCAGCGCTTCTTCGCCATCGTGACGGATCTCGTCGGCACGCCGACCGAGATGGTCGACGAGACCGGGCACATCGCCTGGCACAGCCGCAGCACCGTCTGGGGCGTCACCGTGTGGAACCGGGACGCCTCCGCGTACACACCGCTGCGCTTCCCCGGCCAGTACCACGACCCGGAGACCGGACTCCACCACAACTACTTCCGCCACTACGACCCCGAGACGGCGCGCTACCTCACGCTCGACCCGCTCGGGCTCGACCCGGGCCCCAACCCGTTCGCCTACGTCGACAACCCCTTCACCCTCCAGGATCCGCTCGGCCTGACGCCGTGCGACGAGACCGACCCCACCTGGGGCGGCCGCGTCCGGTTCAGCACCGGACCGGGCGGCCGGTCCGGCACCATGCGGGCGAAGATCGAACCGGGCATGACGGGCGGCAAGACCAAGCCGCCGACGAACGTCGTCGGCTACCAGAAGTACAAGGGCTGGAACAAGACCCACCTGCTCGGCGCCCAGATCGGCGGCTCCAACAAGGACACCCGCAACTTCGTGGCCATGCACCGCAACGCCAACAGCCCGGTCATGAAGGCGATCGAGGACCAGATCCGGCACGCCGTGGACAAGAACAACGAGACGATCGACTACACGGTGACCCCGATCTACCGGACCAACAGCCCGACCGACCTGGTCCCGATCGGCCTGTCGATCCACGCCACCGGAAACAAGGGGTTCCAGTTCACCCCCTACGAAGGCGCGTCCCCGACCAACCACATCACTATCCTGAACGTCCCCAAGCCCTGAGCCCTCTCCCGGAGACACCCTGATGCACCCTGACGTGGAACAGCTCACCCACATCGTCCCGCCCCCGGCGGAGCGTCAGCCGCGGGCCTGGCCCGACGTCGAGGCCCGCCTGGGCAGCGCCCTGCCGGAGGACTTCAAGGACCTCGTCGACACCTACGGCGGGGGCGTCTTCGACGAGACGATCTGGATCCTGGAGCCCGACTGCGCCGACCCCGACTACGACCTCCTGGCCATGAAGGAGGAGCGCGCCGAGGTGCTGGCCCGGCTGTGGGAGATCGGTCCCGAGCCCCGTCCCGAGCAGCTGGAGGCCGAGGGAGCGGGGCTGCTTCCCTTCGCGTACATCGAGGGGACCGGCGCTTACCTCTACTGGCTCACCGGCAAGGACGTGCGCCCTGAGGACTGGACCGTCCTGGCGAACGCGGGCCGTGGACCGGAGTGGGAGTACCACCCGGTGCCCAGCACCCGGTTCATCCTGTCCGTGCTCACCGGCGAGATCCACTCCGACATCCTCGACAACCTGCCGGTCGACGACCACGCCTTCGATCCGAACGACGAGATCCTGGGCGGCTGACGGACCGTCGACGTGGGCATGGGGCGGGGTGATCTCGACGGATGCCACGTGGGAACGTCGCCCGGCGGACGGAGTGGTCGGTGGGAACCATCACGACCACGCTCAACGGTCTCGGAGTCGCCGGCCGGGAGGCCGCCGCTGACGCCCGGCAGGTCGTTCTACGACACGGTTCTCCTCGCCGAGAGCTGCACCCTGCCACTCGCCCTCCTGGAGACGGTGCTGCGCGAGGCGGACGAGTGGCCAGTCCGCCTGGACGAACCGCTGAGCCTCAGGATGTTCGAGAACGCGGTCCGCGAGGTCGACTGGACGGGCTTCGACGCCCACCCGGACACCGACAGCGCGAGGCGGAATCTGGGCACCCGCCTGCCGGCCGCCCTCGCTCCGGTGCTCGGGGCGTCCCACCGATCGGCGTCGAGCACCCGAGGGGCACGGGTCGGGGTACCGTCCCGAAAACGGTCCAGGGCGTTCGGGACGCCTGCCGACGCGAACGCCGGGTACGCGTCTCCCGTACGGACCGGCGACGCGGACCGCGTCCACGGCCGCTCTCGGGGAGAGAAGAACATGACCGTCAAGGCGATGGGTTGGGCGCACTCGTTTCCCGTGTCCGGGGGTGTACGGGCCGGGCGACGGTGGACGCAGGAGCATCTGGCGTCCCTGCCGTGGGCCGCGCAGGATCCCGAGACGGTGGACGCCATCGTCCTGACCGTCTCCGAGCTGCTCACCAACGCCCACGTCCACGCGCACAGCGACGCACAGCTCGTGCTCACCTGGGACGGCGACTGCCTCCACATCAACGTCCACGACGAGGATCCGACGCTGCCCCGGCCCCGTGACGCCGACAACGACGCGGATTCCGGCCGGGGCGTGAGCATCGTGCAGGCCCTCGCCGACACGTGGAGCATGCAGTGCCAACAGCACGGCAAGACGGTGACGGCCTGCTTCCGCCCGGCCCGTTCGACCGGATCCCAAGACCGTGATGAAGATTCCCGCGGCGGGAACCACCACGAGGGGGACGAACGGTAGCCGGGCGGCGCAAGGGCGGGTGACTCCTGGTACGAGGCCTCAGGTACGAGGTCTTCGCAGGGAACGGAGCTTCTCGCAGGAGCCTGACGCGGGACGGAGCCGCATTGCGGTCACGCGCCGCTTCGCGCCGTTCCTCGCCCTTCTCCTCATCGCTCGCGAGAAGCGGTCGAGAAAGCGGGCGCTCTTTTGGCGCCGGTGTGGCAGCGCCTGCGTCTACAGCGGGCCGGCGCCACCCGTGTGCCCGTAGTACGAAGCCACCTGATCGCGGTAGGCGACCTCGTCGAGGTGCTTCTCGCGGTGGAACTCGGGGGCGTTCTCGATCTGTTCCTTGGTGAGGTCCAGATGGATCCTCCGGGCCTCCGTGTCGATGCGCGAAATCGTGTTCGCGGGAAGGAGGACTTCCTTGCCGAAGATCCACACACCGGTGTCGACGACGACGTAGGCGTCGTCGACCTCTTCGGAGTGCTTGTCGACCTTGCCGATGCTCCCGTCGAGCGCCTCCACCTTGTAGCCGGTGAGGTCCGTGCCGACGGCGTAGTTGAAGGACGGCCGGTAGTTCCAGGCGTTCTCAGTCACGTACGAACAACTCCTGTTCGAAATCGATGGCGGTCCGATCGGGCCGGGGCGTGTTCTCCCGGCCGTCTCCTCGTCCCGCCTCAGTCTCTGCGGATCGACCGCTTCTTCCCTCGTGTCGATCTCTGGCATTCGGGTGCCCCGTTCCGCTGCCCGTATGCCTGCGGTTCTGCGCACGCGAATTCCGTCAAGGAGGTGTGAGTTCTCGGGTGCGGGTTACGCGGATTCCCGTAACCCGTTCCCGAACGAGAAGGGTGTTCCCCATGTCGAAGGTCGAGGAGTCCGTCGAGGTCGAGGTCCCGGTCCGCGCCGCGTACGACCAGTGGACCCAGTTCGAGACGTTCCCGCGTTTCATGGACGGCGTGGAGAGGATCGAACAGCGTACGGACACGCTCATCCACTGGGTCACGGAGGTCGGCGGAGTGCGCCGCGAGTTCGACGCCGTCGTCACCGAACAGATCCCGGACGAGCGGGTCGCCTGGACGACCGTCGAGGGTGAGGCGCGGCAGGCCGGCGTCGTCACGTTCCACCGTCTCGACGAGACCCGGACGAAGGTCATGCTCCAGATGGACTTCGCTCCCGAAGGGCTGACGGAGCAGGTCGGTGACAAGCTCGGGTTCGTCAAGCGGAAGGTCACGGGCGATCTCAAACGGTTCAAGTCGTTCATCGAAGCGCGCGGCGGCCAGGAGACGGGCGCCTGGCGCGGCTCGGTGTGAGGTCCGGCGAACGGCGTCGTGCGGCGGGGCCGACCTCAGCGGCCCATGAGGCATCGCGGTAAACGGGACGGCGGCCCTGCCGCCGGGCGAGGAAGCAGGGCCGTCGCACGAATCCGCCAGCCCTCCCCGGGCGGCTTCCGGAGCGGACCGTTGACTAGCGGATGTGCTTCTTGACCTCTTCGTAGACCGCCTGGTCGGTGTGCAGCTCGCTGTGGCCCAGGCAGGCGGTCGTGCTGTTGTCCGCACCGGAGAGAGCCACGCTGTCCCTGGGGCTGATGACCATGTCGCACGGCGAGCGCCAGGTGGCGTAGCGGAGCGGGCCGGGAGTCTCGTCACCGGCGTTGAGCATGTTCAGGAAGTCGGATCCCGGCCGCATCTCGACGCAAGGATCACCTCCGCACAGACGTGCGACGTCGGTTCCGTGGTTGGGCCCCGCCAGGGAGACCCACGCGTCGACCTTGGAGGTGCCGCCGAGGTTCTTGAGGTAGTAGCGGGAGGACAACGCGCCCATCGAGTGGGTGACGACGTCCACCTTGGCGGCGCCGGTGGCGTCCAGGACGCGCTCGATCTCCTCGGCGAGCTGTTCGGCGGTGGTGGCGTTGGACCGGGTGGCGTCGTAGGTCCACTGGTCGAGGTGGCCGGTCGGCCAGCCGTCTGCCCGGAAGCGGTCGGCCATGGTCCGCCAGGTGGAGCCGTCGGAGTTCCAGCCGTGGACGAAGACGACGGGGTCAGGCTGGACAGCACTGTGCCGGCCGTCGGCAGCGAACGTGGGGCCAGAGGTGGGAAGAAGGGGCATGAGCGCGAGGAGGAGCGTGGACAAGCTCCGCGACAGGTTCCTGATCACGCTCGGTTTGTAGCGCGCCGGTCAGAGGAACGGCAGGGCCTGCACGCGACGCTCACCCGCCCGGAGGCAGCGTTTCACCGCAGAAACGTGACAGCAGCCCCATCTTGCATGGGACCTCTCAGCTCGGGCCGTCGTGACGGACCAACTGGTCAAGTTCCTCGGCGGAGTCGGCGGTGAGGCGGTAGATGCCCTGGAGGCTCACCGAGCGGATCAGCCGTCCGTCCTCGACGTACTTGAGCAGGCGCTCGCCGCGACGAGATGTGAACGTCAGCCGTTCCAGGAGGTCCCCCGGGACGACCGTGTCGAACTTGAGGGGGGCACCTGGCGGACCGACAAGCACTTCCGTCGCACATCCAGCCTTGAGCGGGCGCCAGTCCAGCAACTTCACGTAGTCGTCATCGGGAAGTACCGAGCCGACGTTCTCGTAGGGGACGATCTGCGCTACCTCCAACATCCCCAGCACGTGGAGGCGGGTGCGGTGGACACGCACAGGGTAGATGCGGTCGCCAGACTGCACTCCCGCGCGCTGGAAGCTCGGCAGCGACTGGTGCGGTCCGCCGAACAGCATCGTCAGCCGCTGACCGGCATAGCCGGACCGTTCGAGCTCTCGGCACAAGTCGTTGGTCCACAGCGTCGTATATGAGTTCGGCACGCCAGCACGGTAGCCGCGCCCTCTGACAATCACCGTGCCGGGAGCCGATGTCAGTACGTAGTAGAGAATCTGCAGATGCCCTGTACCGCACCAGGTCAGCGGCACTCGTGAACACCCCTAGAGCCGCTACGCGGATCTGTTGACCTGGAACGTCCACAGCACCAGCCCGGCCGGCCGCCGCCGCTGCTGCTGCTTGGCCAGGGAAGGCGGCCTATCTGATCGGCAACCGCCACGACTGCCGTTGTGTCTGACAATGGATCCCGAGCTGATGACGGCGTGCTCCTACAAGGGCCGCCCTGTCTACTGGGAGCACACCTACGAGAGCGACTGCGAGCGTCGGCTCGCTACCGGCCTCGTCTGCGAATGCTGACTCTCCGCTCGCTCGCAGGGGAAAGCTCCGGCGTCCGACACGTCGTGACTCACCCAGCCGGAGCGGCGAGGCGGGTCCGAGCCGACTGGTCACACCGCGCTCCCCACCGACGCATCGCGTCGTGCCCCGCTCTCCCTGGCGGGGCAGCACCATGTCCACCACAGATGCGCCGGTCACTCGTCATGGTGGAACCAGGCCGCGCCGCTCTCGGACCGGCGCCGGCTCCGGCAGCGTGATCACATGCACCCCCGCCGTACGACGATCCTTCTCCTCGCCGCGTTCCTCACAAGCGGATGCGTAGCCGTCCCTCGTAGCTCCGCACCGGAAGCACCGGCCCGCCCCGCGGTGCTCGCGCCAGCCGCGGACCGCCCGCCTGCCCCGCTCCCGACATGGCCGCAGCCCACCCAGGCCGCGCCCCGCGAGGACCTGGCCGCCACCTGCCCCCGCCACAGCTCCGCCCCTCCAGACAGGACAACCGGGCCCGTCGCACCGGTCCGCGAGCGCCCGACTGCGCGGCAGGACACCGCCGAGCCCTCCCGGCGCACAGAAGCGGCGAAGCGTCCCCAAGCCGCAGGGCAGCGGAAGAAGCCGAAGGCGGTGAAGACGGTACAGCCGTCGGTCAGGAGGCTGATCGCGAAGACCCAGGCACCCAAGGCGCGGCAGAACCCCCGGCGACAGCAGCAGCCGACGGCCGGGCGGACTCCGCAGATGCGTCAGCTCTGCCGTGAGGCCCAAAGGATCAAGGCGCCAATGGGCGCCGCCGAGCTGTGCCGGAGCGTGTACGGCCGCTGACGTCAGCCGAGCTGGAACAGCTGCGGAGCGCGCGGTGACGGAGTTCGACCGCACCCGCTACGTCCCGTCCGAGGAGGAGATCGAGCGGTTCTTCCGCGATCGACGACGTCACTGACGACGAGGGCCACCAGCATGTTTCGGCTGGGAGACCGCCGTCCCCGCTGCCTTAACCCGTCGCCGACGCGTCACCGAAACCGGCGGAACCTGGAGTCGATACGCCCCAGGCGCCCACCAGCGGTGCAGCGCGGCTACTTACGCCGGGGCCGCTGAGCCTCGCTTGTCCTCAACGTGGACGACGTGAAGTTCCGTGCCGTCCCGGTGCCGCTTGGAGCGTCCGAACAGACCGACAGCGATCTGCGACTGTTCCCGAGGCTCATCGGGGCCGACATAGGTAAGGACGTCGTTGTGATGACCCGTGACGACCCATCCCTCGACGTCCTTGAGGTCGATCACCCCGAAGTCTCCTGCCGAAGATCCGGCATGCGCCGGGCCGAACTTCTTGAGGAGTTCGGTTGCCTGTTCAGCGAGTTCCCCGTCCGGGGCTGTCAGCACGACACAAGTGCCATGCTCGAACAGCACCCACGACTTGCCAGGGTCGTCGAGAAGCCGCTGCCAGACGTCTATCAGAATGTCGGTGTTCACGCCGGTCATCATGCCGCAGAGCACCGACACAGAGTGACGATCTGCCGACGGCTACGGCGAATACGCGACTCCTGATCATGCGGGCCTATCAGGCGAGCCGTTCTGTCAGGGGCAGCTCATGTCCGTAGCGTTGATGAATCCGGAAAGTGAGCTCCCCAGGTTTCAGCTCCCCGGCGAGCATGAAGCGTGCGAGCGCTCGCGCGGCAGCTTCTTGACCGGCCTCGCTGGCGCCTGGATGGAAGGTGAGGCCGAGTTCGTCAAGTGCTGGGGGAAGCAAGTCGTGGACGTCGTAGTCCGCCTCGGCGCGGGTGTAGGCGGCGAGGATTCGAAGGCCGGGGGCATCGAGTCCCGCGACGGGCGCGTCACAGGCGGCATTGACGACCTCGCCCGCACTGATTTCCCCCACACTCCAGAGGGCGGCATGGTCCTGTAGAGCGATTGCTGCTGCTTCGGTCGACGTCACTCGCCCATGATTGTCTTCAGGGCGCGTCCCGGTCGAACAGGTTTCATCGGGAACGCCAGACCATAGGTCAGCGCACCCTCTCGGGACCTTCAGCCGGGTCGCCGGGGACCTCCGGAGCGTCCAGGCGGTCGCCGTCGTAGCCCACGAGCATCTGCCCGGCGCAGCCACCCAGAACCCGGGCTGGGCGACCAGGCCCCGACCGATGATGACCGACGCTTCGACATGCGCTTCACCCCACGCGGGTGAACCATGGAGAGAGGTCGCGCGTGCGGCAGCCGCAGACGAGGGGGAAGTCAGGCAGCTGTTCCGGCTCCGATCTCCAGAGGTGGCGAGCGTGGACGTTTTCGATGCCGTCGTCGTGGGTTCGGGTTTCGGCGGGTCCGTCACCGCGTTTCGCCTGGCCGAGGCCGATCTGAGCGTATGCGTCCTGGAAAGAGGGAAGCGGTTCCCGCCCGGGTCCTTTCCCCGCAGCCCCCACGAGGCGGCCAAGAACTTCTGGGACCCGGATTCCCGGTTGTACGGGATGTACGACATGTGGAGCTTCTCGAAGCTGGACGCGCTCGTGTCCAGTGGGCTGGGCGGGGGGTCGTTGATCTACGCGAACGTGCTGATCCGCAAGCCGGAGAGCTGGTTCGTGCACGAGTCGTTCGACGGCGGCTACGAGAACTGGCCCGTCACCTATGAGGACCTCGATCCGCACTACCACTCCGTCGAGACCACGCTGGGCGCGCAGGAATACCCCGTAGACGTGGAGCCCTACCGGAGCACACCCAAGACCCTCGCCATGCGCCGGGCGGCCGAGCGGCTGGGTCTTCCGTGGGAACTTCCGCTGCTGGCCGTCTCCTTCGGGGACCCCCCGGTGCCCGGCGCCCCTCTCGACGGCGGCGAGGACAATCTGCACCACAGCCCGCGCTACGCGTGCAGGCTCGTCGGCGAATGCGACCTGGGCTGCAACTTCGGCAGCAAGAACAGCATGGACTTCACTTACCTCAGCGCCGCGGACCGGCTCGGGGCTGACATCCGGACCCTCTGCGAGGTCCGTTCGTTCGAACCGGTCCGAGAGGGCTTCCAGGTCTCGTACATCGAGCACCGCTCAGCCGGGGACGAGGATCCGTCGGCTCCTCCCGTACGGCGGACCGTCAGGGCCAGGCGGCTGGTCCTCTCCGCCGGCACGCTCGGCACGACCTATCTGCTGTTGCGGAACCGCAGCGCCTTCCCCGCGCTCAGTCCGGCGCTGGGAACGCGTTTCTCCGGAAACGGGGACTTCCTCGGGCTGGCGATCAAAGCCCGGAAGAGGCGTCACGACCGGCCCGGGGAAACGGAGCCGCACTTGATGGAGCCGAGTTTCGGGCCCGTCATCACGAGTGCGATGCGGGTGGACCGCAAAGGAACCGGCGAGAGGGACCGGGGGTTCTACATCGAGGACGCCGGGTACCCGGAATTCCTCAACTGGCTCATCGAGCACAACGTCCTCACGATGTCCAACCGGGTCACGAGATTCCTGCTGCGCCGAGGGTGGTCGCAGCTGACCGGTACCGCACGCAGCCGCGTGGGACGACAGCTGGGTGACGCCATGGGCAAGGGGCTGTTCACCGCGACGTCCCTGCCGCTGCTCGGCATGGGAAGGGACGTCCCCAACGGCCGGATGTTCCTCCGGGACGGGCATCTGGACCTCGACTGGAAACTGGCCGCGTCCGATCAGTACTTCGACCAGATGAACGCGACCATGGAGCGCGTGTCCCACAGTCTCGGCGGACGCTACGCGGCGAATCCCCTGTGGTTGCTCAACCGCCTCATCACCGTGCATCCCGTGGGCGGCGCTCCGATGGGGCAGACCCCGAGGGAAGGCGTGGTGGACTCCTTCGGCCGCGTGTACGGCTACCCGGGACTGTCGATCGCCGACGGCTCGGTGCTGCCCGGCCCCGTCGGCCCGAACCCCTCGCTCACCATCGCCGCGCTGGCCGACCGGTCGGCCCTTCGCATCGTCGAGGACCGACGGCACGACTCTGAGAGCCCCTCATGACGACCGGACAGGGCACCACGCCCCACAGCGGCCCCCCGCGCAGGTCTCTCCTCCTCGCCGGCGGCGGGCTGAAGGTGGCCTACCAGGCCGGCGTCCTCCAGGTCCTGCTCGACGAGGCCGAGTTGACGTTCGACCACGCCGACGGCGCCAGTGGAGGCGTGTTCAACCTCGCGATGTACTGCCAGGGGATGTCCGGGCGTGAGATCGCGGACAACTGGCGCACGCTCTCTCCGCTCAAAGGCGTCACCCCGAACTGGCGCGAGCTGCCGAAGGGGCCCTACGCCCGTTCCCTCTTCACCCTGGACGGCTACCGGCGTCGCGTCTTCCCGGGCTGGGGGCTGGACTGGGCGCGGATACGGGCCACCGACCGTGAAGCCACCTTCACCCTCTACAACTTCAGCGCCAACGAACTGGAGCCGGTGACCGCCGACCGCATGGACGAGGACCGGTTCTGTGCCGGGGTGGCGCTGCCCATGTGGTTCCCTCCGGTCGTCATCGACGGGCAGACGTACATCGACCCGGTCTACCTGACCGACGCGAACGTCGAGGAGGCGATCCGGCGGGGCTGCGACGAACTGTGGATCATCTGGACGGTCAGCCGAAGGCACCGCTGGCGCGACGGCTTCGTGGCCAACTACTTCCACATCATCGAGACGACGGCCAACGGCCGGCTGCAAGAGTGGCTGCGCCGGATCGAGGCCAGCAACACCGCCATCCGCAACGGGGAGGAGGGAGAGTTCGGGCGCCCGATCGAGGTCCGGCTGCTGAGCGGCGAGGTCCCCTTGAACTACCTCATCAACTTCAGCCGGGACCGTTTCGCGCAGGCCGTGGAACTCGGAGTCCAGCATGCGCGCCGCTGGTGCACGGCCCAGGGCATCCCCTGGAAGCCCGGAGCACCTCCCGGCCGCCCGGACGACCCGACCCGCATGCGCTTCACCGAACGCATGGTCGGCCGTGTCGTCTTCGGGGAGGACGACGCCCGGCGGGCGGCCTCGTCGGCGGGCGGAGCCGGGGCTGACATCGCCCTGCACCTGACCGTCGACATCAGGGGAATGGACCGCTTCCTCTCCGGCCCCGAGCACGAGGCCGAGTTGCGCGGAGAGATCCTCTGCCAAGAGCTGGGCGGGCGCCTTCCGGTCGAGCGCGGAACCTTCCAGCTGTTCGTGGAGCACTCCGACCCGCAGCACCTGCGGATGCGCTACCGCCTGTTCTTCAGCGACCGGGCCGGTCACCGGCTCACCCTCAGCGGGTACAAGGATGTCAGCGAGGACTCCCGTCGGGGGATCTGGAAGGACACGTCCGTCCTCCACACGCACGTGTTCCGTGGTCACGTCGACGCCGACGAGGAGTCCGGAGCCCAGTCGGTGGCCGCGGGAAGCGTTCACATCCGCCCCGCCGACTTCTTGAAGCAACTCACCACCTTCCGGGTGGAGGCGCCGACGCTGCAGGGCAGGGTGACCACCCTGGGACGGTTCGGGCAGTTCTTCCTCGGCAAGCTGTGGGACGTGTACGCGCAGAACGTCCTGCCCTGGTCCCCGCTGTGACCGAGGAGGAGCCGACGTGGACTTCAATGAGCTGCGCAGACACGCGGACGAGCTCCGCTTCATTCCGCAGGAGCCGGTGCGCTGGCTCGCGCCGAAGGAGCTGGCGCGTACAGCGGTCAAGGTCGGCCTGGCCGCCGTCTTCGCCGGCTACTCGGACAAGCGAGAGATCCAGGGCGCGCTGGAGGCCGGTCTCCTGCGGGCTCCGTTGGCGGATCCCGGCGCCGAGGAGATCTGGATCGATTTCGTCGCGGACCTCGGCGACGGCTTCGAGGCGACGGCTTCGGTGGCGTCCGCCCTGGGGGCGGACCGACTCGCCTGCGACGGGCCCGGCTCGCTCCCCCGTGGCTCGCTGCTCGTCCTCGGCGGGGACCAGGTGTACCCGGTGGCGTCCGCGACCGCGTACGAGGACCGGATGAAGGGGCCCTACCGCGCGGCGCTCCCGTCGGCGCCGAACGAGCCGCTCATGGTCGCGCTGCCGGGCAACCACGACTGGTACGACGGGCTCACCGCGTTCCTGCGGATGTTCGCTCAGGAAAGCGAGATCGGCGGCTGGCACACCCGGCAGACCCGGAGCTACTTCGCCGTGGAACTGCCGCAGCGCTGGTGGCTCGTCGGGCTGGACAGCCAGCTCGGCACCTACTTCGACGATCCGCAGCGGCGCTACTTCGAGACCCATTTCGCGCCGCGGCTGCGTCCGGGTGACAGCGTCATCGTCTGCTCGGCCGAACCCACCTGGGTGAGGAGCGACGAGAGGTCCGACGCCTTCAACTCCCTGCACTGGTTCGACCGCAACATCGTGCGGTCCCGCTTCGACCGGACGACCCGGAAGCACGAGGAGACGGGCGCCTCGATCCGGTTGTGGCTGACCGGCGACAAGCACCACTACGCCCGCTACGCGGAGCGGCTGCCCGATGACGGGTCCGGGGCCGACGACGCTCTGCCCCCGGACCCGCGGCGGCGCCAGATGGTGACGTGCGGCCTGGGCGGCGCGTTCCTCTCGTCCACCCACAGGCTCCCGAAGGCCCTGCCCCTGCCGCCGGCCACCTCACGCATGCGGAGGAAGGACCACCCGCCGACGGCGTTCGTCCTCGCCCAGCACACGTACCCGGACGCGGTGGAGTCCCGCTCGCTCGCCCGCGCGATCGCCAAGCCCTGGTCGCGGTACTGGCTGCCCCGGCGCAACCCCGGATTCGCCGTCCTGGCCGGGGCGGTACAGATGGTGCTCGTCCTGATCGCGAGCGCCGCGTTCGCGCTGGCCGAGGGCCGGCACCATCCCGTCGGGGCCCTGCGGAGCGCCGGCGCCGACGACCTGCTCGGCATGCTCTGTACGAGTGCCGTCCTCTTCGTCCTGCCCTTCGTGATCGGCTGGTGGAGGGGGCTGCTGCGCGAGCGGCGCCCCAGGGCGCCGTCCGGTCCGGTCGTGGCCGTGCTGTTCCAGGCGGCGGTCGCCGTCGCGGCCCTGAGCGTCACCGTCGCCATCGCCCGGTCGATCCCGTCCTCCTGGAACGGCTTCGCGTTCCTGGGCATCCTGCTGGTCGTCGCCGCCCTCATGGGCGCTTCGCTCGGCTCCCAGCTCTTCGCCCTGTGGGTGCTGTGGACGAACCGGGGCCTGGTCGCCGAATGGCAGATGTCCGGGCAGTCCATCGACGACCACAAGGGCTTCCTCCGGATGCACCTCGCGCGGGACGGCACGCTCACCCTCTACCCGCTGGCACTCGACGGGACCTGCCGCAACTGGGAGTTGGACGATGTCGCGGACCACGAGGGCGTGTGGAAGCGTCCGGTGCCGAAGCCTGCTCCGACCGTGCGGCTCATCGAGGATCCCGTCGTGATCTCGCGGCACGGTCAGGGGTGACCTCGCGATCGGCGTACCCATCGGTCGGCGTACCCGTGTGTCGGCGTACCCGTCGGTCGGGCTAGTCCGGCGTGCGGGTCGGGGTGGCCGGCGCTTGTCTGGAGGAGTCTCGTGCCACCCCACGAGGCGTACGCGACCGGGAGGCGCCACGCCATGCAGCCCCAGTTCAGGACGCAGAACATCGCGTCGACCCGTGGATTCCTTTCGGTCGCCGAATGCGCCGACGTCATCCGGGCGATGGCGCAGGCGCCGCGGGAGCCGGCCCAGATCGTGCGCGCGGGCGAATCGATCCTGGACGAGTCGCTGCGCCTGTGCTTCGACCACCACTTCCCGGAGGACTTCAAGCGCCGCATCGGCGCACGCATGACGTCCTATTTCGTCGACCACCGCGCGGAGTTCGACTCGGAAGCGGACTACCTGTACGGCCCGTACTTCATGTCGTACGAGAAGGGCAGCTACTTCCGCGCGCACCGGGACGTGGCCAACCACAAGGACGATCCGCCCCGGCTGGCCGCCCACCGGTGGTCGCTGCTGCTCTACCTCAACGGGCGCGACGGCAGCGAGGCCCTGCCGACGTTCGACGGCGGCGCGCTCACCGTCTACGAGACCGACCCTGGCCTGCGCGACCGCCGGGTGGTCGTGGTGCCCGAGCCCGGCCTGCTGCTGTTGTTCCGGTCCTCCCTGATGCACGAGGTGGCGGCCGTGCGCGACGGCACGCGGTACGCCGTCGCGGGGTGGATGTCCAGTGCAGACTCCCCCGCCCTCGGAGGCCCGCGATGACCCACCACTCCCCCGCGAACGAGTCGGTCCGGATGACGGTGACGAAGGAGACCGACGTCGAGACGAGGACGGCGCTCGCCGCGTTCTGCCGCCGCAACCGGTTTCCGCACCTCTATTCCGAGGTCCTCGAACCGCTGTTGTCCCGGGGCGGTCTGGTCCTTGCGCTGGCCACGACGGAGCGGCCGTGGCCGCCCAAGGGCATCGGGTCGAAGACCGTCGAGGCCGTGGGCATCGCCATGATCGGCAGCGAGAACCGGGCCCATCTCACCCCGGTCCTGACGGACCGGCGGAACGCCACCAACATCGGCCTCGTCGGTGCCCTGACGAAGCAGCTCCTTGAGCACCTGCGCGAGGCGGACGTGCCGTCGGCCGGGTATCTGGTCCGCCAGGGCGACCGGGCTCTCGAGCGCGCGCTCGAACAGGCCGGCTTCGCCGAGGCCGACTTCCAGTCGTCCACCGACTTCGCCGACTACCTGGAATTCTCCGCGACGCCGCAGAAGGTGCTCGACGCGCTGAGCCTGGGCCGGCTGAGCCTCGGCGACCTGCTGGCGCTCGGTCTGGACGGCGGCGAGCTCGACCGGCTGAGCTCGTACCACTTCGCACTGAGCGCCGGGCTCACGGCCTACCTGCAGGACTCGATCCGGTACGCGGCCATGCTGCCGGGCCTGATCGACCTGATCGCCACGTCTCCTCCCGGAGGAGTTCCGCCCGGCACGCCCGGCCCCCCGCTGGAATGACCCGCACGGCGCCCGGAGCGGAGCGGGGGCCTCTTGGGCGGCCGGTGACCGTTTCGCTGGTGATCGCGAGCCTGGACGAGGGCACGGAGCTGCACGAGACCCTGAGGTCCGTGTTCGCCGGGTCGGACGTCGCCGACGAGACCATCGTCGTCGACGACGGCAGCACCGACGGCAGTTGTGCCGCGCTGGAGGTGGAGGAGTGGCGCGCGCGAGGAGTCGTGGTACACCGCATCCCGCGCAGCGGCGTCGCGGCGGCCCGCAACGCGGGCGCCCGGCTCGCCCGGGGCACGCACCTGCTGTTCCTGGACGCGCACTGCCGGCTGGAGCGGGACTGCCTCGGCAGGCTGCGGGCCGCGCTGGCCGCAGGGCCCGACGCCGTCCTCGCACCCGTTCTGCGCGACTTCGGCAGCACGGCGCCGGGCTGCGGCGCCCGCCTGATCGACGCCGACCTGCGGGTGCGCTGGCTTCCGCCGGGGCCGGACGGCGCCCCGTACCCGGTGCCCATCGCGCCGGGCGGCTGCCTGGCGGTGCGGAGGGCGGTCTTCGAGCGGCTGGGCGGCTTCGGGGCCTTCCGCGAGCTGGGGCTCGAGGACGTCGACTTCAGCCTGCGGGCGTGGCGCGCCGGGATCGACGTGCTGGCCGTCCCGTCGGCACGGCTGGAGCACCGGTTCCGCCCGTACCCGCCCTACCGTCTGAGTTCCGCGAGCCGCGCGTACAACGTGGCACGGGTGGCCCTCGTCCATTTCGACGGCTCGCGCCGCGAGGAGTGCCTGCGCAAGGTGATCGGTACGCCCAGGGCTGCGGAGGTACTGGTCGAGGCGTTCGCCGGAGACTGGGAGGTGCAACGGGACGCCGTCACGGCAGCGAGTGTGCGCTCCGTGGAGGCGTTCTTCGAGAGGTTCGGCGACTGGAGGTGAGGCCTGTCCGGCGTGCGCTGCGCCGCCGCGTGGGCGCGCTCGGGTCGATCAGGGTTCTCGGTAGCCTGATCGACCATGCGTGGAGTGACCACGCGCCCGGCTGGTCTGTACGAGGGATTCCGGCGGAGAGTAATGAGGCTGCGATGAGTGAACTGACGAAGCCCGAGATCGAAGTGCCGGGGAGTGACGCTCCCCAGGAGCTGACGATCCGGGACCTCGTCGTCGGGGACGGGCCCGAGGCTAAGCCGGGCAGGGTCGTCCGGGTCCACTACGTCGGGGTCACCTTCGAGTCCGGAAGGGAGTTCGACGCCTCCTGGAACCGGGGCGAGCCGTTCAAGTTCGCCGTGGGGGGTGGCAGGGTCATCAAGGGCTGGGACCGGGGAATCAGGGGGATGAAGGTCGGCGGTCGGCGCGAGATCATCGTTCCCCCGCGCCTCGGGTACGGCAAGCAGTCCCCCTCGCCGTTGATCCCGGCGGGTTCCACCCTCGTCTTCGTGGTGGACCTGCTCTCAGTGGTCTGAGGAGTCCTGCTGCCCCCCCCGGCCTCTCCGCTCCTGTGACCGGACACGGCCGGACGGCATGCCCGCTCTCAGGCGGGGAAGACGCCGGGCGGTGAGAGCGCCGGGGTGTCGTGCGCCTCGGCCGATGTCGGGAGGCCGGCATGACTCGTGCGGTCGGTATCGACCTGGGAACGACGAACTCCGTGGTGTCCGTCCTCGAGGGCGGTGAGCCGAGCGTCATCGCGAACGCGGAGGGTGCGCGGACCACACCCTCCGTGGTCGCCTTCGCCAAGGGGGGTGACGTGCTCGTCGGCGAGCTGGCCAAGCGGCAGGCGGTGACGAACGTGGACCGCACGGTGCGGTCGGTGAAGCGGCACGTGGGCGAGGCGGACTGGCGGTTCCCCGCGAGCGGTGATGTGGACGGCCGTCGCTTCACGGCGCAGGAGATCTCCGCGCGGGTCCTGCAGAAGCTGAAGCGCGACGCCGAGGCGTACCTGGGCGAGGACGTCACGGACGCGGTAGTCACCGTTCCCGCCTACTTCAACGACAGCCAGCGCACAGCCACGAAAGAGGCGGGCGAGATCGCCGGCCTGAAGGTGCTCCGCATCGTGAACGAGCCGACCGCCGCCGCCCTGGCGTACGGCCTCGACAAGGAGAACGACCAGACGATTCTGGTCTTCGACCTCGGCGGCGGCACCTTCGACGTGTCCCTGCTGGAGATCGGCGAGGGGGTCGTGGAGGTGAAGGCCACCAACGGGGACACGCACCTCGGCGGTGACGACTGGGACCAGCGCGTCGTGGACCACCTGGTGACCGGGTTCAAGAACGGGTACGGCATCGATCTGTCCAAGGACAGGATGGCGGTGCAGCGTCTGCGCGAGGCGGCCGAGAAGGCGAAGATCGAGTTGTCCTCGGCCACGGAGACCACGATCAACCTGCCCTACGTCACGGCTTCCGCCGAGGGCCCGCTACACCTGGAGGAGAAGCTCACCCGGGCGCAGTTCGAGAAGATGACGGAAGACCTCCTGGAGCGCTGCAAGGCCCCGTTCCGCCAGGCGGTGTCCGACGCGGGGATCGAGGTCGCCGACATCGACCACGTCATCCTGGTCGGCGGGTCCACCCGGATGCCGGCCGTGACCGGCCTCGTCAGATCCCTCACCGGGAAGGACCCGCACAAGGGCGTCAACCCCGACGAGGTCGTCGCCATCGGCGCCGCGCTCCAGGCCGGTGTCCTCAGGGGTGAGGTCAAGGACGTCCTGCTCCTCGACGTGACCCCGCTGTCCCTCGGCATCGAGACCAAGGGCGGCATCCTGACCAAGCTCATCGAGCGCAACACCACGATCCCGACCCGCCGTTCGGAGATCTTCACCACCGCCGAGGACAACCAGCCCTCGGTGACCGTGCAGGTCTACCAGGGCGAGCGCGAGATCGCGGCGTACAACAAGAAGCTCGGCATGTTCGAGCTGACCGGCCTCCCGCCGGCCCCGCGTGCCGTCCCGCAGATCGAGGTCGCCTTCGACATCGACGCCAACGGCATCATGCACGTGACCGCGAAGGACCTGGGCACGGGCAAGGAGCGGAAGATGACCGTCACCGGCGGCTCCTCGCTGCCGAAGGACGACATCGAACGGATGGTCCGTGAGGCGGAGCGGTACGCCGAGGAAGACCACCGCCGCCGCGAGGCCGCGGAGACCCGCAATCAGGGCGAGCAGCTCGTCTACCAGACGGAGAAGCTGCTGCGGGACAGCGGCGACCAGGTCCCGGGTGAGGTGAGGTCCGAGGTCGAGGCGGCACTCGTCGGGCTGGAGGAGAAGCTCACGAGCGAGGAGGACACCGCCGGGATCCGCACCGCCGTCGAGCGGCTGAACACCGCCGCGCAGAAGATCGGCACAGCGATGTACGCCCGCGCGCAGGGCTCCGAGGCGGGGGCCCGGCCCGCGGCCGGCGGCGGAGCGGGCGATGAGGAGGACGTCGTCGACGCGGAGATCGTCGACGAGGACAAGCGGGAAGGCGGAAACGAGTAGGGCGGACGACAGGCAAGGTGCGAGCAGTTCGGCGATGCGTCCTGGGCGTGAGGCGATTCAGCGATGACCGGCAAGAAGATCATCACGGTGTTCGGGGCCACCGGCCGCCAGGGTGGCGAACTCGTCAGAGCGGCTCTGGCCGATCGCGATCCGGCCTTCTCGATCCGGGCCGTCACCCGGCACCCGGACTCCGACAGTGCGCGGGAACCGAGGCGACTGGGCGCCGACGTCGTCCGGGCCGACATGGACGACGAGGCGAGCCTCGCGCCGGCCTTCGAGCACGCGTACGGCGCCTTCCTCGTCACCAACTTCCGGGAACACGTGTCCGCGGAACGGGAGAAGGCCCAGGCCCGGGCGCTCGCGCGGGCCGCCTCCCACGCGGGAGTGCAGCACGCGATCCGGTCCACGCTGGAGGACACACGGGAGTGCGTTCCCCTCGACGACGACCGGATGCCGACCCTCCAGGACCACTACAAGACTTCGCCGACAAGGCCGTGTTCGGCCTCGCGGCCGACGAGATCCGGGCCGATCTGGGTCTGTCCGCGGCCGACTTCGGGCTGGCGAACAGCGCGTTCTTCCTGCTGTTCTCCGTGGCCGCGGTCGTGGTGGGCCTGCTGGCCGACCGGGTGTCCCTGAAGTGGCTCCTGCTGGTCATGGCCCTGCTCTGGTCGGTGGCCCAGGTGCCCGCCGCCCTCGGTGGCGGGCTCGCCGTCCTGATCGGCACCCGGATCGTGCTCGGCGCCGCCGAGGGACCCGCGTTCCCGGTCGCCCAGCAGGCCGCGTTGTCCTGGTTCCCCAACGACCGGCGCAACCTGCCCGGCGCCCTGGTCACCCTCGGCGTCACGCTGGGTGTGATCACCGCCGCCCCTGGCCTTACCTGGGTCATCCAGAACCACGGCTGGCGCTCCGCCCTCTGGGTGGTCGCGGGCGTGGGTCTCGTGTGGGCCGCGGTCTGGTTCGTGTGCGGCGCGGACGGCCGGTACCGCGACGCCGAAGCCGGGGCCGCTCCCGCCTCCGTGTCCGTCGAGTCCCGGGCCTGGCCCGCGTACCGGCGCGTCTTCGGCAGCCGTACCTGGATCGGCACCACCCTGGCGTACTTCACCGGCTACTGGTGCGTGGCCCTCATGCTGGTGTGGCTGCCGTCCTACCTGAAGAACGGCCTCGGCCACTCCTCCGCGACCGCCGGCACCCTGGTGGCCCTGCCCTGGGCACTCGGTGCCGCGGTGCTGCTCGGTCAGGCCGCGCTGACCGGGTGGCTGATGCGCCGCGGCGCGGGCAGCCGCTGGGCGCGCGGCCGCGTCGGCGCGGGTCTGCTACTCCTCGGCGCGCTGTGTTTCCTCGCCGTTCCCGCGGCCGACGGCACCGGAGCGAAGACGGCGCTGCTCGTCGCCGGCTGCGGGCTCGGCGGTTCCTTCGCGACCGTCGCGATCACCACCGTCGCCGAACTCGCCCCGGCCGCACGGCGCGGCGGCGCCCTCGGCACGATGAACGCCGTGGTGACGACCGCCGGCCTGATCGCCCCGACCCTCGTGGGCCGCATGGTCGACAGCCAGGGCACGCCCGGCTACCAGAACGCCGTCGTGCTGTCGGCCGTCCTGCTCCTGCTCGGCGCCGTCGCCGCCTTCATCCTGATCGACCCGACGCGCGACGCGGCACGCACCAGCGCCTGACACCCCTACCGCCTGCCCTCGGCGTACGTCCGCCTCGTACGTCCGCCTCGTGCGTCCGCCCGTACCCCCACCGATCCACGCCGACCGACGCCCGCCGTCCAAGGAGCCGACCATGGCCTCACCCATCCTCGACATCGAGGCGCTGAACCGCGCCGTCGCCGAACTGCGGGAGGGCGCCGGCACCTGGACGGCCACGCCGCTCCCCGAGCGCATCGCGCTCCTGGAGCGGCTGCTGCCGCGGATAGCCCACGGCGCCGAGGACATGGTCACGGCCTGCGCCCGCGCCAAGGGCTACGGCCCCGACTCCCCCTGGGCGGCGGAGGACTGGGCAGGAGCGCCGTGGGCCCTGGCCCAGACCACGGGCGCCTATCTGCGGGTGCTGCGCCGGATCGCGGCCGGCAAGGAGCCGGTCGACGCCCGCGCCGTACGGGAGCGGGACGGCCGGACGGTCGTCGACGTCTTCCCCGCCACCGGCTGGGACGGCCTGCTGCTCAACGGGTTCACCGCCCGGGTGTGGACCCGGCCCGGCACGACGGCGGACGGGGTACGGACGCGGGCGGCGGCCGCGTACCGTGGCCGGCCCGTCGGCCCCGGCGTCGCCCTCGTCCTGGGCGCCGGCAACGTCGCGGCCATCACCGCGCTCGACATCCTGCACAAGCTGTACGTGGACGGCCAGGTCGTCATCGCGAAGATGAACCCGGTCAACGCCTACCTCCGCCCCCATTTCGAGCGGGTCTTCGACGAGTTCGTCACGTGGGGCTGGGTGCGGTTCGTCGACGGCGGAGCGGCGGAGGGCGCTCATCTCACCACGCATGAGGGCGTGGACACCATCCACGTCACCGGCAGCGAGCGCACGCACGACGCCATCGTCTGGGGCACGGACGAGAAGGCCGGGGAGCGCCGCCGCGCGGACACCCCGCTGAACACCAAGCCGTTCAGCAGCGAGCTCGGCGGCGTCAGCCCCTGCGTCGTCGTGCCCGGCCCGTGGAGCACGGCGGACCTCCGCTTCCAGGCCGAGCACATCGTCACCAGCAAGACGAACAACTCCGGCCACAACTGCGTCGCCAGCCAGATCCTCGTACTCCCCCGCGACTGGGACGGCACCGAGCGGCTGCTCACCGAGATCCGGCAGGTGCTGCGCGAACTGCCCGCCCGCAGCGACTACTACCCGGGAGCGGACCGGCGGCTGGCGGCCGTGCGGACGGCGCATCCGGAGGCCGAGGTCCACGGGGAGGGCGACTGCCGGCTTCTGGTCCCCGACGTCCCGGCCTCCACCGATGCCCCCAACGCCCCCGACGTCGACGGTCAGGCCGACGTGCTGCTGACCGACGAGGTGTTCGGCAGCGCGCTGGGCGTCGTACGGCTCCCCGGGGCCACCCCGGACGCCTTCCTCGGCGAGGCCGTCACCTTCGCCAACGACCACCTCCCCGGCACCCTCGGCGCGACGCTCCTCGTCCACCCGAGGACGGAGAAGGACCACCGCGCCGCGGTCGACGCGGCCGTGGCGGGCCTGCGGTACGGCACGATCGGCGTCAACTGCTGGTCCGCGATCGGGTTCCTGCTCGGCTACACCCCGTGGGGAGCCCATCCCGGTCACACCCGCCAGTCCATCGGCAGCGGGATCGGCTTCGTCCACAATGCCTTCATGCTGGCCGACGACGACATCGAGAAGACCGTGCTGCGCGCGCCCTTCGCGCCCGCTCCCCGCGGCCTGTTCACCGGTTCGCCGTCGCTGTCACCGCGGCCTCCCTACTTCGTCACCAACCGCTCCGGCGCCACCACCCTGCAGCGGGTCACCCGCTTCACCGCGGCGCCGTCCCCGGGGAAGCTGCCCGGCATCTTCGCCTCCGCGCTGCGCGGCTGAAGCGCGTCGGCCGCCCCTTCCCTCCGACCCACCCCTCAGAAGGACGCCCTCATGAACCTCTCCGAACTCCTCGGCAACAGTGCGGCCCAGCACGGCCCGAGCATCGCCGTCGAACTCGGCGACACGTCGCTGACGTACGCGGCACTTGACGAACTCGCGGGCAGGGTGGCCGCGTTCCTCGCCGCGCGCGGCGTCGTGCCCGGCGACCGGGTCGGCCTCATGCTGCCCAACCTGCTGGAGTTCCCCGCCCTCTTCTACGGCGCGCTGCGCGCCGGCGCCGTCGTCGTGCCGATGAACCCGCTGTTGAAGGCCCGCGAGATCGCCCACTACCTCAGGGACTCGGGCGCGGTGCTGTTGTTCGCCCACGAGTCGCTCGTCGAGGAGGTGGACGCGGGCCGCAGCGCCGCGGGCTCGCAGGTCGCGGTGGTCCCGATCGGGGCCGGCTCGCTCACCGGGCTGCTCGCCGACCACACCGTGCCCGTCATCGCCTCGGTCGGCGCCGGCGAGGACACGGCCGTCATCCTCTACACCTCCGGCACCACCGGCCTCCCCAAGGGCGCCGAGCTCACCCACACCAACCTCGGCCGCAACTCCGAGATAGCCGCCCGGTCGCTGTTCGGCCTCACGCCGGCGGACAACATGCTGGGCTGTCTGCCGCTGTTCCACACCTTCGGCCTGGTCGTGGCGATGAACACCACCGTCACCGTCGGCGCCCGCCTCACCCTGCTCCCCCGCTTCGAGCCCGCGCACGCGCTGCGGACCATCCAGGAGCGCCGGGTCACCATGCTCGCGGGCGTGCCGACGATGTACGCGGCCCTGCTCGGCACCCACGCCCAGGAGCCCGACGCCTACGACGTCTCCACCCTGCGCATGTGCGTGTCCGGCGGCGCCTCGCTGCCCGTCGAGGTCCTGCACGGCTTCGAGAAGGCCTTCGACTGCCTGCTCCTGGAGGGCTTCGGCATGTCCGAGACGTCTCCCGTCGCCTCCTTCAACCACCCGGACCGGCCGCGCAAGGCCGGGACGGTCGGCACGCCGATCGAGGGCGTCGAGCTGCGGCTGGCGGACGTCGTCGACGGGATCGGCGAGCTGTGCGTGCGCGGGCACAACGTCATGAAGGGGTACTGGGGCCTGCCGGAGGCCACCGCCGAGACGGTGAAGGACGGCTGGCTGCACACGGGCGACCTGGCCCGCGTCGACGAGGACGGCTACTACTCCATCGTCGACCGCAAGAAGGACCTCGTGATCCGCGGCGGCTACAACGTCTACCCCCGGGAGATCGAGGAGGTCCTGTACGAGCACCCGGCCGTCGCCGAGGCCGCCGTGATCGGGCTGCCCGACGACGCGCTCGGCGAAGAGGTCGCCGCCGTCGTCGCGCTGCGTCCCGGCGCCGAGGCGACCCCCGAGGAGCTGCGGGAGTTCGTACGCGGCCAGGTCGCCGCCTACAAGTACCCCCGAGTGGTCTGGATCGTCGGCACCCTGCCCAAGGGCGCCACCGGCAAGATCCTCAAGCGGGAGATCGCGGCCACCCGTCCCTGACCGGGGGCCTCCGCAGTCGGCTCAACGGCCCGTCGTCCGCAGGGACGACGGGCCGTTTCGGTCACCGGGGGCTCACCGTCCGGGACCGGACTCGCAGGGTTCCGCCCAGCCGTTCCGTACGGCGTGGGCGCCCAGCTGCATCCTGGTCCTGACCCCTGCCAGGTCCATGAGGTGGCGCAGGCGTCGGTGCAGGGTGCGCGGTGACAGACCGAGTTGGGTCGCCGCCGTCAGGTCCGTGAGGCCGGCCAGGAGCAGCGCGAGGATCCTGCGGTCGAGTTCGGTCGGACCTTCGGGAGCGACTTCGACGGTCGCTTCGGATCCGCCTCCCGTGTCCGACAGGCTGAGCGGGTGGGCCGTGCGCCACACCGCTTCGAACAGCGCGTCCAGCGCGTCCAGAAGGCCACTGCGGTGCAGCAGCACGGCGCCGTGTTCTCCGGCCGGTGTGACGGCGAGCGGGACCAGTCCGAGATGGGCGTCGGCCAGCACGAGTTTCATCGGCACGTGGTCCGCGACCCGCAGCTGCACGCCGTTGCGCAGGGAGTCGACGGCGTCGCGGACGATGCCCGGCTCGGCCAGCACCTCGCGGTCCAGTACGGCTCGGAAGCGCACTCCGCGGTCGAGGGCCACGGGCTCGGCCGTGTTCTCGTCGGGCGGCAGGGCGACGAAGGGTGCGGTGATGAAGGAGCGGACCTGTGTCCGGGCCGCCTGCTGCACCTGGAGGAAGCGGTGACGGATGGCGTCGACGCCCGTGACGACCTCGATCAGGTCGGTGATGCTGTTGCCGGTCATCGCGGCCCGGTGTTCCTCCGCGAAGGTCACCAGTGCCTGCTCGGCCGTACGCAGTTCGTCCCGGCGCCGGCCGATGAGAGCGCCGAGTGCCACGGCCGGCGGCGCGGCGGTGAACCGGGCGTCCGCCGACATCGTCGCCAGCCCCCACTCGACGAGGCGTGACAGGGCCTTGTCGACGTGGGCGTGGGACAGGGCGAGCAGGTCCGAGAGGAGGACCGCGGTGGTCTGCGGCCTTCCGACCAGCGCCCTGTAGACGCGCTCGTCATCGGGTTCGAGACCCAGAGCATCCAGCATCGGCGATCGACTCTCTTCCGCTTGCCGCAGCGGGGAGAGTATGCGCCATGGCGGCAGACCGTGAAAAGCCCCTGCTGGGAGCGGGTGCGGGGAGAAGGGCCCCGGGAAGTCGCCTCCCCGGGGCCCGGCCGTGCGGCTCATCGCAGGCCGTACGCCCCGATGATCTCGTTCTTGACGCCGAAGCCGCTGTCCGTCCCGGCGCTCGCGCGCAGTGAGACGAAGCCGCCGCGCTCCCTGGCCGTCCGGAACGAGCCCGTCCAGGAGCCGCCCGTGCCCTTGGTCAGGGTCACCTTCTGCCAGGTGGCGCCGTCGTCGTACGAGACGTCCAGCGTCACCGTGGTGACCTTGCCGGGCACGGTGCCACCGTCCATGGATACCGGCTTGAGCGCGATCCGCTGGACGGCGTTGGCCTTGACGTCGCCGTGCAGGTCCGTCTCCAGCTCGTAGTCCAGGTTCAGCACCGAGAAGCGTTCGAAGAAGTCCGAGTCGACGGTGCCCGACATGAAGGTCCATTCGGTGTGGGTGCGTGTCGACAGCCGGAAGACGTCGCCGGGCCGCTCGACGTCGAGGACGGTGCGGTACGGCAGGGTGCCGGCCGGCACCTCCACCCACTGCATGTCGCCGCTGACGGGGTTGTCGTGGATCAGCGTGTCGCCCTGGAAGACCTGCAGGTGGGACGGTGTCTCACCCCATGGCAGGTAGCCGCCGAGACGCATGGTGTCGCTGGCGGAGGCCCAGGCCTGCACGTTCCAGGTCATGTAGTTCTGCCAGCGGGAGTTGTACACGCCGAAGGACTCGCTCTGGCCGGGCCGGGTCGCCGGGGCGAACCAGTCGAGCCGGGTGGTGCTGCCCTTGGCGTACGTGTTGTCGCCCGACACCATCGCCCACGGCAAGGGTCCGTCGACGCCCTGCGTGTGGAACTCCCTCCAGACCTGGCCCGGGGTCACCCACTCGGTGCGGGTGCCGGGGTGCCACTCGGACTCGGGGATGTTGAAGGACGGGCTGAGGGTGAAGTCGGATCGGTAGCCCTCCGCATGCCGGCCGCCGGCCGCCGCGTAGTAGCGGGCGTCGATCCGTGCGAGGTCGGCCTGGGTGGGCTTGTAGACCAGAGCCCGGTCCGGCACCTGACCGGGGTAGTCCCGGGTCAGGTCGTAGACGAACGGCGTGTACTCGGTCTGCTTCACCGTCAGCGTGGCTCTGCCGGTCCTGGCCAGCGCGAGGAGCGCCCGGCCGGCGTCGCGGTGCACGCCGGCGACCGGGATCGCCGACTCGCCGACGTACTCCACCAGGGCACCGACACCGTCGTTGACCACGATCAGCGCCTTCGCCCCGGCCGCGGCCGCGGCCTCGGCGCGCTCCTGCGGCGAGACCTCGTCGCTGCGCTCGACGACGACGACCCTGCCCTTGGCGTCGACCTTCTCGTACGCGGCAGCCGCGCCGTCACCGGCGTGGACGGCGCGCAGCGTGTCCGTGGCCGTGCCCAGGGCGCTGCCCGCCTGCACCCGTGTCTCGAACCGAAGCCGGCCGTCCGCCGTGCTCAGGCCGAGCTGTGGCTCGCCCTTGCGCCAGCGGGTGACCAGGGTGAAGTCGCCCCGCGTCATCCGCTCCGTCGGCGCGACGTAGACGTCGTCGTACGTCGGAGGCAGCACGTACGCGCTGCGGTAGTCCATGTACGGGTCGAAGCCCTCGTAGTGGACGCTGAAGTCGACCTTGCGCTGGCGGTCCTCGGTGCGCTGCGGCGCCTCGGTCCGCAGCAGGCGCGCCTTGCTCGCGTCGAGCACGACGTCCGCGGAGCCGCCCTCGAGCACGGTCTCCGGGTCGACGAGCACGGCGACACCCGAGCGGTCGGCCTTCTCGCCCGGCACGTCGATGTATCCCGCGACGGTGTACAGGCCGGGTGCCATGCGCATCGTGGTCGAGCCCTCGACGTGGACGTTCCACGGCCAGGGGTCGCCGGCCAGGTTGATGCCGACCCAGCCGGAGGCGGGCTTGCCGTCCTTGCCGACCAGCTTGATGTTCAGGTTGTAGCGCTCCTCCTCCTTGAGCAGCGCCACGGACGTGCGGGTCACCGGACGGCCGGTGGCCGCGTCGGTGGCGATCACGTGGCCGGCGTGCCGACCTGCCGAGGCGGCCCGCGGGTCACCGGTGACGGGGACCGCGGCGGTGCCGCCCGCGGGGACGGTCACCTCGGTGGCTCCCAGCGTGAACGGCCCGTCGGTGTCGGTCAGCGCGAGTTTCAGCGTGATGTCGGCGGAACCGGTGTTGGTGAGGGTGAGCTCCTTCGTGACGGCGACGTCGCCCGGCTCGTGCGGCCACGTGTAGCTGCCGAAGAAGAGCGATCCGGTGGCGCGGACCTCGGTGCGCACGGCCGCGGCCACGTCGAGACGGCCGGTGCCGACCTCGTACGGCGAGAAGTCGTCGCCGAGGCCCTTGGCGGTGCTCGTGAGGTGTTCCTTCAGCTGCGCTCCGGTCCAGTCCGGGTGCCGCTGGGCCAGGAGCGCCGCCGCGCCGGCCACGTGCGGGGTGGCCATCGAGGTCCCGCTGATGGTGCGGTAGAGACCTTCACCGCCGTCGGTCATCTCCTGCGAGCGGGCCGCGGTGATGTCCACGCCCGGCGCCGCGATGTCCGGCTTCATGCCACCGGAGTGGGCGAGCGGACCGGTGCTGGAGAAGGACGCGAGCCGGTCCTCCTTGTCCGTGGCCGCCACGGTCAGGGCCGCGGCGGCCGCGCCCGGCGCGGAGATGCTCTCCGGGCCCGCGTTGCCGGCGGCTATGACGAACAGCGTGCCGTACTGCGCGGAGAGCGCGTCGACCATCTGCGACATCGGGTCGCTGCCGTCCGTGGGGTAGGAGTCTCCGAGGCTCATGTTGACGATGTCGGCACCGGATTCGGCGGCCCACTGCATTCCGGCCATGACCCAGGAGTCCTGACCGGACCCTTCCGCGCCGCCGAGCACCTTGCCGACGTAGAGGTCGGCGCCGGGCGCGACGCCCTTGTTCTCTCCCCCGGAAGCGGCGCCCGAGCCGACGATCGTGCCGGCCACGTGCGTGCCGTGCCCGTTGACGTCGGTGACGCCCTCCCCCGGCACGAAGCTGGTAGTGCCGTCGATCAGGCCGGCGAAGTCGGGGTGACCGGCGTCGATGCCGGTGTCGAGCACCGCGACCTTGACGCCCTGGCCGGTGTAGCCGGCTTCCCACGCCTCGGACGCGCCGATCAGCGGCACGCTGTCCTTCAGATCGGCCTTCACTCGGCCGTCGAGCCAGAGCTTCGCCACGCCCGCGTTCAACTTCGCGTCGCCTTGCGGCACGACGGTCTTCCAGAAGGTGCGGATCTGCCGCTTCTCGCTGCTGAGCGCGGCACCGCCGATGGCCCGGAGCTTGCGGGTCAGCTTGCTTCCCCGGGGGGCCGTCGGCTCGACGGCCGCGCGGGACTTCGACTGGGTGTAGGTCGCGATCAGCGGGACGGCGGGCGACTTCGCGTCGTCGTAGCCCATGTCGATCAGGTCGGTGACGTTGAACAGCCGCCGGTCCAGCTTGTCCGTTCCGAGCAGCGGCTCCGCTTCGTCGGGGATGACGAACAGGTCACCCTTGATCTCCTGCAGTTTGACACCGCCGACGGCGCCGTCCGGTCTGCGGACGTCGGCAGTCTGCTTGCCGTCGGCCGCCGTGGTGACCGTGACGACGTCGCCGGTGACCAGGGTGACCTCGTGGGTCGCCGAGGGCTTGGCGAGGACGGCGGGCTTGGCCGGAGCGGCATGGGCCGGTGGCTGCGCGAGGACGAGGCCCGATGCCAGCAGGGGCACGGCGGTGAGCGCCGAGACCAGCCGTCGGCGCCCGCGCCGGGAGGCGGGAAGTCGAGTGGGGAAGTACATGTCATGGGTCTATCGACCGGTGAACACGGTCGTGAAGACCTCGTGACGGCAAGTCCTCGCCATGGCAAAGGTCTGCCAGCCGTGAACCTCGCGTTTCCGGACGGAAGGGCGCCGGGACGGATTCGGGTCCGGCGCCCCGTTCGCGCCGGGAGCGTCACGCGCCGAAGGTCGCGGCGACACCGGTCCCCTCGTCCTGCCGACGTGCGTCGGCGGACGAGGGGCGTCAGATTGGAGGTGTCCGATCCACCGGACGAAGACGTCTCGGGGCAGACGACGGAGGAACCTGTCATGACGACCCCCACGAGCGCACCCGGTCGACGGGAGACGACACACAGCAGCGGTTGGCTGGTGTTCGCCGCCGTCATCATGATCTTCAGTGGTGTCATGACGATGCTCGGAGGCATTTCGGCCATCGCCAAGGACGATGTGTTCCTGGCCACGCGCAACTACGTCTACGAGCTCGACCTCACCGGCTGGGGCTGGATCCATCTCGTCCTGGGCCTCGTGATCGCGCTCACCGGCGCCGCCCTGTTCAGTGGCGCCACGTGGGCCCGGGCCGTGGGCGTGGGCCTGGCGGGTCTCAGCATGATCGCCAACTTCATGTGGCTTCCCTACACGCCGTGGTGGGCGCTGTTGCTCATCGCCATCGACGCGCTCATCATCTGGGGCCTGTGCGTCGCTCCACGGCCCGCGAGGCACTGACCTCCGGCAATCGGACCCGTGGCACACGAGTCAGCGGCGGGGGAACCGCTGCGGATGGTGCTCGTCGTCGGCGTGGCCGGATCGGGCAAGTCGACGGTGGGGCGGCTTCTCGCCGAGCGGCTGGGCTGGGAGTACCGGGACGCGGACGAGTTCCACCCCGAGGCCGGCCGCGCCAGGATGGCCGCCGGTCACCCCCTCACGGACAGCGTCCGACGGTCCGGTGATGCGCATCCGTACCGTGCGCGGTGGAGCCGTCCAGGCGTTCGACGCGCCGGGCCTCCTCGGAGAGGCGGCCCGCCACGACTGCGTCTTCGTCCTGACACGGCTGGTCGGGTGACTTCCTCCCGCCCGGCGCGGTGCTGGTGGAGGTCCACGGGGGCACGTCGAGACCCGACCCGGAACGGGTGACCGGTCTCGTCGCCCTGGGGGCCGAACGCACCATCGAACAGGACCCCGCCTTCGCGCTGAGGGTCCTCGTGGACATCGCCATCAGGGCCCTGTCCCCGGCGGTGAACGACCCCACCACCGCGGTTCAGGTGATCAATTACGTCGAACGGTTCCTGCACATGGTCGGCAGGATCCGCCTCCCCGGTCGCTACGTCCTGGCCGATCCGAGCGGGACCGCCCGGCTCGTGCTTCCGGGGCGGGACTGGGACAACCACCTCCAGCTCGCCGTCTGCGAGATCCGCGACTACGGCAGCTCGTCCGTGCAGATCTGCCGCAGGCTCCACGCGATGCTCGACGGGCTGCTGGAGGCCCTGCCTGCCCAGCAGCACCCCTCCGTGCGCACGCAGATGGACCTGCTGCGGGAGTCGGTCGAGCGGGAGTTCCCCGACGCGGCCCGCCGAAGCATCGCGGAACAGGCCGACCACCAGGGCATCGGCGGGCAGTACCTCCCGTAGCCCCCCCTTTCCGCCGAAGGAGGGACCGGGGCGTCGCTCCGGTCGCGGGAGTGGAGAGGAGGGCCTTAGCTGGACTGACGGCGGGTGGTCCCCCGCTCGACGTCACCCGCGAAGCGCCCTTCAGGAGACCCCTATGGCACCCGAGCCCGGCCGGCCGGAGGAACCGCTGCCCTCATGAGCGACACGCCGGCGGAGGGTGGAACGCGGTGGTGGCGACGCCACCGCCGCCGTCTGCGTTTCCTCCTTCCGCTCCTGCGCTCCGCCGCCGTGGTGGCGGCGACCACCGCCCTGTACTTCCTGCTCCCCCTCGACCGCGATCTCGACCGGCACACCGCCGGGGTGCTCGCCCTGGGCCTGCTGGGAATCGGCGCGCTCCTCGCGCTGCAGACGGTCGCCGTCGTCGCGTCGCCCCACCCCCGGCTGCGCGCCGTCGAGGCGCTGACCACGGCCGTCCCGCTCTTTCTGCTGCTGTTCTCGGCGACCTACTTCCTGTACGCGCACGAGCAGGGGTCGCACTCGTTCTCCGAACCGCTCAGCCGGATCGACGCCCTGTACTTCTCGGTGACCGTGTTCGCGACCGTCGGCTTCGGTGACATCGTGCCCGTCTCGCAGACGGCGCGGGTGCTGACCACCGTTCAGATGGTGGTCGACCTCGTTCTCGTGGGCCTGATCGCCAAGGTCATGGTCGGAGCGGTACGGCTCGGGCTGTCACGACGCGACGCGGCCACGTCGCCCGAGCGGCCCGATCCGTGACGGGATCCCTGGCAGGGGCTCACGCGCCGTGTCAGCGGGCGGCGAAGGAGTGCACCGTCGTCGAGCGGTAGGTCCGGCCCGGGCGGAGCACCGTCGACGGGAAGTTCGGCTGGTTGGGCGAGTCGGGGAAGTGCTGGGTCTCCAGGCAGAAGCCGTCACCCTGGCGGTAGACCTTCCCCGAGGTGCCCGCCAGTGTGGCGTCGAGGAAGTTGCCGCTGTAGAACTGCAGGCCCGGCTCGGTGGTCGCGATCTTCATCACGCGGCCGTGGACGGGTTCCGTCACGGTCGCGACATGCTGCGGGGCGTCGGTGAGTCCCTTGTCGAGCGCGAAGTTGTGGTCGTAGCCCCGGCCGAAGACGACCTGCGGGTGCGCGTCGCGGATGTCCCGGCCGATGGGCTTGCCACTGCGGAAGTCGAAGGGGGTGTGCGCGACCTTGGCGAGTTCGCCGGTCGGGATGAGGGTGGCGTCGACGGGGGTGTAGCGGGACGCGGCGATCCTCAGGTTGTGGTCGAGGATGCTGCCGCCGCCCTCTCCCGCGAGGTTGAAGTACGTGTGGTTGGTGAGGTTCACGACGGTGGCCCTGTCCGTCGTGGCCTCGTAGTCGATGCGGAAGTCGCCGCGGGGCGTGAGGACGTAGTCGACCCGGATGCGCAGGGTGCCGGGGTAGCCCATCTCGCCGTCCGCGCTGACGTAGCGCAGGGTGAGGCCGGTGTCGGGGCCTTGCGCGTACGGCTCGACGTCCCACACGCGCTTGTCGAACCCCTTGTCCCCGCCGTGCAGGCTGTTCGGGTCGTCGTTGACGGGGAGTCGGTACGTACTTCCGTCGAGGGTGAAGGCGCCGCCCGCGATGCGGTTGCCGTAGCGGCCGATGATCGCGCCGAAGTACGGGCTGCCCGCCACGTAGTCCTCGAGGTTGTCGAAGCCCAGCGACACGTTCGCGTACCGCCCACGCCGGTCGGGGATTTCGAGGGCCTGGACGATGCCGCCGTACGACAGCACGCTCAGCCGGGTGCCTCCCGCGGCCACCGTCCAGCGGTGGACGCGCGTGCCGTCGGGCAGGGTCCCGAACAGCTCCTTCGCCGGTCTTCCGCCCGGTCGCTCCGTGCCGCCCGCGGCGAACGCCGGGGCCGTTCCCGCGGCCGCTGCCGCCACTCCGGCGGCGCCCGCCGCCATCACCGTACGCCTGTTGATGGTCATCTCGATCGGGCTCCTTGACGTAGGTCGTTCGATATTTCGTCACACGTTCGAAATCGTGGCGTGACCGTAATGACGTCGCGAGGTGTGTGTCAACGGTCTGCGCATCGCGGCTGTCGTCCATCTCCCTTGGACGTCCCGGGAGTTGGCACAGCAGGTGGGCGGGCTCGGCGTTTCGCCGAGCCCGCCCCGCCCGGCTCCACTCCGGAGCCGGACCCGGGTCACGTCGTCAGCGCTGCAGCGTCAGCAGACCCGGCCGGTAGGGCCACTGGCCGTATTCGCCGCCGGAGTCGGGGGCGCGTCCCTGATAGAGGAACTGCAGGTTGCAGGGATCGACGGTGAAGGTCTGATCGGCGCCGGCGCGGATCAGTTCGCCGTGGCTGATGTCGTTGGTCCAGGTGGCGCCGCTGTTGGCCTTGCCGGCGAAGGGGTTGCTCTCGGTCGCGGCCTGGGGCGTCCACGAGCCGTTCAGGCTGGTGGACGTGAACGAGCGGAAGTACCGGCCCTGCGAGCCGATCGCCTCGACGATCATGAGGTAGCGGTCCTGGCCCTGGAGCTTGTAGACCTGCGGGGCCTCGAACAGGTTGTTCGTCGTGTCGCTCATGATCGTCGTGTAGGTCGAGCCGAAGCTGCCAGGGAAGTTCCCGATCGGCATGCTCGCCCGGTAGATCTTGCCGTTGTCACCGGCGAAGAACAGGTACATGTTCGTGCCGTCGGCGATGAGCGTCTGGTCGATGGGGCCCGTCGTGGAGCCGGTGATGCTTCCGGAGAAGAGCACCTGCTGTGCCGACCAGCCGTTGGGGTTGGTGGGGTCGCTCGACGTCCGGTAGGAGAAGGCGCTCCCGCCTCCCCACTGGTAGGCGAGCACCCAGATGTTCTTCGGCGCGAAGTAGAAGAGCGTGGGCGCGACGACGGAGTTCGACATGGTGTTCTGGCCGGCCGAGGCCATCTCGGACCAGTTGCCGAACGGGCTGAAGTTCATCGAACCCCAGCCCGCTCCCGTTCCCGCGGCGCCGTGCGTCGTCGCGTAGACGAGGTGCTTGCCGTTGTACGGGGCGACGGTGAAGTCCTTGAGGGAGGCCCAGCCCGCCTTGGGCTGCGCCAGCGCGCCCGTCGACGTCCAGCGGTACGTCGACGGGAGGGCGCACGTGCCGGGGGTGCCGGCGCCGACCTTGACGAGCTGCCACTGCTGGTTGGTGCCGCCCCAGTCGTCGTACTGGACGATGTTCGCGTTGTCGGCGGTGGAGGCGCCCTGCACTTCGAGGGCCTTGCCGCTGTGGCGCGCGATGAGCCTCACGTGACCGTCCGGGCTGTCGGCGAGGCGCCACTGCTGGTTGGTGCCGTTCGCGTCGGCCCACTGGACGATCGCGCCGCCGTTGGCGGTGGACCCGCCCTGGACGTCCAGCACCTTGCCGGAGTGGCGGGACTTGACGCGGTAGTAGCCGCCGCCGGAGTCGACGAACTGCCACTGCTGCTGGTTCTGGTCGTTCCTGGACCACTGGGTGATGCGGGCGCCGTCGCCGGTCGCCAGTTGGTAGACGTCCAGGGCCTTGCCGCTGTTGCGGTTGACCAGTACGTACGAGGCGTTGGTGTCGATGACCGGCGCCGCGCCCGCGGGCTGGGCGGTGAAGAAGGTGGCCAGGAGCAGTAAGGGCGCGAGGACGGCGAGCAGGCCTCTGAGGTGGTTCGAGAACGGATGGCGGGACGACATCAGGAGAGCTCCTTCGGGGGGTGGGGGTGGGGTGACCCCGGCGAACCGGCGAGCGGACGCGTCGGCGGGTCGGGAAGGGGATAGGTGTGAAGGCGGCCGCACATGCCGAAGACCTGGTGCTGCGGGCGTTCCAGGCGCAGCACCTCGCCGTGGCCGAGGTGCGAGAGGTCTCCGGCTTTCAGCCGTTCCAGTTGACGGCCGGTCGCGACGGCCGCGGCCAGCGGGCCGTCACGCCAGCGGATCCGCCAGGCGTCCAGGAGCTCGCTCTTCAGGCGGGCGGCCGCGGTGTGGAACTCCCGCAGCCCGCCTTCGCGCAAGGCCAGGAAACCCTCCAGTGCGAGGTCGCGGCGGCGGCGCGCCGCCACGGAATGGTCGCCGGTCAGGGCGGCCGCCCGCCGGTAGGCGTGGGGATCGGCAAGGACGGAAGCGGGGAAGGTGAAGACGGCGTCGCCCGCCTCGGGGAGTCCGCTGTTCTGCATGAGCACCACGAGGCGCAGACCGCCGGCGTTGACGAGGCGGTGGATCGTGCCCGGGGTGAACCAGACGACGTCGCCCGGGTGCAGCGGGGTGTCGGCGAAACCGGAGGTGGTGAGGGTCTGGACGCTGCCCGCGCCGCCGAGGACGACGTAGGCCTCGGAGCACACGAGGTGCATGTGGGGTGTGCCGCCGCACAGTCCGTCGGCGGCCTCCCAGTCGTACACGGTGAGCCCGGAGATCCCCACGCCGCCGGGGAACGGGATCACCACGGGTGCTCCGCTACGTATCGGGACAGGCGCCCGGAGGTCCAGGCGCCGTCCGCCACGACGATCCGGTAGCGGCGCGACAGGGTGTCGCCCGGGGCCAGCGGCAGTTCCGTGTCGAACGCCAGAGACGGGTTGACGGCGGGGATGGGCTCGCTGCGGACGAACCAGTGGCAGGGAGTGTCCGGATCGTCCAGGAACAGGAGCGTGGAGGAGCGGTCGACCTCGTCGTGCCTCCCGACGAAGGCCAGCCAGTCGCCCTTCTCGCCCATCGCGGGGCCGATCACCTCGCCACCGGTGAAGTCGCGCGGGCCGCGCCAGAACAGACCGGAGTATCCGGCGAGCTCTCTGCCCTGTGTGCCAGGGCTGCCGAAAACCAGGCCGGTGTCGAGGACGTTGGTCAGCGCGGTGGTGACCTCAAGGGTCCAGGAGTCGGCCTCGACGCCGCACGCGGTCAGCGTGCGGCGTTCGTCGATCCAGTGCTCCCCCGCCATCGTGTGCCAGGCCAGGTCCTCGGTGATCACGGCGCGGCCGTGGCCCGTCCCGGCGGTCAGGCTGAGGCTGCGCATCGTGCCGAGGTTCGGCAGGTCGACGTAGCCCCGGCCGCGCAGGTAGGTGCCGCCGCCCCAGAAGTTCTGCCCTGACAGCCACGACGCCGTGATCTGGACGCCCTTGTGCCAGCGGTGGTCGTGCGGCCGGTATCCGGTGACGACGTCGCCGGCGAGCGTGCGCACCGGGTGCAGGTAGGGCTTCGGCGCCTCGAAGGGGTCCATGACCGGCCGGTGCACGTACCGGAAGAGGTCGACGTCGCGGGCCCGGACGGTCAGCGAGTCCTCGTTCTCGAGGAGTTCGAAGGTCATCGGAACACCTCCGGGCGTCCCCCGTTGAGTGAGCCGTAGAACGGGTCGGCCGCGTCGATCTCCCCGCGCCGGACCGGCAGGCCGGTGATCGCGGCCTTGTACAGGGCGGTGACCAGTTCCATGGTGGATCTGCCGAGGTCGGGCCGGATCCCGGCCTCGTAGCCGTCCAGGAAGTCCGCGAGCTGGGCGGTGTGCGAGCTGGGCAGGTCGTCCGGCGGCTCCCACGTCACGCCGGCCGACCTGGTCGTGACCGTCCAGTCCGCGTTGGAGTAGCCGTACAGGTGCCGAAGCTCGACCGTGGCGTCGGTGAGGTCGAATCGCAGGTAGCTCTCCTCGCGCGGTGAGAGGACGCTGTTGACGACCGTCGCGATGGCTCCGTTCTCGAACCGGACCAGTGCCGCGGACACGTCCTCGGTCTGGACGTCGCGCTCGAGACAGCCGGCCATCGCGCGCACCTCGGCCCATTCGCCGAGCACCGCGAGCATCAGGTCCATCTGGTGGATGCCGTGACCCAGCGTCGGGCCGCCGCCCTCGCTCTCCCAGGTGCCGCGCCACGGCACGTCGTAGTAGGCGTCGTCGCGGTACCAGGCGGTGACGCACTGCGTGACCAGCGGACGGCCCAGCGTCCCGGCCGCGACCAGGCCGCGCAGGTACCGGGCCCCCGAGCCGTACCTGTGCTGGAACACCGCGCCCGCGACGGCGTGCCCCTCGGCGGCGTGGATCCGGTCGAGTTCGGCCAGCGACAGGGCCACCGGCTTCTCGCACCACACCCACGCGCCCGACTCCAGGCATGCCACGGCCTGTTCGGCGTGCAGGAACGGCGGCGTGCACAGGTGCACGAGGTCCGGCCTCTGCTCGTAGAGCATGGTGTGCAGGTCGGTGTAGACGGCGGGGACGCCGTGTTCGGTCGCGAACGCCTCGGCGCGCGCCGCGTCCACGTCGACGGCTGCCACGATCACGGCGCGGTGCGCCTGCGCCCGGAGGGCGGGGATGTGGCAGATGCCCGCGATCCCGCCCGTCCCTACGATCGCCGTGCGTATCATCCGCCCAGCGCCTTCCTGATCGAGTGGTAGGCGGGCTTGGGCAGCAGGTTCTCGTCGTAGGGCAGGGCCGCGCCCTCACCGGGGAAGACGGAGGGGATCCACGAGTACTTGTCGGTGTAGTCCCAGATGGTGATGCCGACGCACTTCTGGACCGCCAGGCAGGCCTTGACGTAGTCGGCGTACCAGGTGGCCTGGGTGGCGAGCATCGAAGGGGTCGCGGGGAGGTTCATCCGGATGTCGAGCTCGGTGACGGCGACCTCGACGCCGAGGTCGGCGAAGCGCTGCATGTTCTGCCGGACGTCGGCGGGGAAGCCGTACTGGAGTGCCAGATGGCCCTGGATGCCGAAGCCCTCCACCGGGACGCCGTCGGCCCTCAGCTGCTTGATCAGGGTGTAGTACGCGTCGCTCTTGGGGCCGATCCCGTCGACGTTGTAGTCGTTGAGGTACAGCTTGGCGTGCGGGTCCGCCTCGTGGGCCCAGCGCAGGGCGTCGGCGATGTAGCCGGGGCCGAGCGTCTTGTAGAAGAGCGACTCGCGGTAGGTGCCGTCCTCGTCGAAGGCCTCGTTGACGACGTCCCAGTGGATCACCCGGCCCTTGTAGTGCCGGGCCACGGTCTGGATGTGGTTCTTGAGGATGGCGCGCAGCTCGTCGGGGGTCCAGGTGCCCTCGGTGAGCCAGGCGGGGAGCTGGCTGTGCCAGACGAGGGTGTGGCCGCGGACCTTCTGGTGGTGGTCCTTGGCGAAGGCCATCACCTCGTCGGCGGCGGTGAAGTCGAAGACGCCGCGCTCGGGCTCGGTGGCGTACCACTTCATGGCGTTGCCGGGGGTGGTCTGCCCGAATTCGCTGCCGAGCAGCTTCAGGTAGGCGGCGTCGGTGAACTCGGGGTTGTCGGTGGCGGAGCCGAAGTACTTGTGGTGCTTCTTGGCCAGCTCGCCGAGCGTTCTGGGCCGGGGTTCCGCGGCCGCGGGCGCGGCGGCGAGGCCGGCTCCGAGGCAGAGGGCGGCGGACAGGGCGATGAGGTTCCGGGACAGGAACATGAGGGACTCCTCGGGTGCGGGGCGGTTCAGTCGAGGACGATCGTGGTCAGCGCGCGCGGCGCGAGCTTCGCCGTGAGGGTGGTGCCGCGCGTGGAGACGACGTCGGCGGGGGCGATCGAGCGGGTCTCGTCGGTGACGTAGCCGTCGGGGTGCCGGTCGTGCCCGCCGCGGAGGGAGAAGTCGGCGGAGCGTTCGGTGGTCGCGGTGTTGAGGATCTCGATCACGCGGCTGCCGTCGGTGTTGCGGAAGGCCGTGATCCGCAGGGCCGGGTCGGCGTTCGTGACAGGTACGCGGACGGCGTCGGGGCGGATGAACCGGCTGAAGGCGGCCAGTGCCCAGTACCGCTTGGACACCCGGTAGTCGTCTCCGGGGTTGGCGAGCTGGATGAGTCCGCGGGTCGCGCCGAGGGACGCGCCGGTCCAGTAGACGTAGGCGTTGGCGTTGCCGACGGTCAGGGTGTTCTGGATGTCGGCCGCGACGGTGAAGCCGTCGTATCCGCTGCCGTCGTCCCAGTTCTCGTTCCAGGTGGCGCCGTCCGGCGACCATTCCGACATCCACACGCGCTTGTCGGTCGGCTGCGGGACCTCGGTCGGCCCGCTGTAGCGGTGTCCGGTGATGGTCCGCACGGCCTTGCCGGCCACGGGGTCCGCCTCGATGGCCTCGGTGTAGGTGACCTGCCGGTCCCAGCCCGCGGCGTCGCAGCAGACCAGGTCGGTCTTCAGTCCGGATGCGCGAACGGTCGGCCCGAGCACCTTGAGGAAGTCGACGGCCTGTTGCGGGGTGAACCGCATCGAGGCGTACGTCGCCGTCCAGTCGGGTTCGTTGGTGAATCCCAGGTCGGTGATCCTGATGCCCTCGCGCTGGTAGAACTTCGCGTACTGGACGAGGTAGTTCGCGTAGGCCTGACGCCATGCGGGCAGCAGCTCGCCGCCGTCGTTCTCGCTGCTGTTGGTCTTCATGAAGGCCGGGGCGCTCCAGGCGTCGGCGAAGAACCGTTCGACGCCGTAGGCCTTGGCCTCCTTGGCGAGCCAGACCTGGCCGCCGTCCCAGCCGTCCCAGACGTACTTCGGTGGGGCGTCCGGCCCGCCGGGATCGGCCGGCAGGATCGTCGGCATGTGGTCGTAGACCCTGTCGGTCGACGAGCCGATGCCCAGGCGCAGGATCGAGAGGCCCGCGCCCTTGTCCTTGCTGAGCAGCAGGTCGAGCACCTCGCGTTGCTTGGCCGGGCTGAGGCCGCGCGCGCCGTGGAGCAGGTCGGCCCGCTGGAAGGCCATCGAGAAGCCGAATCCGTCGATGGGCTGGAGTTCGGCGCGGAAGTCGATGCCGGTGCGCGCGGGGGCGGACACGGCCTGGGACGATAAAGCGAACATCAGTGCGAGTGTCAGTGCGGTCAGGCGTTTCACAAGGTCTCCTCGGGGGTGGAGGGAGGTCGCTCGGGAGGGGTCAGCCCTTGGTGGCGCCGGCGGTGAGGCCGCCGATCAGCTGCCGTTCGGCGACGGCGTAGAAGGCGAGGGCGGGGACCATGGCGAGCACGATGTAGGCGAGGACGAGCGCGTAGTCGGTCGAGTACTGGCCCTGGAACTGCTGGACGCCGACCGGGATGGTCTGCCATTTCGGGTCGTTGAACACCAGCAGCGGCAGGAAGAAGTTGTTCCAGCTCGTGACGATCGCCAGTACCGAGACCGTGCCGAGCGCCGGACGCGCCATCGGCAGCAGGATCTTCCAGAAGAAGCGGAACTTGCCGCAGCCGTCCACGATGGCGGCCTCCTCGATCTCCGCCGGGATGGTCCGGAAGAAGCCGCGCAGGATGATGATGGTCATGGGGAGCCCGAAGGCGGCCTGCGGGAGGATCACCCCGAGCGGGTTGTCGAGCAGGTCGAAGTTGCGCAGCATGAGGAACAGCGGCAGGACGGCCACCGCGAACGGGAACATCAATCCGATCGTGAACAGGGTGTAGAACAACTCCCGGCCGCGGAAGGCGTATCGGGCCAGCACGAACGCCGCCATCGCGGCGACCGCCACCGTGCAGAAGGTCGTGCCGATCGCGATGCCGGCGCTGTTGGCGATCTGCCGCCAGAACATTCCGTCGCCGAGGATGCCGGCGTAGTTGCCGGTCTTCCACCGCTCCGGCAGGCCGAACGGGTTGGTCGTCAGCTCGCCGGTGCTCTTGAACCCGGAGATCACCGCGTAGATCAGCGGCACGACGACGAACGCGCCGATCAGCCAGATCACGGCGTGCAGTGACAGGCCGCGTGCCGCCCCGCGGGCGTTCATCGGCCACCTCCGGCGGTGACGGCCCCGCTCAGGTCACGGCGGAGCACATAACGCTGGTAGAAGAGGGAGAAGACCAGGCTGATCATGAACAGCACCACGCTGATCGCGCTGGCATAGCCGACCTGGTACCGCTTGAACCCGAACTGGAACATCGAGATCGCCATCGTCTCGGAGGAGTGGTTAGGCCCGCCCGCGGTCATGACCCAGACGAGGTCGAAGAGCTGGATGGACCCGATGACCGAAAGGAAGACGCTGATCCGGATCGTCGGCCCGAGCAGCGGCAGCGTCACGTGCCGGAAGCGCTGCCAGGCGCCGGCGCCGTCGATGGAGGCGGCCTCGAGGATCTCGCCCGGGATGCCCTGCAGCCCGGCGAGGAAGAGCATCATGTGGAAACCGAAGTACTTCCAGATCATGACCACGAACAGGGTCGGCATGACCGTCGAGGGATCGGCGAACCACCTGCCCTGCAGCCCCTCCAGGCCGAGGAGGCCGACGAGATGGTCGGCCATGCCGTCGCCGGGCAGGAAGATCATCGTGAAGAGGACCGCCGTGACGACCTCGGACAGGATGTACGGCGCGAAGAACAGCATCCGGTAGACGGCCCGGCCGCGCAGCCGCTGGTTGAGCAGGACCGCGGTGAACAGCGCGAACGGCAGCTGCACCGTGATCGACAGGACGATCAGATACAGCCCGCGCCCCAGGTCGCCGAGGAAGACCTGGTCGTCGAAGAGCCTGGTGTAGTTCGCGAAGCCGACGAAGTCGTCCATGGGGCCGATTCCGCCCCACTTGAAGAAGCCGGTGTAGACGGCGACGACGATCGGGGCGAGGACGAAGACGAGGAAGAGGACCAGGGCCGGGACGAGGAACCAGGCGACCGACGCCCAGCTTCCCCACCTGCGCAGGAGCGACCGTGCCGGGGCGGGCGGGTGCACCGGCACCGGCGCCGCGTCCTCCGTGCGCTCCTCGGTCTCGGTGGACACGGAGCTAGGCACCCTTCGCAGCCTCGGTGATCGACTCGGTGACCTGCTCGGGCGTCTTCTTGCCCGCGATGAGGTCGGCGACGCTGTCGTTGACCTCCTGGCCGACGGCCGGCGGGTAGGCCTGGTCGAGGAAGAGCTGGAAGCCCGTCGCCTTGACCAGGCTGTCGGCCACCACCTTCCTGTTGGCGTCGGTGAGTTGGCTCTCCGCGCCCTTGACCACCGGCAGATAGCCGTTGGAGGCCAGCAGCTTGGACTCGTTCTCCAGGACGAGGAACTTCAGGAAGTCCAGCGCCTCCTTCGGGGCACCCTTGCGCAGTGCGAAGCCACCACCACCGCCGAACACCTCGGTGGCCCGGCCGGCACCGCCGTCCACCGTCGGGAAGGGGAAGAAGCCCAGGTCCGCTCCGAGGTCGGCCCCCGCGTCCTTCTGCACCGAAGGGCCCCACTGGCCCATCAGCTCCATGGCCGCCTTGCCGTTGCCCATGGTCGCGGCCTGACCGCCGGGGGTGGCGTACCCGGCGCCGAGGAAGGCCGCCTGGAAGGGCTGGAGGTCGACCAGCTCCTTCAGGTGGACGCCCGCCTGGACGAAGCCGGCGCCGGTGAAGTCCTTGGTGGTCGCGGCCTCTTGCAGCGCGGGGAGACCGGCGACGCGCATCGCGAGGTAGGCCCAGTAGTAGTGTCCCGGCCATTTCTCCTTGCCCGCGAGGGCGATCGGAGTGACGCCCGCCGCCTTGAGCTTCCTGACGTCGTCGAGGAGCTCGGCCCAGGTGGCCGGCGGGGTCGTGATCCCGGCCTTGGCGAAGAGCTTCTTGTTGTACCAGAAGCCGACCATGCCGATGTCGTACGGCACCCCGTACGTCCTGCCGCCGAGCTGATAGGCCTGCAGCGAGACCGGGGTGAGGTCGGACGACCAGTCGAACACGTCGGTGAGGTCCTCGACGAGGCCCGCGTCGACCTGCTGCTGCAGCACGCCGCCGCCCCAGGTCTGGAAGACGTCGGGGAGTTTGCCCGAAGAGGTGGTGGCGGTCAGTTTGGACTTGAACGCCTCGTTCTCCAACGAGGTCGTTTTGATGGCGATGTTCGGGTGGTCGGACATGAACGCCGAGGAGATCTCAGGGAAGAGGGACTTGCCCGGCTCCGTCGTGGCGATGTTCCACCACGCGAACGTCACCTTGCCGTCGGCCCCCGGCTTGCCGCCGGAATCGTCAACGCCGCAGGCCGCGGCCATGGAGACGGACAGTGCGGTCAAGCCCGAGAGCGCCAGGAAGCGTCGGCGGCTCGGGGGGATGCTGGCCATGGGACCTCCGGGTTGGGGAATGCCGGTTCACGCCCGAAAATATTTCGAAATACTCTCGAATTCTGTGCTGCCACAAACTAGGAACGCGGGGCTTCTCGGTCAAGACCTGTCGCCGATTTAACTAAAACCAGGGGCTGTTGCCCGTCTTGACAAGCAGTGACGCCACCCAGAAACTCTTCGAAAGTTTGCGATACCTGTCGCCGGTCGTAGGCGTCCGCACGGAGGAGTGAAGTTGAGCGAGCAGCGTCCGACCCTGGCCGTCATCGCCGCGGAGGCGGGGGTCTCGCAGGCCACCGTCTCCAAGGTGATCAACGGCCGCTCCGATGTCGCACCCTCGACACGCGAACGGATCGAGGGCCTGCTGCGGTCGCACAACTACCTCCAGCCGGGCCGGCAGGGCAGAGCGCGCAGGTCGGGCCTCGTCGACCTGATCATCGGCGGCCTGGACAGCGCGTGGGCGGTGGAGATACTGCGCGGTGTCGAGGCCGAGTGCGCCCGGCGGAGCGTCGGCACCGTCGTGTCGCTCGTCCCGCCGGGCGAGGCCACGCCGTCGAGTTGGGCCGCACTGCCGGTCCTGCACCACAGCGACGGCGTCATCCTCGTCACCACGTCGGTCACCCAGGCCCAGCGCACCCAGGTCGAACGGGCCGGGGTGGCGCTGGTCGTCATCGACCCGATCGACCTGCCGGGCAACGGCGTGCCGAGCATCGGCGCGACCAACTGGGCGGGCGGCCTGGCCGCCACCGAGCACCTGCTGGAACTGGGGCACCGCCGGATCGCCACGATCGGCGGGCGCAAGGAGATGCTCTGCAGCCAGGCCCGCATCGACGGGTACCGGGCGGCCCTGGAGCGGGCCGGGATCGAGGTCGACCGCGACCTGATCCGGTACGGCGACTTCCAGCACGAGGGCGGGTTCCAGGGCGCCAGGGAACTGCTCGCCCTGCCCGATCCGCCGACCGCCATCTTCGCCGGAAGCGACCAGCAGGCGATGGGTGTCTACGAAGCCGCCCGGCAGCACGGGCTGAGGATCCCGCAGGACCTCAGCGTCGTCGGCTTCGACGACCTGCCGATGTGCGACTGGCTGTCACCGCCGTTGACGACGGTGCGCCAGCCGCTGGAGGAGATGGGCCGGCTCGCCGCCCGCACACTGTTCCAGCTCCTGGAGGGCCAGCCCCTGGTCAGCCCTCGGATGGAACTCTCGACCGAACTCAAGGTCCGGCTCTCCACCGCACCGCCCCGCACCTAGGGAAGCACACCGGGGGAAATGCTCATTCACGGCGGGCTTCCGCCGAGGAGCGGTCGTCCGGATCCAGCGCCGATTTGTTCGGCGCCGACATGCGCACCCGACCCGGGTTCCCCTCCGTCTGCCCGCAGGTGAATGCGCTGACGGCGAGGGACGTCACGCACATCACGCCATCGAAAGACTTTCGATGGCTTTTGTGCTTCCAGGAGCCGATGCGGAGCTGCCCATAGGAGCCGATCCTCGAAATCCTTTCGAATCTCTTGACATGTTTCCGTCAGGTTTCCACACTGAGTGCCGAGGCGGTGTCGCCCCCTTCGGCCCGAGTGCCGGGTGCCGGCCTTGGACCGTAACGACCCGGTGGTGCGCGTCCTTTGACCACGGACGCGGGCGTCGCTCAGGCGAATTCATTCCGCCGCACTCCATTCCTTCCGCGAATTCCCTCCTGGAGGCTCCATCATGCGCTCGCATTCCAGTCCCCCCTCCACCGTCCGCCGGAAGATCGGCGGCCTGTTCGCGGCGCTGACCGTCGGCGTCCTCGGCTCGACCGCGGTGCTGGTGGCACCGCTGACCTCACACGCCGCCGAGAGCACGCTCGGCAAGGCGGCGGCGCAGAGCGGCCGTTACTTCGGCACCGCCATCGCCTCGGGCAGGCTCAACGACTCGACGTACACGACCATCGCGAACCGCGAGTTCAACTCGGTGACGGCCGAGAACGAGATGAAGATCGACGCCACCGAACCCCAGCAGGGCCAGTTCAACTTCACCGCCGCCGACCGCGTCTACAACTGGGCGGTGCAGAACGGCAAGCAGGTGCGCGGCCACACTCTGGCCTGGCACTCCCAGCAGCCCGGCTGGATGCAGAACCTCAGCGGCAGCGCGCTGCGCCAGGCGATGAACAACCACATCAACGGCGTGATGGCCCACTACAAGGGCAAGATCACCCAGTGGGACGTCGTGAACGAGGCCTTCGTCGACGGCACGTCGGGAGCCCGGCGCGACTCCAACCTGCAGCGCACCGGCAACGACTGGATCGAGGTCGCCTTCCGCACGGCACGCGCCGCCGACCCGGCCGCCAAGCTCTGCTACAACGACTACAACGTCGAGAACTGGACCTGGGCCAAGACCCAGGCCATGTACGCCATGGTCCGGGACTTCAAGCAGCGCGGCGTGCCCATCGACTGCGTCGGCTTCCAGTCACACTTCAACAACGACAGCCCGTACAACAGCAACTTCCGCACCACCCTGCAGAACTTCGCGGCCCTCGGCGTCGACGTGGCCATCACCGAACTCGACATCCAGGGCGCCTCGGGCACGACGTACGCCAACGTGACCAACGACTGCCTGGCCGTCCCGCGCTGCCTCGGCATCACGGTGTGGGGCGTGCGCGACACGGACTCCTGGCGAGCGGAGCACACGCCGCTGCTGTTCAACGGCGACGGGAGCAAGAAGCCCGCCTACACCTCCGTGCTCAACGCGCTCAACGCCGGCTCCACGACGCCCACCCCGACCCCGACCCCCACCCCCTCACCCGGTGCCGGGCAGATCAAGGGCGTCGCCTCGGGCCGCTGCCTGGACGTTCCCAACTCCAGCACCACCGACGGCACCCAGCTCCAGCTCTGGGACTGCAACAGCCGCACCAACCAGCAGTGGACCCTCACCGTCGCAGGTGAGCTCAGGGTCTACGGCGACAAGTGCCTGGACGCCGCCGGCACCGGCAACGGCGCCAAGGTCCAGATCTACAGCTGCTGGGGAGGCGACAACCAGAAGTGGCGCCTCAACTCCGACGGATCCATCGTCGGCGTCCAGTCCGGCCTCTGCCTCGACGCCGCCGCGAACGGCACCGCCAACGGCACCCTGATCCAGCTCTACTCCTGCTGGAACGGCAGCAACCAGCACTGGACCCGCACCTGACCCGCCACAGCGAAAGGGTGAACCGATGAAGACCTACGCTGCGGCTTCCCTCTCCCCTCCGCGAGGACATCGCTGGTGGTCCCGGTTCGCCGTCGTGGTGGCGGCGACCCTCACGATCGGCACGCTCGTCGTGGCGAAGCCGGCACCCGCCGAGGCGGCGACGGTGGACACCGAAGCCTCGTACGTCCTGGTCAATCGCCACAGCGGCAAGGCGCTGGACGTCCACGGCGCGTCCACCGCCGACGGCGCGCGGGTCAGCCAGTGGACACGCAACGACGGAGCCAACCAGCAGTGGCAGTTCATGGACTCCGGCGGCGGTTTCTACCGGCTCAAGGCCAGGCATTCGGGCAAGGTACTCGACGTGGCCGGCGCCTCGACCGCCGACGGTGCCGCGATCGCGCAGTGGACCGACGTCAACGGCGCTCACCAGCAGTTCCGCCTGGCCGACTCCGACGGGGGCCACGTCCGGCTGATCAACCGGAACAGCGGCAAGGCCGTGGAGGTACAGGGCGCTTCCACCACCGAAGGCGGCAATGTCGTCCAGTACACCGACTGGGGCGGCGCCAACCAGCAATGGCAGATGATCAAGCTGTCGTCCGGTGGCGGCGGATGCGGCAGCGCCCCGGCTCTCGCGAGTGGTACGCACACGATCCAGAGCGGCGGCAAGAGCCGCAACTTCATCCTCAGGGTTCCCGTCGGCTACGACAACGCCCATCCCTACCGACTGATCTTCGCGTTCCACTGGCGGGGCGGAACCGCCGGCGAAGTCGCCTCGGGCGGAACGAGCGGGACCGCGTGGTCGTACTACGGCCAACAGGAGCAGTCGAACAACAGCGCCATCCTCGTCGCGCCGCAGGGCCTCGGTAACGGCTGGGCCAATGCGGGCGGTGAGGACGTCACCTTCGTCGACGACATGATCCGGCGCATCGAGGGCGGCCTCTGTGTCGACACGGCACAGCGTTTCGCCACGGGCTTCAGCTGGGGCGGCGGCATGAGCTACGCACTCGCGTGCAGCCGGGCGAACGCCTTCAGGGCTGTAGCGGTCATCTCCGGCGGTCAGATCAGCGGGTGCAGCGGCGGCACGCAGCCCATCGCCTACTTCGGAATCCACGGCATAGGCGACTCCGTCCTCACCATCGCGCAAGGACGGTCCCTGCGCGACAGATTCGCCGCCAACAACGGCTGCGCACCCCAGAGCCCGCGCGAGCCCGCGCCGGGCAGCCGGACGCACATCACCACCACGTACTCCGGCTGCCGTGCCGGGTACCCCGTCCAATGGGCCGCGTTCGACGGAGGCCACATACCCGGTCCGGTCGACGGCTCCCCCGCCGAGAGCGGCGTCGCGACCTGGACCAAGGGAGAGATCTGGAGGTTCTTCGCACAGTTCCAATGACACACCGCACCATGGAGTGGAGCCGGGATGATCCCGGCTCCACTCCGCTGCCACCTCCTGTCCGGCGAGCTCGTTCTCGGTGGTCCGCGCAGCACGGGGTCGCGTCCGGCACCTCGAAGGGCACCAGGACTCCGCCTGCGGCGGGCATGGCGGCGAGGACGAGTTCGTCTCGGACCCGTCGGCTGCGGCCGCACGTATCCGTTCGCGCTTCCCCAAGTCCCCTTGCTTATCGGGCTGTTGTACGCCGAACCTGAGCACCATTCATGTTTCATCGGCTCCTCAGACCGGAGACACCCCCACCATGAGAAGACTCCTCGGAACCCTCGCGGCCGCCACCCTGGCCCTGACCGGCCCGGCCGCCACGTCCACCACCGCCACCGCCGCTACGCCCGCGGCGGCCGCCGCCACCACCGGGTCCTTCAACGTCCTCACGTACAACATCGCCGGTCTCCCCCTCGGCCTCGGCGACAGCGACCCGGCGACGAACACGCCGCTCATCGGCCAGCGGCTCGGCGCGTACGACATCGTGAACGTCCAGGAAGACTTCAACTACCACGCCTCCCTGTATGCCAACGACACCCACCCCCACCGCACACCGACCAGCGGCGGAGCCGCGATGGGCGACGGACTCAACACCCTCTCCGACCTCGCCTTCGAGGACTTCGAGCGCGTCAGGTGGGACAACTGCACCGGGACCAACTGCCTGACGCCGAAGGGCTTCTCACTGGCCCGCACGCGCCTTGCCGAGGGCGTCTTCGTGGATCTCTACAACGTGCACACCAACGCCGACAGCACCGATGACGCCCTCGCCGCCCGCCGCGCCAACATCGAGCAGCTGTCCGACTTCATCCAGGCCCACTCCTCGGGCAACGCCGTGATCGTCATGGGCGACACGAACACGCGGTACACGCGCGCGGGCGACAACATCCGCACCCTGCTGTCCGAGAACGGTCTGAAGGACCCGTGGATCGACCTGGTCAAGGGCGGCACCGCGCCCGCACAGGGCAGCGACCCGCTGCTCTGCGACTCCGCCGCCCCCGCCAACACCTGCGAGGTCGTCGACAAGGTCCTCTACCGCGGCAGCGCGCTGCTGAGCCTGAGCGCCACCCGCTACGACAACGCGTGGGCGTCGTTCCTCCGTTCCGACGGCAAGCACCTCTCCGACCACTACCCGCACACGGTCGACTTCTCCTACGCCCTCGCCCCCTCCCTCAGGGCGAGCGACTTCTACGGCGGCCCCCACGGCCTCGCCTTCAACGACGCGGACGACCTGCCGGCCACGGTGTCCCCACGCACGCTGACCCTGCGTGGCGGCTCCCGCCTGGACGCGGTGTCGCTGACGCACGACGGCGGCACGGTCCTGGCGCACGGCGGCACGGGCGGCACGGCGACGTCCCTGACTCTCGCCTCCGGCGAGCACCTCACCTCGGTGCGTCTGACGCAGGGCCAGAAGGACGGCCGTACGCGGATCTTCTCCGCGGCCTTCACGACCGACCGGGGCCGCTCCCTCTCCACCGGCACGGCGACCTCGGACACGAAGACCTTCACCGCACCCGCCGGCCTGCAGATCGTCGGCTTCACGGGTCGGTCGGGCAGCGAGATCGACAAGCTGGGCGTGCTGTACGCGCCGATCGGCTGAGAAGTCCGCGCGCCGGGGGGCTCGGACGTACGCACCAAGGGTGACGGTGCTCGTACCGGGCCTCCGGGCCCGCCCGGTGCTGCCAGGATCTCGGCAGGCGCCTGTCTCTTATACACATCTCCGAGCCCACGAGACCGTACTAGATCTCGCATG
>JOBE01000050.1 GCA_000717735.1 Streptomyces griseoluteus | reverse complement strand
CCCCCAGCGCGCCCGGTGTCCTGACCGTCCTGCACGCGCCCGCCCCCGGCGGGCCCCCCGCGGACCTCGCCGCCCTCCTCGTGCCCCTTCTCGCCGACCCCGGCCTCGGCCCGCTCCGTACCGCCTCCGTCGTCGACACCGCCACCGGCGAGCAGCTCTACGGCGAGGGCGCCGGCACCCCCATGACCCCCGCCTCCACGGTCAAGATCGCCACCGCGGCGGCCGCCCTCTCCGCCCTCGGACCCGACCACCGCATCCCCACCACCGTCACCGCCGCCCCCGACGGCCGCACCGTCACCCTCACCGGCGGCGGCGACCCCACCCTCGACCCGGCCCGCCTGAAGGCCCTCGCCGCCGACACCGCCCGGACCCTGAAGAAGCGCGGCCACACCTCCGTACGCCTCACGTACGACACGAGCCTCTACCCGGGCGCCACGCTCCACCCCATCGGCCCCAACGAGAACATCGCCCCCGTCGTCGCCCTCATGACCGAAGGGGGCCGCCTCGACGACAGCCACAGCGGCCCCGCGCCCCGCACCGCCGACCCCGCGGGCGACACCGCCAGAGCCTTCGCCGACCTCCTCACCGAAGCCGGGACCAAGGTCACCGGCGAGCCCACCCCCGGCCGCGCCCCGAAGGCCGCCCCCCTCGCCCGCACCCACTCGGCCCCCCTCACCGACCTCGTCGAGCGCACCCTCACCCACAGCGACAACGACCTCGCCGAAGCCCTCGCCCGGCAGACCGCCCTCGCCCGGAAGCGGCCCGCGAGCTTCGACGGCGCCGCCAGGGCCGTACATGACGAACTCGCCAGGCTCGGCCTCCCCGTCGCGGGAGCCCGCTTCGCCGACGGCAGCGGACTCGACCGCCGCGACCGCGTCTCCGCCGCCCTCCTCACCGCCCTCCTCACCCGGGCGGCCGACCCCGCGCACCCGGCCCTGCGCCCGCTCCTCACCGGACTGCCCGTCGGCGGCTTCACCGGCACCCTCGCCGACCGCTTCGGCACCGCGCCCGCCACCGCCGGCGCCGGACTCGTCCGCGCCAAGACCGGCACCCTCACGGGCGTCAACACGCTCGCCGGCACGGTCGTCACCGCCGACGGCCGCCTCCTCGCGTTCGCGTTCCTCGCCGGCCGCACCCTCTCCCCGTACGAGGCACAGCCCGCCCTCGACCGCCTCTCCGCGGCCCTCGCCGGACAGCGCTGACCACCCGCCGCACCCCCGGCGGCCCGTACCCCACCCGTGTCCGACCCGCCCCGAACCCTCACCGAACAGGCGCCGAGACCGTACGGTTGACGCATGACGAGCATCGGTGGCGCAGGCACATCCGGGATGGTCGACTGGAACCTCGCGGTCGCGACCGCGACCCGCCTCGTGCGGCCCGGACCCGAAGTCAGCCGCGACGAGGCCCGCGAGGTCGTCGCCGAACTCCGCAGGCACGCCAAGGCCTCGGAGGAACACGTCCGCGCCTACACGCGGATGATCCCCGAGGGCATGGAGCCGCACGACACCCCCGTCCTCGTCGTCGACCGGGCCGGCTGGATCAAGGCCAACGTCGCCGGCTTCCGCGAACTCCTCACCCCGCTCATCGGCAAGATGCAGGAACGCCGCTCAGCCACCCCGGGCAGCGCCGTGCTCGGCGCCGTCGGCGGCAAGGTCACCGGCGTCGAACTCGGCATGCTCCTGTCGTTCCTGGCCTCCCGCATCCTCGGCCAGTACGAGACCTTCGCCCCCGCCACCCGCGAACTCCCCGCGGGCGCCAACGGCGGCGGGCGGCTCCTCCTCGTCGCCCCCAACATCGTCCACGTCGAACGCGAACTCGACGTCGACCCACACGACTTCCGCCTCTGGGTCTGCCTCCACGAGGAGACCCACCGCACCCAGTTCACCGGCGTCCCCTGGCTCCGCGACCACCTCCAGGGCGAGATCCAGTCATTCCTCTCCGCCACCGACGTCGACCCCGGCACCGTCGTCGAACGCCTCCGCGAAGCCGCCCAGACCCTGGCCGGCGGACGCCCCGAAGGCGAGGAGGGCGAACCCTCCCCGTCCCTCGTCGAACTCGTCCAGACCCCCGAACAGCGCGAGATCCTCGGCCGCCTCACCGCCGTCATGTCGCTCCTCGAAGGCCACGCCGACTACGTCATGGACGGCGTCGGCCCCCAGGTCGTCCCCACCGTCGCCGAGATCCGCGAGAAGTTCCAGGCACGAAGGGCCCGCGGGGCCTCCCGCCTCGACCTCGCCCTGCGCAAGCTCCTCGGACTCGACGCCAAGCTCCGCCAGTACCGCGACGGCGAGCGCTTCGTACGCGCCGTCGTCGACCAGGTCGGCATGGACGGCTTCAACCGCGTGTGGACCTCCCCCAACACGCTCCCCACCAAGACCGAGATCGCCGCCCCCGCCGACTGGATCGCGAGGGTGCACCGTAAGGCAGACTCCTGAGACGGGTGCGGCAGACGACACGGAGACACGTCGGAACAGCCCACCAATCACCCATCCGAGGGACCCTGAGCATGGGGTGAGGCGTGCAATGCTCGGGTAACGGCCGGGTTTCTGTCACCATCGACGCACTCTGAGTGACCGAACCCCCCTTTCCGACCGTTAAGACTCCGACCGAGGCACCCCACCCCCATCACGAAGGGCACCGGACATGGGTCCCCATCCTGCGGTCGCGGCGATACGCCTGGCGGTCCGCCGCGTACTCCACGACGTCCTCACCGAACACGACACCGGCGACGAACCGCTCGTGCTCGTCGCCTGCTCCGGAGGCGCCGACTCGATGGCGCTCGCCTCCGCCCTCGCCTTCGAGGCCCGCAAACTCCCCGTGCGCGCCGGCGGCATCACCGTCGACCACGGACTCCAGCACGGCTCCGACACCCGCGCTGACGACGTCGCCGGACGCATGACCGCCCTCGGCCTCACCCCCGTCGAGGCCGTCGCCGTCACCGTCGGCCGCGAAGGAGGCCCCGAGGCCGCCGCCCGCGACGCCCGGTACGCGGCCCTCGACGCCGCCGCCGAACGCCACGGAGCCGCCGCGGTCCTCCTCGGCCACACCCGCGACGACCAGGCCGAGACCGTCCTGCTCGGCCTCGCCCGAGGCTCCGGCATCCGCTCGCTCTCCGGCATGGCCGCCGTCTCCGGCGCCGCCGGACGCTACCGGCGCCCGTTCCTCCGGCTCGACCGCCAGACCGTCCGCAAGGCCTGCGTCGCACAGGAACTCGCCGTCTGGGACGACCCCCACAACAGCGATCCCGCCTACACGCGCTCCCGGCTCCGCCACGAAGGCCTCCCCGCCCTCGAGAAGGCCCTCGGCAAAGGCGTCGTCGAAGCCCTCGCCCGAACGGCCCAGCTCTCCCGCGACGACGCCGACGCCCTCGACACCTGGGCCGCCGACGCCGAGACCTCCGTACGCGACGAGGCGGGCGCCCTCGAGTGCGCCAAGCTCTTCGGCCTGCCCCCCGCCGTACGCCGCCGCGTCCTGCGCCGCGCCGTCATCGCCGAGGGCGCGCCCGCCGGCTCCCTCTTCGCCCGGCACATCGAAGAAGTCGACCGGCTCATCACCGGCTGGCGCGGCCAAGGGGCCATCAACCTGCCCGGTCGCGTCGAAGCCCGTCGGCAGGGTGGCAGACTGGTCATCCGGCAAGGCTGACGCACGCTGCAACGAAAGTGACCCGGGTGAACGAGAAGGACATGGGCACCGACCTCCAGTCGGTGCTCATCACCAAGGAAGAGATCGACGCCAAGCTGGCAGAGCTGGCCGCGAAGATCGACGCGGAATACGCGGGCAAGGACCTGCTCATCGTCGGCGTCCTCAAGGGCGCCGTGATGGTGATGGCGGATCTGGCTCGCGCCCTTTCCACCCCCGTCACCATGGACTGGATGGCCGTCTCCTCCTACGGCGCCGGCACCCAGTCCTCGGGCGTCGTCCGCATCCTCAAGGACCTCGACACCGACATCAAGGGCAAGCACGTCCTGATCGTCGAGGACATCATCGACTCCGGCCTGACCCTGTCCTGGCTGCTCTCGAACCTCGGCTCGCGCGAGCCCGCCTCGCTCGAGGTGTGCACGCTCCTGCGCAAGCCCGAGGCCGCCAAGGTCGCGATCGACGTCAAGTGGATCGGCTTCGACATCCCCAACGAGTTCGTCGTCGGCTACGGCCTCGACTACGCCGAGAAGTACCGGAACCTTCCGTTCGTCGGCACGCTCGCCCCGCACGTCTACGGCGGCTGAACATCACGCCGTACGGGGAACCCCGGCCGCCTTCCCCCCGTTGAACCACGGGAAGGCGGTCGTCGGCGTCGATGCTGAGGTACCGTCCGAAGAACAGCTTTTTCACACAGCAGCTCTCACAGCAGCATTTTCCTACGGGCAGGAGGGACGGAGCGTTCTCGCTCCGTATGGATGGACGTGAAGCGATACTTCCGTGGGCCGGTCATGTGGATCGTGCTGGCCGTCCTCGCCGTGGTCGTGCTGATGCAGGTCGTCGGCTCGTCCGAGGGCTACAAGACGGTGGACACCGGCAAGGTCGTCCAGGCGATCGACAAGAACCAGGTCAAGCAGGCAAAGGTCACCACCGGTGACGAGCAGATCATCAAGATCGAGCTCATCGACGGCCAGAAGATCGACAAGAGCAGCAAGGTCCAGGCCAGCTACATCGGCAGCCAGGGCGTGGACATCGCCGACAAGCTCCAGGAGAAGTTCGAGGCCGGGCAGATCGAGAAGGGCTACACCGTCTCCCCGACGAAGCAGTCGCCCTTCGTCTCGATCCTGCTCTCCCTCCTGCCCTTCGTCCTCATCGTGGTCGTCTTCCTCTTCCTGATGAACCAGATGCAGGGCGGCGGCTCCCGCGTCATGCAGTTCGGCAAGTCCAAGGCGAAGCTGATCACCAAGGACACGCCGAAGACCACCTTCGCCGACGTCGCCGGCTCGGACGAGGCCGTCGAGGAACTCCACGAGATCAAGGAATTCCTCCAGGAGCCCGCGAAGTTCCAGGCCGTCGGAGCCAAGATCCCCAAGGGCGTCCTGCTCTACGGCCCGCCCGGAACCGGCAAGACGCTCCTCGCGCGCGCCGTCGCCGGCGAAGCCGGTGTGCCCTTCTACTCGATCTCCGGCTCCGACTTCGTCGAGATGTTCGTCGGTGTCGGTGCCTCCCGGGTCCGCGACCTCTTCGAGCAGGCCAAGGCCAACGCGCCCGCCATCGTCTTCGTCGACGAGATCGACGCCGTCGGACGCCACCGCGGTGCCGGCCTCGGCGGCGGTCACGACGAGCGCGAGCAGACCCTCAACCAGCTCCTCGTCGAGATGGACGGCTTCGACGTGAAGGGCGGCGTCATCCTGATCGCCGCCACGAACCGGCCCGACATCCTCGACCCGGCGCTCCTGCGCCCCGGCCGCTTCGACCGGCAGATCGCCGTCGACCGTCCGGACATGCTGGGCCGCCTGGAGATCCTCAAGGTCCACCAGAAGGGCAAGCCGGTCGCCCCGGACGTCGACCTCGGCGCCGTCGCCCGACGCACCCCCGGCTTCACCGGCGCGGACCTCTCCAACGTCCTCAACGAGGCGGCGCTCCTCACCGCCCGCTCGGACAAGAAGCTGATCGACAACCACTCGCTGGACGAGGCGATCGACCGTGTGGTCGCGGGCCCGCAGAAGCGGACCCGGATCATGTCGGACAAGGAGAAGAAGATCACCGCGTACCACGAGGGCGGACACGCCCTGGTGGCGGCGGCCTCGCCGAACTCCGACCCCGTCCACAAGATCACCATCCTGTCCCGCGGCCGTGCCCTGGGCTACACGATGGTCCTGCCGGACGAGGACAAGTACTCGACCACGCGCAACGAGATGCTCGACCAGCTGGCCTACATGCTGGGCGGCCGCGCTGCCGAGGAGCTCGTCTTCCACGACCCGACCACGGGCGCGGCGAACGACATCGAGAAGGCCACCGCCACGGCCCGCGCGATGGTCACGCAGTACGGCATGACCGAGCGTCTCGGCGCCATCAAGTTCGGCGGCGACAACACCGAGCCGTTCCTCGGCCGTGAGATGGCGCACCAGCGCGACTACTCGGAAGAGGTCGCGGCGCTGGTCGACGAAGAGGTCAAGAAGCTCATCGAGACCGCGCACAACGAGGCCTGGGAGATCCTCGTCGAGAACCGTGACGTCCTCGACAACCTGGTCCTCGCCCTCCTGGAGAAGGAGACGCTGGGCAAGGAGGAGATTGCCGAGATCTTCTCCACCATCGTCAAGCGCCCGGCCCGCCCGGCCTGGACCGGCTCCAGCCGCCGTACCCCGTCCACGCGTCCGCCGGTGCTCTCCCCCAAGGAGCTCGCCCTGACGAACAGCGCGAACGGCTCGGCGACCCCGACGGTCGACACCACGAAGGGCATCGACATCGCCCCCGTGGAGACTCCCGAGGACTGACGCCCCCGGCACCCCGGAATGGCTGCCGCGCCCCCACAGGTTCTAGCCTGTGGGGGCGCGGCTATTTCGCGCGCACACAGGCAGACGGAACGAGGCACAGGATGACCGACCCGGTGACGCTGGACGGCGAGGGCACGATCGGCGTATTCGACGAGAAGCGCGCCGAGAACGCCGTACGAGAGCTCCTCATCGCGGTCGGCGAGGACCCGGACCGCGAGGGGCTGAAGGAGACGCCGGGGCGCGTGGCGCGGGCGTACAGGGAGCTTTTCGCGGGGCTGTGGCAGAAGCCGGAGGACGTGCTGACGACGACGTTCGACCTGGGCCACGATGAGATGGTCCTGGTGAAGGACATTGAACTGACTAGTCAGTGTGAACATCATTTGCTGCCATTCCATGGCGTAGCTCACATTGGTTACATTCCGGCGGAATCGGGCAAGATTACCGGCCTGTCCAAGCTGGCCCGCCTCGTTGACGTCTTTGCTCGGCGCCCGCAGGTGCAGGAGCGTCTGACGACGCAGATCGCCGACTCGCTGATGCGCATCCTCGAAGCCCGTGGTGCGATCGTCGTCATCGAGGCCGAACACATGTGCATGGCGCTGCGTGGCGTTCGTAAGCCGGGCGCGAAAACGACCACCTCGGCGGTGCGTGGTCAACTTCGTGACGCTACTACACGCGCTGAGGCTATGTCCCTGATATTGGCCCGCTAGTAGCGGGCTGCCAGTCTTGCTCCATACCGTCCCCGATCAGTGGAGTTGATCGCTGATCAAGGGGGATCGGTATGGGGTACGGGCCGACCAGCAAGATGCTGGTGAACCTGGTGGACGGCTGCGTCCCGGCGAGGGACGTGGCTACGGGCAGCGCGATGTGGACGCTGGACGGCGACCGGACGGTGCAGACCACGGTCGTGGGCGTGACAGCGGTGAAAGCGCGTGCCGCCGTCGAGGTGGTCACGGACCACATGACCTTCACCGTCAGTCCGGATCTGCTGCTGTCCACGCCGGACGGCTGGGTGCACGCGGCTGACGCTGTGGGAACGACGGTGGCCTGGACCCATGCGCGGAAGCTGTGCCGGGAGCGGCCGACGATCAAGCCGGGGTACGAGTTCGGCTATTTCGTCGGGGCTACGTGCGCTGATGGAACCGTCTACAAGAACTACGTGTCCCTGATCGTCAACGACGAGAAATTCGCTTCCCGGTATGCGGCCGCTCTGACGGCCAGCACAGGGTTGCCTGCCCGCCTTGAGGCCGTGACCCGGCCGTCTGGCTACCTGAAGCGGGACCTGCCGGGCTTCCGGGTGCGAGTCGTGTCCTCGTACCTTTCCGACGCCATGCGGCACTACGTGGGAGGCGATGCCCACCATATGCGGCAAGGCTTTCCGCGTGTGGTGTTGAGGGACCCCGTCACTTTCCAAGGCTTCCTCGACGGGTACATCGACGGGGACGGCTGTGACCTCAAGCATGGCTGGGGCCGCACCATCACCAGCGGCAACGCGCCGTTTCTGACAGAGCTGGCGCAGGTCATCGGTGCGCGGTTCACGCCGTCAAAAAAGCCTGGGTTGGTCTCACACCTCTATGTCTCGAATCGCTGGGAGAGCCGAGGCACTTTCACCCCCGAGCACCACCCCATCGACCCACCCGAGTCCTCCTGGGTCCAGGTCCACGAGGTTCGCCCCCGCCCCGCCCTCGGAGCCAAACCCTTCACGTTCTACAGCTACAAGCTCGCCCCGTACCCCACCTTCCTGGTGAACGGGCACCTCGCTCGCGAGCCCTGGTGATTCACGCGGCCGGGGCCCGGTTCTCGTCGTCGTCCTCCGGGAGTTTGCACACCCGCTCCAGGAAGAGGGCCGCGGCGATGACGCCGATGCCCGCCGCGACCGCGAGGGCGGCGTAGAGGGCCTGGTCGCGGCGGGCCGGGACGTCCAGGAAGGCGAGGAGGTAGACGCCCGTGCCGCCGTACATGCCGGCGACGAGGGCGGCGACCAGGGCGCTCGCCTGGCCGAAGACGACCGCGCGGGCCGCCATCAGGGGTTCGACGCCCTTGGCGCCGGGACGGCGCTCGCGCTGGGCCTTGAGGCGGGTGCGGATCGAGAGGGCGGTCGCGGTGAGGACGACCGCGATCACGGCGAGGACGATGGGCGCGGCGATCGGCACGCTGGGGAGGGTGCCGACCGAGTCCCAGAGGCGGGCGGCACCCCAGGAGAGGATGCCGGCGACGAGGAACAGTCCGGCGAGCACCTTGAGCCGCAGTTGTTTCACCGGATGTCCTTCGCGTGGTCGTCGGTCGCGCTTGTGGCGGTCTGCCACGAAGCGTAACGACTACTCGGGCAGACGGAGTTCCAGGTCGGTACGGGGAGTGACGCCGGTGCTGCCGACGGCGGCGAGGAGGGCCGCGATCGGGCCGTGGCCGGTGAGCTGGGCGTCGGGGGCGACGTCGTGCCAGGGGGCGAGGACGAAGGCGCGCTGGTGGGCGCGGGGGTGCGGGAGGGTGAGGACGGGGTCGTCGGAGACCACGTCCGCGTAGGCGACGATGTCGACGTCGAGGGTGCGGGCGCCCCAGCGCTCCTCGCGGACGCGGTGGAAGGCCTCCTCGACGGCGTGGGCCCGCTCCAGGAGGGAGGAGGGCGGCAGCGTCGTCTTCACGAGGGCGACCGCGTTGAAGTACGAGGGCTGGGTGCCGGGCTCGACGCCCCACGGCTCCGTCTCGTACACGGGGGAGACGGCCTTGACCCGGAGGCCCGGGGTGTCGGCGAGGGCGTCGACGGCCCCCTGGAGGGTCTCCAGGCGGTTGCCGAGGTTGGCGCCGAGGGCGAGGACGGCCCAGCGGGGGTTGGACAGGGTCACATCGGCCGCGTCGACGGTGGCGACGACGGAGGCCGGTACGGGCTGGACGGTGGGGTCGCTCTGCGTCGGCTTCATCGTCGGCTCCGGGTGATCGTGATGGTCACGTCGTCGAAGGGCACGGTGATGGGCGCGTCCGGTTTGTGGACGACGACTTCCACCTCCTGGACCCCGGGGTGGCTGAGGCATTGCTGGGCGATGCGCTCGGCGAGGGTTTCGATGAGGTCGACGGGCTCGCCCTGGACGACGTCGACGACCTCTTCGGCGACGATCCCGTAGTGCACGGTCTTCGTCAGGTCGTCGTCGGCGGCGGCCGGGCGGGTGTCCAGGCCGAGGACCAGGTCCACGATGAAGGTCTGGCCCTCCTCGCGCTCCTTGGGGAAGACGCCGTGATGGCCCCGGGCCTTGAGGCCGCGCAGCGCGACACGATCCACGCGAATCACTCCTGCTGTCGTAGTTCGGTGGCCACGCAGCCGGGTGCGGACGGCCGGGTGTCCGCCATCGAATCTACCTGCGGGGGCCGACAGCGCTTGCCCGTGGGGGCCGTGGGCGGGTCAGGAGGGGGGTTCGGCGTCGTCGGCGCCGGGCCCGCCGTCCTCGGTTCCCCCGGTCTCCGCAAGGACGGGGGAGGCGTGGTGGGACCAGATCCTCCAGCCGTCGGGTGTGTGGCGGAACACATTGGTGGCGACGACGAGCTGGCCGACGAGGGGGCCCAGCGCGTCGCCTTCCTCGGGGGGTCCGCCGCTGAGGATGTTCTCGGTGCACGTGACGACGGCGGTGGGTCCCGCGAGGGAGATCTTCAGGTCGGTGAGGAAGAACTGGATGTACTCGGTGTTCGCCATGATCAGCGCGTACGAGCGGAGCACCTCGCCGCGGCCGGTGAGTACGGGCCAGCCGGGGTGGACGCAGGTGATGGGGGTGGCTCCGTCGTCGAGCCAGAGGTCGCAGACGCCTTCGAAGTCGCCGGATTCCATCGCCTCGTAGAAGGCGGTGTTGGCGGCTTCGACGGCCGTCTCCTCGGCGGTGCGGGCCTTCGGGGGTTCCTCCCAGTCGCTCCTGTCGTCCTTGCTCACGCGGCTCCCTCGACGGCCCGGGCGACGCGTACGGCGTCGGCGGTGGCCCTGACCTCGTGGACACGGACGGCCCACGCGCCCGCGTGGGCGGCGAGGGCGGAGACGGCGGCGGTGGCGGCGTCGCGTTCGCGGGCGGGCGGCGGGGAGGCGCCCTCGCGGGCGAGGACGTGGCCGAGGAAGCGTTTGCGGGAGGCGGCGACGAGGAGCGGCCTGCCGAGGGCGCGGAGCTCGGGGAGGTGGGCGACGAGGGCGAGGTCGTGGGGGGCGTGCTTGGCGAAGCCGAGGCCGGGGTCGACGACGATGCGCTCGGGGTCGATCCCGCCGGCGACGACGGCGTCCAGGCGGGTGCGGAGTTCGGCGAGGACCTCGGTGACGACGTCGTCGTAGACGGCGAGGCTGTTCATGTCCTGGCTGAATCCGCGCCAGTGCATGACGACGAAGGGGACTTCCGCGGCGGCGACGGCGGGGACCATCGCGGGGTCGGCGAGGCCGCCGCTGACGTCGTTGACGAGGACGGCGCCGGCTTCGACGGCGCGGGCGGCGACGCTGGCGCGCATGGTGTCGACGGAGACGGTGACGCCTTCGGCGGCGAGGCCGCGGACGACGGGGACGACGCGGCGGAGTTCTTCCTCCTCGTCGACGCGGGTGGCTCCGGGCCGGGTGGACTCGCCGCCGACGTCGACGAGGTCGGCGCCTTGGGCGACGAGGTCGAGGCCGTGTTTGACGGCGGCCGTGGTGTCGAACCAGCGGCCGCCGTCGGAGAAGGAGTCGGGGGTCACGTTGACCACGCCCATGACCGCGCAGCGGTCCCACTCCGGCAGGCCCCGGGCCGTACCCCGGTCGATCGTCGTACTCATGTGTCCAGCGTAGGGCCCAGGGGTGAGATCGGGCCGCGCGGATTCCCCGGTCAGGCCGCGCGGACCTCGCGCTCGGCGGGCGCGGGGACGATGTGGGCGCAGGGTCGGGGGGCGGCGGTGGGGCGTCTGCGGGTGAGGGGCCGGGGCAGGGAGAGGTTCAGGAAGCCTTCGGCCTGCAGGGCGGCGAAGCCGATGCGGGGGAGGTCGCGGCTGGTGCGGTAGACGACGAAGCGGGGTTCCCAGCGGGGCCGGAACTTGGCGTTGAACTTGTACAGCGATTCGATCTGGAACCAGCGGGAGAGGAAGACGAGGAGTCCGCGCCAGACGCGCAGGACGGGGCCGGCGCCGATCTTCTCGCCGCGGGCGAGGGCGGAGCGGAACATGGCGAAGTTGAGGGAGACGCGGTGGATGCCCAGGCCGGGGGCGGCTTGGAGGGCGGCGACGATGAGGAGCTCGTTCATGCCGGGGTCGGCGGAGCGGTCGCGGCGCATGAGTTCGAGGGACATGCCGTCGGGGCCCCAGGGGACGAAGTGGATGATCGCCTTCAGGTCGCCGTAGGGGGAGTCGGGCGCGTCGGTGTCGTCCTTCTTGTGGGCCGTCGCTATCACGGCGTCGCCGTCGCCGGGGGCGCCGATGCGGCCGAGGGCCATGGAGAAGCCGCGTTCGGTGTCGGTGCCGCGCCAGTCGGCGGCGGCGTGGCGGACGTGGGCGAGTTCGGCGTCGTCGAGGTCACGGACGCGGCGGACCTGGGTCGTGTAGCCGTTGCGTTCGATGCGCTTGACCATCTGTCGGACGTTGCGCATGGCCCGTCCGGACAGGGAGAAATCCGCGACGTCGACCACCGCCTCGTCGCCGAGTTCGAGGGCGTCGAGGCCGGTCTCGCGGGTCCAGACCTGGCCGCCGGTCTCGGAGCAGCCCATGACGGCGGGGGTCCAGGAGTGGGCTTTGGCCTCGTCCATGAAGCGTTCGATGGCGCCGGGCCAGGCCTCGACGTCGCCGATGGGGTCGCCGCTGGCGAGCATGACGCCGGAGACGACGCGGTAGCAGACGGCGGCCTTGCCGCTGGGGGAGAAGACGACGCCCTTGTCGCGGCGGAGGGCGAAGTGGCCGAGGGAGTCGCGTCCGCCGTGCTGGTCGAGGAGGGCGCGCAGCCGGTGTTCGTCCTCGTCGGTGAGGCGGGCGGCGGGGTGTTCGGGGCGGAAGGCGAGGTAGATGGTGGTGAGGGCGGTGAGCATGCCGAGGGCGCCGAGGGAGTAGCCGACGGTCCAGTCCACGCCGTTGCTGTAGCCGACGGGGCCTTCGACGCCGAAGAGTCCGTACAGGACGTGTTCGAGGCGGTCGGCGAGGCTGGGGCTGCCGAGGACGCGCCGCGGGTGGGCGCTGACGATGACGAGGCCGAGGGCGATGGATCCGCCGCCCATGACGACGAAGTTGGCGAGTGCGCGCCAGCGGCTCCGGGGGTCGGGCAGGGCGGCGAACTCGCGCCGGTGGCGCAGGAGGAGGGCGAGGAGTACGAGGGAGAGGAGGGCGCCGAGGACGGAGTGGCGCCAGATGAACTGGGCGGCGGCGCCGAGGGGGAGGAGGACGACGGCGGCCCGCCAGGCGCGGCGCTTGTGGCGTTTGAGGCCGTGGGCGAGCAGCAGGAGGAGGACGCCGGCGCTGAGGGAGAGGGCGGCGGAGAGGGGTCCGAGGGTGCCGGGGAGGACTTCCGCGAGGGCGTGCATGCGGCTGGCGCGGAAGCGGGGGAAGACGCCGGCGGCGATGTCGATGAGGCCGATGAGGGTGCAGGCCGTGCCGACGAGCGCGGGGACCTTCTCGGGGCGTGGCCCGCGGAGAATCCGATGTACCCGAACCGGAACCAATCCTGATTTGTCCCCATCTTGCGTGACAGACATGGCTTCCCGTGCTTCCCGTGGTCCTGCGGAGGGTCTTTGACTCCGGTCGGGCCCTGCGGCGCGTTCGGCGGGCCGTTCCGGCTGGTGCGCCTTCTAGGACGGAGCAGTGCGGAGTCGGGTTCATCGGTTCACAGGAAAATCTCGGAAAGAAGGCTCGGTCGTCCCATGGGTCTCACCAGCAGCAAAGTCCTCTGGGTGGCGGTCACGCTGGCCGTGGCGTTGTTCCTCGCCACGGTGTGGCTGTGGCCGCGCCTCGCCCGCCGCGGCTGGCGGGCGTACGCGGGCCGGGTGGGGCTGCTGCTCGTGACGCAGGTGGCGCTGTTCGCGGCGGTGGGTCTGGCGGCGAATCGTTCCTTCCTCTTCTACGGCTCGTGGGCCGACCTGTTCGGCCAGGAGCAGGAGATGGGCGTGGTCGTCGACCACGCGGCGGGCTCGAAGGACGTACGGGTGGTGGGGACCCGGGCGCTCGACGTGCCCGGCGGCGGACATCCCGCGATCGGCGGCCAGATACAGAAGGTCGTGGTGGCGGGGGAGCGGTCGGGGATCGTCTCGCCGGCCTATGTGTACCTGCCGCCGGAGTACTTCCAGGAGCGGTACGCGAAGCGCACCTTCCCGGCTTCGGTGGTGCTCACGGGGTATCCGGGCACGGCGGAGAACCTGATCAAGGGGCTGAAGTACCCGAAGACCGCGTACCTCCAGGCGAAGGAGGGACGGATGCAGCCGATGATCCTGGTGATGCTGCGTCCGACGGTGGCGCCGCCGCGGGACACCGAGTGTGTGGACGTGCCCGGGGGCCCGCAGACGGAGACCTTCTTCGCGCAGGACCTGCCGAAGGCGGTCTCGGAGACGTACCGGGTGGGTACGAAGCCCCGGAACTGGGGGTTCATGGGCAACTCCACGGGCGCGTACTGCGCGCTGAAGATCGCCCTGCACCACCCGGACCGGTTCGCGGCGGGGGCGGGGTTCTCCGCGTACTACCGGGCGGCGGAGGACGTGACGACGGGCGACCTCTTCCACGGGGACGACCGGCTGCGGAAGCGGGCGGACCTGCTGTGGAGCCTGGACCATCTGCCGCAGGGGAAGACGTCGTTCCTGGTGACGACGTCGAAGCAGGGCGAGGACAACCGGCGGGCCACGCTGGAGTTCATCAAGAAGGTGAAGAGCCCGGCGCGGGTCTCGTCGATCACGCTGGACAGCGGCGGTCACAACTTCAACACGTGGAACCGGGAGATCCCGCCGGGGATGGTCTGGATGGGCGGCAAGCTCAGCGCGACCTGACGCCTGCTCGAAGGCGGGGCAGGGGCCTACTCCACGGTGGCCCGGCGCAGGGCGCGGTGGACGCCCGCCGGGGTGAGGACGCCGAGCGGGCGGCCGTCGGCTCCGGTGACCGTGAGCCGGCCGGTGTCGTGCTGGAGCAGCGCGGCGAGGGCGTCCTTGAGGGAGGTTCCGAGGGGTACGGGGTCGGGGGCGCCGTCCGTACCGCCGGTCTTCTCCAGGGGTACGGGGTCGAGGTCGGCCTCCGTGACGGGCGTGACGGCGAGTCGCTTGAGGCCGCGGTCGCTGCCGACGAAGTCCGCGACGTACGGGGTGGCGGGGGAGCCCAGGACGGTGGCGGGGGTGTCGAACTGCTCGATGCGGCCCTGCCCGTAGACGGCCATGCGGTCGCCCATGCGGACGGCCTCCTCGATGTCGTGGGTGACGAGGAGGACGGTCTTGCGGACGGTGGCCTGGAGGGCGAGGAACTCGTTCTGCAGGCGCTCGCGGACGACGGGGTCGACGGCGCCGAAGGGCTCGTCCATGAGGAGGACGGGCGGGTCGGCGGCGAGGGCCCGGGCGACGCCGACGCGCTGACGCTGGCCGCCGGAGAGCTGGGCGGGGTAGCGGGAGCCGTACGTGGCCGGGTCGAGGCCGACGAGGTCGAGGAGTTCGGCGGCACGCGCGCGTGCCGCGGCCTTCTTCCACCCGAGGAGGGAGGGGACGGTCGCGGTGTTGTCGAGCACGGTGCGGTGGGGGAAGAGCCCGACTTGCTGAATCACGTAGCCGATTTTTCGGCGAAGGGCGACGGGATCGACGCCGGAGATGTCCTCGCCGTCGACGAGGACGCGGCCCGAGGTCGGCTCGACGAGGCGGTTCACCATCATCATCGTTGTCGTCTTGCCGCAGCCGGACGGGCCTACCAGGGTGACGAGTTCGCCTTCGGCGACCTCGAAGGAGAGGTCGTCGACGGCGGCGGTGCCGTCCGCGTACCGCTTGGTCACGTGCTCGAACCGGATCATGGTTCCCCATTCTGTCCCCTGGACACCGGGGGCGTGTGAAGGGCGTGTTGCCGCATTGTGGCGGGTCTCGGGGATTGTCGGTGGCGGGGGTTAGGGTCGTCACACACGCGTTCGGAAGATCGACGACATCGACGGCCCCGGGGGAGGGACGGATGAGCGCACCGAACTGTCTGGTCACGAACGACTGGATATGCGGGGAGTATCTCCGCACCCGCGCCGAGGAGTTGGCGGACGCCACGCTCCAGCATGTGGGAATCACGGTCGTGTCCGTGCTGATCGCGCTCGCCGTCGCGGTGCCGCTCGCGCTGCTGGTCCGGGCCCGGCCCCGGTTCGCGGGACCGGTCCTGGGCCTGACCACCCTGCTCTACACGGTCCCGTCGCTCGCCATGTTCTCCCTCCTGCTGCCCTTCTTCGGACTGTCGGCGGCGCTCGTGGTGACCGGCCTCGTGCTGTACGCGCTGACGATCCTCGTGCGGAACACCCTGGCGGGCCTCGCGGCGGTGCCCGCCGAGACGCGCGAGGCCGCCCGGGGCATGGGGTACGGCTCGCTGCGGCTGCTCTGGCAGGTCGAACTGCCGCTTGCGCTGCCGGTGCTGATGGCAGGCGTACGGATGGCGACGGTCTCCACGATCGCGCTGACCACGGTCGGTTCGGTGGTCGGCCGCGGCGGCCTCGGCAACCTCATCGAGGACGCGCTGCCGACCTTCTTCAAGGCGCAGATGCTCGCGGCCTCGGTGCTGTGCGTGCTGCTCGCCGTCGCCGCCGACCTGCTGCTCCTGGGACTCCAGCGGCTGCTGACGCCGTGGACCCGGATACGGACCGCTCCGGGAGGTGGGTGAGACGGTGGTCGTGACGGACGCCTGGGGCTGGCTCACCACCGGCGCGCACTGGACGGGCGAGGAGGGCATCGGGCAGCGGCTCGCCGAGCACGTGTACGTGAGCGGGGCGGCGCTGCTGATCGCGGCGGCGCTGGCGCTGCCGCTGGGGCTGTGGCTCGGGCATATCGGCCGGGGCGGGGCGCTCGCGGTGAACGTGTCGAACGTGGGGCGGGCGATCCCCGTCTTCGCGGTCCTCGCCCTGTTCATGGTGTCGCCCCTGCGGAACGCCGGCTATGTGCCGACCGTCGTGGCCCTGGTGCTGTTCGCGATACCGCCGCTCCTCACCAACGCGTACGTGGGGATGCGGGAGGTCGACCGGGCCGCGGTGCGGGCCGCGCGGGGCATGGGGATGACGGGCGGCCAGCTCTTCCGGCAGGTCGAACTCCCGCTCGCGCGGCCGGTGGTGATGAGCGGGGTGCGTTCGGCCGCGGTGCAGGTGGTCGCCACGGCGACGGTCGCGGCGATGGTCGGCCAGGGCGGTCTGGGACGGATCATCACGGCCGGCTTCGCCACGTACGACACCGCGCGGGTCGTCGCGGGCGCCGTGCTCGTGGCCCTGCTGGCCCTCCTGGTGGAGGGCGTGCTCGTGGGCGTGGACCGGCTCATCGGACGACGTGCGGGACCGAAGAGTGCGGGACCGAAGCGTGCAGGACCGAAGCGTGCGGAACCGAGACGTGCAAGACCGATCAATAGCTGACTGGAAATGGGTGATCTCGTGAACAGGGTCTCGCGTATCGCGGGCGCGGTGCTGGGTACGACGGCGCTGACCGTCGCGCTCGCCGCGTGCGGCGGTGACAGCCTGGAGCAGGGCAAGGAGAAGGGTTCCGGGAGCGCAGGACTCCCCGGCGCCGGATCGCTGGTGGTCGGCGCGGCCGCCTTCACCGAGGCCAAGGTCCTCGCCGAGCTGTACGCGCAGGTGCTGCGGGACGCCGGATACTCCGTGTCCATCACCACCGTGAAGAATCGCGAGCTGTACGAGCCCTCCCTCGAGAAGGGCGAGATCGACGTCATACCGGAATACGCGGCGACGATCGCGGAATTCCTCAACGCGAAGGTGAACGGGCCGAAGGCGCCGGAGGAGAAGCCGGTCGCGTCCGGTGACGCGGCGGCCACGGTCGAGGCGCTGCGGAAGCTCGCCGCACCGCGCGGTCTGAAGGTGCTGGCGTTCGGCGAGGCGGTCGATCAGAACGCGTTCGCGGTGACGAAGGAATTCGCCGAGAAGAACAAGCTGAAGACGCTTTCCGATCTCGGCCGCGCGAAGCTGAAGGTGAAGATCGCCGCCGGTGACGAATGCGCGGTACGGCCGTTCTGCGCGCCGGGCCTGAAGAAGACGTACGGGATCGACGTGGCCGGGATCGACCCCAAGGGTGTCGGCACCCCGCAGGCCAAGCAGGCGGTCAAGGACGGGGTGGACCAGCTCGTCCTGACGACCACCACGGACGCCACGATCGACAGTTACGGCCTTGTCTTCCTGGAGGACGACAAGGACCTGCAGAACGCCGACAACGTGCTGCCCGTGGTCAATGCGAAGGATGCCGGCGCCCCGGAGATAGCCGCCGCCCTCGACAAGATCACCAAGGCGCTGACCACAGCGGATCTCGCCGAACTCAACCGCAAGGTGGACGCCGAGCGGGCGAAGCCGGAGGACGTCGCCAAGGAGTACCTGACGGCGAAGGGGCTGCTCAACAAGTAGGCGACGCGTGAGGGGAGTCGGCCCGAAACGGAACCGGAACGACGGATTTCCACTTCTGATGGCGAGAAGTGGCCAAGAGATTGCCGGGCCGACGCCCCACACAGCCCCTACGCACGGTAAATTTCAGGCCATGCCACGTGGACGCCACCGCCATTCCCCGCCTCTGCACAAGCTGCTGCCGCCTTCCGCGGTCGCCGGCGCCGCGGTCGTGTGCGCCGCCGCCGCCTGGCTGCCCGGCGATGTGACGGTCGTGCGCCTGCTCGCCGTGGCGGCGGCGGTCGCGGCCGTCACCGGTGCCGTCCTCATGCGCAGTTGGGACCGAGGCGCCGGCCTGAAGGTCGCCGAGCTCGACCGGGCCCGCACCGCCGACCAGTGGAAGTCGGAGGAACGGCTCGCCGAGCTGGAGTCCGACCTGGAGGAGTCCCGCGCGCTGCGCTCCCGGCTCGACGCCAAGCTCCGCGCCAAGCGCGTGGAGCTCGCCGGGCTGCGCGGTGAGCACGCGGACCTGCTCCGCCGGTACGCCACCGCCGAGACCGAGCGGGCCAGCGCCCTCGAAGGCCGTCGCGTCCTCGCCCTGGAGACGACGGACAAGGAGGCCGGTACCGGCTCCGACGCGGCCTCCGGCGCCGTCAGGGCGCTGCCGGCCGGTGGCTCCACGCCCACCCCCGAGGCCTACCGCCGCGCCGCCCAGGCGCTGCGCGACCTCCCGCGCAACGCCGCCGCACAGCAGGCCCGCCGTACCGCGGAGGCGGCCCGCGCGCGTGACCTCGCCGAGCGGGCCCGTGAGACGGAGGAGCCGCAGGGGAAGCACGCGGCGGCCGCCGGACCCGAGCAGCACTCCCGTCCGGCCGCCCCCGCCCTGGCGCTCCCGCCGGCCGCGCCCGTCCCGCCCGCCTCCACGAGGGTGCCGGCGGTGCCGACCGCGACCGCGATCGTCCCGTACGCGGCGCGCAGGCCCGTCCCGCGCCCCGAGGGCGGCTTCGACTTCTTCGGTACGCAGAAGGCGGCGGCGGCCATCGAGGCCGTACAGAACACGGATCTCGCCGACGTCGTGGGCGAGGAGGTCCTCGAAGAGGTCCTGGCGGCCCGGACGGCGACCGGCGCCCCGCTCCTCACCCCGGTCGTCACCCCCGGCGGTACCGCGGGCAATCCGCTCGCCCCGGGCGTCACGGCCCCGTCCCAGGCGGTCGGCCACGTCATCGACCTGACCGCGCACGACGAGACCGAGCAGCTCGACCTGGCCGAGCTGCGCGGAGCGGTCAACTCCTGACGCCCCGGGAGGGCTGACGCGCCCGCTCCGCCACTCGGCTGCTCGGTTACTTGTCGATGTCGCCGACGACGAAGAACAGCGAACCCAGGATCGCCACCATGTCCGCGACGAGCGTCCCGGGCAGCAGCTCGACGAGCGCCTGGATGTTGTTGAACGAGGCCGAGCGCAGCTTCAACCGGTACGGGGTCTTCTCGCCCTTGGACACCAGGTAGTAGCCGTTCACACCGAGCGGGTTCTCGGTCCACGCGTACGTGTGGCCCTCCGGCGCCTTGAGCACCTTCGGCAGCCGCTGGTTGATCGGCCCCGGCTGCAGCTCCGCCATCCGGTCCAGACAGGCGTCCGCCAGGTCCAGGGAGTTGTGCGTCTGGTCGAGCAGGCACTCGAACCGGGCCAGGCAGTCGCCCTCCTCGCGCACGGCGACCCGCAGGGTGTCCTGGAGCTCCCCGTAGGCGAGGTACGGCTCGTCGCGGCGCAGGTCGAAGTCGACGCCGGAGGCGCGGGCGATGGGACCCGACACGCCGTACGCGTGGACCGCGGCCGGGGACAGGACGCCGACCCCGCGCGTACGGCCCCGGAAGATCTCGTTGCCGAGGACCAGCCGGTCGTACACGTCCATCCGCGAGCGGACGTCCGCGACGGCCTGCCTCGCCCGGCCGAGCCAGCCGGCGGGCAGGTCCTCCTTGAGCCCGCCCACCCGGTTGAACATGTAGTGCATCCGGCCGCCGGAGACCTCCTCCATCACCGCCTGGAGCTCCTCGCGCTCCCGGAAGGCGTGGAAGACCGGGGTGATGCCGCCCAGTTCGAGGGGGTACGAACCGAGGAACATGAGGTGGTTGAGGACCCGGTTCAGCTCGGCGAGGAGCGTACGGGTCCACACCGCGCGCTCCGGGACCTCCATGCCCAGCATCCGCTCGACGGCCATGACGACGCCCAGCTCGTTGGAGAAGGCGGACAGCCAGTCGTGACGGTTGGCCAGCATGATGATCTGCCGGTAGTCCCGTGCCTCGAAGAGCTTCTCGGCGCCGCGGTGCATGTAGCCGATCACCGGCTCGGCCTGGCGGACGACCTCGCCGTCGAGCACGAGCCGGAGCCGGAGCACACCATGGGTCGAGGGATGCTGCGGCCCGATGTTCAGCACCATGTCGGTGCTCTCCGCCGCGCCGCCGATGCCGACCGTCGTCTCCGTCATGCGGCCAGTATCCCCTGCGCCCGGAACCGGTCAGCCGTCCGTGGTGGGCGGGACCCGCTGGGTCAGCCAGAGGAAGTCGCCGAGACCGCCGCGGGCGGTGAGTTCGGCGGCCTCGCCGGCGGCGGCGAGCGCGCGGACGTACCCGGCGGGATCGGTCGAGGCGAGCGCGAGCGGCGGCCGCTCCCCGGACACCCCGAGCCGCCGCAGCGCCTCCCGCTGGGTGAGCAGCTCGGCCGCGGGAAGCCCCGGGCCCGCTGCCCCGGGCGCCCCCGCGTGCCCCTCGCCGACCGGGCCGCCCGTCGGGCCCGGGTCCGCGCACGCGTCCAGGGCCACGTGGGCGGTCAGGTCGCAGCTGCCGTCCGGGACCGGCGGGACCTCGCGGCCCGCGCGGAAGCCGGTCAGGGAGCCGAAGGGCGGCCGGGAGTCCCGTACGTGCGCGTAGTCCACGGCCACCGCCCGGCCCGCCGCCAGCGAGGCCACCGCCGCCGCCCAGGCCTCGTCCCGCGGCCGGCCGATCTCGGCCCGCGCACCCGGTTCCCGCAGCGGCCACCAGCGGGCCAGCCACTCCGCGTCAGGGCCCGAGACGGGCGCGCCGAGCCGCTCGGCGCCGTCGGCGCGGACCTCCACGTACCGGACCGTGCCCTCCGCGTCCGCCTCGGCCACGTCCACCGGCACGTTGTCGAGCCACTCGTTCGCGAAGAGCAGCCCCCGCGCCCCCCGGGGCGGCCGGTCGGTCCAGACGGCGCGGTCGTCGAGCCCGGCCGGGCGGGCGGCACGCTCGACGGCGTACGCCCGGACGGTGAGGCCGCTGCCCTCCGTCGCGGCGAGCACCCCCGCGAGCAGCTCACCGCGGCCCGCGCCGACGTCCACGAGGTCGGCCTCCGCCGTTCCCAGATCCTCCGCGACCTCGCGGAGCAGCCGCGCCACGGCCGCCGCGAAGAGCGGCGAGGCGTGCACCGAGGTACGGAAATGCCCCGCGGGCCCCTCGGGGCGCAGATAGAAGCCTCCGGGGCCGTACAGCGCCCGCTCCGTGGCCTGGCGCCACCCCTGCCACTGACACGTCTCATCCGTCACGGGCCCCAGTCTCCACCCCGGGGAGTACGGGTCCCGTGCCAAGGATCGACCCCACGGTTGATCCGGGCACCTGCCCCTCTTCTTTACTCTGGGTGACGTGCAGCGCCTCTACGACTTCATCCGCAGACACCCGACGGGCGTCGACACCTTCTGGGCCGTCGTCCTCCTCGGGCTGTCTCTGCTGTGGGTGGGGTCGTCAGACCCCGAGAGCGGGAACCTCGTGGGGTACGGCGTCGTCTCCGCGCTCTTCTCCCTGGTGGTGGCCCTGCGGCGACGCGCCCCCGAGAAGATGCTGCTCCTCGCGGTCGGTCTCGGGGTCGCGCAGCTCGGCTTCGGACTCATGCCGTTCATCGCCGACTTCGCCATGCTCGTGATCGTCTTCACCGTCGCGGCGCACGACGGACCCCGCTGGGCGTCCCGGCTCGCGCTCGCCGGCGGCCTCAGTGCCTCCACGCTCTCCCAGCTGAGATGGCCCATGGAGGAAGCCGGGTCCGGCGCGGCCAAGGCCTTCTTCACGGTGATCATGACCGTGCCGTTCGCGCTCGCCTGGGTCCTCGGCGACTCGCTCCGCACCCGCCGCGCCTACTTCGCGCAGCTGGAGGAGCGGGCCTCCCGCCTGGAAAAGGAGCGCGAGGCCCAGGCCAAGGTCGCGGTCGCCGCAGAGCGGGCCAGGATCGCCCGTGAGCTGCACGACGTCGTCGCGCACAACGTGTCGGTGATGGTCGTGCAGGCAGACGGCGCCGCCTATGTCATGGACTCCTCCCCGGAGACCGCCAAGCAGGCCCTGGAGACCATCTCCACCACGGGCCGGCAGGCGCTCGCCGAGATGCGCAGACTCCTCGGCATCCTGCGCACCGGTGAGCACGAGGAGGCCGGGGAGTACGTGCCGCAGCCGGACGTGAAGCAGATCGAGGACCTCGTCGAGCAGGTGCGCGGCGCCGGTCTCACCGTGGACTTCGCGATCGAGGGGAGCCCCCGCCCGCTGCCCAGCGGCGTCGAGCTCACCGCGTACCGGATCGTGCAGGAGGCCCTCACCAACACCCGCAAGCACGGCGGTCCCGACGTCGGTGCCGCCGTCCGGCTGGTCTACTTCGACGACGGCCTCGGGCTGCTCGTCGAGGACGACGGCCGGGGCGCGCCCCAGGAGATGTACGAGGACGGGGGCGCCGACGGCCGGGGCCATGGTCTGATCGGCATGCGGGAGCGGGTCGGCATGGTCGGCGGCACGCTGGACGCGGGACCGCGTCCCGGCGGCGGCTTCCGCATCAGCGCACTGCTTCCCCTCAAGCCCGCTCACTGACGACCCCGAAGGAATCAGATGTCCATCCGCGTGATGCTCGTCGACGACCAGGTGCTCCTGCGTACCGGTTTCCGCATGGTGCTGGCCGCCCAGCCGGACATGGAGGTCGTGGCGGAGGCGGGCGACGGGGTCGAGGCCCTCGAGGTGCTGCGCGCGACGGCGGTCGACGTCGTCCTCATGGACGTGCGCATGCCCAAGCTCGACGGGGTGGAGACGACCCGGCGGATCTGTTCGCAGCCGGACGCCCCGAAGGTGCTGATCCTGACCACGTTCGACCTCGACGAGTACGCGTTCTCGGGCCTGAAGGCGGGCGCGAGCGGCTTCATGCTGAAGGACGTGCCCCCGGCGGAGCTGCTCGGGGCGATCCGCTCGGTGCACAGCGGGGACGCGGTGGTGGCGCCCTCGACCACCCGCCGGCTGCTCGACCGCTTCTCGCCCATGCTGCCCTCGACGGGCACGGAGACCCGTGCCGTCGACAGCGCCCTCGCACGGCTCACGGACCGGGAGCGCGAGGTGATGATGCTCGTCGCGCAGGGCCTGTCGAACGGCGAGATCGCCGCCCGGCTGGTCCTGTCGGAGGCGACGGTGAAGACCCACGTCGGCCGGATCCTGACCAAGCTGGGCCTGCGCGACCGCGTCCAGGTCGTCGTCCTCGCGTACGAGTCGGGTCTCGTCCGCGCGGGTGGCGGCGGGGTGTAGGGCCCGCCCTTCCCCCCCCGTGCGCGCCTCGCCCGCTACCGCAGCACCGACTCCAGGAAGTCGCTGCCGAGGCGGGCGACGACGGAGACGTCGAGCTGGTGGAGCACGTACCGGCCGCGGCGCTGGGTGGTGAGCAGTCCTGCCTTCTTCATGACGGCGAGGTGGCGGGAGACCTCGGGAGCGCTGATGTTGTACGCGTCGGCCAGCTCGCTCGTCGTGTTCGAGCCGCGGGCCAGACTGCGGCAGAGCCGCATCCGCATGGGGTGGGCGATGGCCTCCAGGCGCAGTGTGACCAGCTCGGTCGCGGCGGCGCCGCCGAGGTCGCCCGCGGGCACCGGGTACTGGACGACCGGCTGCCAGCCGGGCGCGTGGAGCGCGAAGAGGTGCGGCCAGCCGAAGGCGGTCGGCAGGAACGTCACACCGGTGCGCTCGGCACTCGTGTGTCCCTGGACCAGCTTGTCGACGACGATCCGGGACCCCCGCTCGTCCTCCTCCAGGACCATCGCGGACGAGGCCGCGGAGACGGCGTCGGCGAGGCCCTTGCGGCGCATCAGCTCGGTCTTGTGGCGGGCGTCGGCGGCGAGCTGGATGCCGACCCGGCGCCAGGTGTCGGCGAAGAAGGCCTCCTCGCAGTCCTCCAGGAGCCGCCGGATCCACGCGCGCGTGCTGGGAGGGTCGGCCAGCATCCGCTCCACGAACGCGGTCTGCCGGGGCCCGCGCGCGGCGGCCAGGTCGAGGGCGCGGCGGCGCATCCGCTCGTCGACGAGCGGAGAGGGGGCGCCCTGCTTGTACTTGCTGTTGCAGGAGATCTCCAGGGCGGAGCCGACGAACTTCTCGTCGTCCATGAGGTCGAGGTCGTCCAGCTCCTCGGCGAGGGTCTCCCGGGGCCGCGCGGGCAGCAGGATGTCGGAGCGGGTGGAGTTCCACATGAAGTCGGCCTCGTGGAGCCGGTCCGCCAGCTCGGGCTTGAGGGCGGCGGAGGTCGTGGTCGTCCAGGCGTGGAGCCGGGGGTGGTGCGCGGGCTCGGCGAGGGCGTGCAGGGCGGCGCCCAGCTCGGCCAGGGGCGAGGGGCAGAAGACGATGCGCTCCTGCGGCAGTCCGGTGATGTCGATGGTCACGCTCACCCGTCCATGGTGAGGGGTGTGGCGGGGGCGGTGTCGCGCCGTTTGACGAGGGCCGTCAATCGACGTGCCGGGAGGGCCGCGGGCGCCGTTTGACGGGTGCGGTCAATCGGCGCGCGAGGGGGCCGGGGCGCGGCGCACGGTGAGGCCGTGAACGCCCTGCATCAGTACCTCTTCGACACGTACCGCGCCGCTCGGCTCGGTGAGCCGGCGCCTCCGGCGCCCGGCACCCATGACATCGCCGTCCTGCGGGCGGTCGTCGAACGGCGCCGCTTCGAGCGGGCCCTGGCGGGCCGCAGGGCGCGGGGCCGTCTCCGCACGGCCCTGTGGAACCGACGGCACGGGGGCGCGTCCTGACCGGCCGCAGCCCGGCCCGCCGACAGGCAGCAGCCCGGCTCACCGGCCCGCCGACAGGCCGGTGCTCAGCCCTCGACGCGGGTCTCGACGAGGGTCAGGAAGTCCCGTACCGCCGCCTTCACGTCCTCCGCCGTCCACTCCAGGCCGGGCTCCGCCACCGTCAGCTCGGTCAAGGCGACCCCCGGCGGGCCGCCCGGGTCCGGGGTGAACCAGCGGCGGAAGAGGACCGTGCCGGTGGCCTCGGTCTGGGCGACGGCCGCCGCCGTCAGGCTCTCGGCGTCGTACGGCAGCCAGACCTGGAACTGGTGGGTGTGCGGGGTCTCCGGGTGGACCCGGAACCAGCCCGTGCCCGCCTCCTCGAACGCCTCCCGCACCGCGTCGGCCACCACGCGCGCGTGGGCCACGTACGAGGGCAGTCGGGGCAGCTCGACGTCCAGGCCCCGGAGCGCGGAGAGCGCCGCCGGGTACTGCTGGAAGACCAGGCCCCCGTACCGGTGCCGCCAGACCCGCGCCTCCGCCATGACGTCCTCGGGGCCGGCGAGCGCGGCGCCGGACAGCCCGCCGAGGGACTTGTAGAACGAGACGTACACGCTGTCGGCGAGCCCCGCGATCTCCGCGAGCGGACGGCCGAGACGCGTCGGGCACTCCCAGAGCCGCGCCCCGTCGAAGTGGACCACCGCGTCCCGCTCCCGGGCCGCCTCCACCACCTCGGTCAGCTCGTCCCAGGACGGCAGGACGAAACCGGCGTCCCGCAGCGGCAGCTCCAGCATCAGCGTCCCGAAGGGCTCGGGATGGTCCCGTACCTCCTCGGCAGTCGGCAGCCGGGGCGCGTCGGTGGGATGGACCGTACGGAGCCCGGAGACGGCACCGAACGCGCCGCCCTCGTGGACCTCGGGGTGGGCGAGCGGATGGAGGGCGACGACGGAGCTGCCGGTCCGGCCCGCCCAGCAGCGCAGCGCCACCTGCTGGGCCATGGTGCCGGTCGGGAAGAAGACGGCGGCGGGGTGGCCGAGCAGCTCGGCGACGCGCTGCTCCAGCTCCTCGACCGGGCCGTCCCCGTACACGTCGAGCGGCCCCTCGCCGTGGGCCGACGCCTCCGTCCAGTCGGCGAGCTCACGCAGGCGTGTGCCCACCGTGCCGTCCATCGGGGTGTGCCACAGCTTGCGGTCGGCGCCGCCCCAGACCTTCGCGCGATGGAGCCGGACCGCTTCCTCGTCCACAGGACTCTCCTCGGGACTCGCCACAGAACTCCCCACAGGACTCTCCTCGGGACTGTCCACAGGATCCTCCGCAGGGCTCGCAGGTTTCATGGGCCGATCATCACACCACCGCCCACACCCTGTGGACAGCCACGGAGCAGCGCGAAACGCTGGCGTAGCATGACCAGAAATCGTCCGGTACCCGCCGAGGACTGGAACGGAAGGCCGTCCCCACCGTGAACGCACCAGCAGCGCCAGAGCCCCGAGCCACGGAGCCCCGAGCCGAGGACCACCGAGCCACGGAGCCCCGATCTTCGGAGACCCGCGCCGAGGACCGACCCGCCCGGCTCACCGTCGGGGTCGTCGGCGCCGGTCGCGTGGGCCCCGCCCTCGCCGCCGCCCTCCGGCTCGCCGGGCACCGCCCCGTCGCCGTCTCCGCCGTGTCCGACGCCTCCAGGCGCCGCGCCGCCGCCCTCCTGCCCGAGGTCCCGGTCGTCGAGCCCGCGCGCGTCCTCGCCCTCGCGGACCTGGTCCTGCTCACCGTGCCGGACGACGCGCTGCCCGGTCTGGCCGAGGGCCTCGCCGACACCGGAGCCGTACGGCCCGGACAGCTGATCGTGCACACCTCCGGGCGGTACGGCGCACGGGTCCTCGACCCGGTCCGGCGGGCCGGCGCCCTGCCGCTCGCCCTGCACCCCGCGATGACCTTCACCGGCACCGAGGTCGACGTCCAGCGTCTGGCCGGCTGCTCCTTCGGAGTGACCGCCCCCGAGGAGCTGCGGCTCGCCGCCGAGGCCCTGGTGATCGAGATGGGCGGCGAGCCCGAGTGGATCGCGGAGGAGGCCCGTCCGCTGTACCACGCGGCCCTGGCCCTCGGCGCGAACCACCTGGTCACCCTGGTGGCCCAGTCGATGGAGCTGCTGCGCAAGGCCGGGGTCGCCGCGCCCGACCGGATGCTGGGTCCGCTCCTCGGCGCCGCCCTGGACAACGCCCTGCGGTCCGGGGACGCGGCCCTCACAGGACCCGTCGCGCGCGGTGACGCCGGTACGGTCGCCGCCCATGTCGCCGAGCTGCGCAAGCACGCGCCCGGCACCGTCGCCGGGTACCTGGCGATGGCCCGCACGACCGCGGACCGGGCGCTCGCCCACGGTCTGCTCAAGCCCGAGCTGGCCGAGGACCTCCTCGGCGTACTGGCCGCGGGCACCACCGCGGCCGACGGGCCGCAAGGAGACGACCGATGAGCCTGTCCGCCCGTACGAGCGCCGGGAGCGGCCGCCCCGTCCGCCACCGGCCCGCCGAGCTGGTGTCCGAGGTCGAGGACCTGAAGGACGCCGCCGCCCACCACGGGCTGCCCGGCCACAACGCCGTCGTCATGACCATGGGCGCCCTCCACGAGGGCCACGCCACCCTGATCCGTACCGCCCGCGAGCGCGTCGGCGGCAAGGGTTTCGTCGTCGTCACCGTCTTCGTCAACCCCCTCCAGTTCGGCGCGGGCGAGGACCTCGACCGCTACCCGCGCACCCTCGAAGCCGACCTGGAGCTGGCCTTCGCCGCGGGCGCGAGCGTCGTCTTCGCGCCCTCCGTCGACGCGGTCTACCCGGGCGGGGAACCCCAGGTCCGGATCACCGCGGGGCCCATGGGCGAGCGCCTCGAAGGCGCCTCCCGCCCCGGCCACTTCGACGGCATGCTGACCGTCGTCGCCAAGCTCCTCCACCTCACCGCGCCCGACCTGGCCTTCTTCGGCCAGAAGGACGCGCAGCAGCTGGCCCTGATCCGCCGCATGGCCCGCGACCTGAACTTCCCGGTGGAGATCGTCGGCGTGCCGACCGTCAGGGAGAGCGACGGCCTCGCCCTCTCCAGCCGCAACCGCTACCTGTCGGCACAGGAGCGCCGTACCGCCCTCGCGCTGTCGCACGCGCTGTTCTCCGCCAGCGACCGGCTCGCCGCCCAGGAGGCACTGCGCGCGCGTGCCGCGTCCCTGCCGGGCGCCCAGGGCCGGGCCGAGAACCGCGCGGAGGCGCTCTCCCGGCTCGGCGAGGCACGGGCCGCCGCCGACGCCCACGCGGTCGCCCAGGCCGCCGAGGGCCACGGCGCAGGGGCCGTGCGGGCCGCGGCCCGTGCCGTCCTCGACGACGCGGCGAAGGCCGATCCGCCGCTCGTCCTCGACTACCTGGCCCTCGTCGACCCGGCCGACTTCACCGAGGTCGCCGACGACCACGCGGGGGACGCGATCCTCGCCGTCGCCGCGCGGGTCGGAAGCACCCGGCTCATCGACAACACCCCCTTGACCTTCGGAGCCACCCAGTGACCGGAATACGGCTGCACGCCCCCGCGCCCGGCTGGGCCATCGAAGCCGACGTCGTCGTGGTCGGCTCCGGCGTCGCCGGTCTCACCGCCGCCCTGCGCTGCACCGCCGCCGGGCTCCGTGCGGTCGTCGTCACCAAGGCCAACCTCGACGACGGGTCCACCCGCTGGGCGCAGGGCGGCATCGCCGCCGCGCTCGGCGAGGGAGACACCCCCGAGCAGCACCTCGACGACACCCTCGTCGCCGGCGCCGGGCTCTGCGACGAGCGCGCCGTCCGGGCCCTCGTCACCGAGGGACCCGACGCCGTCCGCCGCCTGATCGCGACCGGCGCCGACTTCGACAAGAACGCCGACGGCGAGATCGCGCTGACCCGCGAGGGCGGCCACCACCGCCGCCGCATCGCCCACGCGGGCGGTGACGCGACCGGCGCCGAGATCTCCCGCGCCCTCGTCGAGGCGATACGGGACCGGGGCGTGCGCACCATCGAGCACGCCCTCGTCCTGGACCTCCTGACGGACGCCGAGGGCCGTACGGCCGGCGTGACCCTGCACGTCATGGGCGAGGGGCAGCACGACGGCGTCGGCGCCGTCCACGCGCCCGCGGTGGTCCTCGCCACCGGCGGCATGGGCCAGGTCTTCTCCGCCACCACCAACCCGGCCGTCTCCACCGGCGACGGCGTGGCGCTCGCGCTGCGCGCCGGCGCCGAGGTCTCCGACCTGGAGTTCGTCCAGTTCCACCCCACGGTGCTCTTCCTCGGCGCCGGCTCCGAGGGCCAGCAGCCGCTGGTCTCCGAGGCGGTACGGGGCGAGGGCGCGTACCTGGTCGACGCCGACGGGGTCCGCTTCATGACCGGACAGCACGAGCTGGCCGAGCTGGCGCCCCGGGACATCGTCGCCAAGGCGATCATGCGCCGGATGCAGGAGCAGGGCACCGAGCACATGTACCTCGACGCCCGCCACTTCGGCGCCGAGATGTGGGAGCAGCGCTTCCCGACGATCCTGGCGGCCTGCCGCTCCCACGGCATCGACCCGGTGACCGAGCCGATCCCGGTGGCACCCGCCGCCCACTACGCCTCCGGCGGCGTCCGTACGGACCTGCGCGGGCGGACGACCGTCCCCGGCCTGTACGCCTGCGGCGAGGTCGCCTGCACGGGCGTCCACGGCGCCAACCGGCTCGCCTCGAACTCGCTCCTGGAGGGCCTGGTCTTCGCCGAGCGGATCGCCGACGACATCACGGCCGCCGCCCCGCGCGTGCCCGGTGCCCCGGTGCCGCACCCGGCCCCGGTGACGCTGCCGCTGCCCGTGGGCGGCGCCAGGACCCGTATCCAGCGGATCATGACGGCCGGCGCCGGCGTGCTGCGCTCCGAGGCCAGCCTGCGGGAGGCCGCCGAGGCCCTCGACGCCTTGCACGGCGACGCCCTCGCGGGCGGCACCGACGACACCAAGGCCGCAGAGCCCGGCGTGGACTCCTGGGAGACCACCAACCTGCTGTGCGTCGCCCGGGTGCTCGTCGCCGCCGCCCGCCGCCGCGAGGAGACCCGCGGCTGCCACTGGCGCGAGGACCGTCCGGACCGCGACGACAGGGACTGGCGCCGCCATCTCGTCGTACGCCTCACCCCTGAGCGGAACCTCGACGTCCGGACGACCGCCACCCATGACCTTCCCCCCATCGCCGATGCCCCCAGGGAGCCGTAAGTGACCACGCCCGAGGAAGCCCGTCCCGAGCCCGTGGACGTCCCTCTGATCCAGATCAACACGGTCTCCTCCGACGAGTCCGAAGGCTGCGGCGACGGCTGCGCCTGCGACGGCGGCGAGGAGTTCGAGTGCGGGCTCGACCCCGCGCTCGCCGGACTCCTCGCGGACGCCGGTCTCGACCCGGTCCAGGTCGAGGACATCGCCCACCTCGCGATCGCCGAGGACCTCGACGGCGGGGTCGACGTGACGACGGTGGCGACCGTCCCCGAGGACGCCGTCGCCACCGCCGACTTCACCGCCCGCGAGGCCGGTGTCGTCGCCGGTCTGCGGGTCGCGGAGGCCGTGCTGTCCATCGTGTGCGCGGACGAGTTCGAGGTCGAGCGGCACGTCGAGGACGGCGAGCGCGTCGAGGCCGGGGACCTGCTCCTCAGCGTCACCGCCCGCACCCGCGACCTGCTCACCGGCGAGCGCAGCGCGCTCAACATCCTGTGCCGCCTCTCCGGCATCGCCACCGCCACGCGCGCGTGGGCGGACGCCCTGGAGGGCACGAAGGCCAAGGTCCGCGACACCCGCAAGACGACGCCGGGCCTGCGCGCCCTGGAGAAGTACGCGGTCCGCTGCGGCGGCGGCGTCAACCACCGCATGTCGCTGTCCGACGCGGCCCTGGTGAAGGACAACCACGTGGTGGCGGCCGGCGGTGTCGCCGAGGCCTTCAAGGCCGTGCGCGAGCAGTTCCCCGAGCTGCCGATCGAGGTCGAGGTCGACACCCTGCGCCAGGTCCACGAGGTCCTGGACGCGGGCGCCGACCTGATCCTGCTCGACAACTTCACCCCCGCCGAGACCGAGGAGGCCGTCGCCCTGGTCGCCGGCCGCGCGGTCCTGGAGTCCTCGGGCCGGCTGACCCTGGAGAACGCGGCGGCGTACGCGGCGACCGGTGTGGACTACCTGGCGGTCGGCGGGCTCACCCACTCCTCCCCGATCCTCGACATCGGCCTCGACCTGCGCGAGGTGCGGGCCTGATGCTGCTCACCATCGACGTCGGCAACACGCACACGGTCCTCGGTCTCTTCGACGGTGACGAGATCGTCGAGCACTGGCGGATCTCCACGGATCCGAGCCGCACGGCCGACGAGATGGCGGTCCTGCTCCAGGGCCTCATGGGCATGCACCCGCTGCTCGGCGTCGAGCTGAGCGACGGCATCGAGGGGATCGCGATCTGCGCGACGGTCCCCTCGGTGCTGCACGAGCTGCGCGAGGTGACGCGGCGGTACTACGGGGACGTTCCGGCGGTCCTGGTGGAGCCGGGCGTCAAGACCGGCGTCCCGGTCCTCACGGACAACCCCAAGGAGGTCGGCGCGGACCGCGTGATCAACGCGGTCGCCGCCGTCGAGCTCTACGGCGGCCCGGCGATCGTCGTCGACTTCGGTACGGCGACGACGTACGACGCGATCACCGCGCGCGGCGAGTACGCGGGCGGGGCGATCGCGCCGGGCATCGAGATCTCGGTCGAGGCGCTCGGGGTCAAGGGGGCCATGCTCCGCAAGATCGAGCTGGCCAGGCCGCGCAGCGTGATCGGCAAGAACACGGTCGAGGCCATGCAGTCGGGCATCGTCTACGGCTACGCGGGCCAGGTCGACGGCGTCGTCGCCCGCATGAAGCGGGAGCTCGTCGGCCCGAACGGCGACCCGTCGGACGTGACGGTGATCGCGACGGGCGGTCTGGCGCCGATGGTGCTCGCCGACTCCAAGGAGATCGACGAGCACGAGCCCTGGCTGACCCTGATCGGCCTGCGCCTGGTCTACGAGCGGAACGTCTCCCGCATGTGAGGTACGGCGCCCGGCGAGGCCCGCGGTCGACGAACCCGGGGCTCCCACCGGGGCCGGCCGTCGACCACCCGAGGCTCCCACCGGGCCCCGCCGTCGACGCGCCGGAATGATCGCTAAGAGAAAATTGTCCGATTAGCGCGTATCGTCGGCCCATGCCCACGCCATACGGATCCCGCGGCGGCATGGCGTTCAGCGCGGACGAGCTGCGTGTGCTCCGCCGTGCCCTCGCCATCGCCCTCCACCCCGCCCCCCTCCAGGACGAGGACGTCCGGGACGCGCTGCACCTGGCCGAATCCGTGGACGAGGCCGTACGCGAGGCAGGCCGGCTGCGCGCCTTCCTCCTCGACGACCTGGCCCGCTACCGCGAGGCGCTCCCCGGCTCCCTCAGCGGCTACCTGGGGCTTCTCCAGGACGCGCTGGCCGCCGGGTACGACCCCGCCGCCGACGACCTCGCCGCCCTGCGCGCGCTGCGCCACGACCCCAGGGCCGCCGGCCTGCTCGCCCGCTGCCGGACCCTCGCCGAGCGCTCGGTACGCGCGCGCCTGGCCCGGGTCTCCCAGGCCACCTCCACCCCGGCCCCCAGTACCGCGCCCAGGGCCAGGCTGCTCGCCCTGCCCGGCGGACGTGCGGCGGCCGACGAGCCCAAGCCGACGCCACCCGCCCCGGCCGAGCGCCCGGTGCCCAAGCCGTCCGAGGTGTTCCCGCCGCGCCGGAGGCCCGTACCCCCGCCCCCGCCAGAGGAACGGGCCGCCGGATAGCTACTCTGGTCGGCATGGACTACGTATCCGCGCTCCTGCCCCCCGTCGTGATGGCCGCGTTCTTCATCGGCCTCGTCGTCACGATCGTCAAGAGCCAGGGCGGCCCGAACAAGGCCAAGGAGGACGCGGTCGTGGACGCCGCCCTCGCCCGCGCCGAGGCCACCCGCCAGGCGGACGGCACCGCCACCTCCTAGGGCCTGTCGTTCGGATCACGCCGACGGCGCCGCACCACCCGGGACGTACGACCCTTCGCGGTCGTACGTCCTTTTGCTGTGTCTCCCTCTCTCAATAGCCCCTTATCGGCGTTTTGCGCACTAAAGTGACGTTGTGCCCCGTCCCTTGGGAGATCTCGAAGACGCCGTCATGACGCGCGTCTGGCAATGGAACCGTCCGGTGACCGTCCGGGAAGTTCTGGAGGACCTTCAGCAGGAACGGTCCATCGCCTACACCACCGTCATGACCGTCATGGACAATCTCCATCAGAAGGGCTGGGTCCGCAGAGAAGTCGAAGGCCGCGCCTATCGATATACGGCGGTCTCCACCCGCGCCGCATACGCCGCCGCGCTGATGAACGAGGCCTGGGCCCAGAGCGACAACCCGGCGGCGGCGCTCATCGCCTTCTTCGGGATGATGTCCCACGACCAGCGCGAAGCCCTGAACGACGCCATCCGAATCGTCCAGCGCGACAACCCGATCGCCACCCCGCCCGAGCAGGGCGCCGAAGGCACCGGAGCGCAGGAGCGATAGCGTCCCCCCATGTCGCCGTCTGCTTCCCGGGCCGCTTCCGGGGCCTCCGCCAAAACCGTCACCGTACGAAGGGCCCGCACCGGCGATGTCGCCGCGGTCCAGCGTCTCGTCGAACCGTTCGTCCGGCGCGGCATCCTGCTCGACAAGGCGACCGTCACCCTTTACGAGTCCATCCAGGAGTTCTGGGTCGCGGAACGCGACGAGGACGCCACCGTCGTCGGCTGCGGCGCCCTTCATGTGATGTGGGAAGACCTCGCCGAAGTACGCACTCTCGCCGTCGATCCCGAGTTCAAGGGAGCCGGTGTCGGACATCAGGTGCTGGACAAGTTGCTGCACACCGCCCGATGGCTCGGGGTGCGGCGGGTATTCTGCCTGACCTTCGAAGTCGACTTCTTCGCGAAGCACGGCTTCGTCGAGATCGGCGAGACCCCGGTCGACGGAGATGTCTACAGCGAGCTCCTCCGTTCCTATGACGAGGGAGTCGCCGAGTTCCTTGGTCTCGAACGAGTGAAGCCGAACACCTTGGGCAACAGCCGGATGCTTCTGCACCTGTGACGCGGAACCCGGCCCCGAACGCCACATGGAACGCCGCACGGAACCCTATGTCCGAATCGCGCACGTTTCCCGCGTTGCCGAGGTTCTGAACCTCTGCCAGGGGTTTGTGTTTTTCCGGGAAAAGCGGTTTCCTTTCCGCGTACTGCATTTTCGATGAAAGGAAATCCGGTGGCACAGAAGGTTCAGGTCCTTCTTGTCGACGACCTCGACGGCGTCGAGGCGGACGAGACCGTGACGTTCGCGCTGGACGGCAAGACCTACGAGATCGACCTCACCACCGCCAACGCGGAAAAGCTCCGTGGTCTGCTCGAGCCGTACACCAAGAGCGGCCGTCGCACCGGCGGCCGTACCACCGGTGGGCGCGGCAAGGGCCGTGCCGTGGCGGCGGGCAGCCCGGACACCGCGAAGATCCGCGCGTGGGCCAAGGAGAACGGCATGAACGTGAACGACCGTGGTCGCGTTCCCGCCGACATCAAGGCTGCTTACGAGGACGCGAACCGCTGAGGCGGCAGCTGCTGAGCCGCCGGCCTCCGGGCCCGGGCACTCAGCAGCCGCACCCGGTGGCACTCCGCGGCGGCGGCGGCCACGAGACGTACCAGGCAGGGGGCACCCGCGTCGCCCCAGGGCGCGGACCGCAGCGCCGGCAGCGAGGACTCGACCTCGCGGCCCGGTGCCGGGGCCCGCAGCCACACGGCGGCGTCAGGCGCGCCGGATCCGTCCCGCCCCGGGGGAAGGGGCGCGGTCATCCGGCCGTCGGCGCCGAGTACCGCGAGATCGAGCGAGATCCCGCCCCACTCGAGCCAGTCGAGCAGGCCCGGTAGCTCCTCCGCGCTCCCCGCGGCCACGAGCAGCCGCATCCGGCGCCCGAGCAGGGCCACAGGCCCGGTCGCCGGGCCCATCCGCCGCAGCACCCCCCGGCCCGCCTCGGCGGGCAGCTCCAGGACGTCGAAGCGCAGCCCCGTGACCAGCTGCACCGGCGGGCCCGCCACCGTCGCCCAGCCGAGCTCGTGCTCGTACCACCGCACGAGGCCGCCGTCGGGCGGCGTACGGGGAAGCGGGACGGTGATGGCCATGCCCGTGGAACTCCGCCGAGGGCGCGTTGGTTACGCCGGGACCGGCTCCCGAAGTCACGTTCGGTCGGCCACTGAACACGCGATGTGTCCGTGATGAGGCGTACGCGTGCATTCGGGAGCGCAAGGGTGTTCGCTGGTAGCGGAGGGAACCGGGGTGCGCCGCATGGAGTGTCAGTCCTTACGGGTAAGACATTCCTAGTGGAGAGGGGCGAGTCGCAGGCTTCGGCGTCTCACGTTCGCCATCGGCGTACTGATGACGTGGCTAACTACTTGGCCTGCGGGAACATCGTCTCGCACCATCGGGTTGGAGCATTTGTCGGCTGTTCGGCAGCAGGTCTCCCCGCGGAAGAGGGGGTGATCCGGACGGATGTCGGCAGTTGGAATGAGCGGTCCCCGCTTGCGGGACTAAGCTGCGGAAGGACAGGGAGGGGATCGACCCCTAACTGACTGACCGCTCTGAGGAGCGATTAACGATGTTCGAGAGGTTCACCGACCGCGCGCGGCGGGTTGTCGTCCTGGCTCAGGAAGAAGCCCGGATGCTCAACCACAACTACATCGGCACCGAGCACATCCTTCTGGGCCTTATCCATGAGGGTGAGGGTGTCGCCGCTAAGGCCCTGGAGAGCCTCGGGATTTCGCTCGAGGCGGTCCGCCAGCAGGTTGAGGAGATCATCGGGCAGGGGCAGCAGGCCCCGTCCGGGCACATCCCCTTCACCCCGCGTGCCAAGAAGGTCCTGGAGCTGTCGCTCCGAGAGGCCCTCCAGCTCGGCCACAACTACATCGGCACCGAGCACATCCTGCTCGGCCTGATCCGCGAGGGCGAGGGCGTCGCCGCCCAGGTCCTCGTGAAGCTGGGCGCCGACCTCAACCGGGTGCGGCAGCAGGTCATCCAGCTGCTGTCCGGCTACCAGGGCAAGGAAGCCGCCACGGCCGGCGGCCCTGCCGAGGGCACCCCCTCGACGTCCCTGGTCCTCGACCAGTTCGGCCGCAACCTCACCCAGGCGGCCCGCGAATCCAAGCTCGACCCGGTCATCGGGCGCGAGAAGGAGATCGAGCGGGTCATGCAGGTGCTGTCCCGCCGCACCAAGAACAACCCGGTGCTCATCGGCGAGCCCGGCGTCGGCAAGACCGCCGTCGTCGAGGGCCTGGCGCAGGCCATCGTCAAGGGCGAGGTGCCCGAGACCCTCAAGGACAAGCACCTCTACACCCTGGACCTCGGCGCGCTGGTCGCGGGCTCCCGCTACCGCGGTGACTTCGAGGAGCGCCTGAAGAAGGTCCTCAAGGAGATCCGCACCCGCGGCGACATCATCCTGTTCATCGACGAGCTCCACACCCTCGTGGGTGCGGGTGCCGCCGAGGGCGCGATCGACGCCGCCAGCATCCTCAAGCCGATGCTGGCCCGCGGTGAGCTCCAGACCATCGGTGCCACCACGCTCGACGAGTACCGGAAGTACCTGGAGAAGGACGCGGCCCTCGAGCGCCGCTTCCAGCCCATCCAGGTCGCCGAGCCGTCGCTGCCGCACACCATCGAGATCCTCAAGGGTCTGCGCGACCGGTACGAGGCCCACCACCGGGTCTCCATCACCGACGAGGCCCTCGTCCAGGCCGCGACCCTGGCCGACCGGTACATCTCGGACCGCTTCCTCCCGGACAAGGCGATCGACCTGATCGACGAGGCCGGATCCCGGATGCGCATCCGCCGGATGACCGCGCCGCCGGACCTCCGCGAGTTCGACGAGAAGATCGCCGGCGTCCGCCGCGACAAGGAGTCCGCGATCGACTCGCAGGACTTCGAGAAGGCCGCCTCTCTCCGGGACAAGGAGAAGCAGCTCCTCGCCGCGAAGGCCAAGCGGGAGAAGGAGTGGAAGGCCGGCGACATGGACGTCGTCGCCGAGGTCGACGGCGATCTGATCGCCGAGGTCCTCGCGACCGCCACCGGCATCCCGGTCTTCAAGCTGACCGAGGAGGAGTCCAGCCGCCTGCTCCGCATGGAGGACGAGCTCCACAAGCGCGTCATCGGGCAGAAGGACGCCGTCATCGGCCTCTCGCGGGCCATCCGCCGTACGCGGGCCGGTCTGAAGGACCCGAAGCGCCCCGGTGGCTCGTTCATCTTCGCCGGTCCGTCCGGTGTCGGTAAGACCGAGCTTTCCAAGGCGCTCGCCGAATTCCTCTTCGGCGACGAGGACGCGATGATCTCCCTCGACATGTCGGAGTTCAGCGAGAAGCACACGGTTTCCCGTCTCTTCGGTTCGCCGCCCGGATACGTCGGCTACGAAGAGGGCGGCCAGCTCACCGAGAAGGTGCGCCGCAAGCCGTTCTCCGTCGTCCTCTTCGACGAGGTCGAGAAGGCCCACCCCGATATCTTCAATTCCCTTCTCCAGATCCTGGAGGACGGTCGCCTGACCGACTCCCAGGGCCGGGTCGTGGACTTCAAGAACACGGTCATCATCATGACGACCAACCTCGGGACCAGGGACATCTCGAAGGGCTTCAACCTGGGCTTCGCCGCCCAGGGCGACACGAAGTCCAACTACGAGCGGATGAAGGCGAAGGTCAGCGACGAGCTGAAGCAGCACTTCCGCCCGGAGTTCCTCAACCGTGTGGACGACGTCATCGTCTTCCCGCAGCTGACCCAGGACGACATCCTCCAGATCGTCGACCTGATGATCGGCCGCGTCGACGAGCGCCTCAAGGACCGGGACATGGGCCTCGAGCTCTCCCAGTCCGCGAAGGAGCTGCTCGCCAAGAAGGGTTACGACCCGGTGATGGGCGCCCGGCCGCTGCGCCGGACGATCCAGCGCGAGGTCGAGGACACGCTGTCGGAGAAGATCCTCTTCGGCGAGCTGCGTCCCGGCCACATCGTGGTCGTCGACACCGAGGGCGAGGGTGAGGAGAAGAAGTTCACCTTCCGCGGCGAGGAGAAGACGGCTCTGCCGGACGCCCCGCCGATCGAGGCGACGGGCGGCACGGGCCCGAACCTGTCGAAGGATGCGTAAGGCATAGCGCCTGAGCACAAGGGGCGGCCCCGGAACCTGATGGTTCCGGGGCCGCCCCTTTGCGTGCGGTCAGGAGAAGACGATCTCGATGTCGGGCGGGAGGTACTCGGCCCCATGGAGGGCGAGGCCGCGGCCGATGATCTTCCGCAGGGCGGGGAATGCCGCCGCGACCGGTTCCAGTGAGCGGGAGCTGCGGGAGCCCGTGAGGAGTTGCAGGGTGTCGACCGTCGGAAGTACGACGTCAGCCGGGCAGGAGTCCAGGGAGTCGGCTTCGACGGCGAGGGACGTGAGGCGGGGCAGCGTGGCCAGTTCCCGCCAGGAGTCGGCGGTGAGGTGGACCGGCCCCATGAAGAGGTCGCTCAGGTCGCGGTAGTGGGCGAGCCCCCGTGTTCCCTCCTCCGGCGCCGAGACGAAGTGCAGCCGCCCCAGCGGGGCCGCCGGCGGCAGGTCGCCGAGCCGCCACGGCGCGTGATGGGTGAGGATGACGGAGAGGAATTCGAGGCGTGCGAGCAAGTCCCGGGCGGGCAGAGTCGGGTCCTGGTCTCCTCGGGTGAGGTGCAGCTGTCGCAGGCCGGAGCGGGCGACCAGTGCCGAGAGCTGTGCGTACGAGACGCCCTCGCCGATGCGCAGTCCCTCCGGAGCGAGGCCGAGGCGGAGGACTTCCGCCGCCCGCTCGTCGTCGTCCAGGATGAAGTACAGGTCGGTGGGGTCCAGGCGGGAGACGACCGCCTCCGCGTACGGCCGGACCTCGAAGCGCTGCCACGCCCATATGAGCTGCGCTCTGACGTCCAGGGCGGGATGGGCGGCGAAGCGGGCCAGGTAGGGGAACGAGGCGTCCACGGTGATGTGGGTCGCGGTGATCACCACCATCTTCGCCTCCTCGTCGCTCAGGCCCTCCGGTCCGGGGAGCAGGTCCAGGACCAGCCGGCCCACCGCGGCGAGCTCACGGGCCTCGTCCGGATCGCGCGGCGGGATCACCTCGGCCGTTCGGGCCAGGACCTCCTGCCGTACCTCCAGAGGCACTTCCGTGGCGTGCTCGAGCGCCGTCGCCGCGAGGAGCGTCAGGCGCAGGCTGGTCTGCCGGTCCTCGGCCCGGTCCGCCGCGGACAGCAGCTCCCGCAGGATCTCCGCGCACTCGCGCGGGCGCGCGTGGCCCACGGCCATGCGGATGACGTCCTCCCACTGGTCGTCCGTCGCGTGGCGGACCAGGACGCCGATGTCCCAGTGGTCCACCAGGGCCTTGGCCGCCAGGTAGTCCTGGAAGGTGCGGTGGACGAAGTCGATCGTGTCCGCCGTCGGCTCGCGCAGCAGGCCGCTGCGGTGGAGGAGGTGGGTGAAGACCTTGCGGGGCTCGCATCCCGATGCCTCCACGACGGCGGGGACGGCCTCGGCGATCACCGATTCCGCGTGGGAGCGGTCCATCTGGAGGCGGCCGTTCAGCGTCAGCCAGTACGCGAGCCGCTGGATCAGCTGGATCTGCGGGGCCTCGTCGAGGGCGATCCCGTACGGGGCGCCCATGTCCCGCTCGCGGTCGCGGCGGGTGAGGAGCATGGACAGGGCGGCCTCGTAGAGCGCCTTGCGGCCCCGGGGCAGGTAGCCGCGGCGGTCGCGGTGCAGGGCGCAGATGAGGCCGCACATCAGGGGGTTCGTGGCGAGCTGGGCGACGTGCTCGGTGGTGCGGAGGGCGTCGAGGAGGGGCTGCTCGTACGGCTCCGCCTCCGGCCCTGCGGCCCGGTGCCAGCGGCGTACGAACGTGGCGACCTCGGCGCGGGACATGGGGGTGAGGGTCAGTTCGGTGAAGCCGTCGGGGGCCAGCCAGTCGTCCCGTACGGCCGTGGGGCGCGAGGTCACGAGCCAGCGGTTGCCCTCGTAGGCGTCGAGGAGGCCCCGGAGCCAGTCGCGGGCCCGGCCGCGTTCGGCTTCGGGGATCTCGTCGATGCCGTCGACGAGGACGAGGCCGCGCCCGGCGGCCAGGACCCGGTCGGCCCAGCCCTCGGGCGGGGTGAGCGGGCAGCCGGCGGCCGAGAGGAAGTGCTCGGGGGCGGGGAGCCGCTCGCCGTGGCGGGTGAGGGTGCGCAGGGGGAGGACGAAGGGGACGCGGCCCTGGAGGTACGCCATGCCCTCCGGCTGCCCCTCGGCCGCCGCCGAGACCGTCAGCCACTGCACGAGCGTCGTCTTGCCGGAGCCGGCGAGGCCGCGCAGCAGGACCCTGTCGTGGCGGGCGAGGGCGAGGTCGGCGCGGAGGGGGGCCTGCTCGCGCTGCGGCGGGGCGAGGTGACCCGTCTCGTCCGGCACGCCGGCCCCGGCCTCCCGCCCCGTCGCCTCAAGGGACAGATACGCCATGTCCAGCGGCCACCGGTCCGGCGAGTCGTGCAGATCGACGCCGTAGATCGTCAGGCGTCCGTGCCTCTTCGCCAGGCGGGCCAGGTAGCGCCGTTCGAACTCCATGTCCCGGCCGTCCACCCTCGGAGTCCGGCGGATGACCTCGTCGATCTTCGCGATGAGTTCGGTCTGGCCGCGGGTCTGTTCCACCAGGCTGCGGGCGATGAAGGTGGAGCGCCGGCTGAAGAACTCCAGGATGTGGAGGGCGGCCCACTCCGTCATCGAGTCCAGGTAGAGGGCGGAGTCCGTCGACAGGCCGTCGGGGGCCGGGGCGGCCATGCGCAGGCGCCGGGCGAGGGTGGTGTGGCCGAGGCGGACGGCCTGGACGTCGTCCATGTCGAGGTCGCCGAGGGCCAGGAGAGTCGTCCCGAGCGTGTGGATGACGGCCTCGGTCTCGTCGGCGGGGAACGGCGCCTCTCCCGGCCCGTCGAGGGAGCGCTCGACCAGCGTCCTGGCGAGCCTGCGGACGTCCTTCTCCGTGAGCGTGCGCTTCTCGCCGCGGAAGGAGACGAGGCCGGAGAGTCTGACCTGGGCTGCCTTGCCCGTGAGCCCGGCCCCCGGATCGTCGCTGACCAGCAGTTTCTTCAGGAGAGGGCCGATCGCCGCCGAGGCGAGGCGCGCGCCGATGAGTGCCGGTTCCATGTGTGTCCCCCCGTGGGTCCCCGATGCGGTCAGCGTAGTGCGGGACGGTCTTCCGGACGGCTCGGTTGCGTGACCCAGGTCGCTTTCGGGGCCGGCGTCTGGTGACAAGGCGCACAGGGGTTTCGAGGGGTACTAACAGGAATAGTGGCGACCTTTGGTGTTGATTCGGGACGTTCAGGGGTGAACCGCCGGGGCTTTGGTCCCAAGGGGTCCCGAACCGGACGTAGCGCGGCCTTTTGGGCGGTTCCGGCCATCCGCGACATGCGAATAAACCGATTCTCTTGTGCCGGTATGTCCGATTTGAAGGAGGGTTCCAGGGGTCGTCAAGGGGTGAACTTCTCCGGAGATCGCTACGACGCGATGTCGTAGATGGGGTGTTTTGGCCGGGGTGGGGGTCCGGGTTACCAAGGATGAGCAAGCCCGGCGCAGCACCGTTCGCGTCGGGTCCCGTACTTCCCGGAGGTTTTCCCCCGTATGTCGAAGCGCGTCATGAACCCCGCCGCCCGAATCACCGCCGTCGCTCTCGCCGCCGCGGGCCTGGGAGCGACGATGGTGGCCGGAGCAGGGTCCGCCTTCGCCGCCGAGGGCAACGCCGTCGCCGCTCCGGTCGCTCTCACCGCGTCCGCCGCCGTCGCCGCCCAGGCCGACACCCAGGCCCACGTCGCCGCCCAGGTCAAGGCCGCCGCCGCGAAGGCCTCGGCCGTCAAGCAGGCCGCCGTCGTCAAGCAGGCCGCCGCGAAGTCCGTCGCCGCCAAGAAGGCCCCGTCCTGGGTCAAGCCGGTCACCTCGTACACCCTGACCGCCAGCTACAACCAGGGCGGCGCCATGTGGTCCCACAAGCACTCCGGCCAGGACTTCGCCGTCCCGGTCGGCACCCCGGTCAAGGCCGCGGGTGCGGGCACCGTCGTGAAGGCCGGCCCGAACGGCGGCGGTGACGGCCCCGCGTACGGCAACGCGATCGTCGTCAAGCACACCAACGGCACGTACTCGCAGTACGCCCACCTGTCGAAGATCAAGGTGCACGTCGGCCAGAAGGTCGGCGCCGGCCAGCAGATCGCCCTCTCGGGCAACACCGGCAACTCCTCCGGCCCGCACCTGCACTTCGAGATCCGTACGACCCCGAACTACGGCTCCTCCGTGAACCCGGCCGCCTTCCTGCGGTCCCACGGCGTGAGCATCTAAGCTCCCGCCACCGGCCCCCCGTGGGCCTGGCTCAGCAGATCGAGGGCGACCTCGAGGACGGCTTCGCGCTTCTCCTCGGAGTCGCCCTCGACGTTGTCCATGAAGAACATCCCCGCGTGCAGCGTGAAGATCGCGCTGACGCAGCGCACCCGGTCGAGCACGGTGAAGTCCGGCTCCTGGATCAGGCCGCTCAGCTCGAGCATCCGTTCCTTGAAGGTCAGGCCGATGCTCAGCTCGCGGACGGCCGCCTGGTTCTCCTGCATGAAGCGGAACAGCGGATACGCGCTGATCAGGGACTCCTGGTAGCGGCGCAGGATCTCCTCCCTGACCTCCAGCGTCCGCGGCTGCTCCCGCGCCCAGTCGATCAGCTCGTCCACGGGCCGGGTGAGGTCCTGGAAGATGCCGATGATGATGTCTTCCTTGGTCTTGAAGTGGTAGTACAGCGCGGCCTTGGTGACGTCGAGGTGCTCGGCGATCTCGCGCAGCGAGGTCTTCTCGTACCCCTGCTCGGCGAAGAGTCCCAGGGCCACGTCCTGGATCCGCTGGCGGGTGTTGCCTCGGGCCATGGCTGCTCTCCACTTTCCAGAAAACTTACTTGACGACCGGCAAGTTACGCGCCTACCGTCCCCAGTGTAGTAACTAGCCGGGCGGCAAGTAAGGGGACATCGATGACAGCGCGAGCCACTGCGAATCCAGTACCAGAGGAATCGGATGAAGCGCCGCGCAGCGTCCGCGTCGTCCTCCTCGCCCTCATGATCGCGATGCTCCTCGCGATGCTGGACAACATGATCATCGGCACCGCGATGCCGACGATCGTCGGCGAGCTCGGCGGCCTCGAACACCTCTCCTGGGTCGTCACCGCCTACACCCTGGCCACCGCCGCCTCCACCCCCCTCTGGGGCAAGGTCGGCGACATGTTCGGCCGCAAGGGCGTCTTCCTCGCCTCGATCGTGATCTTCCTGATCGGCTCGGCGCTGAGCGGCATGGCCCAGGACATGGGCCAGCTCATCGGCTTCCGTACGATCCAGGGCCTCGGCGCCGGAGGCCTCATGGTCGGCGTCATGGCCATCATCGGCGACCTCATCCCGCCCCGCGAGCGCGGCAAGTACCAGGGCATGATGGCCGGCGTGATGGCCCTCGCCATGATCGGCGGCCCCCTCGTCGGCGGCACCATCACCGACCACTGGGGCTGGCGCTGGTCCTTCTACATCAACCTGCCGCTCGGCGCCGTCGCCCTCGCCATGGTCACCACCGTCCTGCACCTGCCGAAGAAGCAGCGCGCCACGGGCACCCGGATCGACTTCCTCGGCGCCGCGCTGCTGACCGTCGGCATCACCGCGATCGTCCTCGTCACCACCTGGGGAGGCACCGAGTACGCCTGGGGCTCCGCCACCATCGTCGGCCTCGGAGTCGGCGGAGCCGCCGCGCTCGCCGCCTTCCTGTACGTCGAGACGCGGGCGAGCGACCCGATCATGCCGCTGCACATCTTCCGCAGCCGCAACTTCACCGTGATGTCCCTGATCGGCTTCATCACCGGCTTCGTGATGTTCGGCGCGGTCCTCTACCTGCCGATCTTCCAGCAGTCCGTCCAGGGCGCCTCGGCCACCAACTCCGGTCTGCTGCTCCTGCCGATGCTCCTCGCGATGATGCTCGTCTCGCTGCTCGTCGGCCGCTTCACCACCAGCACCGGCAAGTACAAGATCTTCCCGATCGCCGGCGGCGCCCTCATGACGGTCGGCCTCTTCCTGCTGTCCCAGATGGACACCGGCACCTCCCGGCTGACCTCCGGGATCTACATGGCCGTCCTCGGGGCCGGCATGGGCTTCCTCATGCAGATCACCATGCTCGTCGCCCAGAACAGCGTCGAGATGAAGGACATGGGCGTCGCCTCGTCCTCCACCACCCTCTTCCGGACCCTCGGCTCCTCCTTCGGCGTCGCGATCATGGGCGCCCTCTTCACGAGCCGCGTCCAGGACGAGATGGCGGCGAACGGCGGATCCGGGCTCACCGAACAGACCGCCCAGCTCGACGCGGCGAGCCTGGCCAAGCTGCCGGAGGCGCTCCGAGAGGCCTACCAGCACGCGGTCGCCGCGGGCACGCACAGCGCCTTCCTGGTCGCCGCCGCGGTATCCGTCCTCGGCTTCGCCCTCGCCTTCCTCGTCAAGGAGGTCGCGCTCCGCGGCGCCGGCCCCGCGCCGGCCCCGAAGGCGGCGGGCGACGACCACGCGAAGGTCGCCGAGACGGTCTGACCTCGCGGCGCGGTGGTACGGAGGTGGGGCCGGTCCCGAAAGGGGCCGGCCCCACCTCTGCGTACGCCCGAAAAGGCTCAGTCCGGCTGCCGCAGCACCGGGAAGCTGCCCGTGTTCGTCGGCGCGTGGTCCGGCAGCCACAGCACGGCGATGGCCCCGCCCACGCCGTTCGGCGCGCTCTCGGAGGCCACGTTCCGGAAGGTCAGCCGGGCGCCGAGGACCCGGGCCTGGCCCGCCGCGATCGTGAGGCCCAGGCCGTGGCCCTGGCCCGCCCGGTCGCTCGATCCCGTGCGGAACCGGCTCGGGCCCTCCTTGAGGAGCGCCTCGGGGAAGCCCGGCCCGTGGTCGCGGACGCGGACCACCCGGCCCTCGACGGTGACCTCCACCGGCGGCCTGCCGTGCTTGGCCGCGTTCGCGAGGAGGTTGCCCAGGACGCGTTCCAGGCGCCGAGGGTCGGTGTTCACCCAGGACTCGTGGACGACCTGGACGACCACCTCCGGGTCGAGCGCCCGCACCCGCCGCTCCACGAACTCGCCGAGCGCGATCTCCTGGAGCTCGGCCCGCTCCGACGCGCTGTCGAGCCGGGCCACCTCCAGGACGTCCTCGACAAGGGTCCGCATGGCCTGTGCCCGGTCCCGTACCAGCTCGGTGGGGCGCCCGGGCGGCAGCAGCTCGGCCGCGGTGAGCAGCCCGGTCACCGGCGTGCGCAGCTCGTGCGCGATGTCCGCGGTGACCCGCCGCTCGGCCTCGATCCGTTCGTTGAGGGCGTCGGTGAGGGCGTCGACCGCCCACGCCAGGTCGTCGGTCTCGTCCCGTACGACCCCGCCTACGGCCTCACGTACCCGGACGTCCGTGTTGCCCTGGGCGACCCGCCCGGCCGCGACGGCGGCCTTCCGCAGTCGCCGCGAGAGCTGGCCGCCGATGAGGACGCCGAGCGCGCAGCCGCCGAAGACCACCGAGACGGAGCCGATGACGAGGGCCCGGTCCAGATCGTTCATGATCGTCGCGCTGCGGTCGGCGAAGGGGATGTGCAGCGAGAGCACGTCGCCGTTGGCGAGCGGTACGGCCGCCCACACGTCGGGCGGCCCGCCGTCCCGGTGCTCCTGGACGTACGTCCCGCGCCGCTTGTCCCGCATCAGCTGGTCGAGCTGGGCGGGAAGCGACGGGTCGTTGATCTTCGTGCCGAAGCGCGGTTCCTTGGGCTTGGACGTCTCGTACATCCGCTGGGCGAAGAGCAGCCGCTCCATCTGCACCTCGCGCGCGTTGTCGAGCATCGAGATCCGGGCGGCGTTGTGCACGACGACGCTCAGGGTGACCGCGATCAGCGCGCCGACCGCCGCGATGGCGACGGCGATCTTCCAGCGGACCCCGGTACGGAGGGGGAACGGTCTCACGCCCGGCCCTAACCCTTGAGCTTGTAGCCGAAGCCGCGGACCGTCTCGATCCTGTCCTGGCCGATCTTGGCGCGCAGCCGCTGCACATGGACGTCCACGACCCGGGTGTCGCCGCCCCAGCCGTAGTCCCAGACGCGTTCGAGGAGCTTGTCGCGGGACAGCACGGTGCCGGGCGCGGACGAGAACTCCAGGAGCAGCCGCATCTCGGTCGGGGTCAGCGCGACCGGCGCCCCGTCCCTGCGGACCTCCATGCCCTCGGTGTCGACCTCCAGGTCGCCGAAGACGAGCAGCCCGCAGCCCGGCCCCTCCCCGCCCTGCTCACCAGCACCGGGCCCGCCCGCGTGCCCGAAGCGGCGGAGCACGGCGCGGATGCGGGCCATCAGCACGGAGCCGTCGAAGGGCTTGGTGACGTAGTCGTCGGCGCCGGCCTCCAGGCCGAGGACGACGTCGATCGAGTCGGCGCGCGCCGACAGCATGATCACCGGCACGGTCGACTCGTCGCGGATGCGGCGACAGAGGCTGACCCCGTCCATGCCCGGCAGCATCACGTCGAGCAGGGCGATGTCGGGCCGCTGCGCCCGGAAGGCGTCCAGGCCGGACAGCCCGTCGGGCACGGCCGTGACGCGGAAGCCGTCCCGCTCCAGGGCGAGCTGGGTGGCCTCACGGATGACGTCGTCGTCCTCGACGAACAGGACATGGGTCTCGGTCATCGTGCGTGTCCTTCGGGTTCGCGCGCTGCTTGTGCGGTCGTGGGGGAGGGGAGGGGAGGGGAGGGGAGGGGCTCAGTTGCCCGGGGGCTCGCTCGGCGCGGGCTCCTCGAGGCCGCCGTCGCCGACGGCCCGGCTGTAGTCGTTGTGCACCCAGTCGTGCTGGGTGAACCTGTTCCCCGACCAGCGGTACGTGATCACGTCCTCGCCCGAGGGATACGCGACCGGGTCGCCCTTCGCGTACACCTGCTTGGTGACGACGAGCTCGCCCCGGTCGATCGTGGCGTAGACCGCCGCGTCCTCCGCCATGAAGACGTTCTCGTACCGGTCGCTCTGCTTCCGGTAGACGTACGTACCGATGCCGACGGCATCGCCGCAGGTCATCACGTTGACGACGACATCGGGGGCGGGGCCGTCGGTGAGATTGCCGTAGGAGGCGTCGACCGGGTAGGCGTCCGCGACGCACGGCTTCAGATCGGCCTTGAGGCGCGAGCCGATCTTCGGATCGGCCTTGAGCAGCGCGATCGGGTCGACCCGCTCGGCGGACCGCAGCTCACCGTCGGCGGACCCGGAGGGGGCCGCCGGGGCCACGTCGTGGGTGCCTGCCGCGCCCTCGTCACGGGAGCCGGTGCCGCCGGTGGAGCAGGCGGCCATGGACAGCCCGAGGGCGACGAGCCCGGCCGCCGCCGTGATGCTCGCCGCCTTGACGGTACGGCACCGACGGCGGCCCCCGGCCCCGTCCCGGCCGGAATCCCCACCGCTGCCGAGGCCGTGTCTGTCGCTGTCGCCGTCGTGTCTGCCGTCGTCGTCTCTGCTGCCGTCGGCTTCGCCGTCTAGGCCGCGCACCGCTCCCGCTCCCGTTCGTCGCCTCGTACGGTCGTCCGCTCCCCGGACCGCCCCAGGGCCCGGGCGTCGAGCTCACGGCTCTCCAGCTCCTGGCGGAGCCGGGCGAGCGCGCGGTGGAGCGTCGACTTCACCGTACCCGTCGACATGCCGAGCGCCGCCGCCGTCTCCTCGGTGCTCATCTGCTCCCAGTGGCGCAGGACGACGACGCTGCGCTGCTTCGGCGCGAGCACCTTCAGGACGTCCATGAGGAGGGCCCGGTCGGCGTGCTGCTCGGTGGGGTCGTCGCCACAGGCGTCGGGCAGCTGCTCGGTGGGCACCTCTTCGAGCTTGCGGGAGCGCCACCACTCGGTCCGTGTGTTGATCATGACCCGGCGCAGGTAGGCGTCGGCGAGGGACTTGTCGGCGATGCCGTCCCAGCGTCCGAACGTGCGGGCCAGGGCCGTCTGCAGGAGGTCCTGGGCGTCGACGGGGTCGGCGACGAGACGGCGGGCGCTGCGCAGCAGCGCGTCCTGCCGCGTGCGGACGTACTCCTCGAAGTCGAGTACCTCGCCATGCCTCATCCCAACCGCCTCCGCAACCCCGTGACCAGCTTGTTCCTCGTGTCGTGGACGACGCTACGGAGCTGTTGTCACGGGGCTGTGCGGGGCAGCCGTCGGTGGACGCACGGCTGTCCATCGGTTGTGTAACAGAGGGAACGGCGGAGGTTTCGCGGCCGCGGTCCCCTCCACCGCCTTCAGGACACCGGAAGCCGGTAGTACCCGCCGTCCAGCGGCTCCACGAGCCCGTCCGCGACCAGCCCGTCAAGCGCCCTGGCCCGCTGCACCGGCTCGTCCCAGACCGCGTCCAGGACCGCCTGCGCCACCGGGTCGCTCGTGTCCCGCAGCACCGCGAGGAGCCGGCCGCGGACTTGCCGGTCGGTCCCGGCGTACGTCTGGCCGCGCCGCGGCGGGCCGTCGTGGGCCGGCTTCCCGGAGAGCCGCCAGGCGCACTGCCCGGAGATCGGGCAGCGCCCGCAGTCCTCGTTCTTCGCCGTGCAGACCAGCGCGCCCAGTTCCATGGAGGCGGCGGCCCAGCGGGAGGCCGTCGCCTCGTCCCGGGGCAGCAGGGCGCGGGCGAGCCGCCGCTCGGCGGCGGTGGTCGCGTTCGGCGGGTACTGGACGCCGGTCGCGGCCCGCGCGAAGACCCGGCGCACGTTGGTGTCGAGGACCGCGTGGCGCTGCCCGTACGCGAAGGAGGCCACCGCGGCCGCCGTGTACTCGCCGATGCCGGGCAGCGCGAGCAGCTGGCCGTGATCGCTCGGTACGTCGCCCCTGTGCCGTTCCGTTATGGCCACGGCGGCGGCGTGCAGCCGCAGGGCCCGCCGCGGATAGCCGAGCCGTCCCCAGGCGCGGACCGCCTCGCCGGGGGCGTCGGCGGCCAGGTCGGCCGGGCGCGGCCAGCGGGCGAGCCACTGCTCGTACACGGGCAGCACCCGGACGACCGGGGTCTGCTGGAGCATGAACTCGCTGACCATGACCCCCCAGGCACCGGCCTCGGGGCGGCGCCAGGGCAGGTCGCGGGCGTGCCGGTCGAACCAGGCGAGGACCGGCCCGTGCAGCTCGGCCGGGGGCGTGGGCAGGGCGGAGGCAGCGGAAGCCTCAAGAGCCCCACGAGCCTCCAGCGCTTCGCGAGCATCGAGGGCTTCGGGAGCGTCAGAGGCGGCGGGGGCGGCGGGGGCGTCAGTGGCGTCAGGGGCGGCGGGGGCGTCAGGGGTGACGGGAGCGTCGATGGAAGTCATGGCACCCCCGATCCTGGCACGTCCACGGCGCGAACCGTAGGTGCCGTGTCACCGGCCCCGGGCGAGTGGCTCAGTACGCGCCGTGGCGCGCGCGCCGGGGTTCCTCAGCGCGCGAGGAGGCGTGCGTCCGGGGCCCGCGCCCCGCGCACCACACCACGGCCGAGCTGCGGCTCGACCGGGCCGTCTCGACCAGGGAGCCCACCGGGCGGACCGCCGCCCTCATGACGAGGAAGGCCACCAGGCCTCCGAGGAGCAGGCCGACGGTCACGTCGTGCGGGTAGTGCACGCCGACGAAGACCCGCGAGAAGGCCATGAGGACGGCCATGGGCACGGTCAGCCAGACGATCCCGCGCCAGGACAGCGCGAGCGCGACGGCCGCGGCACCCGCGATGGCCGAGTGGTTGCTGGGGAAGGACCAGTCGCCATAGGGGGGACAGGTGACCAGGGATGCGGGCGCCCCGACGACCGCACGGCACGGACGTTCCTCGTCGATCAGCGACTTCAGCCCCTCGCTCACCACGTATCCGAAGGCGGTGGCGAGCGGCGCGAGCAGCGCGAGCGACATCGCACGGCTCGCACCGTCGCGGGAGCGCCACCAGCCGGCCAGGAACAGCACGCCGAACAGCAGCAGTCCTGCCTCGGTCCAGACCTCGGCGAGCCACTGGAACCAGTGGGGGGTGGAGTGGGCGAAGTCGGCGACGTCGAGGTACAGCCGGTCGGACAGGTCGAGGAGCGTGTTCATGGTGGACGACGCTAACCGGAATCCGGAGTCCACCGCCCCGGGCCGACGGCCAGAACGACCCCTTACGAAAGTGGGGGTCCCCGGCAGTCCCGCGCTTCCGTCCGTTTCCCGCTGGTTTCTGGTGAGTTCGCGAGGAGATCAAGGTCTCGTCACCGGAAAAGTTCCCGGAACCGATGGATGTGATCATCGGCAAAACTTGAGGTCTCGGGCGGCGGGTGGGGCGGGAGTTGGGCCGGATCTCTCGTAAGGTTCGGGTCGTGGGATCTTTGCGCAATCCGGTCGGGCCGCTTCCCTCCACCATCTACTGGCGACGGAGGGCGGTGGCGGCGTGCCTGGTGGCACTTCTCGCCCTCCTCGCCGTATGGGCCGTCACCTCCGGTGACGGGGGCGGGAAGAAGTCGAACGACGCGGCCAACGGCTCGTCTCCCACCCCTCCCTCGATCACCCCCGGACCCTCAGGCAGCGGACCCGCCATCAGCCAACAGCCCGGCGGACGCGACGAGTCGGACGACTCCGGCGATTCCGCCGGCGGTGACGGAGACCCCGGCGACTCCGGTGCGGACGCGGGGTCGGGCGCCGACGCCGGTACGGCCGCCGGTACCTCCGCGGGCGCCGGTGACGGCGGCAAGAACGGCGACACCGACGGCGCGGGCGGCGACGGGGGAGCGGGCACCGGCGCGGGCCGCCAGGTGCCGGCCGACTCACCGCTCCCGAACTGCCCCGCCGGTTCGCTGCAGTTGACCCTGCGCACCGCCAAGGTCAGCTACGAGGCGGGGGAGAAGCCCCGGTTCCACCTCGTCGCGAAGAGCACCTCGACCACCGACTGCAAGGCGGACTTCGGGCCCCGCAGCGCGGTTCTGACGATCAGTGACGCCCAGGACGAGCAGATCTGGTCCTCCGCCGACTGCCCCCGCCCCGGCACCCCGGTCCTGCTGCGCGTCCCCGCGAAGGCCACCGTCACCCACACCGTGGAGTGGGACCGCGGGCGGAGCGCACCGCGGTGCGCCACCGCGATCTAGTACGGTCTCGTGGGCTCGGAGATGTGTATAAGAGACAGCTCGCGGTGGGTCGTACCGGCGTGCGTACGAATCGCCAGGGTCTGTCGTTTGGATCAGGCCGGATCAGGGAGCGGCACCAGGCCCCGCGAGCCCGGCCTGATCCAAAAGACAGGCCCTAGACGTACCGCTCCAGGATCGAGGACTCCGCGAGCCGCGACAGGCCCTCGCGCACGCTGCGGGCACGGGCCTCGCCGACACCGTCGACGGTCTGCAGGTCGTCGACACTGGCCGCGAGCAGCTTCTGCAGCCCGCCGAAGTGCTCCACGAGCCGCTCGATGATCGCGCCCGGCAGCCTCGGCACCTTGGCGAGGAGCCGGTAGCCGCGCGGCGAGACCGCCGAGTCGAGGGTCTCGGGCGAACCGCTGTAGCCCAGTGCCCGTGCCACCACAGGAAGTTCGAGCAGCTCGGTGTGGGTCAGCGCGTCCAGCTCGGTGAGCGCCTCCGGCACCGTCCGCGACCGCTTGGCCGTCGGCTCCGGCACGTAGTCCCGGATCACCAGCTCGCGCTCCGGCTCCACTCCCGCGATCAACTCGTCGAGCTGGAGCGAGAGGAGCCGCCCGTCCGTGCCGAGCTCGACCACGTACTCCGCGATCTCGGTGGCGATCCGGCGGACCATCTCCAGACGCTGGGCGACGGCGGTGACGTCCCGGACCGTGACCAGGTCCTCGATCTCCAGGGCGGAGAGCGTGCCGGCCACCTCGTCGAGCCGGAGCTTGTACCGCTCCAGGGTCGCGAGCGCCTGGTTGGCACGGGACAGGATCGCGGCCGACTCCTCCAGGACCCGCCGCTCACCGTCCACGTACAGCGCGATCAGACGCATGGACTGGGAGACGGAGACGACCGGGAAGTTGCACTGCTTGGAGACCCGGTCCGCCGTACGGTGCCGGGTGCCGGTCTCCTCCGTGGGGATCGAGGCGTCCGGGACGAGCTGCACACCCGCGCGGTGGATCTTCGTGATGTCCTTGTCCAGGACGAGCGCGCCGTCGAGCTTGCACAGCTCACGCAGGCGCGTGGCGGCGAACTCGACGTCCAGCACGAAACCGCCGGTGCACATCGAGTCGACCGTCTTGTCCAGGCCGAGCACGATGAGTCCACCGGTGTTGCCGCGCAGGATCCGCTCCAGGCCGTCGCGCAGCGCGGTGCCGGGCGCGACCGCGCTCAGCGCGGCACGCATCAGTGCTTCGTTGCCGGAGCCCGCGCCGGACTTTCCAGGACCTGTTGCCCCGTCCTTGGCTGCCACTGCACTCCTCCGGCTCGTACGGATGGGCGAGACCAGGGCAAAGTCTAGCGACACCACCCCGCCGCCCTCCGCCCCCGACCGATCCCGGGTGGTCCGAAAGGGGTCCCCGCCCTGACGCGGACCTAACCCTCCGCGCCTTTGCGAAGCGTACGGAGCGAACCTGTCACCCCACGCGCGGGGTGCCCCCGCCGGGGCGGCGGACCATGGCCGGGGCCCGTCCTCCGGATCAGGCCTAGGGCCTGACTTTTGGATCATGCCGGGCTCGCGGGGCCCGGCACGCGCGCTCGCCGCGTTGTCGTCGGTCCCCAGCGCTCCGCGTCGACTCCCTCCTCTGCCTTGCGATCACACGCACCAGGTCCCGCTCCCTGATCCGGCCTGATCCAAAAGACAGGCCCTACCCCTCCGCCGCCTCCGGGGCCTTCGCGCGCCGGCCGCGCGGCAGCACCCGCAGCGCGTCGCCCATGTCCGCGACCTCCGTCACCTTCATGCCCGCCGGCACCCTGCCCGGGTCCGTGGGGACCAGTGCGTGCGTGAAGCCCAGCCGGTGCGCCTCGGCCAGCCGGCGCTGGACGCCCGTGACCCGCCGGACCTCGCCCGCGAGCCCGACCTCGCCGATCGCCACCAGGTTCTTCGGCAGCGGGGTGTCGCTCGCCGCGGAGGCGAGGGCGAGCGCGATCGCCAGGTCGGCGGCGGGCTCGGTGAGCTTCACACCGCCCACGGTGGCGCTGTAGATGTCCCGCTTGCCCAGCGCGCTGATCCGGCCGCGCTGCTCAAGGACCGCGAGCATCATCGAGACCCGGGAGGTCTCGAGACCGGAGACGGTCCGGCGCGGGGACGGGATCTGGGAGTCCACGGTCAGCGACTGGACCTCGGCGACGAGCGGCCGGCGGCCCTCCAGGGTGACCGTCAGACAGGTGCCGGGAACGGCCACGTCACGCCGGGTCAGGAACAGCCCGGAGGGGTCGGTGAGCCCGGTGATGCCCTCGTCGTGCAGTTCGAAGCAGCCGACCTCGTCGGTCGCCCCGTACCGGTTCTTGACGCCCCGGACCAGGCGCAGGCGCGCGTGCCGGTCTCCCTCGAAGCTCAGGACGACGTCGACCAGGTGCTCCAGGAGCCGGGGACCGGCGATGGCCCCGTCCTTGGTGACGTGGCCGACGAGGAGCGTGGACATGCCGCGCTCCTTGGAGGCCCGGATGAGCGCTCCGGCGACCTCGCGGACCTGCGCCATGCCGCCGGGCGCGCCGTCGATCTCGGGGGAGGCGACGGTCTGCACCGAGTCCATGATCAGCAGCGAGGGCTTCACGGCGTCCAGGTGCCCGAGCACGGCCGACAGATCGGTCTCGGCCGCCAGGTAGAGATGGTCGCTGAGCGCGTTGATCCGGTCGGCGCGCAGCCGGACCTGGCTCGCGGACTCCTCGCCCGTCACGTACAGCGTGCGGTGCTCGTCGCTCGCCGCCTTGGCCGCCACGTCGAGCAGCAGCGTGGACTTGCCGACGCCCGGCTCGCCCGCGAGCAGCACGACGGCGCCGGGCACCAGGCCCCCGCCGAGGACCCGGTCCAGCTCGTCGACGCCGGTGGAGCGGGCGGTCGCCTGCCGGCCGTCGACCTGCCCGATGGGCACGGCCGCGGTGGAGACCCGGCCCGCCGCGGTCGTACGGACGGCGGGCGCGCCGTACTCCTCGACCGTCCCCCAGGCCTGGCACTCGGGACAGCGGCCGAGCCACTTGGCCGTCTGCCAGCCGCACTCGGTGCAGCGGTAGGACGGCCGGTCCTTGGTCGATTTCGTACGGGCAGCCATGTCGCCCACCGTAGCGGCCCCCACCGACAGCGGGCCCCGGGCGGCCGGTCCGCGGCCCCCCACCCCCGGAATTCCCGGTTCCTGTCCCCTTTCGAGCGATACCTTCACCCGTAAGAATGAGAAGAACGCGACCGGTACGAAAAGTGCTCCCCGTGCTGCCTACGGTCACCGGGTGACGAGCAGCAGGCTGGAATCCCCCGCACGCACCACCGGCGCACACCGGGCGCACCCCGCCGCGGCCGAGGGACCGCGCACGCTCGGCCGACGGCCCCCCGCCCGCTACGAGGCCGCCCTCGACGGGCTCTTCACGTACTGCCTCTCCGTGCTCTGCGACCACGACACGGCCACCGCCGTCCTCGGCGACGTCCTCGCCGTCGCCGAGCGCCACCACGGCCGCTGCCCCTCCGACGAGGACGGCCGCACGGCCTGGCTGTACGCCCTCGCCCGCTGGGCCTGTCTGCGCAGCCTCGGCGAGCAGCGCCGCAAGCGCCAGGGCGCCCACACCGGCCGCCCCGCCGTCACCGCGCCAGAGCCGCCCCGGATCCCCGAGGAGACCGCCGAGCGGCACCGCGCCGAACTCGCGCTGCTCGCCTGGCCCGAGGCCGCCGGCACCACGCCCGAGCAGCGCGAAGCTCTGGAGCTTGCGGTCCGGCACGGCCTCAGCCACCGTCAGGTCGCCGCCGTGCTCTCCCTCGACCCGCTCGCCGCCCGCGAACTCCTCGCCACCGCCGGCTGCGAGGTCGAACGCACCCGGGCCGCCCTCGCCGTCGTCGAGACCGGCAGCTGCCCCACCGTCGCCCGGCTCACCGGCGACCACCAGGTGCTCCTCTCGGCCGCCCTGCGCGCCGAACTCGTCCGGCACGTCGACGACTGCCCCCGCTGCCGCCGGGCCGCCGAACGCGTCGGCGCCACCGGCTCCTGGCCGGGGGCCGGAGGCCTGCCCCCGGTCCGGCTGCCGCTCGTCGAGGCGCCCCGGGCCGCCGCGTACATGGCGATGCTGCACGTTCCACGCGCGCGTGCCGGAGCCCCGCGCTTCACCCCGACCGGCTTCCCGATGGACCCGAAGGACCATGTGGCCCGCCGCGACCGGATGCGGGCCCGCGCGGTGACGACCACCGTCGTCGCGGCCGTGGTCGCCGCGCCCGTCCTCGCCCTGTGGACGTCCTACCGGGGCGCACCGGCCGCGGACGCGAGTGCCCACGACGCTTCCCGGATCAGCGCGCGCGAGGCCGACGAACCGGTCGGCCCGGACGGACGCCCCCACGACCGCTACGAGAACGCGGGCAACGCCCGCACCACCCCCGAGCCCCGCTTCACCCGGGGCAGCCGCGCCCCCGACGTCTCCGTCGAGGTGATCAGCCCCGGCGGCCCCACCGGCCCGGGAGCGTCAGCGCCCGGCGAGGCGGCCCTCGGCTGGATCACGGTCTCCGCACGCGGCCAGGGCGACCTGACGCTGCTGACCCTCACCGCCTCGGGCGGCTCCCCCGTCGAGTGGTCGCTGTGGACGGACGCGCCCTGGCTGTACGTGAACCGGGCCTCCGGCACGCTCCGCCCCGGGGAGGCGGTCACGATCGCCGTCCGCGTCGACCACGCCCGCGAACCGCGGGGCGCCTGGAGCGCCAGGCTCGGGGTGAACCCCTCGGGCGCGGTCGTGCGGATCGACGGGCACGGGGTCAGCGCCCCGCCGCCGGTCGCACGCCCGGTGCCCAGGCCGCCGACGACGACCGAACCGACGACGCCGCCGACGAGTCCGCCGACCACCGAGCCGACGACCCCGCCGCCGACGACGGAGGAGCCCCCTCCGACCACGACGGACCCGGGCCCGACGGAGCCGACGACCCCGCCGCCGACGACGGAGGAGCCGCCCCCGCCGTCCACGTCGTGAAGCGCCGGCCTCAGACCTTCGGGTCGGCCGGGTGCGGGGCCACCAACGGCAGCTGCGAGGAGAGCCGCGCCTCGCACAGTCCCGCCAGGACCTCGTACGCCTCCTTGCCCATCATCTCGGTGAGCTCGGGCCGGTACGTGACGTAGACCGGCTCCCCCGCGCCGTGCGCGGACGTGGCCGACGTGCACCACCAGTGCAGGTCGTGGCCGCCCGGACCCCAGCCGCGGCGGTCGTACTCACCGATCGAGACCTGGAGGACCTTCGTGTCGTCGGGCCGCTCGATCCAGTCGTACGTGCGCCGCACCGGCAGCTGCCAGCAGACGTCCGGCTTGGTCTCCAGCGGCTCCTTGCCCTCCTTCAGGGCCAGGATGTGCAGCGAGCAGCCCGCGCCGCCCGCGAACCCGGGACGGTTCTGGAAGATGCAGGACCCCTCCCAGCGGCGGGTCTGCCGGTCGCCGTCCTCGTCGAGCTGCGTCCAGCCCGACTCCGTACCGACGTCGTGGAACTGCCAGAGCTCCGGCGTGAGGCGTGCCACATGGGTCGCGACCCGCTTCTCGTCGTCCTCGTCGGAGAAGTGCGCGCCCAGCGTGCAGCAGCCGTCGTCGGCCCGGCCCGCCTGGATGCCCTGGCAGCCGCTGCCGAAGACGCACGTCCAGCGCGAGGTCAGCCAGGTCAGGTCGCAGCGGAAGACCTGCTCCTCGTCGGCGGGGTCCGGAAACTCGACCCACGCGCGCGCGAAGTCGAGGCCCTTCTCGTCCGGCTCCATGCCCTTGCCCCGCTTCTTGCCGCTCTTCACGGCCTTGCCCGCCTTGGTGGCCTTACCGGCCTTGGCCGCCTTGCCGGCCCCGCCAGCAGCCACACCCGTCACGCCCGTCACGTCTGTCACAGTCGTGTCGTCGCCGCTGGTCCTGCCCGGCTTCGCCTTCTTCGTCTTTGGCACAACGCCAAGCGTATGCGGGCGCGCGCAGTAGCGTTCCGCCCATGAGACTCGGAGTCCTCGACGTCGGTTCGAACACAGCGCACTTCCTGGTGGTGGACGCCCACCCGGGCGCCCGGCCGCTGCCCGCCCACTCCCACAAGGCGGAGCTCCGGCTCGCCGAGCTCCTCGACGAGCGCGGCGCCATCGCGCCGCACGGCGTCGAGCGGCTCATCGCGACCGTCCGGGACTCGCTCCTGGCCGCCGAGGACAAGGGCTGCGAGGAGGTGCTGCCGTTCGCGACCTCCGCGGTCCGCGAGGCCAGCAACGCCGACGCCGTCCTCGCGCGCGTGAAGGACGAGACGGGGGTCGACCTCCAGGTCCTCACCGGCGAGGAGGAGGCCCGGCTCACGTTCCTCGCCGCCCGCCGCTGGTTCGGCTGGTCGGCGGGCAAACTGCTCCTGCTCGACATCGGCGGCGGCTCCCTCGAAGTCGCGTACGGCATCGACGAGGACCCCGACACGGCGGTCTCGCTACCGCTCGGCGCGGGCCGGCTGACCGCCGGCTGGCTGCCGGGCGACCCGGCCGACCTCGACGACGTGAAGGCGCTCCGTCGCCATGTGCGCGCGCAGATCGCCCGTACGGTCGGCGAGTTCAGCCGCTCAGGCCGCCCCGACCACGTCGTGGCCACCTCCAAGACCTTCAAGCAACTGGCCAGGATCGCCGGCGCTCCCGGCTCGGGCGAGGGCCTCTACGTCCAGCGGACCCTGACCCGCAAGTCCCTGGAGGAGTGGGTCCCGCGCCTCGCCGGGATGACCATTCCCGAGCGCGCGGCCCTGCCGGGCGTCTCGGAAGGCCGCGCCGGACAGCTCCTGGCGGGCGCGCTCGTCGCGGAGGGCGCGATGGACCTGCTGGGGGTGGAGAACCTGGAGATCTGCCCCTGGGCCCTGCGCGAGGGCGTCATCCTGCGCCGCCTGGACCACCTGCCGGAGCACTGACCTCGCCCCGGCCGACCGACCCCCCGGCCGGCCGGGGGGGTGACAGACCGCGGGGCGGGGTGCGGCGGTCCCGGCGTGACCGGAACCACCCCACGACCCCCCGGCCCGCCCCGTACCCTGTCTCCGTGGCAGAACCAGCGGTGCGCGTCCCGGATGCGAAGGTCGCCCTGTCGACGGCCTCGGTCTATCCGGAGTCGACGGCGACGGCCTTCGAGATCGCCGCGCGCCTCGGCTACGACGGCGTCGAGGTCATGGTGTGGACCGACCCGGTCAGCCAGGACATCGAGGCGCTGCGCCGGCTCTCCGACTACCACCAGGTCCCGATCCTGGCCGTGCACGCCCCCTGCCTCCTCATCACGCAGCGCGTCTGGTCCAGTGACCCGTGGGTCAAGCTCCAGCGCGCCCAGGCGGCGGCCGAGAAGCTCGGCGCGTCCACCGTGGTCGTCCATCCCCCGTTCCGCTGGCAGCGCCAGTACGCCAAGGACTTCGTCACCGGCATCTGGCGGATGGCCGACGAGACCGACGTGCGGTTCGCCGTCGAGAACATGTACCCGTGGCGGTACAAGGACCGCGAGATGCTCGCGTACGCCCCCGAGTGGGACGTCACCAAGGACGACTACCGGCACTTCACCCTCGACCTCTCGCACACGGCGACCGCCCGCACGGACACGCTCGCGATGATCGACCGCATGGGCGACCGGCTCGGCCACGTCCACCTCGCCGACGGCAAGGGCTCCGCCAAGGACGAGCACCTGGTCCCCGGACGCGGCAACCAGCCCTGCGCCGAACTCCTGGAGCGCCTCGCGCTCACCGGCTTCGACGGCCACGTGGTCATCGAGGTCAACACCCGCCGCGCGATGTCAGCCGCCGAACGCGAGGCCGACCTCGCGGAGGCCCTCGCCTTCACCCGGCTCCACCTGGCGTCGGCGGCCGGCCGCCCCTACCGGGTCCCGCGACCGTGACCGAACCGGCTCCGCGCAGGCGCGGCCGCCCCTCCCGTACCGGGGAGGAGAGCGGACCGGGCGCGCGGGAACGCATCCTGGAGGCCGCCCGCGGCCAGTTCGCCGAGCGCGGCTACGACAAGGCCTCGGTCCGGGGCATCGCCAAGGCCGCCGGGGTCGACCCGGCACTCGTCCACCACTACTTCGGTACGAAGGACGAGGTCTTCGCCGCCGCGATCGAGGTCTCCTTCGAGCCGGCCCTCGTCGTCCCGGCGATCGTCGGCGGCCCGCGCGAGGCCATCGGGGAGCGGCTCGCGCGGTTCTTCATCGGCGTGTGGGAGAACCCGGTCAGCAGGGCCCCGCTGCTCGCGATCGTCCGTTCCGCGCTGACCCACGAGGCGGCGGCCAAGGTGCTGCGGACCTTCGTGCTGCGGCGGCTCCTGGAGCGGATCGCGGACGAGCTCGACGTTCCGGACCCGAAGTTCCGCGCGGAGCTGGCGGCCTCCCACATGATCGGGATCGCGATCATGCGGTATGTGATCCAGGTGGAGCCGCTGGCCTCCGCGGACCCGGAGGAGATCGTGGCGATGGTGGCCCCGACCCTCCAGCGATACCTGACCGAAGCGTGAGCCGGACCCCGGCGGAGCCGACCGAAAGCTGAACACTCCGTCCGTCATGCGGACGAGCTGTCCAGATCTTGGGCCGTCGGCGTACGCTCGAATGCAAGCACACCCATCACGAGGAGCGAGCGACGATGCCCGAGCTGAGGTCCCGCACAGTCACCCACGGTCGCAACATGGCGGGCGCACGCGCCCTTATGCGCGCCTCCGGTGTACCCGGCGCGGACATCGGCCGGAAGCCGATCATCGCGGTCGCCAACTCCTTCACGGAGTTCGTCCCGGGCCACACCCACCTGCAGCCCGTCGGCCGGATCGTCTCCGAGGCCATCACGGCCGCCGGTGCCATCCCGCGCGAGTTCAACACGATCGCCGTCGACGACGGCATCGCGATGGGCCACGGCGGCATGCTCTACTCCCTGCCCTCCCGCGACCTGATCGCGGACAGCGTGGAGTACATGGTCGAGGCGCACTGCGCCGACGCCCTGATCTGCATCTCCAACTGCGACAAGATCACCCCCGGCATGCTGATGGCCGCCCTGCGCCTCAACATCCCGACGGTCTTCGTCTCCGGCGGCCCGATGGAGGCCGGACGCGCGACCCTGGTCGACGGCACGGTCCGCACGCTCGACCTGGTCGACGCCATGTCCGACGCCGTGAACCCGAAGATCTCGGACGAGGACATGCTCCGGATCGAGGAGAACGCCTGTCCGACCTGCGGCTCCTGTTCCGGCATGTTCACCGCCAACTCCATGAACTGCCTGACCGAGGCCATCGGCCTCTCCCTCCCGGGCAACGGCTCGCTGCTCGCCACGCACACGGCCCGCAAGGACCTGTACGAGAACGCGGCCCGCACGGTCGTCGACATCACCCGCCGGTACTACGACGAGGACGACGCCTCCGTCCTGCCGCGCTCGATCGCGACCCGCGCGGCCTTCGAGAACGCCATGGCCCTCGACATCGCCATGGGCGGCTCGACCAACACGATCCTGCACCTGCTCGCCGCCGCCCAGGAGGCCGAGCTCGACTACGGCCTGACCGACATGGACGAGGTCTCGCGCCGGGTGCCCTGCCTGGCCAAGGTCGCCCCGAACGTCGCCAAGGACCGTACGTACTACATGGAGGACGTGCACCGGGCGGGCGGCATCCCGGCCATCCTCGGCGAGCTCTACCGCGCGGGTCTGCTCAACGAGGACGTCCACGCCGTCCACGCCCGCTCCATCAAGGAGTGGCTGGACACCTGGGACGTGCGCGGCGGCTCCCCCTCCGACGAGGCCGTCGAGCTGTTCCACGCGGCCCCCGGCTGCGTGCGCTCGGCGACCGCCTTCTCCCAGTCCGAGCGCTGGGCGGCGCTCGACGTGGACGCGGCCGGCGGCTGCATCCGCGACGCCGCCCACGCGTACTCGAAGGACGGCGGCCTCGCCGTCCTGCACGGCAATCTCGCGGCCGACGGCTGCGTCGTCAAGACGGCCGGTGTCGACGAGTCGATCTGGACCTTCGAGGGCCCGGCCGTGGTCTGCGAGTCGCAGGACGAGGCCGTCGAGAAGATCCTGAACAAGCAGGTCACGCACGGCGACGTGGTCGTCATCCGCTACGAGGGCCCGCGCGGCGGCCCCGGCATGCAGGAGATGCTCTACCCGACGTCCTTCCTGAAGGGACGCGGTCTGGGCAAGACCTGCGCCCTCGTCACGGACGGGCGCTTCTCCGGCGGCACCTCGGGCCTCTCCATCGGCCACGCCTCGCCGGAGGCGGCGTCGGGCGGCGCGATCGCCCTCGTCGAGGACGGCGACCGCATCCGCATCGACATCCCGAACCGGTCGATCGAACTCCTCGTCGACGAGGCCACCCTCGCCGCCCGCCGTGAGGCGCTGAACGGCGTGTACGCGCCGAAGAACCGCCAGCGCAAGGTGTCGGCGGCCCTGCGCGCGTACGCGGCGATGGCGACGAGCGCCGACAAGGGCGCGGTCCGCGACGTGTCGAAGCTGAGCTGACCCCGGCGACACGGGCAGGTACACCCGCGGCGGCGGGGAGCGGCACGAAGCCTGCTCCCCGCCGCCTCGCTGTTCTCAGGTGGACGAGGAGGAGTACGCGTACGGGGAGCGGCTCACCAGGACGCCGGGTCGCGCGCGTCCACCGCGAAGACCGAGCCGTCCGGAGCGGTCCCGAACACCCGGTCCCCGACTACCAGCGGCGCCGGCACCCGCGGCGCGTACTCGAGCCGGCCGTTGAGGAGCCTCGGCCGGGTCTGGCCGATCAGGGCACCGCGTACGGTGTCGACGGCCAGCAGCCGCCCGTCCTGGACGGAGAAGTAGAGCCGGTCGCCGGGACCGAGCGCGGGCTCGGAGACGTTGCCCGCGCCCGTCTCCAGCTCCCACAGCACCCGTCCCTTCGGCGCCGCCGTGTCGAAGGCGGTGAGGTGCCCGTTCGCGTCGAGGATGTGGACGGCCGTGCCGCGCAGGGCGACGCCCCGGACGTCGATCCGGTGGGGGAGGGAGAGCCGGCGTACGGTGCCGTCGGCCGGCTCGAGGAGGACGAGGGCGTCGATCAGGCCGGCCTGGTGGAGCGAGCTGAGCAGCAGCATTCCGTCGCCGGTGCGGCCCAGCGGGTCGAGGTCGCCCTCCAGGTCGTGCTGCCAGGCCACCTCGCCGGTCCGGGGGTGGACGGCGCCGACCCGCGTGCGGTTCCCGTGGGGCGAGGTCTCGGACACGGTGACCAGCCCCGTCGCCGCGTCGTACGGCCCCGGCCGCGGGACCGCGAATCCGGCCAGAGCGTGCCGCCAGAGTTCTTTTCCGGTGCGGCTGTCGACGGCCCGGATCCCGCCCCGCCCGTCGGACAGGACGATGGCGGACCCGGCCGGCACGTACAGCTCGGGGAGGTCCGCCTCGGCGCTCCAGCCGGGGGTGCCGCCCGCGCCCGCGTACGCCCGCAGCGGGCCCGTCGGGGCGGCGGCGCCGACGAGACCGTCCGTGAGGGCGACGGGAGCGGTGGGGGACTCCGCCTTGACGGGGGCGGTCCGCGACCAGAGGACCCGGCCGGTCACGGGGTCGAGCCGGGCGAGGCCGACGCCCCGGGCCGAGCAGTACAGCGCGCCCCCGCCGTGCCCGCACGCGGGCGCCGCCGTGGGGCCGTGCTCCTGGAGGGTGGTCTGCCAGCCGGCGAAGGCGGTGGCCACCTCGGCCGGGCGGGTGCGGGTCTCGCGTCCGGCGGGTGCCGTGGGGCTCAGGGCCGCGTAGAGGCCCGCCCCGGTCAGGGCGAGCGCGGCGGCGACGGCGATCGTCAGCCGGGGCCGCAGGCGCGGACGGCCGAGGCGCGGGCCTCGGCGGCGCGCGGGAGGAGCGGGGGCCCGAACCGGCGTGTCGGCGTCCCATGCGGCGGAGGGACCGACCCCTGCATCGCCCTCCGGCAGGGCGGGCCGCCGCCGCTGCGCCGGTATGAACGCCTCCGCCGCGTACGAGGGCGGCAGCAGCGCCGTCATGATCTGGCCCGGCGTCGGCCGCTCGGCTGGATCCTTGGCGAGGCAGCGGGCGACCAGCGGCGCCAGCTCCACCGGCACCCCCGTCAGGTCCGGCTCGTCGTGCACGACCTGGTACGCCACGATGTACGGACTGTCGGAGTCGAACGGCCCGTGTCCGGTCGCCGCGTGCACGAGCACGGAGCCCAGCGCGAACACGTCCGCCGCGGGCCCGACCTCCCTCGGCCGCTGGAACTGCTCCGGCGCCATGAACGGCGGCGAACCGATGAGCTTGCCCGTCTCGGTGCGCAGATCGCTGTCGACGGGCCGGGAGATGCCGAAGTCGATGACCTTGGGGCCGGTGTCGGTGAGCAGGACGTTGCTCGGCTTCAGATCGCGGTGCACCACCCCGGCGCGGTGGATGTCGCGCAGTGCCTCCGCGAGCCCGGCGGTGAGCCGGCGCAGCTCGGCGGGGGCCAGCGGGCCGTTCCGCTTCACCTGGTCGGCGAGCGTGGGACCGGGCACGTAGAGGGTGGCCATCCAGGGACGTACGGCATCGGGGTCGGCGTCGACGACCGGTGCGGTGAAGGCTCCGCTGACCCGGCGGGCCGCGGCGACCTCCTGGCGGAAACGCGCCCTGAACTCGGGGTCCTCCGCATACCGTGCGTGCACGACCTTGACCGCGAGCCGCAGCCCCGAGGCCGAGGCCGCGAGGTGTACGACCCCCATGCCGCCGGCGCCCAGACATGCCTGGAGACGGTAGCCGCCCGCGAACTCGGGCCCCTCCGCTTCCCGGTCGGCACCGGTACCGCGCAACGGCGGCATCGCCCACCCCCGTGTGATTCACCGTCACCTGGCGCGCACCCGCGCGACCCGACGGAGCCTAGTCCATGGGGCATCCGAAGTCGGTGGGGCTTGCTAGCCTGCGCGTCGCGGAGAGTGAAACTCAGTGGAGCGCTTTTGCGCCAGGGGGAGAACACCATGGGTACGGACGAGAAGAAGACCACCGACGACGCCGTGACCACGCTGAGCGCGACGCGCTACGCGGTCGCGCCGGGCTACCGGGTCAACGTGCGCTCGGGCCCGAGCACCCAGTACCCGATCGTCCGGGCCCTGCCCCTGGGTGCCACGGTGGCGATCTCCTGCCAGAAGTACGGCGAGTGGATCAGCGGCCCGTACGGCACCACCCGGATCTGGGACAACATAGCGCCGGGCGAGTACATCTCCGACGCGTACGTGCGCACGGGCAGCGACGGCTTCGTCGCGCCGCGCTGCGCCTGAGACCCTCCCCTGTCGCCGCGGGGATAATCGACCTCGTGAGCGACGAAGAGAAGAGCCCCAGCACGACCGGCGGCACCCCCGCCGGTCCCCGGCCCGAAGAGATCCGCTTCTTCGGCACGACCTGGGTCGACCACAGCGGCCATTACGCGCTGCGCCGCGCCGGCCTGGCCGCCGGCTCGCTCGCCGCCGCCGTCGCGTCCGGCTTCGTGCTGCGCTTCGCCTACGAGGGCCTGGAGATCGCGGACGTCGGCGGCATCGTCAACACGCTGGTCGTCGTCATGTTCGCGGTCTGCAGCGCCATCGCCTTCCGCAAGACCTGGGAGGGCTTCCTCCGCCGGCCCGCGGACCCGGCCCGCGAGGACTCCCTGCGCAGCCTCAAGGCGATCGGCTTCATCGGCTCGCTCCTCGCCTACTGCGTCCGCTGCTTCGTCGAGGCCCCGGGCGAGAAGCTGTGCCGCGCGGAGTACGAGACGGCGCTCACGCGCTACGAGAAGCGCCGGGGCACCCGCACAGGCAACCCCTCGGCCCGCAAGAAGCCCAAGCGCAAGTAGCCCCATCGCGAAGCCCCCACGTCGCCGACCGCACGGTCCTTGACGACCGGCACCCCCAGGCGCACTATTCATCACATGATGAATTACCCGGCGGACGAGGCCGCCGACAAGGCCACGAACACAGCCACGAGCACAGCCGCCGCCGAACCGGCCATCACCGCCCACGCCCTCACCACCGTCCGCGGCGACCGCACCGTCCTCCGCGGCCTCGACTTCACCGTCCCGGCCGGGCGGATCACCGGCCTCCTCGGCCCCTCCGGCTGCGGCAAGTCCACCCTCATGCGCGCCGTCGTCGGCACCCAGGCCAAGGTCGACGGCAGCCTCCAGGTGCTCGGCCGCCCCGCGGGCGACCCCGCCCTCCGCTCCCGCATCGGCTACGTCACCCAGGCCCCCTCCGTCTACGACGACCTCACCGTCCGGCAGAACCTCGACTACTTCGCCGCCGTCCTGCTCCCCGGACGCGCCCTGCGCCACGACCGCCGCACGGCCGTCGACCGCGCCATCGCCGACGTCGACCTCTCCTCGCACGCCGACTCCCTAGCCGGCCGGCTCTCCGGCGGCCAGCGCAGCCGGGTCTCCCTCGCCGTCGCCCTCCTCGGCACCCCCGAACTCCTCGTCCTCGACGAACCCACCGTCGGCCTCGACCCCGTCCTCCGCCGCGACCTGTGGAACCTCTTCCACCAGATCGCCGCCGACCGCGGCACGACCCTCCTCGTCTCCTCCCACGTGATGGACGAAGCCGAACGCTGCCACCGGCTCCTCCTCATGCGCGAGGGCGAGATCCTCGCCGACGACACCCCCGAAGCCCTCCGCCGGCGCAACGACACCGCCACCGTCGAAGAGGCCTTCCTCCGCCTGGTCGACGCCGCCGCCGCCCGAGCGGCGCACCCGCGAACCACCCACGAGGAGCCCCGGTCATGAGCAGTGCCCGCACCCTGGCCACCGCCGCCCGCGTCCTGCGTCAGCTGCGCCACGACCCCCGCTCGATCGCCCTGATGCTCCTCGTCCCGTGCCTGATGCTCTTCCTGCTGCGGTACGTCTTCGACGGAAGCCCCGGCACCTTCGACAACATCGGCGCCTCCCTCCTCGGCATCTTCCCGCTCATCACGATGTTCCTGGTGACCTCCATCGCCACCCTCAGGGAACGCACCTCCGGCACCCTGGAACGCCTCCTCGCCATGCCCCTCGGCAAGGCCGACCTCATCGCCGGCTACGCCCTCGCCTTCGGACTCCTCGCCGTCGTCCAGTCCACCCTGGCCACCGGCCTCGCCGTCTGGTTCCTCGGCCTCGACGTCATCGGCTCCCCCTGGCTCCTCCTCCTGGTCGCCCTCCTCGACGCCCTCCTCGGCACCGCCCTCGGCCTCTTCGTCTCCGCCTTCGCCGCCTCCGAGTTCCAGGCCGTCCAGTTCATGCCGGCGGTGATCTTCCCCCAGCTGCTGCTCTGTGGACTCTTCACCCCGCGCGACCGGATGGCTCCCGCCCTCGAAGCGGCCTCCGACGTCCTGCCCATGTCGTACGCCGTCGACGGCATGAACCAGGTCCTCCGCCACCCCGACGCCACCGGCGACTTCATCCGGGACGCCGTCGTCGTCGCGGGCTGCGCCCTCCTCGTCCTCGGCCTCGGCGCGGCCACCCTCCGCCGCCGCACCGCGTGACCGCCCCTCGGACACCCGCGCACCACCAGGCCCGCCGGTGCGAGGATGACGACACGTACCCCCTCCGTCGAGGTGAACAGAGCCATGACCCAGACCGTCGCAGTCCTCGGCACCGGCAAGATCGGTGAAGCGCTCCTCAGCGGCATGATCCGCGCCGGCTGGCGCCCCGCGAACCTCCTGGTCACCGCCCGCCGCGCCGAACGCGCCGAGGAACTGCGCGCCCGCTACGGCGTCGAGACCGTCACCAACGCCGAGGCCGCCAAGCGCGCCGACACCCTCATCCTGGCCGTCAAGCCCCAGGACATGGGCCGCCTCCTCGACGAGCTCGCCCCGCACGTCGCCGCCGACCGCCTGGTCATCAGCGCCGCCGCCGGCATCCCCACCTCCTTCATCGAGGACCGCCTCACCGCCGGCACCCCCGTGGTCCGCGTCATGCCCAACACCCCCGTCCTCGTCGACGAAGGCATGTCCGTCATCTCCGGCGGCAGCCACGCCACCCCCGAGCACCTCGTTCACACCGAGGAGATCTTCGGCGGCGTCGGCAAGACCCTCCGCGTCCCCGAGTCCCAGCAGGACGCCGCCACCGCCCTCTCCGGCTCCGGCCCCGCCTACTTCTACTTCCTCGTCGAGGCCATGACCGACGCCGGCATCCTCCTCGGCTTGCCCCGAGCCCAGGCGCACGACCTCATCGTCCAGGCCGCCATCGGCGCCGCCGTGATGCTCCGCGACAGCGGCGAACACCCGGTCAAGCTCCGCGAAGCCGTCACCTCCCCGGCCGGCACCACCATCAGCGCCATCCGCGAGCTGGAGAACCACGGCGTCCGCGCCGCCCTCATCGCCGCCCTCGAAGCCGCCCGCGACCGCAGCCGCGAACTCGCCTCCGGCAACAGCTGAGCAGCCTGCCCCCCCCCGCCGGGGTCACCGGACCCCGGCGGACGCCCCCTTCACGACCTCCTCCGTCGACACGACCTTCGCGAACAGCCCCCCGTGCAGGGACACGGCCGTCGCCTGCGCCAGCTCATCGGCGCTCCGCGACCATCCGAAGGGCCCCTCCAGGTCGAAGGTGTGCATCGCGTCCAGCGGGAACACCACGTCGAAGCCGAGGTTCCCACCCATCCGGGCCGTCGTCTCGTTGCACATGTTCGTCTGGATCCCGACGATCACGATCTGCGCGATGTCCTGCCCCGTCAGCCACTTCTGCAGCGACGGCTCCCCGTAGAAGGCCGAGTTCACGGACTTCGTCACCAGCAGCTCGGGCCCGGCACCCTTCCCGCGCCGCTCCTCGACGAAGTCCTTGAAGTCGTTCCCCACGTATCCCGTCCGCAGCGGCGACTGCGAGCCCTCCACCGAGTCGTGCCGCACGAAGACGACCGGCCGCCCCGTCTCCTGCCACAGGTCGATCAGAGCCGCGATGTTCTCCTCCGCGGCCGGGTTGTTCCGCTTCCCCCAGAACTCCTCCTCGAAGCCCTTCTGTACGTCGATGACCACCAGTGCTGCGTTCTCTGCAATCTCCATACCCGCGATCCTTCACCCGGCCCGCCTCGTCTCCCAGAGCGGTGCATGACAGCGATCGATGATTTACTGCCATACGTGCCGACCACCCCCGCACCCCGCCCCCAGCGCATCGCGCTCCTCGCCTTCCCCGGCATCCGCGCCTTCGACCTCTCCGTCATCACCGAGGTCTGGGACAGCGACCGCACCCTCCGAGGCGTTCCGCCCTTCGAACTCCGCAGGACCGCCGCCGACCCGCGCACCCCCATCCCGCTGCGCGGCGGCCTCACCCTCACCCCCGACCGCCCGCTCACCTGGCTCGACGAGCTCACCACCACCGACCTGGTCCTCGTCCCCGGCATCGAAGACCCCGACGCCGACATCCCGGCCCCCGTCCTCGACGCCCTCCGCCGCGTCCACACCGCGGGCACCCCGGTCGCCTCGCTCTGCGCAGGCGCCTTCGTCCTCGCCCGCGCCGGACTCCTCGACGGCCGCCGCGCCGTCACCCACTGGCACCTCGCCGACACCCTGGCCGCCCGCCACCCGGAGATCCAGGTCGAACCCGACGCCCTCTTCGTCGAGGACACCGGCATCTGGACCTCCGCCGGCACCGCCGCCGGCATCGACCTCTGCCTCCACCTCGTCCATACCGCCCACGGAGCCGAAGCCGCCGCCTCCATCGCCCGCTCGATGGTCACCGCCCCCTTCCGCACGGGCACCCAGGCCCAGTTCATCGAGCACCCCACTCCCCGCGCCGACCGCGACGCCGACGCCCTGGCCGACGTCCGCGCCCACGCCCTCGCCCACCTCGACGAGCCCCACACCGTCGCGACCCTGGCCGCCCGCGCCGGCATGTCCCCCCGCTCCTTCGCCCGCCACTTCCAGGCCACCACCGGAACCACCCCCCTGCACTGGCTCATCACCCAGCGCGTCGCCGCCGCCCAGAAACTCCTCGAACTCACCGACCACCCCCTCCCCGAGGTGGCCCGCCGCGCGGGCTTCGGCAGCGAGGTCACGATGCGCCAGCACTTCGCCTCGCACCTCGCCACCAGCCCGCGCGACTACCGCAACGCCTTCCGTCACCCGGCAGGCAACAGCCCGATCGCCCGATAGGCACGGTCCACCAACGGCCGCGCCGCTCCCCGGGCCCGCTCGGCCCCGTCCCGTAGCACCTGATCCACGAAGCCGGGGTCCGCCGCGAGCTCGGCATGCCGCTCCCGCACGGGCCTCAGCAGCTCGACGACCGCGTCCGCCGTGTCCTTCTTCAACGCTCCGTACGTTTTAAATACACCGGCAAGCTCCTCGGGGTTCCCATCCGTCGCGGCCGCCAGCACATCGAGCAGGTTCGCGACCCCGGGCCTGGCCTCCCGGTCGTACTCCACATCCCGCCCGCTGTCCGTGACGGCCCGCATGATCTTCCGCCGCACGGTCTCCGCGTCATCGAGCAGATAGACGATCCCGGCCCCGTTCGCGTGGGACTTCCCCATCTTCGACGTGGGGTCCTGAAGATCCATGACCCGCGCCGCCACCTCCGGCCGCGTCGCCCTCGGCACCGTGAACGTGTGCCCGTACCGCTGGTTGAACCGCACCGCCAGGTCCCGGGTCAGCTCCACGTGCTGCGTCTGGTCCTCACCCACCGGCACCTCATCGGTCCCGTACGCCAGGATGTCCGCCGCCATCAGCACCGGATACGTCAGCAACGACAGCCGCACCCCCTGTCCCGAGGCCTGCGCCTGGACGCTCTTCTCCCTGTACTGGATCATCCGCCGCAGCTCGCCGTCCGTGGCCGTGCACTCCAGCAGGTACGACAGCCTCGCGTGCTCGTCCACGTGACTCTGTACGAACAAGGTGCACAGCTGCGGATCGAGCCCCGCGGCGAGCAGCAGCGTGGCCGCCTGCCGACTGAGCCGGCGTACCCGCGCGGGGTCGTGCTCCACGGTCAGCGCATGCAGGTCCACGACGCTGAACAGCGCCTCCGCCCGATGTTGATCGACCTCGACCCACCGGCGGACGGCCCCGAGGTAGTTGCCCAGCGTCAGGTGCCCGGTCGGCTTGACCCCGCTGAAGATCCTCGTCATCGCGTTCGTTCTCCCTCTTCTCCTGGGCGCCGACCCGACGGCCGCCTCCCGGAGGGGGATACGCGAACGGCCGCCGAGGCGGCGGCCGCGTGGTGCATGCGCGAGTGCGGGCCGCCGTCAGGCGGCCCACCACTGGGTGGTGTGCGCACGCGTAGTCATACGCAGAGGCTACGCCCCCAGCCCGGGGTTGACACGGGATTACCCGGTCCGTATGGTTCTCCGAGTTGTCCGACGTGAGCACCGACCCCGGTCGGCCCCGGACAGCCATCCCGCAAGACCCACAGAACTGATGGTGCTTTGCCGTGCCGTTCTGCTTCCGTGCGTTTTTGCGAAATGAGGAATCCGCGTTCGAAGTTTGGACGCAGCCGCCCGATTAGCGTCGGAGGCAGGAAATCCGCTAAAGTCTCACTCGTCGGAACGGCCCAACAGCCGGAAAGACAAACCCCGCTGACTGGGAATCAGACGCCGAAAGGATCTGATAGAGTCGGAAACGCCGGAAGGGCCCGGAGCGAAAGCGAAAGGGACCGGAAAGCACCGAGGAAATCGGATCGGAAAGATCTGATAGAGTAGGAAACGCAGGAAAACGAAGTGCCGAAGGGAAGCCCGGAGGAAAGCCCGAGAGGGTGAGTACAAAGGAAGCGTCCGTTCCTTGAGAACTCAACAGCGTGCCAAAAATCAACGCCAGATTAG
>JOBE01000049.1 GCA_000717735.1 Streptomyces griseoluteus | reverse complement strand
GGCGGAGGCGGAGCCCCGGGCGGGGGCGGGATGCCCGCCCGGGCGGTGCGGCCGCCACGCGGGGCCGCACCGCGCGGGGCGTCCGTGCCGGAGGGGCGGCGGCCGCGCGGCGGCCTGTCAGGCGGGACGCGGGACGGCGCGGCCCGTGCCGGAGGGGCGGCGGCCCGTCGGGCGGGACGCCGGATCCTGCCGGGACCGGTGGGTGCCGGCGTGGCGAGGCCGGCGAGTGGTCCCGGTCACGTCACGCGGCGGACCACGTACGCCGTACCGCCCCGCGGCGACGGCTCCTCGCCCACGTACTCCTGCCCCCGCATCTCGCACCACGCCGGAATGTCGAGCCGCGCCGCCTCGTCGTCCGACAGCACCGTCACCGTCCCGCCCATCGGCACTTCTCCGAACACCTTCGCCAGTTCGATCACCGGGATCGGGCAGCGCTTGCCCAGGGCGTCCACGACGAGCGGACCGTCCGCGGCCGTCGGGGCCGCCGCCGCGGCCGGGGCGCCGAGCCGTTCCCTTACCTCCGCGACCACCCGCGGCAGGACGTCGAGGAAGCGGTCCACGTCCTCCGCCGCGGTGCCGGCCGGCAGGGACACCCGCACGTTCCCCTCGCTCAGCACCCCCATGGCGCGCAGCACATGGCTGGGCGTCAGCGTGGAACTCGTACACGACGAACCGGACGAAACGGAGAAACCCTCCCGATCCAGCTCGTGCAGCAGCGTCTCCCCGTCGACATAGAGACAGGAGAACGTGACCAGGTGGGGGAGTCGTCGCACCGGATCGCCCACCACCTCCACGTCCGGCACCAGCTCCGGCACCCGCGCCCGGATCCGGTCCACCAGGGCCCGCAGCCGCGTCCCCTCGGTCTCCGCCTCCGCCCGGACCGCCCGGAGCGAGGCCGCCGCCGCCACGATCGCCGGCAGGTTCTCGAAGCCGGGCGCACGCCCCGACTCCCGCTCGTCGGAGGGGCCTTGGGGCGCGAACCTGACCCCCTTGCGTACGGCGAGCAGTCCCACCCCCGCCGGGCCGCCCCACTTGTGCGCGCTCGCCGTGAGCAGCGACCAGTCGCCGTCCACCTGTCCCCAGCCCAGCGACTGGGCCGCGTCCACGAGGAGCGGCACGCCCGCCGTCCGGCAGGCCTCCGCCGCCTCGGCCACCGGCTGCTCGGTGCCCACCTCGTGGTTGGCCGACTGGAGACACGCCAGGGCCGTCCCCGAGTCGAGGGCCGCCGCGAAGCGGGCCGCGTCGACCGCCCCGGACCGGCCCACCGGAACCTCGGTCACGGCGCCGCCCGCCGCCGCGTGCGTCTCGGCGGCGTGCAGGACGGAGGAGTGTTCGACCGCGGAGACGACGAGCCGGTTCCCGACACGCCGACGTGCCGCGAGAACTCCCGAGATTCCTGCGTGAACCGCACGCGTCCCCGAAGGAGTGAACACCAGCTCGTCCGGGCGGCAGCCCACGGCCTCCGCCGCCGCCTCCCGTGCCGCGTCGAGGAGCAGCCGGGCCCGCCGCCCCTCCCGGTAGAGGCGGGCCGGATCGGCCCAGCCCTCGTCCAGGGAGGCGAGCAGTGCCTGGCGGGCGACGGGGTGCAGCGGGGCGGCGGACGCGGCGTCGAAGTAGGGCATCCGCCCACGGTAGAGGCTGCGGTCCGGTGATCTTCGCCCGCCCGCGCCGAGTCCTGACGGCGCCCGCGCCACGTCCCGACGACTCCCGCGCGGGGTCCGGCCCGCGCCCCGACAGGTCCCGCCCGCGCCCCCCGCGCGCCCCCGCCGGGCCCCCCGTGAGCTTCCGTCAGGAGCAGGGCGCCGCACACCGGCAGACCGCCGAACGGACGCGTCCGACCCCCCTGCGGAACCCCGGAGTCCACCCCTTCGGGGACTCGGACGGCGCGTTGGGCACCCTCCCCGCGCGACCCCAAATAGCGTCCAGTAGGGTTTGGTCCGCATAAACATCCAAACCCCTGCCCGCGGCACGGGGCGGCGACCGACCAGCGAGACGGACGGCCGTGGCCGACCAAGCGCGGGCCGAGACTCTCGGGAAGGCGCTACGTGAGTCCCAACGGCTCCGACCGCTCGTCGCGGCGCCCGATGCGGCGGAAGCTGCCGCAGGTGCTGACTGCGGGCCTGATCCTGGCGACAGCCACGGGCTGCTCGTACAACTGGGAAGACTTCCCTCGCCTCGGTATGCCCACCCCTGTGACGGAAGAGGCGCCTCGGATCCTCTCCCTCTGGCAGGGTTCGTGGGCCGCCGCGCTCATCACCGGCATCCTGGTGTGGGGTCTGATCATCTGGTCAGTCATCTTCCACCGGCGCAGCCGGACCAAGATCGAGGTACCTCCGCAGACCCGGTACAACATGCCCATCGAGGCGCTGTACACGGTCACCCCGCTCATCATCGTCTCGGTGCTCTTCTACTTCACCGCGCGCGACGAGTCGAAGCTCCTCGAGCTCACCCCGAAGCCGGCGCACACGGTCAACGTGGTCGGCTACCAGTGGAGCTGGGGCTTCAACTACGTCGAGAACGTGCCCGGTGTGACGGGTGACGCCAAGACGGACAAGAACCTCGCCTCGATCCCGGACAAGTTCCTCGCGGACTTCCCGGAGAACGCCGGCGGCGTCTACGACGCCGGCATCCCGGGCGACCGGAACCCGCAGAACGGCAACCCGGGTCCGACCCTGTGGCTGCCGAAGGGCGAGAAGGTCCGGTTCGTCCTGACCTCCCGTGACGTCATCCACTCCTTCTGGGTGGTCCCCTTCCTGATGAAGCAGGACGTCATCCCGGGTCACACCAACTCCTTCGAGGTGACTCCGACCCGCGAGGGCACCTTCATGGGCAAGTGTGCCGAGCTGTGCGGTGTCGACCACTCCCGGATGCTCTTCAACGTCAAGGTGGTCTCCCCGGAGCGCTACCAGCAGCACCTGAAGGAGCTGGCCGAGAAGGGGCAGACCGGCTACATCCCGTCTGGCATCGAGCAGACGGACCCGGCCAGGAATGCGGAGAAGAACCAACTGTGAGCATCCACAACGAAACCCAGGGTGCCGCCGCAGCTGAGGACTCGTACGAGAACGAGCTGCCCGTACGGCGCAAGCAGCCCGGCAATGTCGTGATCAAGTGGCTGACCACCACCGACCACAAGACGATCGGCACGCTCTACCTGGTCACGTCGTTCGTCTTCTTCTGCATCGGCGGACTCATGGCGCTCTTCATGCGCGCCGAGCTGGCCCGTCCGGGTACGCAGATCATGTCGAACGAGCAGTTCAACCAGGCGTTCACGATGCACGGCACGATCATGCTGCTGATGTTCGCGACGCCGCTGTTCGCCGGATTCGCGAACTGGATCATGCCGCTGCAGATCGGCGCGCCCGACGTGGCGTTCCCGCGGCTGAACATGTTCGCCTACTGGCTGTACCTCTTCGGCTCGATCATGGCGGTCGCCGGCTTCCTCACCCCGCAGGGTGCGGCCGACTTCGGCTGGTTCGCCTACTCCCCGCTGTCGGACGCCGTCCGCTCGCCGGGTGTCGGCGCCGACATGTGGATCATGGGTCTGGCCTTCTCCGGCTTCGGCACGATCCTCGGTTCGGTCAACTTCATCACCACGATCATCTGCATGCGCGCTCCGGGCATGACGATGTTCCGCATGCCGATCTTCACCTGGAACGTGCTGCTGACCGGTGTTCTGGTCCTGCTCGCCTTCCCGGTCCTGGCGGCCGCGCTGTTCGCCCTGGAGGCGGACCGCAAGTTCGGCGCGCACATCTTCGACGCGGCCAACGGTGGAGCGCTGCTCTGGCAGCACCTCTTCTGGTTCTTCGGCCACCCGGAGGTGTACATCATCGCGCTGCCGTTCTTCGGCATCGTCTCCGAGGTCATCCCGGTCTTCAGCCGCAAGCCGATGTTCGGCTACATCGGTCTGGTGGCCGCGACCATCGCGATCGCGGGTCTGTCCGTGACCGTGTGGGCGCACCACATGTACGTCACCGGCGGCGTCCTACTGCCGTTCTTCTCCTTCATGACGTTCCTCATCGCCGTACCGACAGGCGTGAAGTTCTTCAACTGGATCGGAACGATGTGGAAGGGCTCGTTGTCCTTCGAGACACCGATGCTCTGGACGATCGGCTTCCTGATCACCTTCACCTTCGGTGGTCTGACGGGTGTCATCCTGGCCTCGCCGCCGATGGACTTCCACGTCTCCGACTCGTACTTCGTCGTCGCGCACTTCCACTACGTCGTCTTCGGCACCGTGGTCTTCGCGATGTTCGCCGGCTTCCACTTCTGGTGGCCGAAGTTCACCGGCAAGATGCTGGACGAGCGGCTCGGCAAGATGACCTTCTGGACGCTGTTCATCGGCTTCCACGGCACCTTCCTCGTGCAGCACTGGCTCGGTGCCGAGGGCATGCCGCGTCGTTACGCGGACTACCTCGACGCCGACGGCTTCACCGCGCTGAACACGATCTCGACGATCTCCTCCTTCCTGCTCGGCCTGTCGATCCTGCCGTTCCTGTACAACGTCTGGAAGACCGCCAAGTACGGCAAGAAGATCGAGGTCGACGACCCGTGGGGCTACGGCCGTTCGCTCGAGTGGGCGACGTCCTGCCCGCCGCCGCGGCACAACTTCCTCACCCTGCCGCGGATCCGTTCCGAATCCCCGGCGTTCGACCTGCACCACCCTGAGATCGCGGCTGTCGACCAGCTGGAGAACAAGGGGCACGAGGCCGAGGCCCTCACGGGCGCGAAGGAGGCCGGCAAGTGAAGATCCAGGGCAAGATGTTCATCTGGCTGAGCGTCTTCATCCTTGCCATGGCCGTCCTCTACGGCGTCTGGTCCAAGGAGCCGGTCGGTACGACGGCGCTCTTCCTGGCCTTCGGCCTGTCCATCATGATCGGCTACTACCTGGCCTTCACGGCCAAGCGTGTCGACGCGATGGCGCAGGACGACAAGGAGGCCGACGTCGCGGACGAGGCCGGTGAAGTGGGCTTCTTCGCCCCGCACAGCTGGCAGCCGCTGTCGCTGAGCATCGGCGGCGCACTCGCCTTCCTCTCCATCGCGATGGGGTGGTGGATCATGTACTTCTCCGCCCCGCTGATCCTCGTCGGCCTGTTCGGCTGGGTCTTCGAGTTCTACCGCGGCGAGAACCAGAACCAGTAGCGGTACCCCGCTCCGCACCGGAGCACACCGAGGGGCCCGGCCACTTCGTCACCGAAGTGGCCGGGCCCCTCTTTTGCAGCACTCGGCGCGCTGCCGCCGGGGATTCTTCTTACGGTGAGTCCATGAACGACACGCCGCGCATTCGGACTGTTCTGAGCTGCACGCTTCTGGCCGTCACCGTCACCGCGGGCGCGACCGCCTGTGCCGGCGGCGACGGACATCCGCTGTCGGCGAGGGCCTATGACGCGGCGGACCAGGTCGCGGTCAACGCCCCCGCCGACGGCGCCAAGGCGGACCCCGAGAAGCCCCTGGAGATCACCGCCAAGGGCGAGGACGGCCGGATCACCGACGTCACCGCCACCGACGGGGCGGGGCACCACCTGGCGGGCGAACTCACCGCGGACGGACAGCGCTGGCGCTCCACGGCCGCCCTCGCGGCCGGCGCCCGCTATACCGTCCGGGTGGCCACCGAGGACGAGGACGGCGCCCCAGGGGCCCGTACGTTCACTTTCGAGACGGCTCCGGCCAAACGGGCCCTGACCGTGACCTTCGGCCCGGAGGCGGGCACGTACGGCGTCGGACAGCCCATCACGGCCGACCTCAGCCTCCCCGTCAAGGACCGCAAGGCGCGCGCGGTCGTCGAACGGGCCCTCAAGGTCCGCTCCACGCCCTCCGTCGAGGGCTCCTGGTACTGGGTGGACGACAAGAAGCTGCACTTCCGCCCGAAGGAGTACTGGCCCGCCGGCGCGCGCGTCACGGTCACCGGCAACCTGGACGGCCTCAAGGTCGGCGACAAGCTCTACGGCGGCGCGTCCAAGCCGCTGAAGCTGGCCATCGGCGACCGCATCGAGGCCGTCGCGGACGCCGGGTCGCACTACATGACCGTCAAGCGCAACGGAGAAGTGATCAAGACCATGCCGGTGACCACCGGCAAGCCGGGCTTCTCCACCCGAAACGGCATCAAGGTGATCCTGGGCAAGGAGTACTACGTCCGGATGCGGGGCACCAGCGTCGGCATCGCCGAGGGCAGTTCCGAGTCCTACGACCTGCCCGTCTACTACGCGACCCGCGTCACCTGGAGCGGCGAGTACGTGCACGCCGCGCCCTGGTCCGTCGGCTCGCAGGGCGTGGCGAACGTCAGCCACGGCTGTGTCGGCATGTCGACGGGGAACGCCGCCTGGTTCTACGAGACCGTCCGCCCCGGCGACATCGTCAGGACCGTCAACAGCTACGGCGACACGATGGACCCCTTCGGCAACGGCTTCGGCGACTGGAACCTCCCCTGGGCCAAGTGGCGCCAGGGAAGTGCCCTGGTGGAAGCCGCGGACAACCCCGTGGCCCCCACCGAGAAGGCCCGCCTCAGGCCCCTCCCCCTATAGGGGGCTCGGTTCGCCTCCGGGCGCTTCGCGTCGGGGGAACAGGGCCGACCGTGCTCGACCCTCCCCCTGCCTTCGGCGGGGGAGGGCCTCCGCGCGCTCGGCCCTGTTCCCCCGACGCGCCCTTCGGCTCACTCGCCAGGCGCTGGGGGTCACGCGTCGAGCGAGAGGCGCGAGCGCAGCAGACCCGCCAGGGACGACGCGAACTCGACCGGTTCCACCGGAAGGGTGACCGCGGCGTCCGCGCGGCTCCAGGTGGCCAGCCAGGCGTCCTGCGGGCGTCCGATGAGCAGCAGCACCGGCGGGCAGCGGAAGATCTCGTCCTTGATCTGCCGGCAGACGCCCATGCCGCCCGCGGGCACCGCCTCGCCGTCCAGGACGCAGACGTCCACGCCGCCCTCGTCCAGGCGCTTCAGCACCGCCGGCAGCGTCGCGCACTCCACGAACTCGACCGGGGGGACGTCGGACGCGGGCCTGCGCCCGGCCGCCAGCCGTACCTGCTCGCGGGTGTTCGCGTCGTCGCTGTAGACCAGGACCGTGGCACTCGACTGCATCGTTCCTCCGGCTGGGAAGGCGGGTGGGTCGTCGTCGACCGATGCGCGGATGCTACTCCGGTCCACACCCCGTCAACACCCGTTCAACACCTGTTCGAAGGGTGCCCGGAGGCCCTCGCACTGGGCCGTTCGGGCCTGACACACCCCTCTGACACTCCGAACGGCACCCCCCGGAGTGAGGGCGGGATAAGCGACCGACATAATGTCGGTCGTGGCGACAGTAACGACAGTAGAAACAGGGCACGCGCACCCGTCGGTCAATCGACCGAACCTCACCAGCGTCGGAACCATCATCTGGTTGAGCTCCGAGCTGATGTTCTTCGCGGCCCTCTTCGCGATGTACTTCACCCTGCGATCGGTGACAGGTTCCGAATACTGGGAGGCTCAGGCAGAACACCTGGCCTTCCCGTTCTCGGCGACCAACACCACGATCCTGGTGCTCTCCTCCCTCACCTGTCAGCTCGGCGTATTCGCCGCCGAGCGGGGCGACGTGAAGAAGCTCAGGACGTGGTTCATCATCACGTTCGTGATGGGTTCGATCTTCATCGGCGGCCAGGTCTTCGAGTACACCGAGCTGGTCAAGGACGCGGGCATGTCGCTCTCGTCCGGACCGTACGGCTCCGTGTTCTACCTGACCACCGGCTTCCACGGACTGCACGTGACAGGCGGACTCATCGCCTTCCTGCTGGTCCTCGGCCGGACGTACGCCGCCAAGAGGTTCACTCACGAGCAGGCAACCGCCGCCATCGTCGTGTCCTACTACTGGCACTTCGTCGATGTCGTCTGGATCGGCCTCTTCGCCACGATCTACATGATCAAGTAATCGGCGCCGCCGACACGGCGGACCGAGACATCCAGCAAGCATCGACGCAGAAGATCCTGACACCGGGGTAATCCGTGAAAAAGCTCTCCGCACGACGACGCCATCCGCTGGCGGCGGTCGTCGTCCTACTTCTCGCGCTGGCGGCCACTGGGGGGCTGTACGCCGCGTTCGCGCCCGCGGGCACGGCGAAGGCCGATGAAACCGCCCAGTCCCTCGCCATCGAGGAGGGGAAGAAGCTCTACTCCGTCGGCTGCGCCAGCTGCCACGGAACCGGCGGTCAGGGAACCACCGACGGCCCGTCCCTCGTCGGCGTCGGCTCGGCCTCGGTCGACTTCCAGGTCGGCACGGGCCGCATGCCGGCCCAGCAGCCGGGCGCCCAGGTCCCGAAGAAGAAGGTCATCTACTCGCAGGCTGAGATCGATCAGCTCGCGGCGTACGTCGCCTCTCTCGGTTCCGGTCCGATCACGCCGACCGAGGGGCAGTACGACACGGCCGGCGCCAACATCGGCCGCGGTGGCGAACTGTTCCGCAACAACTGTGCCCAGTGCCACAACTTCACCGGTGAGGGTGGCGCGCTGACCTACGGCAAGTACGCCCCGAGCCTCGAAGGCGTGAGCCCGAAGCACCTCTACGAGGCCATGCAGACCGGCCCGCAGAACATGCCCTCCTTCCCGGACACGACCATGCCGGAGAAGGAGAAGAAGGACATCATCGCGTACGTCCAGGCCGTCAACAGCGACAAGGCCGACAACCCGGGCGGTCTCAAGCTCGGTGGTCTCGGTCCCGTCAGCGAGGGCCTGTTCGCCTGGATCTTCGGTCTGGGCGCGCTGATCGCAGTTGCCATCTGGGTCGCGGCCCACACCGCTAAGGCCAAGAAGTCATGAGTAGCCAAGAGATTCCAGAAGAGACCCTGCCGGCAGGGCAGGACACCGCGCACGGCGCGGTGAAGGTCGCCGACGACCCGTTCGCCGACCCGGGCCTTCCGCCCCACAAGCCCCGCATCCAGGACATCGACGAGCGGGCCGCCCGCCGGTCCGAGCGCGCGGTCGCCTTCATGTTCGTGCTGTCGATGCTGGCCACCGTCGGCTTCATCGCCTCGTACGTGATCTTCCCGGTCGACAAGATCGTGTACATCTGGCCCTTCGGCCGGGTGTCCGCGCTCAACTTCGCGCTCGGCTGGACCCTCGGGCTCGCCCTCTTCTTCATCGGCGCGGGAGCGGTCCACTGGGCCCGCACCCTGATGTCCGACGTGGAGGTCGCCGACGAGCGCCACCCGATCGAGGCGTCGCCGGAGACCAAGGCGAAGGTCATGTCGGACTTCGCGGCCGGTGCCGCGGAGTCGGGCATGGGCCGCCGCAAGCTCATCCGCAACACGATGTTCGGCGCGCTGTCGCTCGTACCGCTCTCCGGCCTCGTGCTGCTGCGTGACATGGGCCCGCTGCCCGAGAAGAAGCTCCGGACCACCATGTGGGCCAAGGGTCTTCAGCTCATCAACATGAACACGCACGAGCCGCTTCGTCCCGAGGACGTCGCCGTCGGTTCGCTGACCTTCGCGATGCCCGAGGGCCTCTCGGAGCACGACCACCACTTCCAGGTGGAGATCGCCAAGGCCGCCCTGATGATCGTCCGGATCCAGCCGGAGGACATCAAGGACAAGCGCGAGCTCGAGTGGTCGCACGAGGGCATCGTCGCCTTCTCGAAGATCTGCACCCACGTGGGCTGCCCGATCTCCCTGTACGAGCAGCAGACGCACCACGTCCTCTGCCCGTGCCACCAGTCCACCTTCGACCTCTCCGACGGCGCCCGCGTCATCTTCGGCCCGGCCGGTCACGCCCTTCCGCAGCTGCGGATCGGCGTGAACGACAAGGGCTTCCTGGAGGCGCTCGGCGACTTCGACGAGCCCGTCGGTCCTGCCTTCTGGGAGCGCGGATGAGCACCGTGACCGATACGAAGAAAGCACCCGCCGGTGAGCGGGTCGCCGACTGGGCCGACGGCCGCCTGGGGATCTACTCCCTGGCCAAGGCCAACATGCGGAAGATCTTCCCGGACCACTGGTCCTTCATGCTGGGCGAGATCTGCCTCTACAGCTTCCTCATCATCATCCTGACGGGCGTCTATCTGACGATGTTCTTCCACCCGTCGATGAACGAGGTGGAGTACGTCGGACCGTACGTCCCGCTCCAGGGACAGCTGATGTCCGAGGCGTTCAACTCGACCATGCACATCTCGTTCGAGGTGCGCGGTGGTCTGCTGATCCGGCAGATCCACCACTGGGCGGCGCTGATCTTCCTCGCCGGCATGTTCGTGCACATGATGCGCGTGTTCTTCACGGGTGCGTTCCGCAAGCCGCGTGAGATCAACTGGCTGTTCGGCTTCCTGCTGTTCTTCCTGGGCATGTTCACCGGTTTCACCGGTTACTCGCTCCCGGACGACCTGCTCTCCGGCACCGGTGTCCGCTTCATGCAGGGCGCGATCCTGTCCGTGCCGGTCGTCGGCACGTACCTGTCGATGTTCCTGTTCGGCGGCGAGTTCCCCGGCGGCGACTTCGTGGCCCGGTTCTACTCGGCCCACGTGCTGCTGCTGCCCGGCATCATGCTCGGCCTCGTGGTGGCCCACCTCATCCTGGTGTTCTTCCACAAGCACACGCAGTTCGCCGGCCCCGGCCGCACGAACAACAACGTCGTGGGCATGCCGTTGCTGCCGGTCTACATGGCCAAGGCCGGAGGCTTCTTCTTCCTGGTCTTCGGTGTCATCGCGGTCATCTCGGCGATCGCCTCGATCAACCCGATCTGGGCGCTCGGCCCCTACCGTCCGGACCAGGTGTCCACCGGCGCCCAGCCCGACTGGTACATGGGCTTCGCCGAGGGTCTGATCCGTGTCATGCCAGGCTGGGAGATCAACCTGTGGGGCCACACGCTGGTCCTCGGCGTGATGATCCCGCTGGCGATCTTCCCGGCGGTGCTCGGCGCGATCGCGGTCTACCCGTTCATCGAGTCCTGGATCACCGGCGACAAGCGCGAGCACCACATCGCGCAGCGCCCGCGCAACGCTCCGACGCGCACCGCCTTCGGTGTCGCCTGGATCACCGCGTACTTCATCATGCTGGTCGGTGGTGGAAACGACCTCTGGGCCACCCACTTCCACTTGTCGATCAACGCGATCACCTGGTTCGTCCGGATCTTCTTCTTCGTCGGACCGGTCCTCGCGTTCATCGCCACCAAGCGGATCTGTCTCGGTCTCCAGCGCCGCGACAAGGACAAGGTGCTGCACGGCCGCGAGTCCGGCATCATCAAGCGCCTGCCGCACGGTGAGTTCGTCGAGGTTCACGAGCCGCTCAGCCAGGGCGAGCTGCACCGCCTCACGGCGCACGAGCAGTACGACGCCGCGGAGCTTCCGCCGGCCGTCGACGAGAACGGCGTGGAGCGCAAGATCGGGCGCATGGAGAAGCTCCGGGTCAAGCTCAACAAGGGCTACTACGGTGACGACAGCCAGGTCGCCAAGCCCACGGTCGAGGAGTACAAGGAGATCCAGAGCGGCCACGGCCACCACTGATCGAGCTGAACTCCTGACTTCCTGAAGTCGCCACGGCGAGAGCCCCGTCCATTCGATGGACGGGGCTCTTTGCCGTCCCCCGGGGTCGATAGGGTGGGTCCGTATCCGTCACGTGACGATCCAGGAGCTGCCATGAGCGCTGTGACCCCCGCTGGAGGACCTACGTCGGCGGGCCGCTCCTGGCCCGTCGTCCTGGAAGGTCTGCTGACCGGCCGCGACCAGAGTGCCGAGGACACCGCCTGGGCGATGGACCGGATCCTGCGCGGCGAGGCCACCGACGCGCAGATCGCCGGCTTCGCGGTCGCCCTGCGCGCCAAGGGCGAGACCGTCGAGGAGATCTCCGGGCTCGTCCGCACCATGTACGAGCACGCCAACACGATCGAGGTGCCCGGGCCCTCCGTCGACATCGTCGGCACCGGCGGCGACGGTGCCAAGACCGTCAACATCTCCACCATGTCCGCGATCGTCGTCGCCGGCACCGGCGCCAAGGTCGTCAAGCACGGCAACCGGGCCGCGTCCTCCGCCTCCGGCGCGTCCGACGTCCTGGAGAAGCTCGGCGTCAACCTGGAGCTGACCCCGCGGCGGGTCGCCGAGGTCGCGGAGGAAGCCGGCATCACCTTCTGCTTCGCGGTGAAGTTCCACCCGGCGCTGCGGCACGTCGCCGCCGCCCGCAAGGAACTCGGCATCCGGACCACCTTCAACTTCCTCGGCCCGCTGACCAACCCGGCCCGTGTCCGGGCCCAGGCCACGGGTGTCGCCGACGCCCGGATGGCCCCCATCATGGCCGGGGTGCTCGCCGAGCGGGGCTCCTCCGCGCTGGTCTTCCGCGGCGACGACGGGCTCGACGAGCTGACCACCACCGCCACCTCGCGGGTCTGGGTGGTCCGTGACGGCTCGGTCCGCGAGGAGGCCTTCGACCCCCGGGACGTCGGCATCGACCTCGTACCGGTCGAGGCGCTGCGCGGCGCGGACGCCTCGTACAACGCGGACGTCGCCCGCCGGCTGCTTGCGGGGGAGACCGGTCCCGTACGGGACGCGGTTCTGCTCAACTCGGCCGCCGCGCTGACCGCGCTCGCCCCGGGCGCGGGCACCCTGGCGGAGCAGATCCGCGCCGGCATGGAGAAGGCCGCGGAGGCCATCGACTCCGGTGAGGCCCGCCGGGCCCTGGAACGCTGGATCGCCGTCAGCAACGCGTGACTTCCCGGACGAAGGGCCCCGCCACACGGCGGGGCCCTTCGTCGCGTCCCGGAATCCGGACACGGGTTGCGCCCGGGTGATCTCCTGGCATAGCTTCGGTTCAGGTCATGAGTGACAGCTACGAAGCCCCGGCTTGCTGTCCGGCAACCCTCCGTCCGTGGCGGGGTGCCCCGGGTGAAGACCAGGCCGTAGGCAGAGAGGTCTACGGCAAGCGCGGACCCCTGCACACTCTGAACGTGTGCGGCCCTGGGGTCCTGGTCCTCAAGGGAGCAGTCTCGTGAGCAAGCGAATGCGTTAGGGCTTCCGGCCCCTTTTCCCCCTCCTCCGTACGACCACCGTGCGTCGAGGCATCACCCGTATGAGGCACCCAGTTTCGCGCTGCCCTGCGGGCCTTTCGCTGCCCTTTCCTGCCAGGGAGATACCGCCATGTCCGCGTACCCGAACGCCGTCGCCACCACCGCCTCCGCTGTCGACTCCGAGTCCGCCGATCCGTGCTGCGCCGCCCCGCTGCCCGTCCTCGGCCGGGACGTCACCGTCCCGCTCGTCACCGGCGGCGAGGCGACCTACGCGGCGCTCGACTACGCGGCCAGCGCGCCGGCCCTCCAGCGGGTCTGGGACGACGTCGCCGCGTACGCCCCCTACTACGGCAGCGTCCACCGCGGTGCCGGCTACCTCTCCCAGCTGTCCACCGACCTCTTCGAGAACAGCCGCGCCACCGTCGCCGAGTTCCTCGACTGCCGCCCCGGCGACCAGGTCGTCTTCACCCGCTCCACCACCGACTCGCTCAACCTGCTCGCCCGGGTCGTTCCGGCCGGTTGCGAGGTCTTCGTCTTCGAGACCGAGCACCACGCCTCGCTGCTGCCCTGGCAGGACGCCCGGGTCACCTACCTCAACGCGCCGCGCACCCCGGAGCAGGCCGTCGCCACCCTGGAGAGCGCCCTCGCCGACCGCGACCCTTACGGCCCCGCGCTCGTCTGCGTCACCGGTGCCTCCAACGTCACCGGCGAGCTGTGGCCGGTGAAGGAGCTGGCCGCCGCCGCGCACGCGCACGGTGCCCGGATCGTGCTCGACGCCGCCCAGCTCGCGCCCCACCACCCGGTCTCCGTACGCGAACTCGACGTGGACTGGATCGCCTTCTCCGGGCACAAGCTGTACGCGCCCTTCGGCTCGGGCGTCCTCGCGGGCCGCGCCGACTGGCTCCAGGACGCCGAGCCCTACCTCGCGGGCGGCGGCGCGTCCAAGAAGGTCGCCCGCCGCACCGACGGCGGCGTGGACGTCGAGTGGCACACCACCGCCGCCCGGCACGAGGCCGGCTCCCCGAACGTCATCGGCGTGTACTCCATCGCCTCCGCCTGCAAGGCGCTCACCGAGGCCGGCTTCGACACCCTCGTCGAGCGGGAGCGGCATCTGATCGCCAAGGTCCGCACGGGCCTCGCCGAGGTCCCCGAGGTCAAGGTGCTGTCGCTGTTCGGCGACGACGCCCCCCGGGTCGGCGTCATCTCCTTCGTGGTGGAGGGCTGGAACAGCTCCCACTTCGCCGCCGCGCTCTCCGCCGAGTACGGCATCGGCGTCCGCGACGGTCTCTTCTGCGCCCACCCGCTGGTCCGCACCCTGCTCGGCAGCGACCCGCAGACCCAGGGCGAATGCGGCGCACCCGAGGCGGCCCCGGGCGAGCGAAGCGAGGTGGGGGTCCCCCCGGCCGAAGGCCGGGGGAGGTCCCTCAACGCCATCCGGGTCAGCTTCGGCGCCGGTACGCCGGACGAGCACGTCGAGCGGTTCGTCGGCGCCGTGAAGGAGCTGGTCCGGGACGGCGCGCAGTGGAAGTACCGCACCGAGGACGGCCGCTGCGTCCCCGACCGCGGCTGACTGCTCACTCGTACGGGTGAAGGGGGCCTCCCGACCGGGAGGCCCCCTTCACCGTGACGCGTGTGCGGCCTCAGGACTCCAGACCGATGGCGAAGGCCGCCTCCAGGTCGTGCTGGGAGTAGGTGCGGAAGGCGACGTGGGTGTCCGTGGCCTCGACGCCCGGGATCTTGCTGATGCTGCCGGGGATCACGTCCGCCAGGTCGTCGTGGCGCGGCACCCGGACCATGGCGATCAGGTCGTACGTACCGGTCACCGAGAAGACCTCGCTGACGCTGTCGAGCGCGGCGATCGACTCGGCGATCTCGGGGATGCGGTCCACGCTGGTCTTGATGAGCACGATCGCGGTGATCACGGCTGGCTTTCTCCCTCGGTCGCCGCGGTTTGGGCCTTCACTCTATCCCCACCCCGGTAGCGCCCCCAGGCGTAGAGGAAGCCGACGGAGAAGCCCACCACATGGGCCAGATAGGCGACGCCGGGACCGGCGCCCGCCGCCCGCGCGGCCAGCCACTGCAGCACGAACCAGAAGATCAGCACGATCCAGGCGGGGAAGCGCAGCGGCAGGAAGAAGAGGAAGGGGAAGAGGCTGGTGACCCGGGCGCGCGGGAAGAGGAAGAGGAAGGCCCCGAGCACCGCGGAGATCGCCCCGGACGCCCCGACGAGGGTCTGCTCGCTGTGCGCGTGCGCCACCGCGTACCCGAGCAGGGCCAGATAGCCGGTGCCCAGGTAGAAGAGGGCGAACTCGACCGGGCCCATGCGCTCCTCGGCCATCGCGCCGAAGACGTACAGGAACAGCATGTTGCCGAGCAGGTGGAGCCAGCTCCCGTGGACGAAGAGCGCGGTCAGTGGGGTGAGCAGGGCGCGCGGATCGCCGGCCATCAGCTCGGCGGGGACGACCCCCCAGCGGCGGAAGTACGTGCCCTGCGCCGCGAGCAGCTCCTCCCCGGTGCCGTACACCGGATTCAGTCCGGAGACCGGACTGATCACGAAGAGGAGGCAGCACGCGGCGATCAGTCCGTACGTCACCGTGGGTCCGCCGCGGGTGCCGCGCCTGGGTGCCGGTCCAGCGCGGAAGGCGCGGACAGCGCCTCGCCAATCGATCATGGACAGATCATGGCGTACCGGGGCCAAACTGGACAGAGTGCCTCGCCGTGCCCCCGGCCACCCGTGAGGCCGTAGGGTTACGGGCAGTACAACCGCAGTTCGACGGCGCACCGCGGCTCCCGCACCTGGTACACGCAACAGGAAGAAGGACGGCACGATGACGACGGTTCCCCTGCCGACCGCCGAGACCCGCTGGCGCTGCACGCTCTGCGGCAACCTGACCCGCTTCGACGTGACCCGCTCCTCCAAGGTCGTGGAGTACGTCCATCTGGACCTCGCGGGTGACCCGACGGTCGAGGAGCGGCAGGTGGTCAGTGAGACCATCGAGTCGGTCCGCTGCCGCTGGTGCAACGCGGTGGACCAGATCGAACTGGTGGACAGGCCGGGCGCCGCTTCCTGAGGGACGGCGCGGACGACATAGGGGTGACGGATCGTGGAGCAGCCCGCGCACGGTGAAGAGCCGGCCGGCGCGGCAGGTGACGCTGCCGAGACGCTCGACCACCCACTGCCGGAAGGCGTACGGCGGCGGGTCGTCGCGCTGGTCGCGGACGCCTTCGGCGGGCTGACCGTCGCCGAGCTGCCGGCGCCCCTGAGGCAGTACGCCCGGTTCACCACCAGCCGGCGGGCCAAGTTCGCCGGCAACGCGATGGCCGCTGCCCTGGACAGCGACCCGCTGTTCCGGCAGCGGATCGGCGAACGGCTCAAGCAGGGCCAGCCCGAACTGGCCGGAGCCGTCGAGACCGGCACCCCGCCCGCCGCCGCCGACCCCGTCGACGTGGCGGCGGCCGCCTATGTGCTGCGCCCGCCCGGCTGGGTCAAGCTCGTGGCCGCCGCGGGCGAGGAGGCGCTGCGCGTCGACGCCGAGCGCGCCGACGAGGCCGGCCGGCGCGAACTGGAGCGGCTGCGCGAGGAGCTCGCCGCCGCGAGGGACCGCTCCCGGGACGAGACCGAGCAGCTGCGGCGCGACCTGGAGACGGCCCGGAAGGAAGCGGAATCGCTTCACCGCAAGCTGCGCAGCGCCCAGAGCGACGTGAAGCGCGGCGAGGCCGCGCTGCGCCGTTTCCAGGGCGAGATGGAGACCGCGCGGGCGGAGGCGGCGGCCCAGGTGTCCTCGGCCGAGAGCGAGAGCCGGCGGCTCAAGGCCCGGCTCGGCGAGGTCGAGGCGGCCCTGGAGGCGAGCCGCAGGACCGCCCGCGAGGGGCGTTCGGTGGAGGACATGCGGCTGCGGCTGCTGCTCGACACCGTCCTCGACGCGGCCCAGGGGCTGCGCCGTGAACTGGCGCTGCCGCCCGTCTCGATGCACCCGGCGGACACCGTGGACGCGGTGGAGCCGGGGCGGATGTCCCCGAAGGACATCGCGGCGCGGGCGCTCTCGGAGACCGATCCGGCCCTGCTCGACCAGCTCCTCGCGCTGCCGCAGGCCCATCTGGTCGTCGACGGCTACAACGTCACCAAGACCGGCTACCCGACGATGCCGCTGGAGAAGCAGCGGCTGCGGCTGCTCGGCTCCCTGTCGGCCCTGGCGGCCCGCTCGGGGGCCGAGGTCACCTGCGTCTTCGACGGGGCGGAGCTGGCCGCGCCGGTGCTGCTCGCGCCGCCGCGCGGGGTGCGGGTGCTGTTCTCCAAGCCCGGCGTCACGGCGGACGAGCTGATCCGGCAGCTGGTGCGGGCGGAGCCGCCGGGCCGGCCGGTCGTGGTGGTCTCGACCGACCGCGAGGTGGCCGACGGGGTGGCGAAGGCGGGTGCGCGGCCGGTGGCGTCCGCCTTGTTGCTGAAGCGGCTTTCGCGGCTCTCGTGACGCATCGCAACTCCTGGGCTTTATGCCCGAATTCTGGACGGCGGACCGTCAATTACTCATCACTGCCCGTGTGATGCACGGAAATAAAGTGGTGCCCGAGCGATATTTTTGCCAGTGGGATTTGAACTGATCACAACTTGGTCACTAGGGTCAGCCTTCGAACCTTCGCGCGGTTGATCACCCATCCGGGGTGACGGCGGAGGAACCGCCTGCCCCTGACCGGTTGGGCGGCTCGAGGAAGAAGGAGCTCGCCTTCGTGGCGTCCCACCGTCGACCCAAGCAGCCGAGCCGCATGCGCGTGACCGTGCTCACCGCGACCGCGGCCGCCGCCGTCGCCCTCACCGCCCAGGGCGGTGCCCAGGCGGCCCCCGCCAAGCCCAAGATCGACGAGGTCAAGTCGAAGGTCGACGAGCTGCACCACGAGGCCGAGGAGGCCACGGAGCAGTACAACCTCGCCGACGAGCGCCGCGGCAAGCTGCAGCAGGAGATCGGTCAGCTCCAGGACAAGGTGGCCCGCGGTCAGCAGGAGCTCAACACCCTGCGCGACCAGATCGGTTCCGTCGCCAGCGCCCAGTACCGCTCCGGCGGCATCGACCCGGCGCTCCAGCTCTTCCTCTCCGCCGACCCGGACACGTACCTCGAGAAGGCGTCCGCGATCGACCAGTTGAGCGCCCAGCAGGCCGACGTGCTCACTTCGATCCAGGCCAAGCAGCGCACCCTCGCGCAGCAGCGGACCGAGGCCACCACGAAGCTGGCCGACCTCGAGGACGTCCGCAAGACGCTCGGCGAGAAGAAGAAGAAGTTCCAGACCAAGCTGGCCGAGGCGCAGAAGCTCCTCAACACCCTCAACGCGGCCGAGAAGGCCAAGCTGGAGGAGGAGGAGCGGGCCAAGGAGCAGCGGGCCAGCCGCGCCGCCGGCGAGCGGATGAACCTCGGCAACGAGGTCCCCGCCAACGGCTACGGCGCCGCGGCGCTCGCCGCCGCCGCCACCCAGATCGGCGACCCGTACGTCTCCGGTGCCGAGGGCCCCAACGCGTACGACTGCTCCGGTCTGACCCAGTGGGCGTACGGCCAGGCCAACGTCCAGCTCACCCGCACCACCTACACGCAGCAGAACGACGGCGTGAAGATCGGCCGCAGCCAGCTCAAGCCGGGCGACCTCGTCTTCTTCAACAGCCTGTCGCACGTGGGCCTGTACGCGGGCAACAACACGATCCTGCACGCCCCCAAGCCGGGCGCCAGCGTCCGCTACGAGTCCATGGACTACATGGGCACGTTCCAGTTCGGCGTCCGGATCGGCGGCTGACCCACGACCCGCTGCGGCACACCGCCCGAACGGGTGGTTCGCCGCGACGCGTACTGACCCGACGCCCCGCCGGTGACCTGTGTTCTCCGGCGGGGCGTCACTTTGTGTGTCCATCGGCTTCGTTGGACGCGGACTGATCAGCGGCTACTGTCTGCCGCGCCAGTCTGCGTCGAGCCGAACGGAGCGCGATTCGTGGCGTCCCACCGCCGACCCGCCAGGGTCACCGTCCTCACCGCCGCCGCGGCCACCGCGGCGGCGTCCCTCGGGGCCGTCCCCGCGAGCGCCGACCCCGGGGCCGGACCCGCGGCCACCCGCGCCGCGGTCGACCGGCTCTTCGAGGAGGCCGAACAGGCCACCGAGGGCTACAACCGGGCGGACGAGAAGGCGGACGCCCTGCGCCGGACCGTCTCCCAGGCCCGGGACGGCCTCGCCCGCGGCCAGGAGCGCATCAACCGCATGCGCGGCGTGATCGGCCTGGTCGCCGGGGCCCAGTACCGCTCCGGCGGCATCGACCCCGCCCTCGCCCTGCTGCTCTCCTCCGACCCGGACAGCTACCTCGAGCGCGCCACCGCCCTCGACCGGATCACCGCCCGCCAGAGCGCCACGCTCGCCGAACTCCAGCGGGAGCAGCGCCGGCTGGACCAGAAGCGCTCCGAAGCACGCACGGCCCTGACCGAGCTGGAGCGCAGCCGGGCCGAGGTCGCCCGCCACAAGCGCACCGTCGAGCGCAAGCTCGCCGAGGCCCGCCGGGTGCTCGCGAGCCTCACCGCCGAGGAGCGCGCCGACTTCGACCGGGCCTCCCGCACCGGCGGACGCGACGGGGGACCCGCCGAGGAGCTGCCGCCCATGGCCGACCTCGCCCCGGGCTCCTCGCGGGCGTCCGCCGCGGTGATCGCGGCCCGCAGCATGATCGGCAAGCCGTACGTGTGGGGGGCGACAGGACCCTCCGCCTTCGACTGCTCGGGCCTGATGGTCTGGTCGTACCGGCAGGCCGGGATCAGCCTGCCGCGCACCTCCTCGGCGCAGCGGTACGCGGGCCGGCAGGTGCCGCTGTCGCAGGCGCAGCCCGGGGACATCGTCACGTACCGCGGCGACGCCAGCCACGTCGGGATCTACGCGGGCAACGGGCAGGTCATCCACGCCCCCTACCCGGGCGCGCGGGTCCGCTACGACCCGGTGAACATGATGTCGCACGTGACGGTGACCCGGGTCTGACCTCCGTCCCCGGGCCGCGGCCCCCTAGGACCTGTCTTTTGGATCAGGGTCGGACAGGCCCTAGCGCCCCGTACGATCGGGGGCGTGGCAGGTCAGGGGAGTGGAGCGGCGCGCGGCGCCGCCGCGTGTCTGGCGGCCGCCCTGCTCGCCCTCGTCGGATGCGGGGCGCCCGAGCCGGCCGGCCCGGCGCCCGGGGTGATCCAGGGCCTGCTCGACCGGCACGCGCGGGCGCTGCTCGACCGGGACGAGGCCGGCTATCTCGCGGCCCTCGACCCCGCGCTCGTACCGGCCGCGCGCACCGAGTTCGGCCGGCTCTCGAAGATCCCGCTCGGAGGCCTGAGCTACCGGGTCACCGATGTCGACGGGACCGGTGAGGGCAGGGCCACCGCCGAGGCCGAGCTGGGATACCGGATCAAGGGCTACGACTCGGGGCCCGCCACCACCGAGCGGGTCCTGGACCTCGCCGAGCGGGACGGGCGCTGGTACGTCACCGGCGACCGCGCCGCCGACGGCGCCCCGCAGCAGCTGTGGCAGCAGGGCGACGTCGAGGTGGTGACCGGTCGGCGGGGCCTCGTCCTCGGCGTGGGACAGAGCAAGGAGCGGCTGCGGGAGATCGCGGCGGCGGTGGACCGGGCGGTGCCCGCCGTGGGGGACGCCTGGCGCGGGAACTGGGCGGGCCGGGTCGTGGTCCTCGTGCCCGCCTCGGTCGAGGCGATGGGGCGGCTCCTCGGCGGACCCGCAGCCTCCTACCGGGGCATCGTCGCCGTCACGACCGGAGAGGTGGGCGGCGGCCCGGCGGCCCCCGCCGACCGGGTGATCGTCAACCCGGACGCGTACGCGCTCCTCGGCTCCTTCGGCCGGCAGCTGGTCCTCACCCATGAGACCACCCACGTCGCCACCCGGGGCCAGACCACGAAGGCCACCCCGGTCTGGCTCTCCGAGGGCTTCGCCGACTGGGTCGCCTACCGGGGCACCGGCCGCACCGCCGCCCAGGCCGCGCCCGAGCTGGGCCGCGCGGTCCGCGCGGGCGAGCTGCCCGCCCGGCTCCCCGAAGATGCGGACTTCGCCTTCGGCGGGGACGCGGAGGCCCTGGGACGGGCGTACGAGGGCGGCTGGCTGGCCTGCGAGCTGATCGCGGAGCGCTGGGGCGAGGCGAAGCTGACGGACTTCTACCGGGCGGTGGGCGCGCACCCGGGCCGTGAGGGCGCGGTGGAGAAGGCGCTCCAGGAGGTGCTGGACACCACCCCGGAGGACTTCACCGCCGACTGGCGGGCCTATCTGGGGGAGCGGCTCGGGTAGGCGCCGCTCCCGAACGCCAGGTCCTCGGCGGGTACCGAGCGGGACCTCAGTGCGTACCGGACAGGACCTTCTCGCGCTCCGGGCTGACCGCCTGTGCGGGCACCAGCGCGGCCGCCGCGAGGCGCGGCTCCGTCACCGTCTGGCGCCACAGGATCCGGCAGGCGATGAGCGTGGCGGCGACGAGGAGACCGTTTCGGGTGAACAGCACCGCCATGCCCAGCGGATCGCTCCGGGTCACGTGCGAGAACCACACCGGGAACTCGAACTGCGTGATCGCCGTCGCCCACAGGACCAGGTGCACCGGCCGCTCCATCCGGCTCGACCGGTACGCCAGGCACACCGCGGCGAGACCGACCAGCCACAGCATGTACTGCGGGGAGAGCACCCGGCTCGTCGTCGTGAACAGCAGCACCCCCACGAAGGCCGCGTCCGCCACCGTCGACGAGGTGAAGCGGCGTGCCCGGAACCGCCAGAGCAGCAGCCAGCCGAAGGCGGCGAAGGTGAGCCCCATGGCGGCCGTCGACACCGTCGACACGTACGGGCCGAGGAACTCGATCGAGCCGTAGTTCATCCGCGCCTCGCCGTCCCAGCCGAAGTGCCGGGCCACGTGGAAGACCATCGAGCCCAGCGACTCGACCTCCGTGCCCCGGTCGCGCTGGAAGGAGAGGAAGGCCAGCGCCCCCGGCATCCACAGCACGCAGAACAGCAGCACGGCCGCGGCCGCGCCCACCGCCGCCGGCCAGGAGCGGAGGGTCGCCCGCCCCTTCGGAGTGCCCGCGAGCAGCAGCACCGGCCACACCTTCAGGACCGCGCCGAACCCGGCGAGGGCGCCGAGGACGCGCGGGCTGCGGCCCGCCGCGAGCAGCGCCGCCACCGCGACGGCGGTCACCATCACGTCGTACCGGGCGTAGGCGGTCGGGCCGAGCAGGGCGACGCCCGCGATCCACATCCAGGCGCCGCGCGACGAGCGGCCGGCCCGGCGGCCGGTGTACAGGAGCAGTCCCAGGACGAACGCGTCACAGAGGAAGGCGAGGACGAAGAAGGCGGCCGAGTAGCCGAGGAAGGGCAGCAGCCCGGGGGCGAGGACCGCGAACGCGGCGGCCGGCGGGTACTGCCAGGTCACGTCGTCCAGCGGGTACGTGCCGGTCCGCAGGACCTCGTACCAGCCCTGATAGATGTCCTCGATGTCGAACGTGATGTCCGGACCCGGGATCACCACGACCTTGAAGACCAGCAGCAGGAGGACGATCCGGGTCAGGGCCCAGAGTCCGAGCGGCAGCCGCAGTTCCGCGAGTGACCGTGACCACTTTCCCACTGCGCCCGTCATCACTGGCTCGTCCTTGTCCTGTCGGCCCGCTGACGCGGGGGAGTGGTGGTGCTGGGCGGTGGATGCGCGCGCGGTACTGTCGGCCACGATGCACAAGACCCTGATCGTAACCAACGACTTCCCGCCGCGTCCCGGCGGAATCCAGGCCTTCCTGCACAACATGGCACTCCGCCTGGATCCCGAACAGATCGTGGTCTACGCCTCCACCTGGAAGCGCAGCCGCGAGGGGATCGAGGCGACGGCCGCGTTCGACGCCGAACAGCCTTTCACGGTCGTGCGGGATCGCACCACCATGCTGCTGCCGACTCCTCGGGTCACCTCACGGGCCACCGCGCTCCTCCGTGAGCACGGCTGTGAATCCGTGTGGTTCGGCGCCGCCGCACCCCTTGGCCTGATGGCCCCCGCGCTGCGCCGCGCGGGCGCCCGGCGACTCGTCGCCACCACCCACGGCCATGAGGCGGGCTGGGCCCAACTCCCCGCCTCCAGGCAGCTGTTGAGGCGGATCGGTGAGGGTACGGACACCATCACCTACCTCGGCGAGTACACCCGCTCCCGGATCGCCGCGGCCCTCACACCCGCCGCCGCAGGCCGGATGACGCAGCTTCCGCCCGGCGTCGACGAGAAGACCTTCCACCCCGACTCGGGCGGCGCGGAGGTCCGCGCCCGCCTCGGGCTCAGCGACCGACCCGTCGTCGTCTGCGTCTCCCGGCTGGTCCCGCGCAAGGGCCAGGACACCCTGATCCGGGCGATGCCGCGGATCCTCCGCCGGGTCCCGGACACGGTCCTCCTGATCGTCGGCGGCGGCCCGTACGAGAAGGATCTGCGCCGCCTCGCGGCCGAGGCCGGCGTGGCCGGATCCGTACGCTTCACCGGCGCCGTCCCCTGGTCCGAGCTGCCCGCCCACTACGGGGCAGGAGACGTCTTCGCCATGCCCTGCCGCACCCGGCGCGGCGGCCTCGACGTCGAGGGTCTCGGCATCGTCTACCTGGAGGCCTCCGCCACCGGCCTCCCGGTCGTCGCGGGCGACTCCGGCGGCGCCCCCGACGCCGTCCTCGACGGCGAGACCGGCTGGGTCGTCCGAGGCGAGTCCTCCGAGGACACCGCGGACCGCGTCACCACCCTCCTCCTCGACCCCGGGCTGCGCGCCCGCATGGGCGAGCGGGGGCGTGCCTGGGTGGAGGAGAAGTGGCGCTGGGACCTCCTCGCGGAGCGGCTCAAGGAGCTGCTGTAGGGCCGCGCAGGCCCGCGTGAGGACAGGAACGGCAGGGAGGCCCGGAGCGATGTCGCTCCGGGCCTCCCGGCCGTACGTGCGCCCTTCGGATCAGGCGCTGTAGATCGCCTCGATCTCGTCCGCGAAGTCCTTCGCCACCACGTTCCGCTTCAGCTTCAGGGACGGGGTGATGTGACCCGCCTCCTCGGTGAACTGGGCCGGGAGGATACGGAACTTGCGGACCGACTCCGCCTTGGAGACGGCCGCGTTGCCGTCGTCGATCGCCCGCTGGACCTCCGCCACGAGCTCCGCGTCGGCGCGCAGCGAGGCCGCCGTCGAACCCGCCGGCTTGCCGTGCTCGGCGGCCCAGCGGCCGAGGAACTCCTCGTCGATCGTGACCAGCGCGCCCACGAACGGACGCCCGTCGCCGACCACCATGCACTCCGCGACGAGCGCGTGCGCCCGGATCCGGTCCTCGATGACCGCCGGGGCGACGTTCTTGCCGCCCGCCGTCACCAGGATCTCCTTCTTCCGGCCGGTGATCGCCAGGTAGCCGTCCTCGTCGAGGGTGCCGATGTCGCCCGTGTGGAACCAGCCGTCCGCAAGCGCCTCGGCGGTCGCCGTCTCGTTGTTCCAGTACCGCGAGAAGACGTGCTCGCCGTGCAGCAGCACCTCGCCGTCGTCGGCGATCCGCACCACCGAGCCCGGCAGCGGCTGACCGACCGTGCCGATCTTCTGCCGGTCCCAGGGGTTGAACGCCGTCGCCGCGCACGACTCCGTCAGGCCGTAGCCCTCCAGGACCGTGAAGCCGATGCCGCGGAAGAAGTGGCCGAGCCGCTCGCCGAGCGGCGCGCCGCCCGAGATCGCGTACTCGCCGCGCCCGCCGAGCACCGCCCGCAGCTTGCTGAAGACCAGCTTGTCGAAGACCTTGTGCTTCAGCTTCAGACCGAAGGACGGGCCTTGCGGGGTGCTCAGCGCCCGGCTGTACGCGATGGCCGTGTGCGCGGCCTTGTCGAAGATCTTGCCCTTGCCGTCGGCCTGCGCCTTCGCCCGGGCCGAGTTGTAGACCTTCTCGAAGACCCGCGGCACGCCCAGGATCAGCGTCGGCCGGAACGAGGCCAGCTCGTCCGTCAGGTTCTTGATGTCCGGGACGCAGCCGAGACGGATCGGCGCCATCACGGACGCGACCTCGACGAGCCGCCCGAAGACGTGCGCGGCGGGCAGGAACAGCAGCACCGAGCACTCGCCGGTACGGAAGAGGGGCTTCAGTCGCTCCACCACGTTGCCGCACTCGGCGAAGAAGGCCCGGTGGGTCAGGACACAGCCCTTCGGGCGGCCCGTCGTGCCCGAGGTGTAGACGATCGTCGCCGGGTCGTCCGCGTTCGCCGCCGACATGCGCGCGTCCAGCAGCTCGTCGGAGACGTCCGCGCCGGTGGCGGTGAGCCGCGCGACCGCGTCGTCCTCGATCTGCCACACGGCCTTGAGCTGCGGCAGGTTCGCCTTGACGGACTCCACCGACTCCTGGTGCGCCGCGCTCTCGACCAGCACCAGGGTGGCGCCCGAGTCGCCGAGGATCCACTGGATCTGCTCCGGCGAGCTCGTCTCGTACACCGGTACGGTCACGCCGCCCGCGCTCCAGATCGCGAAGTCGAGCAGCACCCACTCGTACCGCGTACGCGACAGCAGCGCGACCCGGTCGCCCGGCTCGACACCGGCAGCGATCAGGCCCTTGGCGGCCCCCCGGACCTCCGCGAGGAACTCCGTGGCCGTCACGTCGGTCCACACGCCGTCGACCTTGCGGCCCATCACGGCGACATCTGGGTGCTGGGAGGCGTTGCGGCGGATGAGATCCGTCAGATTGCCGTCCGCGGGGACCTCGTACAGGGCCGGAAGGCTGAACTCGCGCAAGACTGCTGCTCCTCATCGGGCGCCGGCGCCACGGCTCTGTGTGATGCACCGGTGAAGTCCAAGAACTGGCGGGCGCTCAGTGGGGGTGAGCACGACTGGACTGCCCGGACGTTACCCATCAGTACGCGGTTCCCGATAGGGGGTCCCGGCCAGATGTTCCGTGCGTCACACATCTATGGCGGTGCTCTGCGCAGAGTAGTCCACCGGTTTCCCGACTCGGAAGTAACCGCAGGTCGCACCCCCTAAAGTAGGCCCATGCGAGTCCATGTGGTCAGTGACGTGCACGGGAACGCCGACGACCTCGCCAGGGCGGGGAACGGCGCCGACGCCCTCATATGCCTGGGGGACCTGGTCCTCTTCCTCGACTACGCCGACCACAGCCGCGGGATCTTCCCCGACCTCTTCGGCGTCGAGAACGCCGACCGGCTCGTGGAACTGCGCACCGCCCGCCGCTTCGACGAGGCCCGTGACCTGGGCCGCCGCCTCTGGGCCGAACTCGACGTCGACCGCGAGACCGCGATCGAGGCCGCGGTCCGCCGCCAGTACGCCGAACTCTTCGCCGCCTTCCCCGCACCCACGTACGCCACCTACGGCAACGTCGACATCCCCCGCTTCTGGCCCGACTTCGCCCAGCCCGGGACGACCGTCCTCGACGGCGAGCGGGTCGAGCTCGGCGGACTCGTGTTCGGCTTCGTCGGCGGCGGCCTGCGCACCCCGATGAGCACCCCGTACGAGATCTCCGACGAGGAGTACGCGGCGAAGGTCGAGGCCCTCGGCGACGTCGACGTCCTCTGCTCCCACATCCCGCCGGACGTGCCGGAGCTGACGTACGACACCGTCGCCCGCCGCTTCGAACGCGGCAGCCGGGCGCTGCTCGACGCGATCCGGCGCAGCCGGCCCCGCTACGCCCTCTTCGGCCACGTCCACCAGCCGCTCGCCCGGCGGATGCGGATCGGCTCGACCGAGTGCGTCAACGTCGGCCACTTCGCCTCGACGGGCACGCCGTACGCCCTGGAGTGGTGAGCCGGCGCCACCGGAGTGGTGCGCCCGCCGCCCGGGCCCGTGGTGACGGGCCCGGCGCCCGGGCGCGATAGCCTTCCGTCGGCACGCCCGTGCCCCGCGACTTCCCTCGATTTCCGCCGGACCGCACAGTGGAGGAGCCAGCACGATGGCCGAACACACCAGCTCGAGCATCACCATCGAGGCGGCGCCGGCCGACGTCATGGGCGTGATCGCCGACTTCGCCCGCTACCCCGAGTGGACGGGCGAGGTGAAGGAGGCCGAGGTCCTGGAGACGGACGCCTCCGGCCGCGCGGAGAGGGTCCGGCTGCTCCTCGACGCCGGTGCGATCAAGGACGACCACACCCTCGCCTACACCTGGACCGGCGCCGACGAGGTCAGCTGGACCCTGGTCAAGTCCCAGATGCTCCGCTCCCTCGACGGCTCCTACCGGCTCGCCCCGCTCGGCGGCGGCGACCGCACCGAGGTCACCTACCAGCTGACCGTCGACGTGAAGATCCCCATGCTCGGCATGATCAAGCGCAAGGCGGAGAAGGTCATCATCGACCGCGCCCTCGCCGGCCTGAAGAAGCGCGTCGAGTCGGGCCGGTAGCCCCTCCGGGCTGGTGAGCGGCCGGGGCCGGTAACGTTCCGCGGCATGCGGATCATCCTTGTCACCGGCCTCGGCGGCGCCGGACGCACCACCGTCGCCGCCGCCACCGCCCTCGCCGAGGCGCGGGCCGGTCGCCGGGTCCTGCTCGTCTCCGAGGACGCCGACCCGCTCCTGGGCGGCGACGGCCTCCGCGTCCTGCGCCCCGCACCGGACGCCGACTTCCGCCGCGAGTTCCTCGCCCTCCAGGCCCGCTCCGGCACGGCCCTCGACCTGCTCGGCGCCGCGCCCTTCGAGGACGCCGAACTCACCGAGCTCCCCGGCAGCCGCCAGTTCGCCCTGCTCCGCTCCCTGCGCGACGCCGCCGACGGCGACCACGAGCTCGCCGTCGTCGACCTGCCGCCGCTCCCCGAGGCCCTCGCCGTCCTCGCCCTGCCCGAGCAGCTCCGCCGCTACCTGCGCCGCCTCCTGCCCCCCGAACGGCAGGCCGCCCGCGCCCTGCGCCCGATGCTCGCCCAGCTCGCCGGCGTCCCGATGCCCGCGCAGTGGCTGTACGAGACCACCGCCCGCTGGGAGGCCGAGCTCGCCGCCGTGCAGGCCGTCGTCGACGCCCCCACCACCGGCGTCCGCCTCGTCCTCGAACCGGGCCCCGCCGCCGGCCGCGCCCTGCGCACCGCCCGGCTCGGCCTCGCCCTCCAGGGCCTGGCCCTCGACGCCGTCGTCGCCAACCGGCTGCTGCCCGCCGACTCCGAGGACCCCTGGCTCGCCGGACTCACCGCCCAGCAGCACCGGCACCTGGCGGAGCTCCGTGCCGCCACCGGCCCCGTCACCGGCTGTGTCCTCGACGAGCTGCCCCACCTCGGCCGGGACCCGCGCGGACCCGAGGACCTCGCGCTGCTCGCGCCCGCACGGCCCGCCGCCGCCCAGGGCCCCGCGCCCGCCCCGGAGTGGCCCGTCGAGGACCGGCGCGAGGAGGACGGCGTCCTCGTCTGGCACATCCCCCTGCCCGGGGCCGTCAAGGAGGAGCTGTCCCTCGTCCGTCGGGGTGACGAACTGCTCCTCACCGTCGGCGCCTTCCGCCGCAACGTGCCCCTGCCGGGCGCCCTGCGGCGCTGCACCGTCACCGGCGCCGGGCTCGTCGAAGGAGACCTCCGGGTGCGCTTCACCCCGGACCCCGGCCTCTGGCCCCGTACCCCTTGAGGGGGCGTGTACCTTCGAAGTACCAGCCAGTGAGGAGTACGCCATGAGCGATTCGGACGCCTGGGCCAAGGCGTGCGCCGAGGACCTGGAGGCGGAGAAGGCCCGCCGCAGGGCAGAGCGCGGAGAGGGACCCGGCTCGCCCGCGGAGGAGTTCCGCAAGCTCTTCGACGCCGTCGCCGACAAGGTCGCCGGCGGCCTCGGGAACCCGCTGCTCGCCGGCCAGGCCGCGCAGACCGTGCAGCAGCTCGTCAGCCAGGCCAAGGCCGCCGTCGAGCCCGTCATCGAGCGCAACCCGCAGGTCTTCGACCACCTCGCCGCCGCCGGGAACGAACTGCTCGCCGCCTACCGCTCCGCCGTCGAGGGCCACGAGCGCCGCTGGACCCGCGAAGGCACGGTGCCGGCAGACGACCCGCGCGACCCCCGCCGCGACGCGGACGGGCCGGGCGAGGACGACCGCAAGGACGACGAAGGGCCGGGAACCGGGCAGCACATCGACCTCGACTGACCGGGACGCCCGTCCCCCTCGGGTACGGTGGGCCCTAGCGGGGCTCGACCGAAAACTGAGGGACACATGGGACTCACCATCGGCGTCGACATCGGCGGCACGAAGATCGCGGCCGGCGTGGTCGACGAGGAGGGCAACATCCTCGACACGCACAAGGTGCCCACCCCGCCGACCCCCGAAGGCATCGTCGACGCGATCAGCGCCGCCGTGTCCGAAGCCGGCAAGGGCCACTCGATCGAGGCCGTCGGCATCGGCGCCGCCGGTTACGTCGACGACAAGCGTGCCACCGTCCTCTTCGCGCCGAACATCGACTGGCGGCACGAGCCGCTCAAGGACAAGGTCGAGCAGCGCGTCGGCCTGCCCGTCGTCGTCGAGAACGACGCCAACGCGGCCGCCTGGGGCGAGTACAGGTTCGGCGCCGGCCAGGGCCACGAGGACGTCATCTGCATCACCCTCGGCACCGGTCTCGGCGGCGGCATCATCATCGGCAACAAGCTGCGCCGCGGACGCTTCGGCGTGGCCGCCGAGTTCGGCCACATCCGGGTCGTCCCGGACGGACTCCTGTGCGGCTGCGGCAGCCAGGGCTGCTGGGAGCAGTACGCCTCCGGGCGTGCCCTCGTCCGGTACGCCAGGCAGCGCGCCAACGCCACCCCGGAGCGCGCGGAGGTCCTGCTCGCCCTCGGCGACGGCACCCCCGAGGGCATCGAGGGCAAGCACGTCAGCCAGGCCGCCCGTGCGGGCGACCCGGTGGCCATCGACTCCTTCCGGGAGCTGGCCCGCTGGGCGGGCGCCGGTCTCGCCGACCTGGCCTCGCTCTTCGACCCCTCGGCGTTCATCGTCGGCGGCGGCGTCTCGGACGAGGGCGACCTCGTCCTCGACCCGATCCGCAAGTCCTTCCGGCGCTGGCTGATCGGCGGACAGTGGCGTCCGCACGCCCAGGTCCTCGCCGCCCAGCTGGGCAACAAGGCGGGCCTGGTCGGCGCGGCCGACCTGGCCCGCCAGGGCTGACGCACCGGCTGACACACCCCTTCACGACAACCGCCCGCCGCGTCCTCCCGGACGCGGCGGGCGGTTGTCGTACGTTACGTGGCATGGCGATCAGTGAGCTGCCCAACTCCCGGACCGAGGCGGACGGTTCGGCCGTCCTCAGGGTCCTCAGCTACAACGTGCGCTCGATGCGCGACGACGAGGACGCCCTCGCCCGGGTGATCCGGGCCTGCGCGCCCGACCTCGTCTTCGTCCAGGAGGCCCCGCGCTTCTTCCGCTGGCGCAAGCACGCCGCCCGGCTCGCCGCCAAGAGCGAGCTCGTCGTCCTCAGCGGCGGCGCCACCGCGGCCGGACCGATGCTGCTCTGCTCCCTGCGGGCCACCGTGGAACGCACCGAGGACGTGCTGCTGCCGCTCACCCCCGGCCTCCACCGGCGCGGTCTGGCGACGGCCGTCGTCCGCTTCGCCGGGGCCCGGGTCGGTCTGGTCAGCTGCCATCTGAGCCTGCGGAAGGAGGAGCGGTACGCCCAGGCCGGGATGGTCCTCGAACAGGTCGCCGCCCTGGGGACCCCGTACGCCCTCGTCGCGGGCGACCTCAACGAACGGCCCGACGGCCCCGCCTTCCGCCGGCTGGCGAAGGAGCTCCAGGACGGCTGGGAGGTCAGCCCCTGGGGCGGCGCCAACACCTCGACACCCGCCGACCCGCACCAGCGGATCGACGCGATCATGGCCACCCCGGGCGTCGAGTTCCTCGGCTGCGGGGTGCCGACCGACCTCGATCCGGCGGATCTGCGGGCCGCCACCGACCACCTTCCGGTGCTCGCGGCGGTCCGCGTCCCCGCGGCGAACTGAGGGCCGCCCGCCCGTCGGCCGGGGTGCCCGCCACCGGCTCGGCGGACGGAGTCCGGCGCAGCCGCCCGAAGCCCGCGAGGCGCCCCTGGCGCCGAGCGGTGCGAGGGCGGCGTCAAGAGGTCAGACCACCGCGCCGCGGCCCGGGTCGTCGAAGCCGTCGTCATCGTCGTCGTGCTTCATGCGCCCCACCAGGGTGGCGAAGCCGCCAAGGAAGCCGCCGACGCACAGCGTCGTCAGCCACCAGGTCATGTCCCACCGGAGCAGGACCGCGAGCAGCATCAGTACCGGGCCGCCGACCACGGCGAGCCAGGCGAACTTGGTCGTCGTGTCCGCCTCGGGCAGCGGCGGGGGCTCCGGCGGGACGAAGTGGCCCTCCTCGGAGCCACCGGGGGCGTCCTCCGGTTCGGCGGGCGAGTAGTCCCGGGGGCCGCTGGGCCGGACCCCGGGAGCGAAGACGACGGAGCTGCCGAGCGCGGGGCGCGCGGGACCGTCGTCCTCCGGACCCTCGTCCCCCTCCGCCTCGGGTCCCCCGGACGCCTCCGGCGTGGTCTCGGCGGTGTCGGGCTTCGGCTTCGGCTTCCAGGGCGTACCCTCACCGACCGTCGGCCGCGGCTTCACGGGCCGGGTCCCACCGCCCCCGTCGCTCCCTTCCGCGTCCGCGTCATCTGTGCTTTCGGGCTCCGGCAGCGACAGGTTCTCGATGGTCCGGAACGGCTTCGCCTCCGGCGGATCCACGGGCTCGTCGCCGTACCCGGCGACGATCGCGGCCCAGGCCGCCTCCTCGTCGATGGGCTGCGGCTCCCGTTCGCCGCCGTCCTGCTGTTCAGCCACCGCTCCTGCTCCCCTTTCCGTCGACCAGACCCGGAGCGAGACGCTCGACGAAGGCCAGGCTCTCGTCGAAGATCCGCTCCGCGTCATGGTCCAACGTCGCCACGTGGTAGCTCTGTTCCAGCAGGATCTCCCGGACGTCCGTCGAGGAGATCCGGGAGAGGATCCGGGCCGAGTCGGCCGGGGGCACGACGTGGTCCTGCGGGCTGTGGAGCAGCACCACCGGCTGGGTCACCTGGGGGAGCTCCGCGTCCACGGTCCGGAAGAACCGGCGCAGGGAGTGCGCGGCGTGCAGCGGCACCCGGTCGTAGCCGACCTCGGTCACGCCCTCCTTGGCGATGTCGCTGGCGATGCCCGGGTTCGACGGGATCAGATGGCGGACGACCGGCAGCGCGTGCGCGGCCAGACCATGCACCTTGTTGGCCGGATTCACCAGGACGATGCCCTTCACGGCGTCCCCGTGCTGGGCGGCGAGCCGCAGGGTCAGCGCCCCGCCCATGGAGAGGCCGAACACGAAGACGGTCTCGCACCGCTCCAGGAGCTCGCGCAGTGCCCGGTCCACCTCCGCGTACCAGTCGTGCCAGGTGGTGAGCTGCATGTCCTGCCAGCGGGTGCCGTGGCCGGGCAGCAGGGGCAGGGACACCGTCAGACCGCGCTCGGCGAGGTACTCCGCCCACGGGCGCAGTGACTGCGGGGAACCGGTGAATCCGTGGCAGAGAAGAACGCCGACCTCTCCGCCCTCGTGGCGGTACGGCTCGGCTCCGGGAAGGACCGGCACCGGGGTCTCCTGTTCGGTTGCGACTTCGGCGTCTTCAGGTGCGCCGGAGCGACGGAAAATGGGGAAGGACCTTCACGGTACGCGACCGGACCGACACCGACCAGGGCCGTAGCGGGGGCCGTACGCCGGTACGGGATAAAGTCGTCGCCACGGCACACGGAAGGCATGGCGAGTTGATCTACGGCGCAATGAAGTTCTCCCTCGGAGGGTCCCTGAAGCTTGCCTTCCGGCCCTGGGTGGAGGGTCTGGAGAACATTCCCGCCGAGGGGCCCGCGATCCTGGCGAGCAACCACCTGTCGTTCTCCGACTCCTTCTTCCTCCCCGCCGTCCTCGACCGCAAGGTCACCTTCATCGCCAAGGCGGAGTACTTCACCTCGCCGGGCGTGAAGGGCAAGCTGACGGCCGCCTTCTTCAAGGGCGTCGGCCAGCTCCCGGTGGACCGTTCGGGTGCGCGGGGCGCGGGCGAGGCGGCGATCAAGGCCGGCATCGAGGTCATCGAGAAGGGCGGGCTCTTCGGGATCTACCCCGAGGGCACCCGCTCGCCCGACGGGCGCCTCTACCGGGGCAAGCCCGGCGGTCTGGCGCGGGTGGCCCTGGCCACCGGCGCGCCGGTGATCCCGGTCGCCATGATCGACACCGAGAAGATCCAGCCGCCCGGCAAGGTCGTCCCCAAGCTGATGCGGCCGGGGATCCGGATCGGCAAGCCGCTGGACTTCACCCGCTACCAGGGCATGGAGGGCGACCGCTTCATCCTCCGCTCGGTGACCGACGAGGTCATGTACGAGATCATGAAGCTGTCCGGCCAGGAGTACGTCGACATCTACGCGACCGCCGCCAAGCGGCAGATCGCGGATGCGGAGAAGGCGGCCAAGGAGGCCGTCAAGGCCGAGATCGCGGCCCGGGAAGAGTCCGGCGCGTGAGCACCGGCGCGTAGGAGTCCGGCGGTAGTTCCGGGCGTAACAGTCCGGCGGGTAGGCCCGGGCGCGTAACAGTCCGGCGGGTAGGCCCGGGCGCGTAACAGTCCGGCGGGTAGGCGTCCCTCGCGGGACGCCCGGGGGTGGGGGAGATGGCCAAGCGCGAGCGTGTCGTGCGCATGTCGGTGGAGCAGCCGTTGTGGCGGGCGCTCACCGGCTACCGCGTCCTGACGATGGTCTACGCCGTCCTGCTGTTCGCCTTCGGGCGGGAGCGGTACGAGCGGCCCTGGGTCGCCGTCGCCTATCTGGCGGTGATGTGCGTGTGGACCCTCGCCACCCTTCCGAAGGTGGCGAACGCGGCCAGCTGCACCAAGCGCTTCCTCTGCGTCGACCTCACCATCGCCCTCGTCGGCATCCTCCTCACCCCCCTCGCCGACGCCCACGCCCAGACGATCGACGGCCCCACCCTGCCGTCGATATGGACCGCGGGATCCGTCCTCGCCTTCGCCATCAAGGGCGGCTGGCGCTGGGCCGGAGTCGCCTCCTCCATCGTCGCGGTCGCCAACATCGTCGAGCGCGGCCACCCCAGCCGGGACACCCTCCACAACGTCCTGCTCGTCTGGGTGGCCTCCATCGCCATCGGATACGTGGTCGAGGTCGCCCGCGCCTCCGAGCGCACCCTCGCCCGCGCCCTGGAGATCGAGGCCGCGACCCGGGAGCGGGAGCGGCTCGCCCGGGACATCCACGACAGCGTCCTGCAGGTCCTCGCGATGGTGCAGCGGCGCGGCACGGCGCTCGGCGGCGAGGCCGCCGAACTGGGCCGGATGGCGGGGGAGCAGGAGGTGGCCCTCCGTACCCTCGTCGCGGGCGGACTGACCCGGCCGAGCCTGGTCTCCGAGGACGAGTCCGAGGGGGCCGTGGTCCGGGTCGTCGAGGTCGACGACCCGGACGACGACACGCCCGTCGACCTCAGGGTCCTCCTCGCGCCGCGCGCCGGGGCCCGGGTCACCCTCTCCGAGCCGGGCGCCCCGGTCCTCCTGCCACCGCCCGCCGCCCGCGAGCTGGCCGCCGCCGTCGGCGCCGCCCTGGACAACGTGCGGGTGCACGCGGGGGAGGACGCCCAGGCCTGGATCCTCGTCGAGGACTGGCCGGACGAGGTGATCGTCACCGTCAGGGACGACGGCCCCGGCATCCCGGAGGGCCGCCTCGCGCAGGCGGAGGGCGAGGGCCGGATGGGCGTCGCCCTCTCCATCCGGGGGAGACTGCGGGAGCTGGGCGGCACGGCCGAGCTGATCTCGGTACCCGGCCAGGGCACGGAAGTCGAGTTGAAGGTTCCACGGGGGAAGGCAGGACGAGGAAGATGAACGAGCAGCAGGCCGAGCGGCCGATCAGGGTGATGGTCGTCGACGACCATCCGATGTGGCGGGACGCGGTCGCCCGCGACCTGGCCGAAGCGGGCCTCGACGTGGTGGCCACCGCGGGCGACGGCGAGCAGGCGGTGCGCCGTGCCCGGACGGTGACCCCGGACGTCCTGGTCCTGGACCTCAACCTGCCGGTGAAGCCGGGCGTCCAGGTGTGCAAGGAGCTGGTCGGCGGCCGGCCCGAACTGCGGGTCCTCGTCCTCTCGGCGAGCGGTGAGCACGCCGACGTCCTGGAGGCGGTCAAGTCCGGCGCCACCGGCTACCTCCTCAAGTCGGCCAGTACGGAGGAGCTGATCGACGCCGTGCGGCGGACCGCGGTCGGCGACCCCGTCTTCACCCCCGGTCTCGCCGGTCTGGTCCTCGGCGAGTACCGCAGGCTCGCGTCCGAGCCGGTCCCGGCGACGGGCGGCGACGAGCCGAAGGCCCCGCAGCTGACCGAGCGCGAGACCGAGGTCCTGCGGCTCGTCGCCAAGGGGCTCAGCTACAAGCAGATCGCCGAGCGCCTGGTCATCTCGCACCGCACGGTGCAGAACCACGTCCAGAACACCTTGGGCAAGCTCCAGCTGCACAACCGGGTGGAACTCGTCCGGTACGCCATCGAGCGGGGCCTCGACGACGCCTGAGTCCCGGGGCCGGGCGCGCCGACGGCAAGGGTCGTATATTCGCCAGGAGTGCGGACATACGACCCATCACCGTCCTGAGGGGAATCTCGTGGAAATCCTGGCATTCGGCGTGCAGGCGGACGAGAAGCCCCTGATCGAGAAGGCGTTCGCGGGGCACCACGACGTCCGCTGCCTGAGCGTCTTCCTCAGCGAGGACACCGCCCCCATCGCGGCCGGCTACGAGATCGTCTCCACCAGCGTCAACGCCAACCTGAACAACCGGGTCCTGCAGACCCTCGCCGCCGGCGGGACGCAGATGATCGCCCAGCGCTCGACGGGCTTCAACAACATCGACCTGGAGGTCGCCGAGCGCCTGGGCCTCACCGTCGCCCGCGTCTCGTACTACTCGCCGTACTCCGTCGCCGAGTTCGCGTGGACCCTCGCGACGGCCGTCAACCGCCGGATCGTCCGCGCCTCCAACCGCACCCGCGACTTCGACTTCCGGCTCGACGGACTGATGGGCCGTGACCTGCGGGGCCGTACCGTCGGCGTCCTCGGCACCGGCAAGATCGGCGAGGCCTTCACCAGGATCGCCCACGGCTTCGGCATGAACCTCCTCGGTTGGGACGTCGCCGAGAACCCCGCCTGCGTCGCGCTCGGCATGACGTACGTCGAGAAGGAACAGCTCCTCGCCGAGGCCGACCTCATCAGCCTGCACGTGCCGCTGCTCCCCGCCACCCAGCACCTCATCGACGCCGCCGCCCTCAAGATCATGAAGGACGACGCCATCCTGGTGAACTCCAGCCGTGGCGGCCTCATCGACACCGAGGCGCTGGTGGTCGAACTCCGGGGCGGACGCTTCGCCGGTGTCGGCCTCGACGTGTACGAGGCGGAGGCGGGGCTCTTCTTCCTCGACAAGTCCCTCGAGGTCGTCGAGGACGACACCCTGGCCCGATTGGTGACCTTCCCGAACGTGGTGGTCACCTCCCACCAGGCGTACTTCACCGTGGACGCGGTCGGCCAGATCATCGACACCACGGTCCGGAACGTCCTCGACTACACCGCGGGGCGGCGCAGCGAGAACGTCCTGGTCCCGAGAGGCTAGGGCCTGTCCGCCCCTGATCCGCCGGACAGGCCCTAGTCAGACGAGCACCCCCGCGAGGAGCGAGGCGGTCAGCGCGGCCCCTTCGAGCGTCAGGACGGACTCGGGGTGGAACTGCACCCCCGCGAAGCCCGGCCCGCGCAGCGCGTGCACCTCGCCGGTCGCCGCGTCCCGGCTCACCTCGATCCGGTGCAGTGCCAGCTCCGTCGCCGTCCGGTCGTCGCAGCGGGCGGTGAAGCTGTTGTAGAAGCCGACCGTCCGCTCCTGCCCGAACAGGTCGATCCGCACCTGGGCCCCCTGGAACGGCGTCCGCTTGCGGACGATCTCCAGACCCAGTTCGGCGGCGATCAGCTCGTGCCCCAGGCAGACGCCGAGGAGCCCGTGCCGGTGGTCCCGTACGAGGTCCGCCGTCAGGCCGCGCAGGAAGCGCATCTTCGGGTCGGCGGCGTCCGAGGGGTTCCCGGGCCCGGGGCCGAGGACCACCGGCCCCTCGTGGGTCAGCGCCAGCTCGCGCAGCCCCGGTTCGTCGTAGCGGAGCACCGACACGTCGAGGCCCGAGGAGCGCAGGACGTGCGCCAGCATCGCCGTGAAGGTGTCCTCGGCGTCGATCACGAGGGCGTGGCCCGACAGCTCGGCCGACCGGACCTGCATCTTCAGCCAGAACGGCGCCAGATCCGCCCGCCGCGCGTCCAGGGCGGCCCGCACCCGCGGATCGTCGGCGAGGAGGGCCGGGGCCGGCGCGGGGCCGCCGGACGGCCGCCCCTCCCGTACCCCCAGGGCGGTGAGCACGCCGGCCGCCTTCGCGTGGGTCTCCGCGACCTCGCCCGCCGGGTCCGAGTGCCGGACGAGGGTCGCGCCGACCGGCACCCGCAGCCGTCCGCCGGCGTCGATGTCGGCCGTCCGGATCAGGATGGGCGAGTCGAGCGTCTGGGCGCCGCCCTCGTCCGTGCCGAGCAGGGCGAGCGCCCCCGCGTAGTAGCCGCGCCCACCGGCCTCGTGACGCTCGATCACCCGGCAGGCGTTCTGCACGGGCGAGCCGGTCACGGTCGCCGCGAACATCGTCTCCCGCAGCACCTCCCGCACGTCGAGCGAGGACCGGCCGCGCAACTCGTACTCGGTGTGCGCGAGATGGGCCATCTCCTTCAGGCGCGGGCCGATCACCACCCCGCCCATGTCGCCGACCGTGCACATCATCTTGAGCTCCTCGTCGACCACCATGGAGAGCTCCTCCGTCTCCTTCCGGTCGGCGAGGAAGGCGAGGAGGCCCTCGGCGGTGGGCGCGGTCCCGGCCGGGTAGCGGTACGTGCCGCTGATCGGGTTCATCACGACCGTGCCTCCCGACATCCGGACGTGCACCTCGGGGCTCGCCCCGACGAGCGTCCGGTCGCCGGTGTGCACGACGAACGTCCAGTACGCGCCGCGCTCGCCGGCGAGCAGCCGCCGGAAGAGCGCGAGGGCGTCGGCCCGGCCGAAGCCCGGGATCTCGCCGGTGTACGTCCGCCGGATGACGAAGTTCGCGCCCTCGCCGGAGCCGATCTCCTCGTCGATGACCCGCCGCACGGTCCCGGCGTACTCCTCGTCCGAGACGTCGAACCCTCCGCGCTCCACGGTCACGTCGTGCGCGGGAAGCTGCGCGAGCGCCTCCGCGAGCGGCAGCTCGTACGTCTCGTCCGCCACGAGCACGGAGAGCGGGGTGCCGTCGTCCCGTACGTCGAAGCCGCGCTCCCGGATCTGCCGGAAGGGCACGAGCGCGAGCGTCGGCAGCGGGCCGACGGGAAGCTCCGCGAGGCGCTCGGCCTCGTGGACCCGGCCGATCAGCACCTCGACGGTGTCGTGGTCACGGCCGGGGGTGCGCCTGCGGAGCAGGGCGAAGGGCGGGCAGGAGGCGTCGAGGAGACGGGAGAGGTCCATGGGCGGGTCGGTTCCTTCCGGGAGGACTACGGAGAGGAGGAGACGGCCCGGGTACGAGAAAAGGCCGCCTCTCGGGCGGCCTTCGCGTGTCAGTCGGTGTACGCGCGATCAGTGGGCCGCCGGATGAGCGGTCCACCACCAGTTCTGGATCTGAGGCGCGAACATGCGAGCACTGTAACCCGACGGGACACGGAAACGGGGCCCGGTCCGCACCGTGGACGGCGCGGACCGGGCCCCGAGGCCGGTCGGACTACCCGATCAGAAGATCAGGTTGTAGCTCTGCCAGCCCGGACCGACCTGCACGCGCGGGGCGTACGGGGCGGTCGCGCTGCCGGTGCCCTTGTACAGCCACAGGACGCCGGAACCGTCGCGGGCCACGAAGTCCACCTTGCCGTCGCCGGTGAGGTCGCTCGGTCCCACGATGCTGTTGTAGATCTTCCAGCCGGTGCCGACCTGGACGCGCGGTGCGTACGGGGCGGTGGCGCTGCCGGTGCCCTTGTACAGCCAGATGATCCCGTTCGCGTCGCGGCCGATCAGGTCCGGCTTGCCGTCGGAGGTCAGGTCGCCGGTGCTGACGATGTTGTTGTAGATCTGCCAGCCGGTGCCGACCTTCACGCGGGGCGCGAACGGCACGGCCGGGGTGCCCGTGCCCTTGTACAGCCAGATGACACCCGACTTCTCACGGGCGATCAGGTCGGCCTTGCCGTCGCCGGTCAGGTCGCGCACGCCCATGATCTGGTCGTAGATCTGCCAGCCGCCACCGGTCCTGAGCCGCGCCTTGAACGGCGCCGACGGGTTGCCGCTGCCCTGGTAGTACCAGAGCACGCCGGAGGCGTCGCGGGCGACGGCGTCACCGGTGCCGTCGGCGTGCAGGGCGGTCATCGCCGTGACGGCGTTGTAGACCCCCCAGCCACCCCCGACCCGGTACCGCGTCAGGAACGGCGCGGTGGCGCTGCCGGTGCCCTGGTACTGCCAGAGGACACCGGAGGTGTCACGGGCGAGGAGGTTGTAGCGGGTGTTCGCGGGGACGGGAGCGGTGGCGGGAACCACCTGCACGTCCGCGGACTGCACCCACGCGATGCGGTGGTTGTAGTGGATGGGGATGAACTTGGTCGTCCCCTGGACGCGGGTTCCGTCCGTGTTGAACGCGCTGGAGTAGTAGTCGCCGTAGACCTCGGCGCCCGCGGCGATGTACGCCTGGCCTGCCGGGATCGTGTACTTGGTCAGCGGATCGGAGTTCTTGCCGAACTGACCGTCCTGGACGCTCACGCCCGTCCCGGTGTACGCCGCCGGCTCGGGGTAGGCGCGGCCGTAGACCTTGACAGGGGTCGTACCGACCGGCTTCACCACCGTCTTCGCGGTGTTCACCAGGGAGGTGTACTGACCGCCCGGGTTGGAGAACCAGGCCTTCTGGGAGCCGTACCAGATGGCGGTCCAGTCGGGTCGGACGTCGGCAACGACGTACTGCCCGCCCGCCCGGACCTTGTTGCCCCAGTTGTCACCGCTGTTCCAGACCACGCCCGGGATGTACGGGTCCTTGATCGTGGCGGAGCCGGTCGTCGGCTCCGTGTACAGGTAGCCGAAGTTCGCCGGCTGGGCGGGCGCGGTCTTCCGCGTCACGACTCCGTCGACCTTCTCCGTGTACGTCAGCGGCGGCTGGTTCGCGGAGGTGAACGGCGGGACCACCCGGACCGTCTGGCCGACGGTCAGCAGGCCGCCCGCGCCACTGGCACCGGTCGGGGCACCGGCCTTGCCCATGAAGCGGTTCCAGTCCCAGAACGGGCCCGGATCCCAGTGGACGCCCGGGGCGTAGTAGTCGAGTACCCCCGGCACCTCGTCGTGGCCGATGACGTGCTCGCGGTCCAGCGGCACCTGGTACTTGGCCGCCAGGTACTTCACCAGCTCCGCGGTGGTGTCGTACTGCGACTCCTTGTACCAGTTGCTGCCGCCCTTGATGGCGTAGCCCTCGTGCTCGATGCCGATCGAGTGCATGTTGACGGTCTTGTTGCCGGCGTGGAACGCCTCGTTCTTCGTCTCGACCATCTGCGTGACTTCGCCGGTGGCGTCCACGATGTAGTGGGCGCTGGCCCACCTCTCGGGGTCCTTGAAGGTGCTCACGGCGCCGGCGAGGGTGCCCTCGACGTCGTGGATCACGATCTGGCGGACGTCGAAGCCACCGGTGCCGTACGGGACACGGCTCGCGATGTTGTAGTTGCCCTTGTTCTGCACGTAGGCGGCCGAGTCGAAGCGGCACGCCAGACCGGTCGGGCACTCGGCGGTCGTGGCCGTCGTGGCCGTGGACGTCGCGGCCAGCGGCACGTTCGACGGCTTGTCCGGCCTGACCGTGGGATCGGCCGGCAGGACGACCTGCTCGCCGTCCGTGGTGATCTCCGCCTCGCCGGTCCTGATGGACTCGAAGACGCGCTTGGCGAACTGGTCGGCGCCCTTGCGGTTCTCCGACTGGCTGTACCGGGCCACGGCCGGGAACCAGTCGCCCGGCTCCTCCGACAGCTCGGCGCCGGCCTGCTTCTGGTACTCGGCGAGCAGCGCCGCGCCGGCCCGGATCGAGGCTGCGGTGTCGTTCTGGACGGCCTCGGTGGAGCTGTCGATCAGTTCGGCGGCCTTGTCCAGGGTGTGCAGCTTCGGGTCGTCGGTGTCGACCTCCTGCCTGGGCAGCGGGGCCAGCATCCTCTTCTTGTCGATCTTCTTCTCGATCGACGGGTCGCCGGTGCCGTTGACGAGGTGCTCGATGTGCTCGTCGGGGTCGTTCTCGAGGTCCTCGGGATCGACCTTGGTCAGACCCATGACGTTGTAGTCGCCGGTGACGCTCGGCAGCCCGTCGTGCGACTCCCACCGCGTCTGGCGGTACGACACCGCCATCAGCACGCTCTGCGGCACATCGAACTCGCGCGCCGCGTTTGCGAACTGCGACTGCAGGGAAGTGTCCCCAGCGGCCTTGCCGTCGCCCGCCGTGCCCAGGAGGCCCGGTGAGGCGACCGCGATGGTGCCGATCGTGGCGGTGGCGACGACAGCTGCCGCCGCTCCGTACAAGAGTCGTTTCTTCTTGCGGTCCCTGCGGTGCCTCTGGGTCACGCCCACCCCTGTGGTTCGACTGTGAACTTGTTGAAACGGGCCAGAGGGTAACACCACCCGAAGGCGTGAAGATCGCCCTCGGACATATCGGGCGCGCGTCTCAGCCACTGGTCAGGGGGACAGGACCGGACGAAGAACCCCGTAATGTGGTGGGCGTGACCGTGAACGCTGATTCCCACGCCGTCGCCAAGGCGACCTGGCGAGACCTGCCCGCGGCGCAGCAGCCCGAGTACCCCGATGCCGAGGCTCTGCGCGATGTGATCGCGGACCTCGAGTCGTATCCTCCGCTCGTCTTCGCCGGCGAGTGCGACCAGCTGCGCGCCCGGATGGGAGCCGTCGCCCGTGGCGAGGCGTTCCTGCTCCAGGGCGGCGACTGCGCCGAGGCCTTCGACGCCGTGTCCGCCGACCACATCAGGGCCAAGCTCAAGACGCTGCTCCAGATGAGCGCCGTCCTCACCTACGCGGCCTCCGTGCCCGTGGTGAAGGTCGGCCGCATCGCCGGCCAGTACTCGAAGCCCCGCTCCAAGGGCACCGAGACCCGTGACGGCGTGACCCTGCCGACGTACCGGGGCGACTCGGTCAACGGCTTCGCCTTCGACGAGAAGTCCCGCATCCCGGACCCCGAGCGCCTGAAGCGGATGTACAACGCCTCCGCCTCCACGCTCAACCTGGTGCGCGCCTTCACCACCGGCGGCTACGCCGACCTGCGCCAGGTGCACGCCTGGAACCAGGACTTCGTCAAGGCGTCCCCCTCCGGGCAGCGCTACGAGCAGCTGGCCCGCGAGATCGACAACGCGCTGAACTTCATGAAGGCCTGCGGCACCGACCCGGCCGAGTTCAAGGCCGTCGAGTTCTACGCCTCCCACGAGGCTCTGCTGCTCGACTACGAGGGCGCCCTCACGCGTACGGACTCGCGCACCGGCAAGCTGTACGACACCTCCGGCCACATGGTCTGGATCGGCGAGCGCACCCGCCAGCTGGACCACGCCCACATCGAGTTCGCCTCGCGGATCGCGAACCCGATCGGCATCAAGCTGGGCCCGACCACCTCGGTGGACGAGGCGCTGACGTACATCGACCGCCTCGACCCGGACCGCGAGCCCGGCCGGCTGACGTTCATCGTCCGCATGGGCGCCGACAAGGTCCGTGACAAGCTCCCCGAGCTGGTCGAGAAGGTCACCGCCTCCGGCGCGGTCGTCGCCTGGGTCACCGACCCGATGCACGGCAACACCTTCGAGGCCGCCTCCGGCCACAAGACGCGCCGTTTCGACGACGTGCTCGACGAGGTCAAGGGCTTCTTCGAGGTCCACAAGGGCCTCGGCACCCACCCGGGCGGCATCCACGTCGAGCTCACCGGTGACGACGTCACCGAGTGCGTGGGCGGCGGCGACGAGATCTTCGTCGACGACCTGCACCAGCGCTACGAGACGGCCTGCGACCCGCGCCTCAACCGCAGCCAGTCCCTCGACCTGGCGTTCCTGGTGGCGGAGATGTACCGCGATCAGTAAGTAGGTACCTACGACGACGGGGCGCGGATCCATGTGATCCGCGCCCCATCGTCGTATCCAGGGCTTTTACGGTCCCGCCGTGCCGGGTAAGGTTAGGTTAGCCTTATCGATCACGGCGGGAGGTGAACCGCGTTGTACGTCTGCTCATGCTTCGGCGTGACGGAGAAGCAGGTCAAGGAGCATGCGAGCGCGGGCGCCTGCACGCCTCGCCAGATCGCCTCCGCCTGCAAGGCCGGCACGGACTGCGGTTCCTGTGTCCGTCGTATTCAGGCCATTCTCGGCCGCGGCAACTGCCCCCGGCGTGAACTCCTCGACCAGGGCGTTCCCGCCCTGACCGCCGAGCCCGCCGTCGTCGGGGAAGTCGCCCAGCTCGGGGAAGCCGCCTAGCTCGGCTGCTCGATCAGCGTCGAGATGTACAGCGCCTCGCCCAGGGACTCGATCAGCTCCAGCTGCGTGTCCAGGTAGTCGATGTGGTGCTCCTCGTCGGCGAGGATCTCCTCGAAGAGGTTCGCCGAGGTGATGTCACCCTTGGTGCGCATGACCTCGATGCCGCGCTTGAGGCGGTCGATCGCCTCCACCTCGACCTGCCGGTCCGCCTGGAACATCTCGGTGATGGTCTGGCCGACCCGCACGTGGAAGAGTCGCTGGTAGTTGGGCAGACCGTCGAGCATGAGGATGCGCTCGGTGATCTTGTCCGCGTGCTTCATCTCATCGATGGACTCTTCGCGGGTGTACTTGGCGAGCTTCGTCCACCCCTTGTTGTCCTGGATGCGGTAGTGCAGCCAGTACTGGTTGATGGCCGTCAGCTCGCCGGTCAGCTGCTCGTTGAGGAACTCGAGGACCTCGGGGTCGCCCTGCATCGCAGAGGCTCCTTCCACGTTACGTGTTTATGCCGTCACTGGGCAGGATGGCCGCATCCTCGCACCCCGAATGGGGGTCGTCCAGTAAGTGCAGGCTTAGTGGGAGTTGCCCGAATCCCGTGGTGGGGAAGGTCTCCTGGTCATGACCACCCCTCGCCGTCTGTCACCATGGATGGCATGGGTCAGCCGGAGAGCGGAGTACACCGGGAAGCGGGGCAGCCGGATCGTTCACCGGACCTTCCGCCGGGTCAGCGGCTCCAGCGCGGCTGGCCGGTCACCCATTACGGGCCCGTCCCCAAGTTCAAGCCGGACCGCTGGGAGTTCCGTGTCTTCGGGGCGACGGCGGACGGTGACAAGCGGTGCTGGAACCACGAGGCGTTCTCGGCCCTCCCGTTCTCCACGGTCGTGGCCGATCTGCACTGCGTCACGAAATTCAGCATGCTCGGGGCCGAATGGGGTGGTGTTGCCGCCCGGACGGTCCTGGACCTCGCGCCGCCGGCTCCCCAGGTCACGCATGTGATGGTCTGGGCCGAGTACGGCTACAGCGCCAACATGCGGCTCGCCGACTTCGCCGCGGACGGCACGATCTTCGCCACCCACAAGGACGGTGAGCTGCTCACCGCCGAGCACGGCTTCCCGCTGCGGCTCGTCGTCCCCCACCTGTACGCCTGGAAGGGCCCGAAGTGGGTCCGGGGCGTGGAGTACATGGCCGCCGACCGCCGGGGTTTCTGGGAGGAGCGCGGCTACCACAACCTCGGCGACCCCTGGAAAGAGCAGCGGTACTCGTACCAGGAGGAACCGGGAGACGGCCCGGAGCTGTAGCTCCGGACCGTCCGCAGGCCTTTTGGCCGGTTCTTTTCGGTCAGTGGTGGTACTGGTGGACCACCGCGTGGCCCTTGCCGCGGCCGATCATCCACTTGTTGATCGGTGTGGTGATCACGAACGCGGCGGCGAGCGCGATGGCGAGCACGATCCAGAAGAACGGCTCCGAGAGGTGCGCGTCCATGGCGCCGGGCCAGAGGGCGAGCACGCCGTTGTCGATGGTCTCCATGACCGCGATGGAGAGGGTGTCGGCGGCGAGGGCCACCTTGAACGCCGTCCTGAAGTCGACGCCGGCGGCCAGGACGCCGCGCAGGGTGAGCGCGTAGCCGAAGAAGAAGGCCAGGATGATCGCGAGGATCATCGTCTCCATGTTGCCCCAGCCGAGCGAGGTGCCGATGACCATGCCGAGCACCTCGCCGATGGCGCAGCCGGTGAGGCAGTGCAGCGTGGCCTTGGCGGCCATGGCCCAGGAGACCTTGCCGGAGTGGCCGGCGTGCTCGTGGCCCGTGTGGCCCGCGTGGTCGGTGTGAGCGCCGTGGTCGTGGTGGGTGTGCGCGTCGTGGTTCATCGGGTGCCCCCCAAGCCGGGTAGCGGTTCCTGCCGTTATAGGAACCGTATACCCCCTAGGGGTATTCCTCAACGGGAAACGGCGCTCCTCAGCTTCTTCAGCAGTTCCACGTCCGCGAGATGCCCGTCCTTGCCGCCCGGCGTCTCGATGACCAGCGGCACGCCCTCGGTCGCCGGGTGCCGGAGAAGGTTCCGGAACCCGTCCTCGCCGATGTGACCCACGCCGATGTTCGCGTGCCGGTCCTTGCGCGCGCCGACCACGTCCTGGGAGTCGTTGGCGTGGATCAGCTTCAGGCGGCCCTCGCCCACCGTCGCCACCAGTTCGTCGAGGGTCCGCGTCGCACCGTCGGGACCGGTCAGGTCGTGGCCGGCGGCGAAGATGTGGCAGGTGTCCAGGCAGATGCCCAGCTTGGGGTGACGGTCGAGCGCGTCGAAGTACGGCCCGAAGTCCTCCGCGCGCGAGCAGAGCGAGAAGCCCTGCCCCGCCGTCGACTCCAGGAGCAGATACGGATCGTCCTCGTGCGTCAGCTCGTCGAGGAGCGGCAGCAACCGCTCCCGCACCTGGGCGAGCGCCACCGCGCGCGGGCGGCCCCCGGTCGCCGAGCCGGTGTGCACCACCACGCCCTTCGCGCCGATCTCCCGGCCCCGGCGCAGCGAGTGCCGCATCGACTCCACAGACTTCTCCGCGGTGGCCTCGGTGTGCGAGCCGAAGTTGATCAGGTACGGGGCGTGCACCCAGGCAGAGATCGACTCCGCCTCGCACTCCGCCCGGAACCGCTCGTCCTGGGTCGGGTTGCCGACCGGCGTGGCCCAGCCGCGCGGGTTGGCGACGAAGACCTGCACGGCCTCCGCGCCCAGCTCACGGGCGTAGCCCAGACCGGTCGTGGCGAGGCCACCGGCCACCGGGACGTGGCCGCCGACGGGGTTGCGCATCAGTTTCTACAGTCCCTTGATCGTGATCGTGACGGTGGAGCCCTCGGGAGCGGTGGAGCCGCCCTCCACGGACTGGCTCGCGACCGTGTCGCCGAGGTAGGGGAAGGACTTCTTGACCTCCACCTCGAAGCCCGCGTCCTCCAGGGCCGTACGGGCGTCATCGGCCGTCTCCCCGGTGACGTCCGGGACCTCGACCTGCTTCGGGCCCTTGGAGACGGTGAGCGTGATGGTGTCGCCGTCCGCGGCGCGGCTGCCCTCGGCGAGGGACTGCGCGGCGACCGTGCCGGCGGCCTCGGGGGAGTGGATCCGCTCCGGGGCGACCCGGACGGTCAGCCCGTCCTCCTGGAGCAGGGCCGTGGCGTCGGCGACGGTCTCGCCGGTGACGTCGGGTACGTCGATCGGCGCACCCCTGCTGACCAGCAGGGCGACGGCGGAGTCGGGGGCGCGTTCGGTGCCGGGCTCGGGGTCGGAGCCGATCACGGAGCCCTGCGCGACGGACTCGCTGAACGCGGTGGTGATCACCCCGGGCAGCAGGCCCTCCCGTTCGAGGGCGGCCTTGGCCTCGGCGAGCGGCTTGTTCTTGAGGTTGGGCACCTTCACGACCTCGGGGCCGCGGGAGAGGGTCAGGGTGACCGTGCCGTTGCCCCGGAGGCGCTCGCCCGGTGCCGGGTCCACGGCCATGACGGTGCCGCGCTCGTACACCTCGCTGAACGCGCGCTTCGTCGTGCCGACCTCCAGGCCGGCGTCGGTGATCCGCTGCGTCGCGGCGGCCTCCGTCTGGCCGAGGACGGCGGGGACGCGGGTGAACTGGCCGGAATTGATGTACCAGACACCGACGCCGAGACCGAGGGCGAGCAGGACGGCGACGACCACGAGGAGCGGGCCGCGCGGCGGGAGCCGACGGGCCGTGGGCGCGGGGGGCTCCGGCGCGGGCAGCCGGTTCGTGTGCAGGACCTGCTGGGCGTCGTCCGCCTGGGCCGCGGGCACGGGCCGGGCGATCACGCTGGTCCGGTCCTCGGCGGTGTCCCTGTCCTCGGACCGCGCCTGCGGGGGCACGGCGTCGAGCTGGTCCTCGCCGAGTGCGGCGCGGGCCTCCCGGAGGAGGGCGAGCAGGGCGACGGCGTCGTACGGCCGGGCCTCGGGGTTACGGGCCGTGGCCGCCGCCACCAGCTCGTCCAGCTCCAGGGCGAGCCCGGGGACGGCGGCGGAAGGGGCGGGCACGTCCGTGTGGAGGTGCTGGTAGAGGACCTGCGCCGGGGTGTCGCCGGCGTGCGGCTTGCCGCCGGTCAGCATCTCGTACAGGACGACACCGCACGCGTACACGTCGGCGCGGGTGTCGGCGGTGCCGTGCTCGATCTGCTCAGGCGCGAGGTACGAGACCGTGCCGAGGACCGAACCGGTGGTCGCGGTCGCCGAGCCCACGGCCCGTACGAGACCGAAGTCGGCGACCTTGACCCGGCCGTCGTCCCCTATCAGGACGTTCTCCGGCTTCATGTCCCGGTGCACGAACCCGGCCCGGTGCGCGGCGCCCAGCGCGGCGAGTACGGGCTCCAGGATGTCGAGGGCGGCCCGGGGCGCGAGGGCGCCGCGCTCGCGCAGCACGTCACGCAGGGTGCAGCCCGCGACGTACTCCATCGCCAGGTAGACGTACGCGCCCTCCGCGCCCTGGTCGAAGACACCGACGACGTTCGGGTGCGAGAGCCGGGCGACGGACTTCGCCTCGCGGATGAAACGCTCGACGAAGGCGGCGTCGGTGGCGAGGGCGGGGTGCATCACCTTGAGCGCGAGGACGCGGTCGAGGCGGGTGTCCACGGCCCGGTAGACCGTGGCCATCCCGCCGACGGCGATACGCGCGTCGACGCGGTAGCGGCCGTCGAGCAGCCGCCCGACGAGGGGGTCCTGGAGGGTCGTGTCCACGACGACGAGTCTACGAGCCGGTCGGCGGGGGCCCGGCCGGGTGGCCCCGACTGCGACGGAGCTGTGACGAGCCCCGCACGACCGCCCCCGCCGCCGCCGTCAGAACGCCGGGCGTTCCGGGTCCAGGGCGGGGCGGCCCTCCATCGGCGAGGACGCCTCCGCGAAGTGCCGGCGGGGGATGCGGCCCGCCCGGTGGGCGAGGCGGCCCCCCTCCACCGCGTGCCGCATCGCCGCCGCCATCAGGACCGGCTCCTGCGCCCGGGTCACCGCCGACGCCAGCATCACCGCCGCGCACCCCAGCTCCATCGCGAGCGCCGCGTCCGACGCGGTGCCCGCGCCCGCGTCGAGGATCACCGGCACCCCCGCCCGTTCCGCGATCAGCTGGAAGTTGTGCGGGTTGCGGATGCCGAGCCCCGAGCCGATCGGGGAGCCGAGCGGCATGATCGCCGCGCACCCCACGTCCTCCAGCTTGCGCGCCAGGACCGGGTCGTCGTTGGTGTAGGGGAGGACGGTGAAGCCGTCGTCGACGAGGGTCTCGGCCGCGGCGAGGAGCTCCTCCCCGTCCGGCAGCAGGGTCCGCTCGTCGGCGACGACCTCCAGCTTGATCCAGTCGGTGCCGAGCGCCTCCCGTGCGAGCCGGGCCGTCAGGACCGCCTCGCCGGCCGTGAAGCAGCCCGCCGTGTTCGGCAGGACCCGGATGCCGAGCCGGTCGAGGACGGAGAGGACCGAGCCCTGGACGGTCGGGTCCAGGCGCCGCATGGCGACCGTCGTCAGCTCCGTACCGCTGGCGATCAGCGAGCGCTCCAGGACGTCGAGGCTGGGCGCCCCGCCGGTGCCCATGATGAGGCGCGAGGTGAACTCCGTACCCCCGAGGGTGAACACGTCGTCGGACATCGCGCTCAGCCCCCCTGCACCGCGGTGAGGACCTCGACCCGGTCGCCCTCGCCGAGCGGCGTCGCCGCCCACTCGCCGCGCGGCACGACCGTCTCGTTGAGGGCGGCGGCCACCCCGGAGCGGGACGTGGTCAGGGTGGCGACGAGGGCGTCGAGGGTGAGGGGGCCGGAGAGCTCGCGCGGTTCTCCGTTCACGGACACGTTCATGCGGGCTGCTCCTGACGTACGGGGAGGGCGGGGGAGAAACGGCGGGGGGTGAAGGGGCGCGCCTCGTCCGGGAGGACGCCCGTGATGAGCACCTCGGCCATGACGTCGCCGGTGACGGGGGTGAGGAGGACCCCGTTGCGGTAGTGGCCGGTGGCCAGGTGGAGGCCGGGCAGGGCGGTGGGGCCGAGCAGCGGCGCGTTGTCCGGGGACGCGGGGCGGAGCCCGGCGAGGGTCTCGGTGAGCGGCAGCTCGGTGAGGCCGGGGACGAGTTCGTGGGCGTCGCGCAGCAGCTCGTACACCCCGCCCGCCGTCACCGTGGTGTCCCAGCCCAGCTCCTCGCTGGTGGCACCGACGACGAGCTCGCCGTTCGCGCGCGGCACCAGGTAGACGTGGCTGCCCCGGACGACGGCCCGGACGGTCCGGGAGAGGAAGGGGGCGTACGGGTCAGGCACCCGCAGCCGCAGTACCTGGCCCTTCACGGGGCGGACGGGCGGCAGTACCTCGGCGGGGACGCCCGCGAGCCGCCCGCTCAGGCTTCCGGCGGCGAGGACGACCTGGTCGGCCGCCAGTTCCCGGCCGCCGGCGAGGACGGCACCGCGCGCCCGGTCCCGTACCACCGTCAGGCTCTGCGCGAGCGCCCGGTGGAAGACCACCCCGGCCCGTTCGCAGGCGACGAGGAGCGCGGCGGCGAGCCGGCGCGGGTCGACCTGGTGGTCGCCGTCGACCCGCAGCCCGCCGCGCACCCCCGGGGCGAGCATCGGTTCCAGGCGGCGGCACTCGCGGCCGCTGAGCCACTCGGAGGTGAGCCCGCAGCGGGTCTGCAGGGCGTGCAGTTCGCGCAGGTGGGCCCGGTCGTCGGCGTCGAGGGCGACGGCGAGGGTGCCGCAGGCGCGGTAGCCGACGTCGTGGCCGGTGAACTCCTCGAGTTCGGCGACGAACGCGGGATACCGCGCGGCGGAGGCGAGGTTGAGCCCGAGCAGGGTCTCCTCGCCGTAGTGGAGTTCGGTGACGGCGGCGAGCATGCCGGCCGCGACCCGCGCGGCGCCGCCGCCCGGGTCCGGGTCGACGACGGCGGTGCGCAGTCCGCTTCGCGCGGCCCGCCAGGCCGTGACCAGACCGATGATGCCGCCGCCGACCACGAGGACATCGGCGGTATCGGTGGCATGGATGGCGTCAGTGGCTCCACTGACCTCGGAAGAACGCATGGGCGCCCAGCCCCTCCCTTCGCCGGCATGACCCGGATCAGGTTCGTACGGTCGGAGGCCGTCCCAGCCTCCCTCTCAGCCCGGTGCGTCCGGGCTCCCGCGAGTGCTTTACGCCCGCCAGACTAACCGCAGGCCTTTTCGGGGCCCAGGCCCCTCCCTGGCTGACGGTGTGTCAGGAACGTAAGGTGGGCGGGTGAGCGAGCAGAAGCAGGCCCAGCAGCATGTCGTGATCGTCGGCGCCGGGATGGCGGGCGTGCAGACCGCCGTCGCCCTGCGCGAACAGGGCTTCACCGGCCCCGTGACCCTCATCGGGGCCGAGTCCCACCAGCCCTACGACCGGCCCCCGCTCTCCAAGGCCATCCTCCTCGGCAAGGCCGAGGACTCCGCCTTCGACGTCGACTTCGAGGACCTCGGCATCGAGCTGCGCCTCGGCCTCGACGTCACCGGGCTGCGCGCCGCCGACCACGAGATCGACACCGAGGCCGGGCCCGTCCCGTACGACGTCCTGGTCGTCGCCACCGGGGCCCAGCCCGTCACCCTGCCCGGCACCGAGGGCGTCCCCGGAGTCCACCTGCTGCGCACCCTCGACGACGCCGTGCGCCTCGGCCCCGTCCTGGAGCGCCGCCACGCCGTCGTGGTCGTCGGCGCGGGATGGATCGGCGCCGAGTTCGCCACCGCCGCGCGCGAGGCGGGCTGCGCCGTCACCGTCCTGGAGGCCGCCGACCGCCCCCTCGCCGGCGCCCTGCCCGCCGAGGTCACCACCCCCATGGCCGAGTGGTACGGGGCCGGCGGCGCCGAACTCCTCACCCGCGCGCGCGTGCACTCCGTCGAGCCGGGCGCGCCCGGCCGGGTGATCCTCGCCGACGGCCGCGAGCTCTCCGCCGACGCCGTCGTCGTCGGCATCGGCGCCCGCCCCGCCACCGACTGGCTCGCGGACTCCGGCATCGCCCTCGACGCGAGCGGCGCCGTCACCGCCGACGAGCGGTTGCGCACCTCCCTGCCCGACGTGTACGCCGTCGGCGACTGCGCCTCCTTCCCCTCCGCCCGCTACGGGGAGCGCCTCCTCGTCCACCACTGGGACAACGCGCTCCAGGGCCCCCGCACGGTCGCCGCGACGATCACCGGGGCCGACTCCGGGCCGTACGACCCCGTCCCGTACTTCTGGTCCGAGCAGTTCGGCCGCTTCGTCCAGTACGCCGGGCACCACGCGGCCGCCGACGAGCTGCTGTGGCGCGGCGATCCGGCAGGGGAAGCCTGGTCCGTGCTCTGGCTGCGCGCCGGGACGCTGGTGGCCCTCCTCGCCGTCGGCCGCCCCCGCGACCTGGCCCAGGGCCGCAAGCTCATCGAGACGGCCGCGCACGTCGACCCCGCGCGCGCCGCCGACCCGGCCGTGCCCCTGAAGGCGGCGGGCCATGGCGCCCTCCTCCGCCTCGCGAGGCGTCCCCCAGGCCCTGCGGGCCTGGGGAGACCCCATGCACCGGACCCCGCTCCCTGATCCGGCCTGATCCGGCCTGATCCAAACGAAAGACCCTAGGGCCGTCCCCCTGAAGGAGGCGTCGCACGGGGCCCGGGTACCGGCTGTCGGTCCGGGATGGCAGGCTTGTCCTGTGACCGAGATTGACGTAAAGATCGATGCGCTCGTCCCCGCCTGGCTCTACGTGCCCGACATCGCGGAGATGCTCGATGTCGAGGTGACGCGCGTGCGGCAGCTGATCAAGGAAGGTCAGCTCATCGCCGTGCGCCGTGGAGAGAACAACGCCCTGCAGATTCCCGCCGCCTTCATCCAGGGCGACAAGATCGTCAAGGGCCTCGTCGGGCTCCTGACCGTGCTGCGGGACGACGGCTTCACCGACGAGGAGATGCTGGAGTGGCTCTTCACTCCGGACGAGAGCCTGCCGGGCACGCCCGCGCAGGCGCTCAACGAGAACCGCGGCACGGAGGTGAAGCGCCGCGCCCAGGCGCTCGCCCTCTGAGGCACGCACGCACCAGGACACCATCAGCGGGTGTCGCGGCGGCGACACCGACGGGGGGAACCCACCCATGCCCACGCCTCGTGAGCGGCTCGCCGACGCCCGGCTCTACCTCTGCACCGACGCCCGGAAGCGCCAGGGCGACCTGCCCGCCTTCCTCGACGCCGTGCTCTCCTCCGGCGTGGACGTCGTGCAGCTCCGCGACAAGGGCATGGAGGCCGGTGAGGAGCTGGAGCACCTCGCCGTGTTCGCCGACGCCGCCCGCCGGCACGGCGGACTGCTCGCCGTGAACGACCGGGCCGACGTCGCCCACGCCATCGGCTCCGACGTGCTCCACCTGGGCCAGGGCGACCTGCCCGTGCCCGCCGCCCGCGCGATCCTCGGCGAGGACGTCCTGATCGGCCGTTCCTGCCACGCCGAGACCGAGGTGGCCGCGGCAGCCGCCGAACCGGGCGTGGACTACTTCTGCACCGGGCCCTGCTGGCCCACCCCCACCAAGCCCGGACGGTACGCGCCGGGCCTCGACCTCGTGCGGTACGCGGCCGGGCTGGCCCAGGACCGGCCCTGGTTCGCCATCGGCGGCATCGACGAGACCAACCTCGACGAGGTCCTGGACGCGGGCGCGCGCCGGATCGTCGTCGTCCGCGCGATCACCGAGGCCGACGACCCGGCCGCCGCGACGGCCGCCCTCGCCAAGCGGGTGCGGGAGCGCGCGGAGGCCTAGAAGACTGATGAAGATGTTGGGTTCTGGCCCCGCCGCGTCAGCGGCGGGGCCAGACTCGTTGTTGTGGTGCAAGGGGAGTGGGTCGGGGAGAC
>JOBE01000048.1 GCA_000717735.1 Streptomyces griseoluteus | reverse complement strand
GGCCGGGACGGTGGGCAGCACGGGCGGTCCTCGGGGGTCGGTCAGGGCCTGTCCGGCGGATCAGGGCCGGACAGACCGCGGCGTCTGGTGCATGGGGTCTCCCCAGGCCCGCAGGGCCCAGGGGACGCCTCGCAAGGCGCCGGAGCGTCCTCATATAGCGGAGCTGTGCGGACGTTTCGGCAACGCGGCGAGGTGCCGTGCCAGACGCCGTGGACCCGGCCATGATCCGCCGGACAGGCCCTAGGGCAGGCGGCAGGGGCAGCGGCGGGGTCGGCGGTGCGGGCGGCGGTCAGGCCTCGGGCGGGTTCGCCGGTGAGTACTCCGGCGGCGACCAGCGCAGGGGGCTGCCGGCCGGGGTCTCGGCCACGCGCTCGACGCGGAATCGGGTGAGGCGTCGCCCTTCGGGGCCGTACTCCGTGTGCGCGACGCCGCTGAGCTGGAGGGTGGTTCCGGTCTCCCAGTCCACGAAGAGCAGGCCCGCGCGGCCGTCCTCCTCCAGGTTCCCCAGGGTCAGGAACATCGCGTTGCCGGGGTAGTCGCGCCAGCTGAGTTCCCGGGGCCCGTCGACGCGGACGAAGCCGGGGTTGCCGCCGCGGTGGCCGACGTCGACGCCGTCGGGGGCCGCGGTGGCCACGAAGAAGGTGTCCGCGGCCTGGACCTGGCGCACCTGGGCGGGGGTGAGCGCCTCGCCGTGGTGGACGGTTCCGACCCCGGGGCGGTCGGGATCGGAGCCGTACCACTCCCTCTTCTGGAGGTATTTCGGGCAGTTGGAGAAGACCTGCTCGGCCTCGATCACGACACCGCGTGCGCTGGGGCGGGCAGTGCCGTTGAGGCGCATGCGGCGGCGGGTGCGGGGGTCGAGGGCGAGGGTGCCGACGGGGGTGCCCGCGGAGGTGATCGCGCCGGCGAGCGGGTCGTGGGCGGGGACGCCGCCGGCGACGGAGACGGTGTGCGGGCCGGTGGCGCGGGTGAAGCCGGGTGCGCCCGTGAGCAGGCTCGACCAGACGCGGCCCCCGGCGTCCGCCGCGCCGATCATCAGCATCGGCTGGGCCTCCAGGAAGGCGGCGGCGACGGGGCGGATGCCGGGGGTGATGGAGCGGCCCGCGTGCTGGGCGACCTCGCGGACGCCGACGCGCGCCTGGACGGCGAGCGAGCCGGGGGTGTACGGGTCCATGACGGGCCTCCCTGGAGTGCGGGTCGAGTGCCGGCTGTTAGAAGAAGCCGCAGGTGGGGGCCGTCTCCGACGGGGCTTCCGCGCCCTCGGCGCCCTTCGGGACCGAGATCTCCAGGCGGGTGCCGTCCGGGTCGTGGAAGAAGATGCCGCCGGAGGCCGCGCCCTCGCGGTGGGCCACGACGCCCTCGTACGCGAAGGCGGCGCCGCGGGCGGTCAGCGCGGCCTCGGCGGCGCGGACGTGGTCGAGGGACTCGGCCTCGAAGGCGAGGTGGTGGAGGCCGGCGCGGCCGGGGGCGTAGGCCTCGTCGGCCTGCTGCCAGAGGGTGAGGACCAGGCGACCATTCTGGCCGAGGAAGGCGAAACGGCTGTCGCCCTCCGCGCCCTCACCGAGGGTGTCGAAGCCGAGGACGTCGCCGTAGAAGGCGAGGGAGCGGTCCAGGTCGGTGACGCTGAGGCCGACGTGGTGGGTGGCAAGTGTGCCGATCGCGGTCATGGCGTAGCTCTCCCTGGGATGGCGGGCCAGCCCCTCGGGCTAACCTCTTAACTCGACCTTAGGGGTTAGGATTGCGGGCGTCAACCGCTCACGTACTCTTGAGGGGTTAGTTCACGGTCAGTTCACCGAGGAGGTTCCCGCCATGACCGCCACCGACCCGCGGCCGCTCACCGGGGAGCCCGTCTCGCTCGACCTCCTCAACACCCGCTGGAACGAGGAGGGCGTCCGCCAGGACCTGCTCGCCGACGTCGAAGGGCTCGCCGTCTGGCTCGCCGCCAACGGCCTGGAGCGGCGGTTCACGGCCGACGCCACCACCCTGCGCCACACCCTCGCCGCCCGGGACGCGCTCGCCGCGCTCGTCGACCACCCCGGCGACCCCGCCGCCACCGCCCGCGTCGACGCGGTCCTCGACCACGGCCGCATCCGGGCCACGCTCACCGCGGACGGCCCCGGCGAGCGGGTCGAGTTCGCGGACCCGGCCCGCGGGCCCGGCTGGACCGCCGCCCGCGACTACCTCGACCTGCTCCGCACCGCGCCCGACCGCATCCGGGCCTGCGCCCACGAGGCGTGCATCCTGCACTTCTTCGACACCTCGCGGAACGGCACCCGCCGCTGGTGCTCGATGGCGGCCTGCGGCAACCGGGCCAAGGCCTCGCGCCACTACGCCCGCTCAAAGGACGCCTGAAACCTGCCGGGCCCTCGAACACCCCGCCGAATCACCCCCTTTGAGGGTGATTAATCCCCGATGGCGCATCGTCCGCAGTGGCGGATGTGCGCCATCGACGCATTCCGCCACCCGGCAAGTCTCCACAAACCCCTGTCACTTGCGAAAGGCTCAGCGGTCATCCGGTACCGAAATCCGGACCCTCTCTTTCACAACCAGGGATGTACATGACCCCCCAGAGCTCCATACCCGGGCGCTCGCCCTCCGGGAGACGTGCGGCCCGCATCGCGGCCGCCGCAGGACTCGTCGCCGCGCTCGTCGCGACAGGTGCCGCCCCGGTCCTGGCCGTCGACGCTCCCGCCACCACTCCCCCGGTGAAGGCCACCGACGCCGCCGACAAGCTCGGCGCCACCGACGCACAGCGCCTCACCGAGGCCGAGGCGAGCGGCGAGAAGAACGTCACGATCCTCGTCGCCACCGCCCCCGGCGCCACCGAGCAGGTCGCGGGCCAGCTCGACGCCGTCGCCGGCGCCTCGGTCGGCAAGCAGCAGGACGCGCTCGGCTACGTCCGCGCGACCCTGCCGACCGCGAAGGCCGAAGCGGCCATCAAGGCCGCGACGAAGCTCTCCTCCGTCCAGTCGATCGACCTCCAGGCCGAGATCCCGCTGGACGACCCGACCCCGGACGCGGGCGCGACCACCGGCGCCGTCGAGGGCACGACCGTCACCACGACGTACCCGGCCCCGGGCAAGAACACCCCGGCGAAGAACCCGTACAACCCGTCCCACGAGACGGGTGCGGTCGAGTTCGTCGAGGACCACCCGCGGGCCGACGGCCGCGGCGTCACCATCGGCATCCTCGACTCCGGCGTCGACCTGGGCCACCCGGCCCTGCAGAAGACCACCACCGGCGAGCGCAAGATCGTCGACTGGGTCACCGCCACCGACCCGCTGACCGAGGGCGACGCCACCTGGCGCGCCCAGATCACCCCGGTCACCGGCCCGGTCTTCACCGCGGCCACCCAGAGCTGGAAGGCGCCCGAGGGCTCCTACCAGTGGAGCCGCTTCAGCGAGTCGATCACCGCGGGCGGCGACCCGGCCGGTGACATCAACCGCGACGGCGACACCACCGACGTGTTCGGGATGCTGTACGACCCGGCCGCCGGCACCGTCCGCGTGGACACCGACCAGAACAACGACTTCACGGACAACGCGCCGATGAAGCCGTACAAGGACGGGCACCAGGTCGGCTACTTCGGTACCGACAACCCGGCCACCGAGGTCGCGGAGAAGACCCCGTTCGTCGTCGAGATCCGCAAGGACGTCGCGATGGACCCGCTCGGCGGCAGCTGGGTCGGCCAGAAGCGCGACTTCGTCAACATCGGCATCGTCGAGTCCTCCCACGGCACCCACGTCGCCGGCATCACCGCCGCCAACAGCCTGTTCGGCGGCCGGATGAACGGCGCGGCGCCCGGCGCGAAGATCGTCTCCTCGCGCGCGTGCACCTGGACCGGCGGCTGCACCAACACCGCCCTCACCGAGGGCATGACGGACCTCGTCGTCAACCGCGGCGTCGACATCGTCAACATGTCGATCGGCGGCCTGCCCGCGCAGAACGACGGCGACAACGTCCGCGCCCGGCTCTACACCCGTCTGATCGACCAGTACGGCGTGCAGCTGGTCATCTCGGCCGGCAACTCCGGCCCCGGCATCAACACGATCGGCGACCCCGGCCTGGCCGACAAGGTCGTCTCGGTCGGCGCGGCGATCTCCAAGTCGACCTGGGCCGCCAACTACGGCTCGGCCGTCACCAAGTCGTACGCCATGTTCCCCTTCTCCTCGCGCGGCCCGCGTGAGGACGGCGGCTTCACCCCGACCATCACCGGTCCGGGCTCGGCCGTGAACACCATCCCGACCTGGCAGGCCGGCTCCGGCGTCGCCGAGGCCGGCTACGCGCTGCCCGCCGGTTACGGGATGCTCAACGGCACCTCGATGTCCTCCCCGCAGGTCGCGGGCGCGAGCGCGCTGCTGCTCTCGGCCGCGAAGCAGCGGGGCCTGGAGCTCTCCCCGCTCACCCTGCGCACCGCGCTCACCTCGACCGCCAAGCGGATCGACGGCGTCAAGGCGCACGAGCAGGGCTCGGGCCGCATCGACATCAACGAGGCCTGGGACTCCATCAAGGACGGCGCGACCGCCCACGACTACAAGGTCGAGGCCCCGGTCGACACCGCGATCTTCCCGGCCCCGCACACCGGCACCGGTGTGTACGACCGTGAGGGCGGCCTCAAGGTCGGCCAGAAGAAGGTCTACGACGTCACCGTCACGCGCACGAGCGGCCCGAACCGTGCCATCGAGCACGAGCTGGACCTCAAGTACAACGACGGCACCTTCCGGATCCTCGGCGACGACGAGATCGACCTGCCGCTGAACAAGCCGGTCACCGTCAAGATCCAGGCCCGGCCGACCACCGCCGGTGTGCACAGCGTGATCCTGGAGGCCGACGACGAGCGCACCGAGGGCGTGGACAAGCAGATCCTCGCCACCTCGGTCGTCGCGAGCGACCTGGCCGCGCCCGGCTACGGCTTCTCCGCCGCCGGCACCGTCCAGCGCAACAGCCACAAGTCGTACTTCGTGACCGTGCCGGAGGGCGCCAAGTCCCTCGAGGTGGCCATCGGCGGCCTGAAGGCGAAGAGCCAGACCCGGTTCATCGCGATCCACCCGTACGGCGTGGCCATCGAGTCCACCGCGTCCACCGCGTGCTACCCGCACTACAACCCGGCGAACACCTGCCGCCCGGACCTGCGGTCGTACGCCAACCCGACGCCGGGCGTCTGGGAGATCGAGGTCGAGTCGCGTCGTACCTCGCCCGACCTGGACAACCCGTTCACCCTGGGCGTCTCCGTCCTCGGTGCCTCGTTCGACCCGGCCGTCCAGACCGTCGCCGAGGCGAAGGTCGGCACGCCGGCCGCCGTCGAGTGGACCGTCACCAACAAGTTCGCCGCGCTCGAGGGCAAGCTGAAGGGCGGCCCGCTGGGCTCGGCCAAGGTCGAGACCCCGACCATCCAGCACCACGAGCAGCAGACGAAGACCGTCACCATCGGTGAGGGCGTCGAGCGCCTCGACATCGCGATCGGCAACACCTCCGACAGGGCCGCCGACCTCGACCTCACCGTCCTCCTGAACGGCAAGCAGGTCGGCCAGGCGGCGGACGGCGACTCGGAGGAGTCCGTCTCCCTCGTGAAGCCGGCCGCGGGCACGTACACCGTCGTCATCGACGGCTACGCGGTCCACGCCGAGGGCGGCACGACCTACGACTACAAGGACGTGTACTACTCCGCCGCGCTCGGCAGCGTCCAGGTCGACAACGCCACGACCTACCCGCTGGCCAACGGCGCGAGCGCCAAGGTCGCGGCCGAGGTCCTGGTCGCCGGGGCGGCTCCCGAGGGCCGCCAGTTCTTCGGCGAGGTCCAGCTGCTCAACGCCCGCGGCACCGTCGCGGGCTCCGGCAGCGTCCTGATCGGCAGCGTCACCCCGTAACACCGCGAGACAGTGAGGGGCGGGCACCGGTTCCGGTGTCCGCCCCTCTCCCGTTCTCCCGCGTGCCGTTCCTCCGCGTGCCGGTCAGCCGGGGTGCGAGCAGTCGGCTCCGGCGGACCCGGGGAGCGCCTTCCGCACCCATGCGCGTCCGTACTCCAGATCGTCACGCACCGCTCCGACGTCCTCGCCGGAGTCCCGGGGCGGAGGGTCCCCCTCCCGGTGGGTGGTCGGGCCCTCTCCGGGGAACCGCGAGACGATGACGAGCATGCGGGTGCCCACCCGGAAGTAGGGGCCGCCGGACTCCTCGGCGGGGACGTCCCCGGCCGTGAAGACGAGGCGGGGCTCCCCAGCCGGCGTCCCCGCCGTCCTGGCCTCCTTCTTGGCCTCCGTCCTGGCCTCCTCCTTGTACCTGCGCTCCACGCTCAGGGTGACGCGGAGCCCCCGGTCCCCGCCCAGCCGCTCGACCCGGGTCACCGTTCCCTCGGCGATGTCCGTTGCGCACGCGACCAGGCCCTCGGCGGTGAGCTTCGCGCTCAGCACCCCCCCGTCCGGCTGCCCGTTGTGGGCCGCGAGGTAGGCGCCCCCGGTCCCCAGAACGGCAAGCACGGCCACCGCCGCGACCGCGGCGAGCGCCCCCCGCGGAGCGCGCCGCCGGCGGGGGCGCGGCGCCGCGGGCGGCGACGCCTCGGGGGCGGGTCCGGCCACCGCCGCGGCGATGAAGGCCAGCTGCTCGCGCAGGGTCTCCACGTCGGCCAGCGCCGCGCGCACGTCGGGGTCCCCCTCGGCCCCCCCGGGCAGCGGCTCGCCGGACACCGCCAGCCGCACCGGGTCCTGCTCGTCCCTCTCCACCCTCACACCACCTCGTCCGTGTGCAGCCGGGCGCGCAGCGCGCGCACGGCGGCGTGCAGCCGGCTCTTGACCGTTCCCTCGGGGATCTCCAGCGCCTCCGCGATCTCGGCCACCGGCAGATCCGCGTAGAAGCGCAGCACCACGACCTGCCGCTGCGGCAGGGGCAGCGCGTCGAGCCCCTGCGCGACCGACAGCGTCAGGACCCGTGCCTCCTCGACGCCCGGCCGCTCCGTGTCCCACGGCCGCAGCGCGGTCAGCCGCTCGTCGAGCCGCTCCCTGCGGCGGCGCTCCCGGTGCCAGTCCACGGCGATGTTCGAGGCCACCACCGCGCACCAGGCGGCGGTGGACCGCAGGGGCTCCCGTCCCTCCGCCCGGAACTCCAGGAGCTTCAGCCGCACCTGCTGGACGCCGTCCTGGAGGTCCGCGTGCGGCACCCCGCCCAGGGCCAGGATCGCTCTCACCCGGCCCACGAGGGCCGCGTCCAGCGGATCGTCCGCCCCGGGCCGCCTGGCCTTCCTCACTACCACCGCCACCACGCATCCTCCCCTTCCGCGTCCCCCCTGTGACGCGGTAGCGGCACGAAACGTTCGATCCGGCCCCGCGCCCGCGTCCCGCCCTGTGGACAATGGATTGGACAAGGCGCCCCGGGACATACGCATCATGGACCGGCAGCAGCCTGCACATACGTACGGAGGAGTCCCCGTGAAGGTCGGAATCGTCGGAGCCACCGGTCAGGTCGGCACAGTCATGCGGAAGATCCTCACGGAGCGGAACTTCCCCGTCGACGAGCTGCGGCTCTTCGCCTCCGCCCGGTCCGCGGGCACGGTCCTCGACGGGGTCACGGTCGAGGACGCCTCCACCGCCGACTACACCGGCCTGGACATCGTGATCTTCTCCGCCGGCGGCGCCACCTCCAAGGCCCTCGCCGAGAAGGTCGCCTCCCAGGGCGCCGTCGTCATCGACAACTCCTCCGCCTGGCGCCGCGACCCCGAGGTCCCGCTGGTCGTCTCCGAGGTCAACCCGCACGCGGTCAAGGACCGCCCCAAGGGCATCATCGCGAACCCGAACTGCACCACGATGGCCGCGATGCCGGTCCTCAAGCCGCTCCACCAGGAGGCCGGCCTGACCGCGCTCGTCGCCACCACGTACCAGGCCGTCTCCGGCTCGGGCGTGGCCGGTGTCGCCGAGCTGGACGGCCAGGTCAAGGCCGTCGCCGAGCGCGCGACCGAGCTGGCCCACGACGGCGAGGCCGTCGCCTTCCCGGAGCCCGGCGTCTACCGCCGCCCGATCGCCTTCAACGTCATCCCGCTGGCTGGCAGCCTTGTCGACGACGGCTCGCACGAGACCGACGAGGAGCAGAAGCTCCGCAACGAGTCCCGCAAGATCCTGGAGATCCCCGAGCTGAAGGTCTCCGGCACCTGCGTGCGCGTCCCGGTGTTCTCCGGCCACTCCCTCCAGGTGAACGTCCGCTTCGAGCGTCCGATCAGCGTCGAGCGCGCCTACGAGCTCCTCAAGGACGCCGAGGGCGTCGAGCTCTCCGAGATCCCGACCCCGCTGCAGGCGGCCGGCAAGGACGCCTCGTACGTCGGTCGGATCCGCGTGGACGAGACCGTCGAGAACGGTCTGGCGCTCTTCGTCTCCAACGACAACCTGCGCAAGGGCGCGGCGCTGAACGCCGTGCAGATCGCGGAGCTGGTAGCCGCGGAGCTCAAGGGCTGACTCCGCTCGTACGTAAGAGGGGCGGCCACCCGGGTGGGTGGCCGCCCCTCCCGTGTTCGCCCTGGGAAATGTGTCGTGCGCCGGGGAAGGGCCCCGTGGAAGGATGGGCCAAACGTCACGAAACCGAGGAGATGACCGGGTGCCTGGCACGAACCTGACCCGTGAAGAGGCTCAGCAGCGGGCGGCGCTGCTGACCGTGGACGCGTACGAGGTCGAACTCGACCTCTCCGGTGCGCAGGAGGGCGGCACCTACCGGTCCGTCACCATCGTCCGCTTCGATTCCGCAGAGGCCGGTGCCTCGACGTTCATCGACCTCGTCGCGCCCGCCGTCCACGAGGTCGTCCTGAACGGCCGCGCGCTCGACGTCGCCGCCGTCTTCCGCGACTCGCGGATCGCGCTCGCCCACCTCGTCGCGGGCCGCAACGAGCTGAAGGTCGTCGCCGACTGCGCGTACACCAACACCGGTGAGGGCCTGCACCGGTTCGTCGACCCCGTCGACGACCAGGCCTATCTGTACACGCAGTTCGAGGTGCCGGACGCGCGTCGCGTCTTCGCCTCGTTCGAGCAGCCCGACCTGAAGGCGACCTTCCAGTTCACCGTGAAGGCGCCGAGCGGGTGGAAGGTCATCTCCAACTCTCCGACGCCGGAGACGCCGAAGGACGACATCTGGGTCTTCGAGCCGACCCCCCGGATCTCCACGTACATCACGGCGCTCATCGTCGGCCCGTACCACTCGGTGCACTCGACGTACGAGAAGGACGGGCAGAGCGTCCCGCTGGGCATCTACTGCCGTCCGTCGCTCGCCGAGTTCCTCGACGCCGACCACATCTTCGACGTCACGCGCCAGGGCTTCGACTGGTTCCAGGAGAAGTTCGCGTACGACTACCCGTTCGCGAAGTACGACCAGCTCTTCGTGCCCGAGTTCAACGCGGGCGCGATGGAGAACGCGGGCGCGGTCACCATCCGCGACCAGTACGTCTTCCGCTCCAAGGTGACGGACGCGGCGTACGAGCGGCGCGCCGAGACGATCCTGCACGAGCTCGCCCACATGTGGTTCGGCGACCTCGTCACCATGGAGTGGTGGAACGACCTGTGGCTGAACGAGTCGTTCGCCACCTTCACCTCGGTCGCCTGCCAGGCCTCGGTGGCCGGCACCCGCTGGCCGGGCGCCTGGACGACCTTCGCCAACGCGGAGAAGACCTGGGCCTACCGCCAGGACCAGCTGCCGTCGACGCACCCGATCATGGCGGAGATCAACGACCTGGAGGACGTGCTCGTCAACTTCGACGGGATCACGTACGCCAAGGGCGCGAGCGTCCTGAAGCAGCTCGTCGCCTACGTCGGCGAGGACGAGTTCTTCAAGGGCGTGCAGGCCTACTTCCAGGCGCACGCCTTCGGCAACACCCGCCTCTCCGACCTGCTCGGCGCCCTTGAGGAGACCTCGGGGCGCGACCTCAAGACCTGGTCGAAGGCGTGGCTGGAGACGGCCGGCATCAACATCCTCCGGCCGGAGATCGAGACCGACGAGAACGGTGTCATCACCTCCTTCGCCGTCCGGCAGGAGGCCCCGGCGCTGCCCGTCGGCGCCAAGGGCGAGGCCGTGCTGCGCCCGCACCGGATCGCGATCGGCTTCTACGAGCTGAACGAGACCGGCAAGCTGGTCCGCACCGAGCGCCTCGAACTCGACGTCGAGGCCGCCGGCCTGACCGCCGTGCCGCAGCTCGCGGGCAAGGCCCGCCCGGCCGTCGTCCTCCTCAACGACGACGACCTGTCGTACGCCAAGGTCCGCCTCGACGAGGTGTCCCTCACCAACGTCACCGCGCACCTCGGCGACTTCGCCGAGTCCCTGCCGCGCGCGCTGTGCTGGGCCTCCGCCTGGGACATGACCCGCGACGGCGAGCTGGCCACCCGTGACTACCTGGAGCTCGTCCTCTCCGGTGTCGCCAAGGAGTCCGACATCGGCGTGGTCCAGTCACTCCAGGGCCAGGTCAAGGCAGCCCTCGACCTGTACGCGGCGCCGGAGTGGCGGGAGGCCGGGCTGACCCGCTGGACCGAGGCGACGCTCGCGCACCTCCAGGCGTCCGAGCCGGGCAGCGACCACCAGCTGGCGTGGGCGCGGGCCTTCGCCGCGACCGCCCGCACGCCGCAGCAGCTCGACCTGCTCGCCGCGCTCCTGGAGGGCCGCGAGTCGATCGAGGGTCTGGCCGTCGACACCGAGCTGCGCTGGGCGTTCGTCCAGCGGCTCGCGGCGACCGGTGTCTACGACGAGCCGGAGATCGCCGGCGAGCTGGAGCGCGACCGCACGGCGGCGGGCGAGCGGCACGCGGCGACCGCGCGCGCGGCCCGCCCGACGGAGGCGGCGAAGGCGGAGGCCTGGGCCTCGGTCGTCGAGGACGACAAGCTGGCGAACGCCGTGCAGGAGGCCGTCATCGGCGGCTTCGTCCAGTCCGACCAGCGGGAGCTGCTCGCCGCGTACACGGCGAAGTACTTCGCGTCGATCAAGGGCGTCTCGGAGACCCGCAGCCACGAGATGATCCAGCAGATCGTGGTCGGCCTCTACCCGACGCTCCAGGTCTCGCGGGAGACCCTGGACGCGACGGACGCGTGGATCGCCGAGCACGACCCGGTCCCGGCGCTGCGGCGCATGGTGACGGAGTGCCGCGCGGGCGTCGAGCGCGCCCTCAGGGCGCGGGCGGCGGACGCGGCCGCGGCGGTCTGACACGGCTGATCCGGTACGGAGAAGGCGGCGCCCCGCACGGAGGCGCCGCCGGTCCGGTACGGAGAAGGGGCGCCCTCCCCCCGGGGGGCGCCCCTTCTCGCGCTTGGAGTCCGCCCGGCGGGCGGGCGTCGGTGCGCTGCCGCTGCCGCCGGGCGGGGGTTCTCGGGGTGTCAGCCGCCGAGCGCCGTGAACCGGGCGCGCAGGTCGGCCGCGCCCTGCTCCGTCAGCGTGCCGTGCAGCCGCATCCGGGCGACGCCGCCGTCGGGGAAGGCGTCGAGGCGGACGTGGGTGACGACGGCCCTGGCGGGGAGCTTGAAGCGGTGGAGGGTGTCGGGCTGGAGCCTGGTCCTGGGGATGATCTCGAACCATTCGCCGGACTCGCCGTTGCGGCCCTGGAGGGCGATCCAGCCGGCCGAGTTGCCCTTGAGGTAGGCGGTGTCGATCTCCACGGCGCGGACGGCGCCCTGGGCGGCGAGCCGGAAGCGCACCCAGTCGTTGGTGCCGCGGACCCGGCGGCGCCGGTTCTCCCAGCCGTCGTCCATCTTGCGGGAGGTGCCGGGCAGGATGATCTGGGTCGGCGAGGAGTAGAACCTGTCCGAGGCGTCCTCGTACGAACCGCCGTTGAGTACGGAGATCAGGTCGAGGGTGCCGAGCAGCTCCAGCCACTCGGGGTCGGGTACGACCTCGCCGTGGACGCGGAGGCGGGCGATGCCGCCGTCGGGGTGCTGGCAGAGCCGGAGGTGGGTGAAGCGGCGCTCCGCGTCGATCGTGAACCCGTTGGCGGCGTGGCCACGGACGGGGGTCGGCGGGACGAGCTCCTCCCACTTCGCGTCGAGCAGCTCGGCGGGGCTGGGCGAGCCCTCCACGGAGGTCGCCTGGACGCTGACGCGCTGGGGGTAGTTGCCGCGGAAGTGGGCGGTGTCGACGACGATCCCGCGGATCACGCCGGGGGCGCCGAGCCGGACGATGGCCCAGTCGTGGTCCTCGGGGGCGGGGAAGACGTTCTCCGCGTCGGCCCCACGGCGGCGGCGGGTCTCCCAGCCGTCCATGATCTTGCCTTTGTGGCCGAAGTGCTCCGGGTCGAAGACGGCCCGCTCGCGGACGAGGAGGTTCTCCCGCTCGGCGAAGAACTCGTCGTTGGCGGCGACGACCCCGGCGCCGAGGCGGCGGTCGGCGAGGTCGACCAGCTCGGTGAAGGGGAAGTCACGGGTGCGGTAGTCGGCGTACGGGTCGCCGCCGGAGTAGGGGGCGGCGTCGTTGGCGTGCGGGTCCGCGGTCTCTGCGGTCTCTGCGTTCTCTGCGGTCTCTGCGTTCGCGTCGAAGCTGCTCATGACCCGACTCTCCCGCGCCCGTTCCCCCCGGTCCATCGAATGTTTTCGACGAGTATGTTCAGCTCTGCTGAATGGTTTCACGGGCGGCCGCCGCCTGCCGCAGCGCGGCGAGCACCCGTGCCACCGCCGGACCCTCCTCCGCCCCGCGCCGCACCGCCGCGACCACATGGCGGCGCGGCTGGTCGGCCGCGAGGACGCGCATGACGACGCCCGCGCCGCCCCGGCGTTCCGCGGAGGCCATCCGGGGCACGAGGGCGACCCCCATGCCCGCCTCGACCATCGCGAGGATCGCGGTCCAGCCCGACGCGCTGTGGGCCTGCTCGGGCACAAAGCCCGCCGCCTCGCAGGCCGCGGTGGTGATCTCGGACCAGGGTCCCGAGCCGCCGAAGATCCAGGATTCGGCCGCGAGGTCCGCGAGCCGCAGGCCGGGGGCCTCGGCCTGTGGGTGCCCGGCGGGCAGCGCGACGTCGAGCGGGTCGGCGAGCAGCGGCACCCGGCTGAACTTGGGGTCGCGGGCGGTCGGCGCGTGGGCGGCGAGGGACAGCGCCAGGTCGACCTCGCCGGCCGTGAGCAGCTCGTACGCCTCCGCCGCCTCGGCCTCCCGGACGCGGACGTCGAGCCCGGGGTGCGCGGACCGCAGCTGCCGCACGGCGGGCACGACGAGCGCGGGCACGGACGTCGGGAACGCCGCCACCCGCACCTGCCCCGCCTCGCCCCGCAGATAGCCGTCGAGTTCGGCGTCGGCGCGCTCCAGCTGGGCGAAGACCACCTCGGCGTGCCGCAGCACGAGATGGGCGGCGTCGGTGAGCCTGACCCGGCGGCCCTGGGCTTCGAGGAGCCGTACCCCGAGCTGCTTGGCGAGGTTGGTGAGCTGCTGCGACACGGCCGAGGGGGTCATGAGCAGGGCCTCGGCCGTGGCGGTGACGGTGCCGCGGTCGCGGAGGGTGCGGAGGATCTGGAGCTTCTTGATGTCCCACTCGGTCATGGGGCGCAACCTATCCGGCCTTTCGCGCCCCGGTGGCGGAGGCCAGCGCCACTCCGCCGAGGATGAGCGCCGTGCACGCGGTCCCGAGGGCACCGGGGCGTTCGCCGAGGAGCGGGTACGACAGGAGGGCGACGCAGACGGGCTGGAGGTAGTAGACGACGCCCGCGCGTGCCGCGCCGATGAGGGCGATCGCCTTGTTCCAGGCGAAGAAGGCGACGGCCGAGGAGAAGACACCGACGTACAGCAGGGGGCCCGCGGTCGCGACGCCGACGGTGAACCCGCCCTGGACGGCGAGGGACACGGCGTACGCGGGGGCGAGCATCAGGGCGCCGAGCAGGAAGGTGGTGAAGAGGAAGGCGAGTCCGTCGATCTCGGCGGGCTTGCGCTTGAGCAGGGCGCTGTACGTGGCGAAGGACAGGGCGGCGGCGAACATCCACAGGTCGCCGGCGGCGAAGTCCACGGCGAGCGAGCCCTTTCCGACGAGCAGCAGCACCCCGAGGGCCGCGGTCAGCATGCCGAGGACGCGCCGGGCGCCGAGGCGTTCGCCGCCGAGCCGGGCGTAGACCGCCATGAGCACCGGGGAGGCGGCCATGATCATGCCCATGTTGGTGGCGGAGGTGGTCAGTCCGGCCTGGTGCACGAGGGTGTTGTAGAGGGCGACGCCGAAGAGGGAGGCGAGGGCGACGAAGCCGAGATGGCGGCGGATCGTCCGCCACTGCCGCAGGAAGGGGCGGACGGCGAAGGGTGCGACGGCGAGCAGCGCGATGATCCAGCGCCAGAAGACGGCCTGGACGGGCGGGACGGCGTCGGCCATGTCCCGGGTGGCGACGAAGCTGCCGGACCAGACGACGGTGGCGAGCAGGGCGAGGAGCACGCCGAGGCCGGCGCCCCGTGCGAGCTTCCTCGCGGGCGCCGGCGTCTCGGTGTCGGTGGTGGCGGAGTCGGTGTCGGTGGGGTCGGTGTCGGTGGGGTCGGTGTCGGTGGGGTCGGTGTCGGTGGGGTCGGTGTCGGTGTCGGTCGTGGTCGGGTGGCGTGCGGTGATCGGGCTCATGCCGCCTACCGTCGCACTCCCGAAACCTCCAGGTCCATCGAAACTTCCTGGACCTTCCGTTCAGTTGAGCTGAATGATCCAGCGGACTCGGCCTGCTCAGCCCGCTCGGGCTTCTTCGGGGTACGGGGGCCCAGCTGGCCCGCCAGCGTGGCGCCGAAGGCGATCACCATGCCGAGCAGCTGCACCGGACCGAGGGCCTGTCCGAGCGCCGCCCACCCGATGATCGCGGCGGTGATCGGCGAGAGCGGGCCGAGGAGGGTGACCGAGGAGGCACTGAGCCGCTCGATGCCGCGGAACCAGAGGAAGTAGGAGACCGCGGTGTTGCCGAAGGCGAGGTAGACGTAGCCGGCCAGGTGGGTGCCGGTCAGGGCCGGCGGGGCGCCCTCGATCAGGAAGGCGACCGGCAGGATGACCAGGCCGCCCGCGGTGAGCTGCCAGCCGGTGAGCGCGAGGGCGCCGACGCCCTCGGGGCGGCCCCAGCGCTTGGTGAAGACGACGCCCGCCGACATCGAGAGGGCGGAGAGCAGCCCGGCGATCACCCCGACGAGGTCGAGCGCGGCGCCGGCCTTGAGGACCACGAGGCTGACACCGAAGGCGGCGGCGACGGCGGTGAGCAGCGACTTCACGGTGGGCCTGTCGCCCAGGAAGAGGGCGGCGAGGCCGACGACGAAGAGCGGGCCGACGGAGCCGACGACGGCGGCGACGCCACCGGGGAGCCGGTACGCGGCGAGGAAGAGCAGCGGGAAGAAGGCGCCGATGTTGAGGGCCCCGAGGACGGCGGACTTCCACCACCAGGCTCCTTGTGGGAGCTTGCGGGTGAGCGCCAGGAGCAGCAGGCCTGCGGGCAGGGCGCGCATGAGGCCGGTGAAGAGCGGCCGGTCGGGCGGCAGGAACTCCGTGGTGACGAAGTAGGTGGAGCCCCAGGAGATGGGGGCGAGGGCGGTGAGCGCGACGACGGCTGCCTTGCGGGACATGACGGTTCCCCCTGCTCTGGAGTGCCGACCGGTACGGAGTGCCGGACTGACTTGGCGGTAATTAACTTACCACTAAGCTACTTACTTGCAAGTGGCTTAGCGAAGAGTGGCTTAGTTGCCATCGAGGCGGCGGGAAGGGAACACTGGATCCATGACTACGGAGCCCCCCGCCCACGACGCCGTCGATGCCATCACCGACCAGTGGGCCGCCGTCCGCCCGGACCTGGACACCGTCCCCATGGCGGTCTTCGGACGGATCTACCGGCTGGCCAACGCCATGCGCGGCAAGGTCGACAAGGCGTACGCGCCCTACGGCATGGCGCTCGGGGAGTTCGACGTGCTCGCGACGCTACGGCGTTCCGGCGAGCCGTACACGCTCTCGCCGCGCGAGCTGACGGCCACGCTGATGATCACCACCGGCGGGATGACGGGCCGGCTCGACAAGCTGGAGAAGGCCGGGCTGCTCACCCGCAGCCCCGACCCGAACGACCGGCGCGCTCTGCGGGTCACCCTCAGCGAGCGCGGCAAGGAGCTGGTGGACCAGGCCGTCGGGGCCGGTCTCACGGAGCAGCGGGCCGCCCTGGAGGCCGCCCTCAGCGAGGAGGAGGCGGAGCAGCTGGCCGGGCTGCTTCGCAGGCTGCTCGCGACCACGGCGTGAGGGGCCCCGACGCACGCGAGGGCGCCGCACGGTACGTCGTACCGTGCGGCGCCCTCGGCGAGGAGAAGGAGGAGGCGGTCAGGCCTTCTTGGACTTGTCGAGCACCATCACCAGGCCGACGATCACCAGGAACAGCACCAGCGGTGCGGCCACGAACAGGCCGAGGGTCTCGACGACCTCCAGCTTGGGGGCCGGGTCGTCGCCGTCGTCGCGGGTGAGCGCGAGCGCGGGGGACGACATGAGCAGCATCATCAGCGTCGTACCGGCCGCGAGCGAGCCGGCGCGCAGAGCGTTCTTCTTGTCCACGGTGCAAACGTAGCGAACGCCTAGACGGGCCGCGCGCCCGGGGGTGCCGTACGGGCGTCAGACACCCCCCTGCGCGCCCGCGCGGACGTTCCCGACCGCCGTACGGGCCTGCAGCTCACGCAGCAGGGCGTGCGCCCGGGGCGAGGCGGCCAGCTGCTCCAGGGTGAGCGGCTGCCCGTCCGCGCCCGCGATCGGCAGCCGCCAGTTGGGGTACTGGTCCCACGTCCCCGGCAGGTTCTGCGGTCTGCGGTCGCCCACCGCGTCCGGCAGCCAGACCCCCACCATGCGGGCCGGGGTGCCGAGCAGGAACCGGTGGACGGCCCTGATCTCCGACTGCTCGTCACCCGGGCCCTCCGGCAGCAGCCCGAGCCGCTGGAACAGGCCCAGCCACTCGGCGGTCTCGGTCGCGTCCGCCGACCGCTCGCGCTCCAGGTCGCCGGGGAGCAGGCCGAGCCGGTGCCGCAGGGTGACGTGGTCGCCGGAGAGCCGCGCGGCCGTCGGCGGCAGGTCGTGGGTGGTGGCCGTGGCCACGCACTCGGCGCGCCAGCCGTCCTGCGGCAGCGGGCGGCCCGTGCCCGCCCAGTCCCGCTCGAACCAGAGCACGGAGGTGCCGAACACCCCGCGCCCGGCCAGCTCCTCGCGTACGCCCGGTTCGACCGTGCCGAGGTCCTCGCCGATGACGAGGGCGCCCGCGCGATGGGCTTCGAGGACCAGGACCGCGAGCATCGCCTCGGCGTCGTACCGCACATAGGTGCCCTCGGTGGGCTCGTGGCCCTGCGGCACCCACCAGAGCCGGAAGAGACCCATCACGTGGTCGATGCGCAACGCGCCCGCGTGCCGCAGGAGTTCGCGGAGGAGTCCGCGGTACGGGGCGTAGCCCGCGGCGGCGAGGGCGTCCGGGCGCCAGGGCGGCAGGCCCCAGTCCTGGCCGCGCGCGTTGAAGGCGTCGGGCGGGGCGCCGACCGACATGCCGGCCGCGAAGGCCTCCTGCTGGGCCCAGGCGTCGGAGCCCTCCGGGTGGACGCCGACCGCGAGGTCGTGGACGATCCCGACCGCCATCCCGGCCTCCCTGGCGGCCGCGGCGGCGTCGGCCAGCTGCCGGTCGGTCAGCCAGGCGAGCCGCAGGTGGAAGTCGACCCGGGCGGTCAGGGCGGGGTCGTCCCGCACGACGGCCTCGGCCGTGCGCGGCGCGCGCAGCTCCTCGGGCCAGTCGCGCCAGTGGTGGCCGTGCCGCTCGGCGAGGGCCCGGTAGGTGGCGTGGTCCTCCAGGGCGCGGCCCCGGGCGGCGAGGAAGTCGTGGTAGTCGGCGCGCCGGCCGGGGCCGAGTTCCACGCTCTCGACGACGAGTTCCAGGGCCCGCCGCTTGACCTCCCAGACCGCGTCCCTGTCGATCGCCGCGCCCTTGGCCAGGACCCGTTCGCGCAGCTCTGCGGCCTCGGCGAGGATCCGGTCGAGCTCCTCGCGGCGCTCGGGTCCGACCAGGGCGTACTCGGGGATCTCCTCGATCCGCAGATGGACGGGGTCCGGGAAGCGTCGCGAGGAGGGGCGGTACGGGGAGGGGTCGCTGGGCGCGCCGGGCACGCCCGCGTGGAGCGGGTTGACCTGGACGAATCCGGCGCCGTGGATGCGGCCCGCCCAGGTGACGAGTTCCCGGAGGTCCCCGAGGTCGCCCATGCCCCAGGAGCGCTGCGAGAGCAGGGAGTAGAGCTGGACGAGGAGCCCGTACGTGCGGTGCTCGGGGCCGGGTACGCGCGCGGGGCTCACGATGAGGGTGCTGGTGGCCGTGCGGCCGTCCGGGGCCTGCGCCTCGACCGTGTGGACGCCGAGGGGCAGCCGCTCCCAGTCCTCGCCGATGACGACGGCGCCGTCCTCGGTGGTGACCCGGAGCAGGGTGCCGGGCGGCAGGCCGGCCGGCGGGCGGGCGGGCTCCCCGCCGTGGCGCCGGACCAGGGTCGGGGGCAGCAGGCGCTCCCGGTCGGCCCGTTCCGCCGCGTCGAGGGACGCGGAGACCGCTTCGGGCGTGGCCGCGTCCACGCCGAGGGCGCCGAGGACGGCGACCACGGTGGCGTCCGGCACGGGGACGGTGACGCCTTCGGAGGGGCTGTAGGCGGTGGCGACGCCGTGACGGGCGGCGAGACGGGCCAGGGTCACTTCACACTCCGGGGGACTCCGGGCCGCCCGCGCTGCCGGGGGCGGTGGGCTCGCTGGTGAGGGGGGCCGCCACGGTCAGGGGCGGTTCGCTGGTGAGGGGGGCGGCGTCGGGGAGCGGCGGTTCGCTGGTCAGCGGCTCACCGGTCAGTGGCTCGCCGGTGAGCGGTTCGCCGGCCGGGGCCGACCGCTGCGCGATCCGTATCCGTCCGGGGTGATGGGCGGTCGTGCTCAGGGGGGTCACGGGGGTCTCCCGGTTTCGTCTCGACAGGTGGGACCTGGGGCAATGACTGAGCCCTACCCACCGCACCTCGTTTTACCGGCGGAATGTGGCGAAGTGACGTCACCTCGCCGACGGCTCGCCGGGCAAAGGCGACACATCGGCCACCTGCATTGACACCTCAGTGCGACGGGTGGTGGGCTCGTGACCCACTCGTTACCGACCGGCGGAGCGGCTGGACCGGCCGGACGGGCCGGGCCGCCGAAGGGAGATCCCGTGCACCTCGGGCGCAGCAGACGCACCGCGACGGCCGTCGCGGCCGCCGTCATCGGCGGCCTCCTCGGCGGCGTCGTGATGCCGGGCGCGGCGCAGGCGGCTCCGAAGGCGCCGCGCTCGCCCGCGACACCTCTCGCCCCGACGGCGCCGGCGGCGCCGACGAACCCGGCCCCGCCGGTGGCCTCGCCGACCGCCTCCCCCTCGTCGACCGCCTCGCCGGCCCGTCCGGCCGCCGCGCCCACCTCGCCCGCCCGGCCGACCGCCGCGCTCCCCGCCGTCTGGCCCCGGCCGCAGTCCCTGACCGCCGCCGGGCCCTCCGTACGCCTCGGGGACGAGGTGACGCTGCTCGCGGACGACGACGCCGATCCGTACGCCCTCGCCGCCCTGCGCGAGCTGCTGCGGACCGCCGGTGTACGGACCGTCCACACCGGGCTCCCGGGCCGCGGGCCCGTCTTCCGGGCCTCGGGGCCCTCCGGCGAGGCCGCCGGAGCGGCGCTGACCGCCCTGCGCGTGCCCGACCGTGTCGACCTGCCGCGCGGTGGCTACCGGCTCGCCACGGGCCGCCTCCAGGGGCGGGACACGGTCGTCCTGGACGGCGTGGGCGAGGACGGCCTGTTCCACGCCGTGCAGACGCTGCGTCAGCTCCTCGGCACCGGCGGGGAGGTCCCCGGGGTCGTCGTACGCGACTGGCCGGGAACGGCCGAGCGCGGGATCACCGAGGGTTTCTACGGCCGCCCCTGGACCATGGAACAGCGGCTCGCCCAGATCGACTTCCTCGGCCGGACCAAGCAGAACCGCTATCTGTACGCGCCCGGCGACGACCCCTACCGGGGGGTGCAGTGGCGCGAGCCCTACCCGGCAGCCCAGCAGGCCGAGTTCCGCGCGCTCGCCGAACGGGCCCGCGCCCGGCACGTGACGCTCGGCTGGGCCGTGGCGCCCGCCCAGTCCATGTGCCTGTCGTCGGCCGACGACGTGACGGCGCTGAGCTCGAAGCTCGACGCGATGTGGGCGCTCGGGGTGCGCTCCTTCCAGCTTCAGTTCCAGGACGCCTCGTACGACGAGTGGCACTGCGACCGGGACGCCGACACCTTCGGGCGCGGCCCCGAGGCCGCTGCCGCCGCCCACGCGCGCGTGGCGAACACGATCGCCCGCCGTCTCGCCGAACGGCACCCCGACGCCGAGCCGCTGACGGTGATGCCCACGGAGTACTACCAGGACGGCGCGACCGCCTACCGCGCGAAGCTCGCCGAGGCGCTCGACACGGACGTGCGGGTGGCGTGGACCGGTGTCGGCGTCGTACCGCGCACGATCACCGGCGGCGAACTGGCGGGCGCGCGCGGCGCGCTGCGCCACCCGCTGGTCACCATGGACAACTACCCGGTCAACGACTACGCCCAGGACCGGCTGTTCCTCGGCCCCGCCACGGGGCGCGAGCCGGCCGTGGCCGCCGGTTCCGCCGCCTTCCTCGCCCACGCCATGGAGCAGCCCGCGGCCTCCCGCGTGCCGCTCTTCACCACCGCCGACTACGCCTGGAACCCGCGCGGCTACCGGCCGCGGGAGTCCTGGCGGGCGGCCGTCGACGACCTCGCGGGCCCGGACCCGGCCGCCCGCGAGGCGCTGCGGGCGCTCGCCGGGAACGGCGCCTCCTCGGTCCTCGACCCGGCGGGCGAATCGGCCTACCTGAAGCCGCTCCTGGCGGCCTTCTGGGCCACTCGTACGGCCACGGGCGCGACCACGGGCACGGCGGGCGCGGGCGGCGACGGGGCGGGCGGGGAGAAGGCGGCGCGTGAGCTGCGGGCCGCGTTCACCGTGATGCGCGAGGCCCCCGGGCGGCTCGCGGCGGCCGCGGGCGGCGCCCTCGACGACGAGACGGGCCCCTGGCTCGACCAGCTCTCCCGGTACGGACTGGCGGGCGAGACGGCGGTCGACATGCTTCTCGCCCAGTCGGCCGGTGACGGAGCGGCGGCCTGGAAGGCGCAGCTGCGCCTCGAACAGCTGCGCAAGGACTTGAAGGCGAGCCGGGTGACGGTCGGCGCGGGGGTGCTGGATCCGTTCCTCACGCGCGCGGTGGACCGGGCCGAGGCCTGGACGGGCGCCGACCGCACCCCGGCGGCCACCGCCGACCGCGCCACCGGCTCGTACACCGTGCGGCTCGACCGGGCGCGGCCCGTGGAGGCCCTGACGGTGATGACCGAACCGGTCGAGCCGGCTGAGCCGGCCGAATCGGGTGGGGCGGACGCGGGCGCGGCCACGCATCACGCGCGCGTGGAGGCGTACGTCCCGGGCGAGGGCTGGCGGCCGCTCGGCCCGCTGTCGGCGTCCGGGTGGACGCAGGCCGAGCTCAAGGGGCTGCGGGCCGAGGCGCTGCGGGTGGTGTGGAACGGCGAGGGACCGGCGCCCGAGGTGCGTTCGCTGGTGCCCTGGTTCGCGGACGGACCGCGGGCGGGCCTCGCGCTGGCCCGTACGGAGACGGACGCGGAGATCGGCGGCCCGGCCCAGCGGGTGGACGTGGAGCTGACGGGGCAGCGCGCGGGCGAGGTGCGCGGGCCGCTGACGGCGAAGGCCCCGAAGGGCGTCACCGTCCGGCTGCCGGAGCAGGCGGTGGTGGAGCGCGGCGCGCGGACGACCGTACCCCTGGAGGTGTCGGTGGCGCCGGACGCGCCCGCGGGCGCGTACCGGGTGCCGGTGTCCTTCGCGGGCGAGGAGCGGGTCCTGACGGTGCGGGCCTTCCCGCGTACGGCCGGCCCGGACCTGGCGCGGACGGCGACGGTCTCGTCGTCGGGCGACGAGACGCCGGACTTCCCCGCCTCCTCTGCGGCGGACGGCGATCCGGCGACCCGCTGGTCGTCCCCCGCGGAGGACGGCGCCTGGTGGCAGCTGGAGCTCCCCGCGCCGGCCCGGATAGGTCAGGTGGTGCTGCACTGGCAGGACGCGTACGCCTCCCGGTACCGGGTCCAGGTGTCGGCCGACGGGCGCGTCTGGCGTACGGCGGCCACGGTCGCCGACGGCAGGGGCGGCCGGGAGACGGTCCGGATGGACGCGGCGGACACGCGCTTCCTGCGGGTGCAGGGAGAGAAGCGGGCGACCCCGTACGGCTACTCGCTCTGGTCGGTGGAGACCTACGCGGTGGCCCCGCAGGACCCGCCGGAGGAGCCGGTGACGCCGCCCGCGGACACGCCTGAGGACACGCCGGAGGAGCGGCCCGCCCCCTGACGGGCACGCCGCTCCCGGGCCGTGGCCACCCCCGTACGCGAAGGGCCCCGCGCGCGCGTGCGCCCGCGCGGCCCCCGCGTACGCGAAAGGCCCGGCTCAACCCGTCGTCAGCGCCCTCACGGGGGCTTCTGCGACGGAGTCGATCCGGGCCATCACGTCCTCGGCGCCGTACGGCTCGAGGTACGGCAGCCAGCGGGGGTCCCGGTGTCCGGTCCCGATGATCCGCCAGGCCAGGCCGGTCGGCGGAGCCGGTTGGTGGCGCAGCCGCCAGCCGATCTCGCGCAGGTGCCGGTCGGCCTTGACGTGGTTGCAGCGGCGGCAGGCCGCCACCACGTTGTCCCAGGCGTGCGTGCCCCCACGGCTGCGGGGGACGACGTGGTCGACGCTGGTGGCGACCGCCCCGCAGTACATGCAGCGCCCGCCGTCACGGGCGAAGAGCGCCCTGCGGGTCAAGGGAACGGGCCCCCGGTAGGGGACCCGCACGAAGCGTTTCAGTCGCACCACGCTGGGCGCGGGGACGACTTGGGTCTCGCTGTGCAGGAAGGCGCCGGATTCCTCGAGGCAGAGAGCCTTGTTCTCCAGTACGAGGACGAGTGCGCGGCGGAGCGGTACGACGCCGAGCGGCTCGTACGACGCGTTGAGGACCAGGACATGCGGCACGGATGCCTCCTATGACGCCGGCGGCGCGTGGCTCGCGCCGGGACGAACTGCTCTCAGTCTCTCCTCATGCCTGGTCGGAACGCCACCACGTGACGGGATCGGGGTGACGGGCCCCGCGTGTTCTCGACCACATCGGCATGTCTGTCTTCTCTGTACCGACTTCTCTGTCTGCCTTCTGTCTTCCCGGGTGAGGTCCGTCTCTCCCTCGAACACGGCAACGGGACCACGCCCGGCGCCCCGTTACTGTGGATGGCCTGCGTACACGATGCCTGGAGGTCTTCCGTGTCCTGGTCCGCCCTGGCGGCTGCCACCGAGCCCGAACCCCTTCCGACGACCCTGGACGAGGCGGCGGAGAAGGCGACGAGTGCGGCGAGCTGGGTGGAGGAGAACTGGTCCACCTGGCTGAACACCGGCTTGCGCATCCTTCTGATCCTGGTCGTCGCGCTGCTGCTCCGGATGGCTGTCCGCCGCGCCCTGACGAAGCTGATCGAGCGGATGAACCGTTCGGCGCAGGCGGTGGAGGGGACGGCCCTCGGCGGTCTCCTCGTCAACACCGAGCGGCGGCGGCAGCGCTCGGAGGCGATCGGGTCGGTGCTGCGTTCGGTGGCGTCGTTCCTGATCCTTGGTACGGCCGGGCTGATGATCCTCGGCGCCTTCAAGATCGACCTGGCGCCGCTGCTCGCCTCGGCCGGTGTGGCCGGTGTGGCGATCGGTTTCGGCGCCCGGAACCTGGTGACGGACTTCCTGTCGGGTGTCTTCATGATCCTGGAGGACCAGTACGGGGTCGGTGACTCGGTCGACGCGGGCGTGGCCTCCGGCGAGGTCGTCGAGGTGGGCCTGCGCGTGACGAAGCTGCGCGGCGTGGACGGCGAGATCTGGTACGTGCGCAACGGCGAGATCAAGCGGATAGGGAACCTCAGCCAGGGCTGGGCGACCGCGGGCGTGGACGTCACGGTCCGGCCGACGGAGGACCTGGAGCAGGTGCGGTCCGTGATCACCGAGGCGGCGGATTCCATGGCCAAGGAGGAGCCGTGGAACGAGCGCCTCTGGGGCCCGGTCGAGGTGCTCGGCCTGAACGAGGTGCTGCTCGACTCGATGACCGTCCGGGTCTCGGCGAAGACGATGCCGGGCAAGGCGCTCGGTGTGGAGCGCGAGCTGCGCTGGCGCATCAAGCGCGGCCTGGACGAGGCCGGCATCCGCATCGTGGGCGGGCTCCCGGCGCCGGCCGAGGAGCAGGCCGCCGATCCGACCGCGGGCATGGCGGCGCCTTCGGCCTTCTCCTCGGCGACCTCGCCGCAGTCGGCGGCGGCGACCCCCCTGCCGAAGCCGGACCTCCACAAGTAGCGGTGCGCAGGAACAAGTAGCGGTGCGCAGGACGCCCCCGCAGGTAACGCTTCGGTTGCCTTCGGGGGCGTCTCGCGTTCCCGGGTCTTGACGCCCCGGTGACGGCCGCCTTATTTTCCTCCCATCGAATAGGAAACTTTCCTAACAGTGTGCAGCGTGGCTCGAAGGCAGGTGCGACCGTCATGGCCGGTACGACCCCCGGAACCCCCGGCACCCCCGGCACTCCGCGCGTCCTGCGCGCCATGAACGACCGGGCCGCCCTGGACCTGCTCCTGGAGCACGGCCCGCTCTCCCGCACCAGGATCGGCAAGCTCACCGGCCTGTCCAAGCCGACCGCGTCCCAGCTGCTCGCCCGCCTCGAAGCGGCCGGGCTCGTCGTCGCCACCGGCACCACCGAAGGCCGACCGGGACCCAACGCCCAGCTCTACGCGGTGAACGCGAGGGCCGCGTACGCCGCGGGACTCGACGTCAACCAGTTCCGCATCCACGCCGCCGTCGCCGACATCACGGGCGAGATCGTCGGCGAGTACGAGCTCCGCACCCCCGGCCGCGGCGCCTCCGGCGTCGTCCGCCAGGTCACCGAGGCCCTCGACGGGGCCGTCAAGGCGGCCGGGATCACCCGCGCGGACGTCCGGCGCCTGGTCATCGGCACCCCCGGCGCCTTCGACCCGGCCACCGGGCGCCTGCGGTACGCCTCCCACCTGCCCGGCTGGCACTCCCCCACGCTCCTGGAGGAGCTGGCCGCCGTGCTGCCCATGCCGTTCGAGTACGAGAACGACGTCAACCTGGTGGCCGTCGCCGAGCAGCGCGTCGGCGCCGCCCGCGGCCACGCCGACTTCGTCCTGCTGTGGAACGAGGAGGGCCTCGGCGCCGCCGTCGTCCTCGGCGGGCGGCTGCACCGCGGCTTCACCGGCGGCGCCGGCGAGGTCGGCTTCCTGCCCGTGCCCGGCACCCCGCTCGTCCGCCAGGTCACCAAGGCCAACTCCGGCGGCTACCAGGAGCTCGCGGGCGTCCAGTCCGTGCCCCGGATCGCCCGCGCCGCCGGGATCGAGACGCCCGAGCAGCCGTACGTACCGGTGGCCTCCGGGCTGCTCGCGCACGCCGCCGAGGCGCACGGAGACGACCCGCGGTACGCGGAGCTGCTCGACCGGTACGCCGAGCGCGTCGCCACCGGCCTCGCCTCGATCGTCACGGTCCTCGACCCCGAACTCGTCGTGCTGTCCGGTGACGTCCTCGTCGCCGGCGGCGAAGCCCTGCGCGCGCGCGTGCAGTCCGAACTCGCCGACCTCGCCGCCTCCCGGCCACGGCTCGTCCTCGCCGCCGTCCCGGTGCGGCCCGTCCTGCGCGGCGCCCTCGAAAGCGCCCTCGCCGTCACACGCGACGAGGTCTTCGACACCTCGCGCTGACCGTCCCGCTCGTCCGTTCGCCCGAAACATTCCCCCGAAACGTACGCCCGACCCGTACGTCCGCCCCATACGCCCGAAACCCGCCCCAGGGAGACACCGTCATGCCCGTACGCCCGCGCAGAGCAGCCGCCGCGCTCGCCGCCACCGCCTCGATCGCCCTCTTCGCCTCCGCCTGTACCGGCTCCGCGAACAACGCGACCTCCGACGACCCCAAGGCCGAGACGACCATCACCTTCTGGCACGGCTGGTCGGCGCCCGCCGAGGTCAAGGCGATCAAGGACAACGTCGCCCGCTTCGAGAAGGCCCACCCGAACATCAAGGTGAAGGTCGTCGGCGACATCAACGACGACAAGCTCGGCCAGGCGCTGCGCGCGGGCGGTTCGAACGGACCGGACGTCGTCTCCTCCTTCACCACCTCCAACGTCGGCAAGTTCTGCGCCTCGGGCGCCCTCGCGGACCTCAAGCCGTTCATCGAGAAGTCCAAGCTGGACCTCGACAAGACCTTCCCGAAGGTCCTCCAGGAGTACACGCAGTTCGAGGGCAAGCGCTGCACGCTGCCGCTGCTCTCCGACGCGTACGGCCTCTTTTACAACAAGGACGCCTTCGAGAAGGCCGGTATCAAGGCGCCGCCGAAGACCTGGTCCGAGTTCACCGAGGTCGCCAAGAAGCTCACCAAAGCCAAGGGCGACTCGTACGAGCAGCTCGGCTTCATGCCGAACTACCTCGGCTACGAGACCGTCGTCGAGCACTACATGTCGCAGTGGGACCACACGTACTTCGACGCGGACGGCAAGTCGAACGTCGCCAAGGACCCGGCCTTCGCCGAGATGATGACCTACCAGAAGTCCCTGGTGGACGCCCTGGGCGGCTTCAAGAAGCTCGACAAGTACCGCACGACCTTCGGTGACGAGTGGGGTGCCAAGCACCCCTTCCACACCGGCCAGGTCGCCATGCAGCTGGACGGCGAGTGGCGGCTGAACTTCCTCAAGGAGGCCAAGGTCGGCTTCGAGGTCGGCGTCGCGCCGATGCCCGTCGCCGACGACGAGGTCGCCGAGTACGGCAAGGGCTACCTCTCCGGCACCATCATGGGCATCGCGCCGCAGAGCAAGAAGCAGAACGCGGCCTGGGAACTGATCAAGTACATGACCACGGACACCGACGCCGTGGTGAGCTTCGCCAACGACATCGGCAACGTCCCCTCCACCCTGGAGGCGCTGAAGTCTCCGAACCTGAAGTTCGACGACCACTTCAAGACCTTCCTGGACATCGCCCAGCACCCCGAGTCGACCACCATGGCCGGCGCGGTGAACGGCGCCACCTACCAGGAGACCCTCTCCGACCTCGCCCACAAGTACGAGAAGGGCCAGGTCACGGACCTGAAGAAGGGCCTCGCCGACACGGCGGCCCAGATCGACCGCGACATCGCCGCGGCGAAGTGACGGCCGGGACAACACGCCCATGAGCACGGACACCCTGCCCGCGAAGGAGGCGGCGGCCCCGGCCGTCGCCTCCCCGGAGGGACGGAACACCCTGCGGTCGAAGCGCCGGCGCAACGCGCTGCGCACCGCGCTGTTCATGTCGCCCTGGCTGATCGGATTCGGCTTCTTCTTCGCCTATCCGTTGATCTCCACGCTGTACTTCTCGTTCATGCGGTACGACGGCCTCAACGTGCCGACCTGGCGGGGCGTGGAGAACTGGACGTACGTCTTCTCCGACCTGCCGAAGTTCTGGCCGGCGATGCAGAACACCCTCTGGCTGGCCGTCGTGATGGTCTCCTGCCGGGTGCTCTTCGGCCTCGGCATCGGCATGCTCATCACCAGGATCAAGACGGGTGCGGGAGTGTTCCGCACCCTCTTCTACCTGCCGTACCTGGCCCCGCCAGTGGCCGCCACACTGGCCTTCGTCTTCCTGCTCAACCCCGGGACCGGGCCGGTCAACTCGCTCCTGGAGGCGGTCGGCATCCCCGCCCCCTCCTGGTTCAACGACGCCGACTGGGCCAAGCCGGCCCTGACCGTCCTCGCCGTGTGGGGCGTCGGCGACCTCATGGTCATCTTCATGGCCGCGCTCCTCGACGTACCGAAGGAGCAGTACGAGGCCGCCGGACTGGACGGCGCGTCCGCCTGGCAGCGGTTCCGCTACATCACCCTGCCGAACATCTCGCCGATCGTGCTCTTCGCGGTCGTCACCGGGATCATCGGCGCGATGCAGTACTACACCCAGCCGATCGTGGCCGCCAAGGTCGCCTCGGGGAAGATGGGCGGCTCCGGAGCGGTCTTCCAGCCCGGCTACCCGGACGACTCCACGCTCACCCTGCCGCAGCTCGTCTACAGCCTCGGCTTCAGCCAGTTCAACTACGGCGCGGCGTGCGTGGTGGCCCTCGTACTCTTCGCCCTCTCCATGGCCTTCACCGCGCTCCTCATGCGCCGGCGCGGCGGCCTGATCGGCTCGGGTGACTGAACCATGACGACCACATCCGTACTCGACCGTGCCGCCGGGACCGCGCCGAGCCCCGCCGAGAGGACCGCCCGCCGCAAGGCGCTGCTGCACTGGATCGCCGTGCACTCGCTCGGCATCGCCGCGGCCCTCTTCTTCGTGCTGCCGTTCGTCTTCGTCTTCCTCACCTCCCTGATGAGCGACCAGCAGGCGCTCACCCGGGACCTGACGCCGAACTCCTGGCACTGGGACAACTACGTCGAGGTCTTCCGGACGGAGGGCTTCCTCACCTGGTGGCGGAACTCGCTGCTGTACGCGGGGCTCGGCACCGCGCTCGTCGTGGTGTCCTCGGTCCCCGTGGCGTACGCGCTCGCCAAGTTCCGCTTCCGCGGCCGGCACCTGTCGCTGCTGCTCGTGATCTCGATGATGATGCTGCCGCCGCAGGTCGTCATCATCCCGATGTACCTGTTCTGGGCGAAGCAGATGGACCTCTCCGGCACGCTGTGGCCGCTGATCATCCCGATGGCCTTCGGCGACGCCTTCGCGATCTTCCTGCTGCGCCAGTTCCTGCTGACCATCCCGAACGAGTACATCGAGTCCGCGAGGATCGACGGCTGCGGCGAGTTCCGCACCCTGATCCGGATCGTCCTCCCGATGGCGAAGCCGGGCATCGCCGCCGTGGCCCTGTTCCAGTTCTTCTACTGCTGGAACGACTACTTCGGGCCGCAGATCTACGCCTCCGAGAACCCGGGCGCCTGGACGCTCAGTTACGGCCTGGAGTCCTTCAAGGGCGCGCACCACACCGACTGGAATCTGACCATGGCCGCGACCGTGCTGGTCATGGCCCCCGTGATCCTCGTGTTCTTCTTCGCCCAGAAGGCGTTCGTCGAGGGAGTCACACTGACCGGAGTGAAGGGCTGAATCGACCATGAAGCTCACTGTCGTGGGGGGCGGTTCCACCTACACCCCCGAACTGATCGACGGATTCGCGCGTCTGCGCGACACCCTGCCCATCACCGAACTCGTCCTCGTCGACCCGGCCGCCGAGCGGCTCGAACTCGTCGGCGGCCTCGCCCGGCGCATCTTCGCCAAGCAGGGCCACGCCGGGAAGATCGTCACCACCACCGGCCTCGACGCCGGGGTCGAGGGCGCCGACGCCGTCCTGCTCCAGCTGCGGATCGGCGGACAGGCCGCCCGTCTGCAGGACGAGACCTGGCCGCTGGAGTGCGGCTGCGTCGGCCAGGAGACCACCGGCGCCGGCGGCCTCGCCAAGGCGCTGCGGACGGTCCCGGTCGTCCTGGACATCGCCGAGCGGGTCCGGCGCACCAACCCGGACGCCTGGATCATCGACTTCACCAACCCCGTCGGCATCGTCACGCGCGCGTTGCTCCAGGCGGGCCACAAGGCCGTCGGCCTGTGCAACGTCGCCATCGGCTTCCAGCGGAAGTTCGCGAAGCTCCTCGATGTGACGCCGTCCGAGATCCACCTCGACCACGTCGGGCTCAACCACCTGACCTGGGAGCGTGCCGTACGGATCGGGGGGCCCGAGGGCGAGAACGTACTGCCCCGGCTGCTCGCCGAGCACGGCGACGCCGTCGCCGACGACCTCCGCCTGCCGCGCCCGGTCCTCGACCGGCTCGGCGTCGTCCCCTCGTACTACCTGCGGTACTTCTACGCGCACGACGAGGTGGTGCGGGAACTCGGCACGAAGCCCTCACGGGCCGCCGAGGTCGCCGCGATGGAGAAGGAACTCCTGGAGATGTACGGGGACCCGGCGCTCGACGAGAAGCCGGCCCTGCTCGCCAAGCGCGGCGGCGCCTTCTACTCGGAGGCGGCCGTGGACCTGGCGGCGTCCCTGCTGGGCGGCGGGGGTTCGCCGTACCAGGTGGTGAACACGTACAACGACGGCACGCTGCCGTTCCTGCCGGACGACGCCGTCATCGAGACGCAGGCCGCGGTCGGCGGGCACGGCGCCACCCCGCTGCCGGTCGCGCCGGTGGACCCGCTGTACGCCGGTCTGATCGCGAACGTCACCGCCTACGAGGACCTGGCACTGGAGGCGGCGCTGCGCGGTGGACGCGACCGGGTGTTCAAGGCACTGCTCGCGCACCCCCTTGTGGGGCAGTACGCGTACGCCGACGGGCTCACCGACCGGCTGATCGCGCACAACCGGGAGCACCTCGCGTGGGCCTGACCGGAATCGTCCTCGCCGTCGACGCCGGCAACAGCAAGACCGACGTCGCGGTCCTCGGCGCGGACGGCACCGTCCTCGGCGCGGCCCGCGGCGGCGGGTTCCAGCCGCCCGTGGTGGGGGTGAACGCGGCGGTCGACGCGCTCGCGGAGGTCGTCGGCCGGGCGTGTGAGGAGGCCGGTGTCCCGGCCGCGTTCGACCATGTCGCCGCCTGTCTCGCCAACGCCGACCTGCCCGTCGAGGAGACCGCGCTGCGGGCCGAACTCCTCGGCAGGGGCTGGAGCCGGTCGGTACGCGTGCACAACGACACCTTCGCGGTCCTGCGGGCGGGGATCGACGAGCCGCGCGGGGTCGCCGTGGTGTGCGGGGCCGGGATCAACTGCGTCGGGATGACCCCGGACGGGCGGACCGCGCGCTTCCCGGCGATCGGGAAGATCTCCGGGGACTGGGGCGGCGGCAGCGGCCTGGCCGAGGAGGCGCTCTGGTTCGCGGCCCGCGCCGAGGACGGACGCGGTGAGCCGACCGGGCTCGCGCGGGCGCTGCCCGCGCACTTCGGTCTGGAGACGATGTACGCGCTGATCGAGGCGCTGCACCTGGGCCGGGTGCCCTTCGAGCGGCGGCACGAGCTGACGCCCGTGCTGTTCCGGGTGAGCGCGGCCGGCGACCCGGTCGCCCTGTCACTGGTGCACCGGCTCGCCGAGGAGGTCGTCGCCCTGTCGGCGGTGGCGCTCGGGCGGCTCGGTCTCCTCGACGAGGAGGCTCCGGTGATGCTGGGCGGCAGCGTGCTGGCCGCCCGTCACCCGCAGTTGGAGGAGCGGATCCGCGAACTCCTCGCCGAGCGGGCGCCGAAGGCCGTCATCGGCTTCGTGACGGCGCCGCCGGTCCTCGGGGCGGGGCTGCTCGCCCTGGACGAGGTGGCGGCGGGTCCTGAGGCGGCGGCCCGGCTGCGGGGGCACTACGGAGGCTGATCGAGGTGGGCCGTGGGGCGCTTCTCCGCCGCGGAGAGGCGCCCCACCGTCACGTTCACCTGTTCGAGCGACGTCCGGGCAGGAACCGATCACCGCCCGGGGACGTATTCAGAGTGAGGGGGTTCGCCTGGGGATGTGCCGGAGGCATACGGCACGATAAGAACAAGATCGAGTCAATACCGGTGTGCGGACGGCCCCCTGCGGCCATACTGCTGGCCGGGTGGTCGTCCAACGGTCCGGTGATCACCGGAGCACCGGCAGGACCGGCCGACGTCAGCGACCGAGGGGGAGGTCCAGTGACACACCCGCCGAACGCGCCCGCCGCCTCGGCGGCGCGGAGCACGGCTCCCGCGCCCGCACGCCCGGCCGGCGTGCCCGCCCAGCCGTCGCCCGCGCCCGGCACCGCCCCGCCCGCGGGACGCGGAGCCTGGTCCGTGGGCCGGGAGAAGCTGCGCGTCGCCACGACGACGGAGCCCGGCCGGCTCCAGATCCTCGGGGCCGTACTCGCGCTGCTCGTCGTCGCGTTCGGAGCCGTCACCGCCCTCCAGGTCGACGACCGGGCCACCGCAGCCGACGACGTCGTCAGCCGCAGCCAGCCGCTGTCCGCCGACGCCGCCGCGATCTACCGCTCCCTCGCCGACGCCGACACCACCGCCGCCAGCGGCTTCCTCGCGGGCACCCTGGAGCCCGCGGACTCACGCGCGCGGTACGACCTGGACATCGCCACCGCCGCCAAGCTCCTCGTGAAGGCCGCGGCGAGCACCGAGGGTTCGAGCGAGTCGGCCCGCGAGATCGCCACCCTCAACGAGGGACTCCCCCGCTACACGGGTCTCGTCGAGCGCGCACGGGCCGCCAACCGGCAGGGCCTCCCGCTGGGCGGGGCCTATCTGCGGTACGCCAACCAGCAGATGACCAGCACCCTGCTGCCCGCCGCCGAGCGGCTGTACGCGGCGGAGACGGTACGGCTCCAGGAGGACGAGGAGTCGGCCCGTACCTGGCCGTTCCTCTCCCTCGGCCTCGGCCTGCTCACCCTCGCCGTCCTCGTCTGGGCCCAGCGCCGCAACTACGCCAGGACCCACCGGGTCTTCAACCACGGGCTGCTCGTCGCCACCGCCGCCACCGTGGTCGTCATCGTCTGGCTCCTCGCCGCGCACACGGTCGCCCGCGCCGGGCTCGACAGCGCGCGCGCCCACGGGCAGGAGTCCCTCCAGGTCCTCAACACCGCCCGGATCGGCTCGCTCACGGCCCGCGCCAACGAGAACCTGACCCTGGTCGCCCGGGGCGCCGTCCTCACCGAGGACGGCAAGAACGACAAGTACGAGGCCGAGTACGCGGCGAGCATGGGCGCCCTGACGACCGCGCTCGCCACGGCGCGCGAGTGGGCCGACGACGACGAGGGCCGCACCCCCGTCGACGAGGCCGCCTCCCGCACCGGCGAGTGGCAGAAGCGCCACAAGGACGCCCGTGCGAAGGACGAGGCCGGCGACTTCGAAGGCGCCCTCGGCCGGATCGTCGGCCCCAAGGAGACGACCGGCCAGTCCTTCGACCAGGTCGACGCGGCCCTGGACAAGGCCCTCGACCACGAGCAGGACGAGTTCACCCTCTCCGCAGGGAACGCCAGGGACGCGCTGACGGCGCTGCCCCTCGGCGCGGCGGCCCTCGGGATCCTCGGCGCGGCGGGCGCCGTGCTCGGCATCAACCGCAGACTGTCGGAGTACCGGTGAGAGGGGGCGGGATGCCGAACGGCACGTACCCGCTGGTGCGGCGGACAGCGATGCGGTTCAGGGGCTGGGGCGGGGTGGCCGCCATGGCCGTGGCCTGCGGGCTCACCGCCTCGCTCACCCTGCTTCCGCTGGCCCACGACGGCGGCGGCGCGGCGGCCGCGCCCGGGACGCACGGTGCCGGACCCGGCGTCGGCACCGGGGTCCAGGTCAAGGCGGACACCTGCGAGAACCCGGAGGCGTCCCTGCGGCCCTCGACGGCCGACGGCCCGGCGATCCAGGCCGTCAAGGACCGCGGGAAGCTGATCGTCGGCGTCGACCAGTCCAGCTTCCGCTGGGGCTACCGGAACCCGGAGAAGGGCGTCCTGGAGGGCTTCGACATCGATCTGGCGCGGGCGATAGCCAAGGACATCCTGGGCGACGAGAACGCCGTCATCTTCCGGGCGATCCCGACGAACCAGCGGATCGCCGCCCTGGACAGCGGCAAGGTCGACCTCGTCGTGCGCACCATGACGATCAACTGCAAGCGGATCCAGCAGGTCGCCTTCTCCACCGCCTACTTCCAGGCCGGACAGCAGGTCCTGGCGCCCAAGCTCGCCAAGGACGTCACCGGCTACGACTCCTCGCTGCGCGGCAAGCGGATCTGCACCGCCGAGGGCTCCACCGCCTACGAGGCCCTGGAGGAGAACTCCTTCGGCGCGCTCTTCAAGGACGAGGGCGACGGCACCAAGGACGACAAGGACCTGCTGACGGTCCCCAACCAGCTGGACTGCCTGGCCAGACTCCAGCTGGGCGAGGTCGACGCCGTCGTCACCGACAACGCCCTCGCGGCCGGCCAGGCAGCCCAGGACCCCGCGGTCGAGCTGAAGGGCCGGCCGTTCACCACCGAGTTCTACGGGGTGGCCGCGAAACTCGGCAACGACGACCTGGTCCGCCGGGTCAACCACGTCCTGGTGAACTACCGGAACGGGCCGTGGCAGGAGGCGTACAAGCACTGGCTCAAGGCGGATCTGCCCGGCATAACCGGGCCGCCCGCCCCCCGGTACAAGTGACCCGGCCGGGGAACACGGCATGCAGCCCCTATAGGCGCGGCGGAAGAGGTGATCGATGGGCGTCACGGGACCCCCTGGGCCGGTGATGGACCGGGACGAGGTGGACCGTGCGCTGGCGCGGCTCGGCGCCGAGCACAAGGCGATCGAGGACTCGCTCCTCGCGCTCCAGGACCACGCGGGCCGCAGGCTGCTCGAAGGGGCCGAGCTGACCGGCACGACCCGGGACCGCTGGGCGGCGGCCGAGCGGACCATCACCCTGCTCTGGACCTGCTTCGACGTGTACACGGGCGCCCTGCGGGACGCCCGCGAGCTGCGCGCCCGGCGCCGCTGGCCCGGCCGTGACGAGCTCGTGGAGCTGACCGACCGGCTGCGCGGCGAGAGCGTCGTCGTCGCGGGCGGCGCCGGTGAGCAGGGGCTGCTGTCCGAGCGGTTCAGCCTGGAGGGCCTCGTCCGGCGGATGAACGAGCTGTACGCGTCCTCGCTCGACCTGGTGGTCACCGCGGACGCCGTCTGGTCGGCGCTGCCTGCCCGGATAGACCTGTTGGCGGCCGAGCTGGGCCGGACGCGCTCGCTCGCCCACTCGGTGGGCGTGCGGCCCGGGGAGCATCCGGCCGGGGACGAGCTCGAGGAGATCACGGCCGAGCTGACCCTGCTGCGCACCCAGGTGGTGACCGATCCGCTGGCCTTCTGGCGTCCCGCCGTCGGCAGTTCGGCGCCCGGCGGGGGCCGGCCCGACACCGTGCGGTACGACAGGGCCGCCCTGGCCCTCGAGGACATCCGGCGCGAGATCGAGGCGGTGCTCGCGGTCCGGCAGGACTCCGAGGACCGGCTCCTGCGCCTGCGGGACGTGCTCTCGCGGGCGGACCGTACGCTCGCCGAGGCGCGTGCCGCGCGCGGCGAGGTCCTCGCGAAGATCGCCGCCTCCGAGGTGCCGGCCGTCAGCGGGCCGTCGCTCGTGCTCCAGGAACGGCTGGCCGCCGCCGCGGAGTACCGCAGGCACGCCCAGTGGCACCGCCTTTCGCCGCTTCTGGAGTCCCTGGAGCGGGAGGCGGAGGACGAACTGCTGCGGGCCCGGGAGTCGCTGACCGCGGTCACGGCGCCGCTCGCGGTCCGGGCCGAGCTGCGCGGCCGGCTCGACGCGTACAAGGCGAAGGTGGCGCGCCTGGGCGCGGCGGAGGACCCGCTGCTCGTGGAGCGGTACGACGCGGCCCGCAGGATGCTGTGGAGCGCGCCCTGCGATCTGCGGGTGGCGGAACAGGCCGTGCTGCGCTACCAGCAGGCGGCGGCGGACGTACTGTCCGGCCCGAGAGACGCGGGAGGACGACAGTGGTGAGCGGGGAGACGGGCGTGGGGAGCTGTCAGCGTCCTTCGTGCGAGGGATCGTACGAGGACATGGGGGGCGGTGAGCTGTACTGCGACACCTGCGGGCTCGCCCCCGTGGTGGCGCCCGGAGGGCTCATCGGCTCGACGCCGACGGGCGTGGCCGTGCCCGGCAGGGGCACCGGTACGGGTGCGGGTGTCGGGGGGCAGGACTCCGGCTCCTCGCGGAGCAGTTCGCGGGCGTCCTCGCGGGCCTCGTCCCGCTCGTCTCGCTCGTCGACGTCTCGCCGTTCGGTCTCCGGGCGGCTCTCGCGCTCGCTCTCCGGGGCCTCCACAGCCCGCTCGGTGTCGGTGCGCAGCTCGGGCTCGTCGACCGGCCAGTCCGCCAGGAACCGGCTGGGCGCGGGCCTGGTGTCGATCCCGGAGGTGCCGCGTCCCGACCCGCGGGGCGCGGTGATGGACAACCCCGAGGTTCCCGAGCGGAAGCGATTCTGCTCCCGTTCCGACTGCGGGGCGCCCGTGGGTCGTTCGCGGGGTGACCGGCAGGGCCGTACGGAGGGCTTCTGCACCAAGTGCGGGCACCCGTACTCCTTCGTGCCGAAGCTGCGCGGCGGGGACATCGTCCACGGTCAGTACGAGGTCGCGGGCTGCCTCGCGCACGGCGGCCTCGGCTGGATCTACCTCGCCGTCGACCGGGCCGTCTCCGACCGGTGGGTCGTCCTCAAGGGCCTGCTCGACACCGGCGACCAGGACGCCATGGCCGCCGCGATCTCCGAGCGGCGCTTCCTCGCCGAGATCGAGCACTCCAACATCGTCCGCATCTACAACTTCGTCGAGCACCTCGACCAGCGCACCGGCTCCCTGGACGGCTACATCGTCATGGAGTACGTCGGCGGCAAGTCGCTCAAGGAGATCGCCAACGACCGGCGGACCCCGGACGGGCGGCGCGATCCGCTGCCGGTCGAGCAGGCCTGCGCGTACGGGATCGAGGCCCTTGAGGCGCTCGGGCACCTGCACAGCCGCAACCTGCTGTACTGCGACTTCAAGGTCGACAACGCCATCCAGTCCGAGGACCAGCTCAAGCTCATCGACATGGGCGCGGTCCGGCGGATGGACGACGAGGAGTCCGCGATCTACGGCACCGTCGGCTACCAGGCGCCGGAGGTGGCCGAGGTCGGCCCCTCGGTGGCGAGCGACCTCTACACGGTGGCGCGCACGCTCGCCGTGATGACCTTCGACTTCCAGGGCTACACGAACGTCTTCGTGGACTCGCTGCCCGACCCCGACAACATCGCGGTCTTCCGGACGTACGAGTCCTTCTACCGCTTCCTGGTCCGCGCCACCGACCCGGATCCCGCGCGCCGGTTCGCCTCCGCGCAGGAGATGGCGGAACAGCTGACGGGTGTGCTGCGGGAGGTCGTGGCGCTCCAGTCGGGGCGGCCGCGCCCTGCGCTCTCGACGCTGTTCGGCACGGAGGTCCGGGTCACGGACACGGCGCTCTTCGCCGAGCTGACGGAGGACGTGTCGCTGCTCGGGGCGCGGAAGCCGGGAAGAAAGGCGCCCGGGGCAGTACCTGGGGGTGTCGCCGGGGCCGTTCCGGGGGCCGTACCTGGGGGTGTCGCCGGGGCCGGTCCCGGGGCCATTCCCGGGGCCGCGCCTTCCGGCGGTCCGGGGCTCGGGGAGCTGCTCGCGCCGCTCGACACGCCCGCCACCGCGCTCGCGCTGCCCGTGCCGCGCGTCGACCCGGGCGATCCCAACGCCGGGTTCCTCGCCGGTCTCGCCGCCGCCGCTCCGGGCGAGCTGCTCGCCGCGCTCCATGCCGCGCCCGTGGCCTCCGCCGAGCTGTGGCTGCGCACCCTGCGGGCCCAGCTGGAGCTGGGCGACCTGCCCTCCGCCGTCCGGACCCTCGCCGGGATCGAGGAGCGTGACCCGGACGACTGGCGGGTCGTCTGGTACCGGGGCGTCACCTCCCTGGTGACCGGGGACCACGAGCACGCGGCACTCGCCTTCGACGCGGTCTACGACGCCTTCCCCGGCGAGCCGGCCCCGAAGCTGGCCCTCGGGATCTGCGCCGAGGTACTCGGTCAGCTGGACAACGCCGCCGAGTACTACCGCCTGGTGTGGGCCACCGACCCGAGCTTCGTCAGCGCGGCCTTCGGGCTCGCCCGGGTGCGGCTCGCGGCGGGCGACCGTACCGGTGCCGTAGCGACCCTTGAGTCCGTACCGGAGGCCTCGATCCACTACACGGCGGCCCGGGTGGCGACCGTGCGGGCGCGGCTGCGGCGGCGCCCCGCGCGGGAGCCGCTCGGTGCCGATCTGACGGCGGCCGCGGCGCAGGTCTCCGCGCTCCAGGGCTTCGGTCTCGACGCGGTGCGCCGGGAGCAGTTGTCGGTGGAGGTGCTCGGAACGGCCCTCGACTGGGTACTCTCCGGGAGTCCCGGTGCGGAACCGGGCGGCGGCGCGCTGCTGCTCGGGAGTGAACTGGACGAGCGCGGACTGCGCTTCGGCCTCGAACGCTCGTACCGGGTGCTGGCCCGGCTCGCCCAGCGGGGCGAGGAGAGGATCGAACTGGTGGAGCGGGCCAACCGCTTCCGCCCCCGGACGTGGGTGTGAGGATGTCCCAGAAGCCGAAGCCGTCGCACGGACTCGTGGTCTGCCCGGACTGCGCGGAGCCTCTGGAGTCGGGTGACCGGTTCTGCGGGGCGTGCGGTCACGACCTGACGGCCGTGCCGGCCGCCGAGGCCGGTCCCGACCGGCCGACCGTGGCGATCGGCACCCCCGTGGCCTGGCCGGACGCCCCGCCACGGGAGCCCGGTTCGCTCTCCACCATGACGCAGCACCCGGGTGACCTGCCGGGCACCGACTCCGGCGGCCGTGACCTGCCCACGATCCCGGTCCGCACGGACGAGCCGCTGCCGCCGGGAGGGAACACCACGGCGGGCAGCGGGGACTTCGAACTGGCCGCGCCGGACCCGCGTACGGCGGTACGGGCGGCCCCGGCGCCGCCCCCCGCACCGGCCTCGGCACCGGCGCCCGCTGCCCCCACCGCTTCGGCCGCCACCGCCGCCATGTGCGTGGCATGCCGGGCCGGGCGGGTGGACACCGACGGCTACTGCGAGAACTGCGGGCACGCGCAGCCCCGCGAACGCGACCACATGGAGCGAGAGTTGGGCGGTGTCGCCGCCGTCAGCGACCGGGGGCTGCGCCACCACCGCAACGAGGACGCGTTCGCCGTGTCCGCGACCACGCTCCCCGACGGCTCCCCCGCCACCGTCGCGATCGTCTGCGACGGCGTGTCCTCGGCGACCCGTCCCGACGAGGCCTCCGCCGCCGCCGCGGAGGCGGCCGGTGCCTCGCTGCTCGCGGCGCTGCCCCGGGGCACCCACCCGCAGCAGGCGATGCACGAGGCGATCGTGGCCGCCGCCGAGGCCGTCAACTCCCTCGCGGAGGAGCCGGGCCAGGACGGCGCGGAGCACGACCCGCACCGCCACCGCAACGCCCCGGCCTGCACCATCGTGGGCTCCGTCGTAGCCGACGGACTGCTCGTCGTGGGCTGGGTCGGCGACAGCCGCGCCTACTGGGTGCCGGACGACCGCGCCACCGCGCCGGTCCGGCTCACCGAGGACGACTCGTGGGCCGCGCAGATGGTCGCGGCGGGCCTGATGAGCGAGGCGGAGGCGTACGCCGACGAGCGCGCCCACGCGATCACCGGCTGGCTGGGCGCCGACTCGTACGAACTGGAGCCGCACACCGCCGCGTTCAAGCCGGACCGGTCCGGCGTGGTGGTGGTGTGCACGGACGGCCTGTGGAACTACGCGGAGGGCGCCGACGACATGGCCCGGGTCGTCCCGGCCGATGCGGCGGACCGCCCGCTGCACGGGGCGCAGGTGCTCGTCGGCCACGCCCTGGACGGCGGAGGCCACGACAACATCACGGTCGCCCTGGTCCCGTTCACCGTCTCTCCCCAAGGGGCTGTCCGGCCGACCAGGGCCGGATAGGCCGCGGTGTCCGGTGCATGGGGTCTCCCCAGGCCCGCACGGCCTGGGGGACGCATCGCAAGGCGCCGGAGCGCCCTCATAGCGGAACTGTTCGGGCGTTTCGGTAACGCGGCGAGGTGCCGTACCAGACATCGCGGACCCGGCCATGGTTGGCCGGACAGCCCCTTGGGGCAGGATCCGCCTGAGCGGTCGCCGATCCCCGTCCCTTCACCGTTCGACGTTGTTGTCCGAGGAGCAGTAACAGATGGCGAACTTCTCCAAGTCGACCGTGCCGCAGTTCTCGGTGGACGTCTACCAGAACGAGTTCCTGCCCGAGGGCGGCCGGGACGTCAGCTCCATCGTCACGGTCACGTCGACCGGGGGCGGCACGAGCGGACAGCGGCTGCTCGGTCCGGGAGGCGGCGGCACGGCCGGCGTCGTGATCATGGTCGACTGCTCCGGCTCGATGGACTACCCCTCGACCAAGATGCGCGGCGCCCGTGAGGCGACCGCCGCCGCCGTGGACACCCTGCGCGACGGCACGTCCTTCGCCGTCGTCGCCGGTACGCACGTGGCGAAGGAGGTCTACCCGGGGAACGGCGGCCTCGCCGTCGCCGACGCCAGGACCCGCGCCGAGGCCAAGGAGTCGCTGCGCCGGCTGAGCGCGGGCGGCGGCACGGCGATCGGCACCTGGCTGCGGCTCGCGGACCGGCTGCTCGCCTCCGCCGACCTCACCATCCGGCACGGCATCCTGCTCACCGACGGCCGCAACGAGCACGAGTCGCCGGAGGAGCTGCGAGCCGCGCTCGACGCCTGCGCGGGCCGCTTCACCTGTGACGCGCGCGGGGTGGGCACCGACTGGGAGGTCAAGGAGGTCACCGGGATCGCCTCGGCACTCCTCGGCACCGCCGACATCGTCGCCGACCCGTCCGCCCTCGCCGCCGACTTCACGGCGATGATGGAACACGCGATGGACAAGGGCGTCGCGGACGTCGCGCTGCGCCTGTGGACGCCGGTCGGGGTGGAGATCTCCTTCGTCAAGCAGGTCGCGCCGACGGTCGAGGACCTGACCGGGCGGCGCACCGAGGCCGGACCGCGCGCCGGGGACTACCCGACGGGCTCGTGGGGCGACGAGTCCCGCGACTACCACGTGAGCGTGCGGGTCCCGCAGGCCGCGATCGGGCAGGAGATGCTCGCCGCCCGGGTCTCCCTGATCGCCCCGGACCCGGCGGGCGGCGATCCGCGTCCGCTGTCCCAAGGGCTGGTACGGGCGGTGTGGACGGACGACCTGGCGATGTCCACGTCGATCAACCCGCAGGTCGCGCACTACACGGGGCAGGCGGAGCTGGCGGACGTCATCCAGCAGGGTCTCGATGCCCGCAAATCGGGTGATCACGACGGCGCGACGGCCAAACTGGGCCGTGCCGTGCAGCTCGCGGCGGCCTCGGGGAACGCCGATACGGCGAAACTGCTTTCGAAGGTGGTCGACGTTGTCGATGCGGCGACCGGTACTGTGCGTTTGAAGGCGAAGGTCGCGGAAGCGGACGAGATGACACTCGAAACCCGCTCCACCAAGACCGTTCGCGTCAAGAGGTAGCCCGGCCACCGGGCCGGACGACGAGAGGGGGAAGCACCGACATGCCGACCTGCCCGAACGGACACCAGTCGGTCTCCGACGACTGGTGCGAGGTCTGCGGCCATCGCATGGCCGGGGCGGGTGCGCCGGCGGGTGCCGTACCGCCGCCTCCCCCGCCGCCTCCCCCCGCGTACGGATACCCCGGCCCCGGTCAGCCCGGCCCCGGCCAGCCCCCGACGGGCCCGCCCGGCGGTCACGCCGGCCCGGGTGGTCACGGTGCGCCGCCCGCTCCCGGCGGCTTCGGCCCCGGTGGCGACCCGAACGCGACGGCGCAGGCGGAGCTCTGCCCGCAGTGCCGCACCCCGCGGGAGTACATGGCGCCGTTCTGCGAGGAGTGCCGCTGGAACTTCCTCACGAACACGGCGACCTCGTACACGCCGCTGGCCCCGCAGAACGCCCCGGCCCCGCCGCAGCAGCAGCCCGGCCCGCCGCCCGGCCTGAACCTTCCGCCGGGCTTCCAGTCCTCGCCGCCGCCCGCGCCGCAGCAGCAGCCGCCGCAGAACCAGCAGCAGCACCAGCCGCAGCAGCAGGACCCGTTCGGGTACCAGGGTTCGCGGCCCTCGCAGGTGAACCGCCCGGCCGAGCCGCTCGGTGGCGATCCCACGCACCACCAGGCCCCGCCGCAGCGCCCGCAGGCGCAGCAGCAGCCGCCGGCCCCGCCCGCGTACCTCCAGGCCCCCGCCCAGGCCCCGGCGCCGCCGCAGCCGCGCGCGGACGACGACTGGGTCCTGTCCCCGCCGTCGCAGCACCAGGCCCCGCCGGCCCCTCAGCACCAGGCGCCTCCGCAGCACCAGGGACCGCCGCACCAGGCACCCCCGCCGCCGCAGCACCAGGCGCCGCAGGGCCCGCCGCAGCACCCGGCGCCTCCGCAGCACCAGCCCCCTCAGGGCCCGCCGCAGCACCAGGGACAGCAGCAGCAGGGGCAGCAGCAGCAACCTCCGCAGCAGTTCCAGCCGCCGCGCCGGCCCCTGTCCTGGACCGCGGTCATCGGACCGGACCGCGACTACTTCATGGCGATGATGCAGCGCAGCGGCCCGGAGGCGACGGGTCTCAACCTGCCCGCCTACTCGCCGGCCAAGCACCTGCCGCTCCAGGGCAACCAGATCTCCATCGGCCGTCGCCGGCACTCCACCGGCGAGTCCCCCGACATCGACCTGTCGGTGCCGCCGGAGGACCCGGGCGTCTCGCACCAGCACGCGGTGCTCGTACAGCAGCCGGACGGCTCGTGGGCGGTGGTGGACCAGAACTCCACCAACGGCACCACGGTCAACGGCGGCGAGGAGCCGATCCAGCCCTACGTCCCCGTCCAGCTCCAGGACGGCGACCGGGTGCACGTCGGCGCCTGGACGACGATCACGATCCGCCTGGGCTGATCCGCGCGCTCACGCGTCCGGCAGGGGCCAGGCGTACGGCCCTCCGGGGTCGTCGAGCCAGGACCACTGCCGGTCGCCGCTGACCGTCACCCCGAAGCGCTCCCGCTCCGGCCGCCGCTCGCGCAGCCAGAGCGAGAGCGCTTCGCGTCTGTCGAGGGTCCCGCCGACCAGCCCCCACAGGAAGCGGAACCGCTCGTCCCCGGCCGGTTCTGGATGCGGGGCGCGCCCCGCGGCGCCCCGGAGCGCCACGAAGTACGCCGACGTCGCCAGGAACCGTCCCTCCGCGTGCGTCGCGTCGCGCACCCGCAGCAGGAGCAGCCCGGTGGAGAGCGGGGCGAGGACCAGCGCACCGGGCCGGCACTGGGCGAGCCAGGGGTACGGCACCGAGGGCACGGCGCAGGTCGCGACGACCCGGTCGTAGGGGGCCCGCTCGGCGCAGCCCCGGGCGCCGTCGCCGACGATCACCGCCGGGCGGTACCCGGCGGCGGCCAGATGGGTGCGGGCCGACTCGACGATCTCCTCGTCCAGGTCGAGGGTGGTGACGTGCTCCTCGCCGAGGCGGTGGCAGAGCAGCGCCGCGTGGTAGCCGGTCCCTGCGCCGATCTCCAGGACGTCGTCCCCGTCCCGTACGTCCAGGGCCTGGAGCATCAGCGCCATCAGGGAGGGCTGGCTGGCGGAGGAGAGCAGTTCCCCGTCCCGTACGCGGGTGGCGAGCGCGGTGTCCTCGTACGCCCCGCTCAGCCAGCGGTCCCGCCGCTCGCGCTCCGGGTCGCCGGACCAGAGCCGCTCGTAGCCGCCGGGCCCGGGGACGTAGTAGTACGGGACGAAGAGATGGCGCGGAACCTCGGCGAAGGCGTCCCGCCAGACGGCATCGACCGTCTCGCCGTCCGCCTCGACCTCGCGCACGACCTCCCGCACGAGTGCCCGTCGCGCCCGCGCGCCGGCCTCGGCGAACTCGTCCCGCCACTCACCCATGCCTCCACTCTCCCGCCGCCCGGGGCCCCCGGCGAGCGGTCTTGGGCCTCAAGGCCCAGGGCTGGTCATCTGAGACGATGGAACGGTGAACGAGATTCCCGGGGAAACAGTGCAGGAGCAGACCTTCTACGAGCAGGTCGGCGGCGAGGAGACCTTCCGTCGCCTGGTCCGCCGTTTCTACGAGGGCGTCGCGGAGGACCCGCTGCTGCGCCCGATGTACCCCGAGGAGGACCTCGGCCCCGCGGAGGAGCGCCTCGCCCTCTTCCTGATGCAGTACTGGGGCGGCCCCCGCACGTACAGCGACCACCGCGGCCACCCCCGCCTCCGGATGCGCCACGCCCCGTTCACCGTGGACCAGGCGGCCCACGACGCCTGGCTCCGCCACATGCGCACGGCCCTGGACGACCTGTCCCTGGCCCCGGAGCACGAGGCGGAGCTCTGGCGCTACCTGACCTACGCTGCGGCCTCCATGGTGAACACGGCCGGCTGACGTCCCCTCCCCTCCCGTTGTCGTGCGATTCGCGCCGACGGGCCGGGATATCCGGCCAACCGGCGGCGAAGAGGGCGCCCTGACCGCGCGGAGCGGCGGGTCCCTGGCCGTCATGGGGCCGAGCGGCAGCGGGAAGTCCACGCTGCTCGCCTGTCTCGCGGGGCTGCTCCCGGCGACGGCGGGGACCGTCCAGGTGTGCGGGACCGACGTCGGTGCGCTGAGGGCGGGGAAGGCGGCGGCCTGGCGGCTGCGGACGATCGGGTTCGTGTACCGGTTCGGCGAGCTGCTGCCCGAGCTGAGCACCGTGGAGAACGCGGCGCTGCCGCTGCTCATCGGAGGGACCGGGCGCCGGACCGCGTACGCCACGGCCGAGCGGCTCCTCGCCGAGCTGGGAGTGGCCGAGGTCGCCGACTCCCCCGCCGGTGTGCTGTCCGGCGGGGAGCGGCAGCGGGTCGCGGTCGCCCGGGCGCTCTCACTCATCGCTGGGTCCCGCACGGCGACTGACGACGGCACGGCCGGGAACACGACCACCTTCCCTGGATGGACACATTCCGGAGACGGAGCGCCGAATAACGGTCACGATCGCATCAAGGTCGGTCTGTAAGCGGTTACCAACGACCCGTGCATTCTGAAAGCATCCGACTTTCGGCCGCGTTCGATGCGCGCACCGGGATCAGGGTGGCCAGGGGGATCGGTGACGGGGTTCGTATTTCTGCGCGTCAGGGCGCACCGGCTGCTGCTCGTCGCGGCGCTGCTCGCCGTGCTCCTGACCACCTCGGTGCTCGCCACCCTCGCCTCGTTCTCCGGGGCCGTCGGGGACGCGGCGCTCCAGGCCGGACTGCGCGGCCGGTCCGCGGCCGCCGCCTCGCTGCACGTGAGCGGGCAGGTGCCCGCCGACCGGCGGGCCGACGCCGAGGAGGCCGTCAGGGAGGGGACGCGGCGGACCTTCGACGGGCTGCCGGTGACCGTACGGCGGCTCGAACGCTCGGGGCCGTACGCGCTGCCCCGGAGTCTCAAGCCGCCCACCGCCCGCGAGGGCGACCCCGACCTCACCCACTTCGCCGCGCTCGACCGCTCGCGGCTCGCCCTGGTCCGGGGCGCCTGGCCCTCGGCCACCCGGACGGCCGGTGTGATCGAGACGGCGCTGCCCGAAGAGGCGGCGCGGCGGCTGGGGGTCGCCCCCGGGACCGTGCTCGACCTGGGCGACCGGCTCGACGACCGGCGGCGGGTCAAGGCCCGGATCACCGGCGTCTACCGGCCCGTCGACACCCATGACCTGTACTGGCGGCTGGATCCCGCCGGCGGCCGTGGCGTGCGGACCGTCGCGTTCACGACGTACGGGCCGCTGCTCGTCGACCCGGCCGTCATGACCTCGGGAGCGCTGAGCCGCGGCGACACGTCCTGGCTGGGCTCCGCCGACTTCACCGGCGTCACCACCGACCGCATCGACACCCTGCGCGCCACGGCGACCGAGGGCCCGAAGGCGCTGGTCGGGGCCGGCGACCGCCTCGGTACGACGGTCGCCGCGTCCACCGCGCTCCCCACCGTCCTCGAACAGACCCAGCGGGCCCTGCTCGTCTCCCGCTCCACCCTGCTGATCGTCGCCGTCCAGCTGGTGCTCCTCGCCGCGTACGCGCTGCTGCTCGTCGCCCGGCTGCTCAGCACCGAACGCGCCGCGGAGACCACGCTGCTGCGGGCCCGCGGCGGTTCACGGCGCCGGATCGCCGGCCTCGCCGCCACCGAGGCGCTGCTGCTCGCCCTGCCCGCCGCGCTCGCCGCCCCGCTCCTCTCGGGACCGCTGACCCGGCTCTTCGCCGAGCGTTCCGCGTTCTCCTCCCTCGGTGTCCGGCTCGACACGACGCCGTCGCTCCAGGTGTGGCTGGTCGCCGCCGCCGTGGCCCTGTGCTGCGCGGCGGCCGTCGTCGCGCCCGCGCTCGCCGCGGGGGACGGCTCCGTCGTCCCGCTGCGCAAGGGCCGCTCGGCGGCGCTGCCCGGTCCCGTACGGGCCGGGGCCGACCTCGGTCTGCTTGCCGTCGCCGCCGTCGCGTACTGGCAGTTGCGGCGCCCCTCCGCGACGGGCGGCACCCTCGGCGCCGAAGGGTCCGGCGGCGGCTCCGTCGACCCCGTACTCATCGTGGCGCCCGCCCTCGCGCTGCTCGCCGGCACCGTCCTGACGCTGCGTCTGCTGCCGCCCGCCGCCAAGCTCGCCGAGCGGCGCGCGGCCGGCGGGCGCGGGCTCTCCGCCGCGCTCGCCGGCTGGCAGTTCAGCCGCCGGCCGCTGCGCGGCGCCGGCCCCGTCCTCCTGCTCGTCCTCGCCATGGCGATGGGCATGCTGGCCATCGGGCAGAGCGGCTCGTGGGAACGTTCGCAGCGCGACCAGGCCGACTTCCGCGCCGGCGCGGACGTCCGCGTCCTCGGCGCGGGGCCCGGCGGCCCCACGGACACCGCGCAGCTGGCCGCCGTACCCGGTGTCCGCGCGGTGGCCCCCGCGTTCCGCACCAGCATGGACGTGTCCGGGAAGAACGCGACCGTCCTGGCCATGGACACCCGCGACGCCGCCGCCGGACTGCTGCTGCGCCCCGACCTCGCCGACGTCCCCGTCCGCTCCCTGCTCGCCCCGCTCGTCCCCCGGGCCACCACCCGCGCCGGCCTCCCGCTGCCCGCCGGGACCCGCGGCCTCACCGTCGACCTGCGGCTCGCCGTACCCGCCGGCGCCGCCCAGGTCACGGCCGTCCTGGAGGACCCGGGCAGCGTCCCGTACCGGCAGGTCCTGGGGCAGCTGCCCGACGACGGCAGGACGCACCGGCTGACCCTCGACCTCGACGCCCTGGCATCCGCCCCCGGCGCCGGGGGGAACCGCGGCTCCGCCGGGCTCCTCACCCTCACCGGCCTGGAGCTCACGGGCCGCATCGACGACGGCGAGAACCGCACGCAGACCCTCCACGTCGAACGGTTCGCCGCCGTCGGCGCCGACGGCGGCGAGCGAGTCCACGCCCCCGGGCAGGTCCTCGCCCGCTGGACGCACTCCTTCGGGCAGACCAGGTACGGCACCCCTACGGGCGGTAAGCCGACGCCCGGTGTTCCCGGCACCGCGGGCCCCGGCGGCCGGCCCGCCCCGTACGCCCTGTCGTTCGCGCTCACCGGCACGCCCCGCGGAGAGTTCTTCTGGGACACCGAGGAGTACGCCCTGCGGACCGCCGCGCCCGGACCGAAGGCACCCGACCGGCTGCCGGCCGTGGCCACCGCGGCCTTCATGGCGGCGACCGGCGCCGAGCCCGGCGAACTGATCGAGGTCTCCGTCGGCGGCGCTCGCGTCAAGGCCTTCGTCGAACGCGTCGTCGACGAACTCCCCACCACCGGCCCCGGCGCCCGGACGGTCTCGGTGACCGGCTCCGCCGCGACCCCCGACGACGGCGGCACGATCCTGCTCGACCTGGCGTCCGTCAACCGGTTCCTGGCCGCGGACACGGACACCGTCTCGGCCGTGCCGCCCAACGAATGGTGGCTGGCCGTCGCACCCGGCCGGGCGGACGAGGTCGCCGCGGCCCTGCGCGCCCGGCCCGACGCGGACCCCGCGCAGATCCTCGTACGCGACGAGATCGCCGCCGAGCTTCTCGGCGACCCGCTCGGCGCGGGCCCCAACGCCGCCCTGATGGGGGTCGCCGCCGCGGCCGCGGCGCTCGCCGCCGTCGGCTTCGCGGTCGGCTCGGCCGGTGCGATGCGGGAACGGTCCGCCGAGTTCGGGGTGCTGCGGGCGCTCGGCACGCCACGCCGCCGCCTCGCCCGGCTGATCGCCGCCGAACAGGGGCTGCTCATCGGCATCGGCCTGCTCGTCGGCGGCGGCCTCGGCACCCTGCTCGCCCGCGCCGTCGTCCCGCTCGTCGTCCTGACCGGCCAGGCCGCCCGGCCCGTCCCGCCGGTCCTGGTCGAACTGCCCCTCGGCCAGATGGCGCTGCTGCTGGCCGGCGTCGCCGCGCTGCCGCTCGCCATCGTCGCGGTGATCGCCCTCCGCCCCGCCGACCCGGTCGTGACGCTGCGCCACCAGGGGGACCACTGATGCCGGCGGCGGACGAGAACCCCGAGGCGGCCGGCGTGGGTGAGGAGTCCCCCGCCGTGCCCCACGTACGCAGAAAGGCCCCCGACATGCCACGGCCCCGGTCCGAGAAGCCCGCCCGCGCCGCCGCGCCCTGGGTGCGGACCCGGCTGCGGACCGCGCCCTGGGCCGCCGTCTTCCTCGCCCTCCTGGTCCTGGTCACCGCGTATCTCGCCGCCGCGCTGCCGCGTGCCGTGGACGCGTACGAGACCGAGGGCCTGCGGCACGACATCCGGACCGCCGCGGCCCGGAACAGCGTCCTCGAACTGACCGCCTCGCCGCCCGGACCGGAGCTCGACCCGGCCGAACGCGAGGCGGGCCTGGCCCCGGCCGTCCTCAAGGAACAGCGCGACAAGGTGAGGGCCCTGGTGCCCGAGCCGCTGCGCACCGATCCGGAACAATCCGTCCAGGGGGTCCGCACGGTCAAGCGGGTCAACGGCCTCGACCCGTGGCTGCCCCGGCCGGACGGCCTCCAGCCCGAGTTCGTGCTCTCCTCACCGTCCGACCTGACCCGGCACGCGACGCTGCGGAAGGGCCGCCTCCCCGCGGGCACGGCCCGCGCGCCGGAGGCGGTGGTGACCCCGAAGACCGCCGCGTCCCTGCGCCTGAAGCCCGGTTCCGTCGTGCACGTACCGAGCAGGGGCATCGCGGAGCCGATCAGCGTCACGGTCACCGGGATCGTGGAGCCGCGCGGCCCCGGGAGCCCGTACTGGGCCGTGGAGCCGCTGCTCCACACCCCGGCGCTCGCCGCCAGGCAGGTCGGGCTCGAAGTCAAGCACTACTGGCAGGCGGCACTGCTCGTCTCCCCCACCTCGGCGCCCGGACTGCTCGCCACCACCGGCGAGCCCGAGGTCTTCGTCCGGCTCATGCCCACGTACGGCCACCTCACGGGCCGCGACACCGACCGGCTCGCCGCCGCGCTCGACTCGGCGGCCGCCGGCCCCGATCTCGTCAGGATGCGCCAGGTCGTGGGGCCCACCGGCGCACTCGCCACCGAACTCGACACGATCGTCGACTCGTACCGGGCGACCCGTGACGCGATCAATCCGGTCGTGGCCGTCGCCGTCTTCGGGATCGGCGCGGTCGCGGCGGTCGTCCTCGCCATGACCGGCGGCCTCTTCGTCACCCGCAGGGACGGCGAGCTGGCCCTGATCCGCTCGCGCGGAGCCTCGCTCACCGGCATCGGTCTGCGGCTGCTCGGCGAGACCTCGGCGGTCGTCATGCCCGCCACCGCTCTCGCCCTGTGGCTCGCGGTGGCGACCGTACGGGCGCCGGCGGCCGACGCGCCGGCAACCGGACCGGCCGGGGCCGAGGCCGCGGGGGCCGCCGCCGGGGCCGCGGGCATCCCGCTGCTCCCCTCCCTGCTCGCCGCCTCCGCCGTCGCCCTGCTCGCCATGCTGGTCCTGCCGCTGCGGGCGGTCGTCCGGCACCGGCGCCCGCGCCTGCACGGCGGGCGCGACGACCTGCTCACCGCACGTCCCTCCGCACGCCGTACGGTCGTCGAACTCACCCTGCTCGTCCTCGCCGTGGGCGCGGTCGTCTCACTGCGGCTGCGCGGCACCGGCGAATCGGGCGACCATCTCGTGAGCGCGGCCCCGGTGCTCGTCGGCCTGATCGCCGCCACGCTCCTCATCCGCATCTACCCCCTGCCGCTGCGGTGGCTCGGCCGGCCGGTCCGCCGGCTGCGCGGGGCGGTCGGCCCGCTGGCCCTGGCCCGCGCCGGCCGCTCCTCCGCCGCCGGAACGCTCCCGCTGCTCGCCCTCGTCCTCGCGCTGACCACGGCGGCCTTCGGCGGCTCCGTCCTGGCCGGCGTCGCCGAGGCCCGCGACCGGGCCGCGCTCGTGGCGACCGGCGCGGACGCGCGGGTCGACGGCTCGGTGGCGTGGACGCCGCTGCCGGCCGGTCTGACCGACGCGGTGCGCGGTACGGCGGGGGTACGGGACGTGGCGCCGGTGCAGATCGAGTACGGGGTGTCGTTGCCGTACGCCGAGGACGCCGAGGCCCAGCCGACGAGCGCGCCGCTCGTGGGCGTCGAACCGGACTCCTACACCCGGCTCGCCGGCCGGTCCGGTACCGGCGCCTTCCCGGCGGGGCTGCTCGCGTCGACGGGCAAGGGCGGCCCCGACGTGGCGGCCGACACGCAGCGGGTGCTGCCCGTCATCGCCTCTCCCGCGGTCGCCGAACGGCTCGGCGACGCGCCGCAGGACATCGTGTCGGCGGCAGGCGTGTTCCGCGTGAAGGTGGTCGCCGTCCGGTCGGCGACGCCGGCCCTGTCCGACACCGACTTCCTCCTCGTCAACGCCGCCGACCTCACCCACCCGGCGCCCACGACGCTGCTCGTCACCGGGCCGACGAACGGGGCCGCGCTGCGGGCCGTGGTGAAGGCGAGGTCCGACGCGCTCCTGGTCTCGATGCGGACCGAGGAACGGGCCGGCTTCGTCGACTCGCCGATCCAGTCGGGCGCCGAGCGGATCTACCTGGGCGCGATCGGCGCGGGCGCCGGGTTCGCCGTGGTGGCGGTCCTTCTCTCCCTCATGCAGAGCGCGCCCGAGCGGACCGTGCTCCTCTCCCGGCTGCGGACGATGGGCCTGACCCGGAAGCAGGGACGGCGGCTGCTCGGACTCGAAGCGGTGCCGCAGGCGGTCCTCGCGGCACTCGGCGGCACGCTGGTCGGCTGGGCGACGGTGCCGCTGCTCGCCCCGGGCATCGACCTGTTCCGGCTCGCGTTCGCGACGGCGCCGGGGATGGTGCCGCTGGACGGCGCGCCGCTGCGGGCGGACCCGTGGTCGCTGCTGGTGCCCGCGCTCGCGGTCGTGCTCCTGACCGGGGCGGCGGCGGCAGGACAGGCCTGGTGGGCGGGGCGCAAGGGCTCGATCAAGGAACTCAGGGCAGGAGACCCACGATGACGAAGACCGAGACCGGGACGGGCCCCGCGGCCACGTCCCTGGAGGAGCTGGAGCGGCGGGCGACCGCGCGGCGCGACCGGCCCTCGTACGGCCATGACGCGCTCATCGCCTGCGACCGGCTGGTCCGGATCTTCACCACGGACGGAGTGGAGGTGCAAGCCCTCCAGGGGCTCGACCTGCTGGTGAAGGAGGGCGAGCTGATGGCCCTGGTCGGCGCCTCCGGCTCCGGCAAGTCGACGCTCATGAACGTCCTCGCGGGCCTGGACGTGCCGACCGCCGGAGCGGCCAGGGTCGCCGGGTGCGACCTGGTCGCGATGGACGCCAAGGCACGGCTGCGCTACCGGCGCGAGATCGTCGGCTTCGTCTGGCAGCAGACCGCCCGCAACCTCCTCCCCTACCTGACGGCAGCGCAGAACGTGGCGCTCCCCATGCAGTTGCGGGGCCGCTCGAAGCGGAAGGCGGAACGGGCCGAGGAACTGCTCGCGATGCTGGACATCGCCGACGCCCGCGACCGGCGCCCGCACCAGCTGTCCGGCGGCCAGCAGCAGCGGGTGGCCATCGCGGTCGCCCTGGCCAACAACCCGGCCGTGCTCCTCGCCGACGAGCCGACGGGCGAGCTGGACTCGGCCACCGGCGAGCAGGTCTTCGCGGCCTTCCGCCGTGCCAACGACGAACTGGGCACGACGATCGTGATCGTCACCCACGACCAGGCGGTCGCCTCCGAGGTACGCCGCACGGTCGCCATCCGCGACGGCCGCACCTCCTCGGAGGTACTGCGCCGCACCGAGGTCGACGAACAGGGCCAGGAGTCGCTGGTGGCACGGGAGTACGCGATGCTCGACCGCGCGGGCCGGCTCCAGCTCCCCGCGGAGTACACGCAGGCCCTCGGCATGGAGCACCGGGTGGCCCTGGAACTGGAGCAGGACCACATCGGGATCTGGCCGGACGACGCGGAACGCTGACGGGGTGCCCTGCGTCCCCCTCTGGGGGTGGTGTCCATGTCATCGAGGTCAGCGCGCAAGGCACGGCGGGCCCGGGTGGCCATGTTCCTGCCGGCGGTCTGCGCGGTCGCGCTGGCCGTCTGGGCGGCCTGGTGCTTCGGGGGCGACACGGCACCGTCCACCACGGTCGCGGTCTCGGTCGGCGGGACGGCCATCGCCGCCGCGGGGGTGACGTACTTCCTCCTCGTCACCGGCAACCTGGGCTTCTTCGGCGCGCTCGCGCTGGCCGGCGGGCTGCTCCTGACGGCGGCCGCGGTGGACCAGGCGGCCGCGCGCGGGGAGGTCGCCGCGTGCGTCGTCGTGAAGGTCACCGGGGAGCACCACGAGGCGATCTTCGACGGCGGCCTCGACACGACGCTCTACCACCACACCCTGCGCTGCCCGGGCGGCTACCCGTCGACCCTCGCGGAGGACCGCCGGATCGCCCCGGACGGCGCGACGGTCCGGGTGGCCTACGATCCGCGGCGGAGGGTGGATCCGGCGCTGGAGGGCTCGAACTCGCCATGGCTCCCGGCGTTCCTGGCCGTTCTCACGCTGACCGCCGCGACGGCGGGGGCGCGGCACGTCAGCCGTGCGGAGAGCAGTCCGACGCCCGTGCGGAAGGGCCGCACGGGGCGCCGGAGATAGGGTCTCTCGTTTGGATCAGGCCGAGCGCGGCCTGATCCGAAAGACAGGTCCTAGCCGCTCAGCGGGGGGTGACGGCCAGGGACAGCGGTACGGTGCGCAGCGCGATCGAGCCGTACGGGGTGCGCAGCCGCAGCCACGGTCCTGCGGCGAACAGCGCGACCGGCGACTCCTCCCGCGTGGGCGGCAGGAAGCCCAGCGACTGGGCGGCGTGCACGGCCCGGAGCGGGAGCCCGGTGGGCCCGAGGGTCCGGGACCAGATCTCGTGGCCGATGCGGTCACGCTCTGCCCTGGTGCGCCGCTCCTCGGGCAGTTCCTCGTCCCGCGCCCGGAACTCGGCGACGGCCGCGGCGACCGCGGCCCGCATGTCCGCGGCACCCGGCAGCCCGGCGACCGGCGCCCAGCCGGCGCGCGGCGGGAGCACCCCGGTCCAGGGCGGCCCGGTGACGGAGTCCGGCACGACGGCCTTGCCCGCCGACTCCTCGATGCCTTCGAGGAGTTCGCCGGCGGAGACGGTGACGTCGAGTTCGACGGCGTCGACGAGTCGGGCCGTACGGATCGCGAGCACCTCGAAGGACGGCGGCCGGCCGAAGACGGCCAGCGTTCCGCCGGCCGCCTGGAGGCGGACGGCGGCGGCCCGGTCGTAGTGGACGAGCCGGCCCAGGAAGGCGGCGAGGGCCGCCGCCTCCCTGGGGTCGGCGAAGTGCAGCGGAGCGAGCACGGTCATGCGGCGACGGTCATCCCGTCGTCCACGTACTCCTCCAGGAAGCCGCGCTCCTCGGCGGTGATCCGCCGGGGGCGCTGCGCCTGCAGGTCGAAGGGCACGACGACCGTGGCCGCCCGTACGTACGTGACGTCGGGGTCCTTGATCTCGTACGCGATCGTCAGGGACGCCGCGCCTATCTTCGTGACCCAGGACTCGATGGTCACCGGCTCGTGCCGGTGGACCAGCGGCCGCAGGTAGTCGATCTCGTGCCGAGCCACGACGGACCCGCCGGAGAACGAGGGGGAACCGTCCCCCGGCGCCAGCCGGAACATGAAGTCGATCCGCGCCTCTTCCAGGTACCGCAGGAAGACGACGTTGTTGACGTGCCCGAAGGCGTCCATGTCCGACCAGCGCAGGGGACAGCTGTAGATGTGCCTGGTCACTGACTCAGCCTCGGGTCAGCTTCTTGTACGTGGCACGGTGCGGGCGGGCCGCGTCGGGACCGAGGCGCTCGATCTTGTTCTTCTCGTAGGACTCGAAGTTGCCCTCGAACCAGTACCACTTCGACTCACCCTCGTACGCGAGGATGTGCGTCGCGACCCGGTCCAGGAACCAGCGGTCGTGGGAGATGACCACGGCCGCACCGGGGAACTCCAGGAGCGCGTTCTCGAGCGACGACAGGGTCTCGACGTCGAGGTCGTTGGTGGGCTCGTCGAGGAGCAGCAGGTTGCCGCCCTCCTTGAGCGTGAGCGCCAGGTTCAGGCGGTTGCGCTCACCGCCGGAGAGGACGCCGGCGGGCTTCTGCTGGTCCGGCCCCTTGAAGCCGAAGGCGCTGACGTACGCGCGCGACGGCATCTCGACCTGGCCGACGTTGATGTAGTCCAGCTCGTCCGACACGACGGCCCAGAGGGTCTTCTTGGGGTCGATGTTGGCGCGGGTCTGGTCGACGTAGCTGATCTTGACCGTCTCGCCGATCTTGACCTCGCCGGAGTCCGGGGCCTCCAGGCCCTGGATCATCTTGAACAGCGTGGTCTTGCCGGCGCCGTTCGGGCCGATGATGCCGACGATGCCGTTGCGGGGCAGGGTGAAGGACAGGTCGTCGACGAGGACCTTGTCACCGAACGCCTTGGAGAGGTTGTTGACCTCGACGACGATGGAGCCCAGACGCGGGCCCGGCGGGATCTGGATCTCCTCGAAGTCCAGCTTCCGCATCTTGTCGGCCTCGGCCGCCATCTCCTCGTAGCGGGCGAGGCGCGCCTTGGACTTGGTCTGCCGGCCCTTGGCGTTGGAGCGGACCCACTCCAGCTCTTCCTTGAGGCGCTTGGCGCGCTTCTCGTCCTTGCGGCCCTCGACCTTGAGGCGGGTGGCCTTCTTCTCCAGGTACGTGGAGTAGTTGCCCTCGTAGGGGATCGCACGGCCGCGGTCGAGCTCGAGGATCCACTCGGCGACGTTGTTCAGGAAGTACCGGTCGTGCGTGACGGCGACGACGGCGCCCGCGTACTTCGAGAGGTGCTGCTCCAGCCAGTTCACCGACTCGGCGTCGAGGTGGTTGGTGGGCTCGTCGAGGAGGAGCAGGTCCGGGGCCTCGATCAGCAGCTTGCAGAGCGCGACGCGGCGCTTCTCGCCACCGGAGAGGTTGGTGACCGGCCAGTCGCCGGGCGGGCAGCCCAGCGCGTCCATGGCCTGCTCGAGCTGCGCGTCGAGGTCCCAGGCGTTGGCGTGGTCCAGGTCCTCCTGGAGCTTGCCCATCTCGTCCATGAGCGCGTCCGAGTAGTCGGTCGCCATGAGCTCGGCGACCTCGTTGAAGCGCTTGAGCTTCCCCATGATCTCGGCGGCGCCGTCCTGGACGTTCTCCAGGACCGTCTTGGCCTCGTCCAGCTTCGGCTCCTGCATGAGGATGCCGACGCTGTAGCCGGGCGACAGGAAGGCGTCACCGTTGGACGGCTGCTCAAGGCCCGCCATGATCTTCAGAACGGTGGACTTACCGGCACCGTTCGGGCCGACCACACCGATCTTCGCACCCGGCAGGAAGCTCAGCGTCACGTCATCGAGGATGACCTTGTCGCCGTGCGCCTTGCGCGTCTTGCGCATCGTGTAGATGTACTCAGCCAAGAGAAACCGTCCGGCTAGGAGTGAGTGGGCAGATACACCCCATCTTGCCTGACCGCCACCCTCGGGCGGAAACCGGTAAGGCGGGAGCCGGGGGTTCCGAGCTGTCTCTTATACACATCTCCGAGCCCACGAGACC
>JOBE01000047.1 GCA_000717735.1 Streptomyces griseoluteus | reverse complement strand
TACCGCTTGCCGGCAGTTCGTCTCTGCCAGGCCCTGCTGTCCTTCTGGGCTACGAGAGAAACCATAACCACGCCACCACCCAATGTCTACTCCGGCCGACACAGATTTTTACGTGTCTGGTGGTGAGGTAACCGTCCTCGAACAGCGATGGATTTGGAAGCGAGTCGGGTTGACGAACCCCGGCCGGGGCACAAGCTCCAGGCAGACAGGACCCGCCATCATCGATCCAGAGACCGGGGTGCCCCGTTGGACACGACGCGCGTCAAAGTGGCCCTCCCCTCGACGACATCCATCGCCGGCGCACGCGACAGCGCCCGGGCGTTCCTCGAAGGTCTCGTACCTGCGCTCGCATCCGAAGCCGCCGAGACGGTGGTCCTGGTCGTCTCGGAGCTCGTTACCAACGCCCTGCGCCACGGCGGCGGCACCTGCACCATGGACCTGACCGCGCACCCGAACAGCATCGAGGTGGCCGTACACGACCCCAGCCCCCATGCCCCCCGCATGCGCACCCCCGACCTGAACGGCGGCACCGGAGGCTTCGGCTGGCCCATGGTCAACCACCTCGCCCGCACCACCGCCGTGACCCGCCAGGCAACCGGCGGCAAGACCGTGAGCGCCCTACTCCCCCGGTAGACCCAAGACGCCGGCACAGCCAGTCAGCGAAGCGTACGGCCGTGCCGGCCGGAGCGCCGCAGGTGCATCCCGAGATAGACGAGGGCGGCGGCGAACACAACGATGCCGATGATGAGCAGGTAGAACAGCCCTTCGGCGACGGCGCCGATGAGGCCCAGCACGATCGCCGCGATGACGAGGATCAGGAGCAGCGTCATGGGTCAGACACCTCCTCGATGAGCCTGTCAGCGGCGGGCGAGTTGCCGCTCACTGCCCGCGCCGGGCTGGTAGGGCAGGCCTTAGTGCGCGAAGACCGCGGCCTCGTCCTCGTCGGGCAGAACGTCGGCCGTGCCGATCGCCGGGCACTTCTTCACCAGCGACTTGTCGTAGTCGACCTCGACGGAGCCCGGCCCCACGATCGCGTCGGCCAGCGGGACGAAGACCAGGTGGCGGTGGGTGGGCAGACCGACCTGGGCGGTTGCCATGGCCGGCTCGTCGCTGCTGGTGTCCACGTAGACGGCCTCCAGCACACCGATCTTGTGGCCACCGACGTCGGCGACGTCATGGGTCCGCCACTCACGGATGATCGCACTGTGAATCATCCACGGTTCCCTTCACACGGCGGTGTACCCCGACCGGTGCACTTCTCAGCCTGTCCGCCCCACGCCTGCCCAACCAGCGGTGCGCAGAGTAGCCGTGGCCGCCGGCCTGGCGGGCCGCATAAGCCAGCTGATGGCACCGAGAATGAGGCAGTACTCGTCAGCTGGCCCGAAGACCGACCGCCAGCGTCAGTTCAAGGACCCGGTGGGGCGACGCGAGGTCCGGAAACAGCTCCCGCAGCTGCGACATCCGGTACCGGACTGTCTGGGGATGGACGAACAACGCCGCCGCTACCTCGTCCCGCCTGCCCTGGTGCAGCAGCCACGCCCGCAACGTCTCCTCCAGCCGCCGTGCGGTCGCGGCGGGCAAGGTCCGCAGCGGTGCGAGGGCTCGGGCACGCAGGTCTGCGAACGTGTCCATGTCGGCGCTCAGCACCAGCTCGGGCAGGTGGTCCTCGGTGTCGCGAATATCAGAGGAGAGGGAGCGCGCGCGTACGGCTCGTATGTACGAGGCGGACGCACGAGTCCAGGGCCTGGCCGGGCCGACCACGGCGGTGCGGTCGGTGAGCTGCCGCAAGAGATGTGATCGGTCGGCATCGGGGACGAGCAGCACACCGGTGGCGTCCGGCAGATCGTCGAGGACGAGGGTGCTCGGGTCGAGCACGCGGTAGGCAGGCCGGGCCTGGGCGGCGGGCAGCAGGACCGCGGTCAGCGAAACCGGGGGCTGCCACCCGGCCCGTTGCACAGAGGCCTGCAGCACGTCCGGGCTCGCGCCGGCGAGGAGGTCGCGGGCCAGGTGTTCCAGGTGGCGCTCGTGGGCCCTGCCCCGGGCGGCCAGTTCGTCGGCGTGGCCCGCGGCGCTCGCGGCGGAGAGCTCGTCGATGTAGGCGAAGGTCAGCTCGGCGAACTTGGCGACCTCGGCGGCGGGCAGACCTGCGGGTACGGCACCCGCTGCCAGGCATCGCCAGGCCACGCGGGCGCCGACGCGGTATGCGCTGAGCAGGGCGTCCATCGAACGGCCGGAGCGCACCTCACCGCGGCCCAACTCGTAGGCTGCGTCACCGGCGTCGCCGCCTGTGGCGTTCCCGCTCGCGAGGTCCAGGTAGTGCCCCAGGGCGGTGCGGACAGCTCGGCGGATGGTGCCGCCCATGCGGCCCGAAAGGGCGTTGGCGTAGGGAGGGACCTCGTCGATGATCGCCTGGACGACCTCATCGGCGGTGGTCTTCAGCGCGGCCCGAAGTGCGGTGACCGTCGTCTCATTGAGGGCCAGTTCGCTGGCCCTTCGAATTGCATGGCTCACGTTTTGTTCCCTGCGAACAATTCAGCCGACCAGATTTACGTCTTGCGGTCAGGACTTTACCCCTTGAGGCGCAGCAGACTGGAGTCATGACGAGTGCAGCCCTCCGCAGCAGGGCGTGGAAACTGCTGGAGATGGTCACGACGCCGCTGCTGCCGTCGGACTACCTCGACCTGGTCAGCCCGCTGCGTGCGGGCGCTGTCCTGCGTGGGCGCATCGAGGCCGTGCACCCCGAGACGGGTGACGCCGCGACCATCGTGATCAGGCCGGGACGGGGCTGGCGCGGCCACACAGCCGGTCAGTACGTGCGGGTCGGGGTCGACGTCGACGGGGTGCGCCTGTGGCGTGCCTACTCCCTCACCTCGCCGACAAACCGCCAGGACGGCCGCGTCACGATCACCGTGAAGGCGATCCCGGACGGCAAGGTCAGCAACCACCTGGTCCGCAGGGCGAAACCGGGCATGCTGATCCAGCTCGATCAGGCGACCGGTGACTTCGTGCTGCCGCAGGCCAAGCCCGCCAAGGTGCTGTACCTGACGGCCGGCAGCGGCATCACGCCGGTGATGGGCATGCTGCGCGACATCGAGTTCGACGATGTCGTCATGGTCCACTGCGCGCCACAGCCGGAAGACGTGATCTTCCGCAACGAACTGCACGACCTGGTCGCGGACAGGAAGCTGCGGCTCACCGAGGTGCACACCGACACAGACGGCATGCTCGACATCGCCCGTCTCGACGAACTCGTGCCCGACTGGGCCGAGCGCGAGACCTGGGCCTGCGGGCCTGCGGGCCTGCTCGACGCCGCCGAACAGCACTGGAGCGAGCACGGCGTACCAGAGCGCCTGCACACCGAACGCTTCCGCCCCAGCATCGTCGTCGCCGGCGACGGCGGCGAGGTCACGTTCAGCACCACCGGCAAGACCGTCGACGCGGACGGCGCCACGCCGTTGCTGGACATCGGCGAGGAGGCCGGCGTGCTCATGCCCTCCGGGTGCCGCATGGGCATCTGCTTCGGCTGCATCACGCCGCTCAAGGCCGGCGCCGTCCGCGATCTGCGCACCGGCGAGATCACCGAGGCCGAGCCGGGCGTCCTCATCCAGACCTGCGTGTCCGCTGCGGCGGGCCCGTGCGACATCGAACGGTAGGAGCAGCTTGACCGCCATCGACCCCACCGCCCACCTGACCACGGAGCAGATCGAAGAGCTCGGCCGCGAACTGGACGCGATCCGCGACGAGGTGATCGCCAGCCGCGGCGAGAAAGACGCCGCCTACATCCGTAAGGTCATCTCGGCGCAGCGCAAGCTCGAGCTGGTCAGCAGGGGCGTACTGCTGTTCTCGATCTTCCCGCCCGCGTGGCTGCTCGGCACCGCCGGTCTGTCCGTGGCGAAGATCATGGACAACATGGAGATCGGCCACAACGTCCTGCACGGCCAGTGGGACTGGATGCGAGACCCGAAGATTCACTCCACCACCTGGGAGTGGGATCACGTCTCGCCCTCCGAGCAGTGGAAGCACTCGCACAACGAGCTGCACCACACGTACACCAACGTGATCGGCAAGGACAACGACCTCGGCTACGGCATCATGCGCGTCGACGAGGACCAGAAGTGGCACCCGTTCCACCTCGGCCAGCCGCTGTGGAACTTCATCAACGCCTGCTTCTTCGAATACGGCATCGCAGCGTACGACCTGGAGCTCGGCAAGAACCTGCACAAGCGCCGCCGCACGAACCCGGAATTCCGCGCGCAGGCCAAGGCCGTGGGCCGCAAGATCCGCAAGCAGGTCCTCAAGGACTACGTGATCCACCCGCTGCTTTCGGGCCCGTCATTCCTCACCACGCTCGCCGCCACGTTCACCGCGAACCTGGTCCGCAACATCTGGTCCCACTCGGTGATCATGTGCGGGCACTTCCCCGAGGGCGTGCAGGTTTTCGAGCGCCGGTCGATCAAGGGCGAGACGCGCGGCCAGTGGTACCTGCGCCAGATGATGGGCTCGGCGAACATCAGCGGCAGCAGGGCCATGCACTTCATGACCGGCAACCTGTCACACCAGATCGAGCACCACCTGTTCCCGGACCTGCCGAGCAACCGGTACGCCGAGGTCGCGGTGAAAGTGCGCGCGCTGTTCGAGAAGTACGAGCTGGAGTACGTCACCGGGCCGCTGCCCAAGCAGGTGTTCTCCGCGTGGCACAAGGTCTTCCGGCTCTCGCTGCCGAACAAGAAGCCCAAGGTCAAAACACCGGACCGCGAGCAGGAGCTCGTCGCGGCCTGAATCCCGGCAATGGTTCAGATCTTTCGGCCGTACCGGCGACACCGCCGGGTTCGGTGAGATCCGTTGCGGACCGTGGGCGACCGCGACGTCGGACCGTACGACACGGGATCCGGGGGCGGCTCAGTGTCCGGCTGCATTGCCTGAGCGTGCGCCAGGAGCTCAGCGCACAGCCCCCGGCGAGGAGTTGTAGTGCGCCGGCCTGCCGTGGTAGGGGCGGTAGTCGGGTGCGTACGCGCACTCGGTTTGAGTGTCCACGTCACAGCGCATGCCTTCCACCCAGCCCACCCGTCGGCGCACGGTAGCCATTCCACTTCGGCTCACCCGCCCACCCCGGCAGCAGCGCAGAGTCGGACACAGGGGCGGCGAGCATCGGTTCCGGCTTCCCGGCGGCTCCAGCCATGTCAGTGGCGCGCCCTACGGTGCGTGCTCATGACACGGCGCACCCGCTTCCCGGTCGAAGGACATCGGGCCATCGCCCCTCAGTGGCCTCCGGAGCTGAACGCCGACCTGGATCTGGCGCGGATTGGTCCCGGCTCCCACAAGGCTGTCTTCTGGCGGTGCGACGACGGACACGTCTGGCAGACCCAGGTCTACTCCCGCGTCGCCGGGACCGGCTGCCCGCAGTGCGCCGGGTACGTGCCCCGTGGCCGGACCACGCTCAGCGAACACTCGCCTGGCCTGTGGCCCAGTGGCACCCGCGCAACCATGCCTCGCCGGACCAGTTCGGGCCCGGCTGACAACGCAAGGTTTGGTGGCGCTGTCCGGTCGGGCACGAGTACCAGGCGCGAATATCCAACCGCAGCCGCGGCACCGGCCTGATCGACGATGCCCGCGACCTGGTGCAGCGGACCCCGTCGCTCGGCCACGTGGTACTTCGACGAGGCGCAGGATCTGCCCCCCCATGCATTGCTGGACGGTGGGGCGGCGGGCGACGAACGGGTGCGGTGGCTCAGTCGGTGTCGATGCCGGACGCGGCGAAGACCTCCGCCGCGTCCGGAACGGCCAGGACACCGTCCTCCACGAAGGTGACCTCCCGGAGGTTGGGCAGCAGGGCGAGGTCGTCGAGCGAACGGACGTCGAACAGGCCGTCCTCGCCGTCCCAGGCGGGGGCGCAGTGCCGGAAGACGTCCGCCCCGGCGTCGAAGCACAGCTCCTCGACGCGCGCGAGCAGATCGGCCGGGATCTCCAGGGCCTCGAAATAGGCCCGGGACTCCGGCAGCACCTCCGCGTGGAGACCGTTCTCCAGAACGTAGGACGCCGGGTCGCCGATCCCCCGCCCGGCCAGCCGCGCGGCCAGGTCGTAAACCGGGAGGAGCGGCTCGGGGCCGTACATGAGCTCCTCGATGACGAGCAGCTTGAGGTTGAAGTCGCGGAACTGGCTCATGAGACATGAGTACCACGGAGATACGACACGGGCCCGGGGCCCGGCCCCCGGCCGAACGGAGCAAGGCGGTGGACCGGGCCGTCCCCCAGAATCGGTGAACCAGGGGCCCGATCCCCGCTCAGGCGCGATCAGGAGTCCCGCGGCGTCGTTTCAGCCGTCCGGGCTTCGGACTTCGGCCAGGAGCAGGGCGACGTCGTCCGGGTCGTCGGGCCTGCGCATGGCGTCGACCAGGCGGGCGCAGGTGGCGTCAAGGTGCGGGCCGGCGGGGCCGAGGGTGCCGAGGAGGAGGGTGAGGCGTTCGTCGATGGGGTCGCCGCGGGTTTCGACGAGGCCGTCGGTGTAGAGGAGGAGCTGGTCGCCGGGGTGCAGGGGGATGGTCGTGGTGTCGAAGTCGACGCCGCCGACGCCGAGCGGGGCTCCGGTGGGCAGGTGGAGCAGTTCGGGCGGGTGTCCGGGGCGGGTGAGGACTGGGGGGAGGTGTCCGGCGTTGGCGATGCGGCACTGTCCGGTGCCGGGGTCGTACGTGGCGTAGAGGCAGGTGGCGATGGGGTGTTCCAGGCCGTGGGTGAGCTGGTCGAGGTGGTGGAGGATCTTGTCGGGGGGCAGGTCGAGGGCGGCGTAGGCGCGGGCGGCGGTGCACAGCTGGCCCATGGTGGCCGCCGCGTCGATGCCGCTGCCCATGACGTCGCCGATGACGAGGGCGGTCTTGTCTCCGGCCAGGGGGATCACGTCGTACCAGTCGCCGCCGACCTCGTTGGCTACCTGGGCAGGCTGGTAGAGGGAGGCGATCCTCAGGCCTGGGCGTTGTGGTGGGGCGGGCGGCAGGAGGCTGCGTTGGAGGGTTTCGGCGGCGGTGCGCACGTTCTGGTGCCAGCGGGCGTTGTCGATGGCGATGGCGGCCCGTGCGGCCAGTTCGCGCGCGAGGAGGACGTCGTCCGCGTCGAAAGGGTCGGGGTTGCTGATGCGCAGGAGGTCGAAGGCGCCGAGGATCTCGTCCCGGGCGATCAGTGGGACCGCTAGGTAGGAGTGGGCGCCGGCGCGGGCGAGGGTGTCGGCGGACCGCGCGTCGCGGGCGATGTGCCGCAGGTCCTGTTCGTCGCAGCGGGCGACGAGGACGGGTCGTCCTGTGCGTACGCACCGGGTGATCAGCCGGTCCGGGCCGTAGGCGGCGACTTCACCGACCGGGTCGGCCGCGGCGGTGATGTCGGTGGGGAAGGCGGAGGCGACGGCGAGCGCCCGGAACAGCACCGGATCGTTCGGGTGCCGTGTGGAGGTGCGGCAGGACAGCACGTCGTCGAGGACGTCGACCGCGGTGACGTCCGCGAGATCCGGGACCGCGACCTCGGCGAGCTCCCGGGCGGTCTGCTCCACCCCGAGCGTCGTGCCGATCCGTGCGGAGGCGTCCGCGATCAGCGTGAGTCGTCGCCGGGCCCGCTCGGCCTCGGCGGCGGCCAGGTGGCGCTGGGTGACGTCGACGACCGAGGACGCCACCCCGATCACCTGGCCCGTGGGGCCGTGGATCCGGTAGTACGAGACCGACCACGCGTGGTCGTGATCAGGGTCGGCGCGGGTGCGGCTCACGATGTACTGGTCGACGAGCGGCGTGCCTGTCGTCAGCACGTGGCGCAGGGCCCACTCGACCGTCTCCACCCCGTCGTAGGGGTGGATGTCGCGGGGGCGGCGGCCGATGTGCTCGGCGACCGGCACTCCGTTGATCCGTTCCAGCGCGGGGTTGACCAGCCGGTAACGAAGATCGGTGTCCAGCAGGGCGAACCCCACCGGCGCCTGTGAGACCAGCTGCTCCGACAGCGCCAGTCGGCTCTCCACGTCGTGCAGCGTCGTCTGGTCGACGGCGATCCCCAGCGCGTACACGTCCCCGAGATCGTCCAGCAGCCGCATGTTGCGGAACTCCACCAGCCGCGTCGTCCGGTCCCGATGCCGGACGGGAAACACCCCGGCCCATGTCTGCCCGGTGGCCATCACGTCGGCGAACAGTTCCACCGCCCTGTCACGGTTCTCCTCGCTGAGCAGCAGTTGTGCTGCGGGCTGCCCCAGCGCCTGCTCGGCGGTGTATCCGAAGGTGTCGGTGGCCTGCGGACTCCAGAACACGATGCGCCCGCCCGCGTCCACCACGACCGCCGCGACGTTCAGGAAGTCCAGCAGGCTCCGCGCGCCCTGCTGGCCCCCACCGGCTTCTGCATCTTCCCCGGCGGTCTCGGCGCCGCCGGCTTCGGGCGGTGCGTCCTGGGCCATCACATGCTCCCTCCGCCCCCGGACCCCCGGGGTGCACGGAACTCCGCCGACTGAACGCTTCCCTCCATGCTGCGCCATCAACCGGGCGGCAGGCATCCTGAAGGGCAGAGGCTCCAGTGCCGCGCCTGCCCCTGCGGCGCTTACGACGCCGGCAAGCAGCGCAACGCGGTCGAGCGATGCATCAACCGGCTCAAGCAGTGGCGCGGCCTGGCTATGCGAACGGACAAGCTCGCAGGCCGCACTCCACCTCGCGAGCATCCTCATCGGGGCACGGCGATGGCCCGCTCAGCGATCGACCACCCAGCGTGCGTCCGTCGGCCGGGATCCCGTGCCCACGATCTGCTTCACGAGCCTGAACGCCTCGAGGATGGGGTCGGTGTCCTCATCCGGGTACTCGTCCTCCTGCCCGTTGGAGAGGACGAACCCGTCGCTCGATCCCTGAGCCCCGGGGTCCACGGCATGCTCGCCAGGAGCGCCCTCTTCTTCGAGCAGCATCACCCTCGCACGCTCGGTAGTCGTCACGAAGGCCAGCGATCGTCCGGACGAGCTGGTCAGCCATGTCCCAAGCTGCCCGCTGTCGATCCTCGACCGAAGTGCCTCCAGCACCATCACGGACGACACAGGCACAGGGCTGTCGTCATGGATTGCCCAGGACTCGATCACGAGCACGACGATCTCACGGGCGGTTCAAAGGGACAGTCCCCTAGGGCCTGTCCTCGTCCGAAGGAAGGCCCACTTCCTCGCGGTCCTCCTCCAGTCGCTCGTCGAGTTCCTCCTCGTCCGGGCGGCGGGGCATGCCACGGCCGTGGCCGGTGTCGGGGTCGCCTTCGACCTCTTCGTTCGACTTGTGGTGGTGATGGGCCATCGGTCACTCCTTGCCTTCGGGGGTGGCGGTCGCCGCGGATGTGGTCCCGGCTCCGGCGCCGTCGCTCGTGCGGATCGTGCAGTGGAGGGAGTCGTCGATCACGTCGGCGACGATCGTGTCCCCGGGGTCGGCCTCGCCGCCGAGCAGCAGCGACGCGATCCGGTTGTCCAACTCCGTCTGGATCGTGCGGCGCAGCGGCCGGGCGCCGAACTCGGGCTGGTACCCGTGGGCCACGAGCAGCTTCTTCGCCGCTTCAGTGACTTCAAGGGTCAGGCCCTGGGCGTGGACGCGGTGCTTGCTGCGGTCCAGGAGGTGGTCGACGATCTCCGACAGGTCCTTCTCGGTGAGGCTGTGGAAGACGATGATGTCGTCGATCCGGTTGAGGAACTCGGGCAGGAACCTGCCGCGCAGGTCCTCCATCAGTTCGTCCTTGAGTTCGGCGGCGTCGCCCTCGTGGGCGAGGATGCGGTGGGCGCCGATGTTGGACGTCATGATGATCACGCAGTGGCGGAAGTCGACCGTGCGGCCCTGGCCGTCGGTGAGGCGCCCGTCGTCGAGGATCTGGAGCAGGGTGTTGAAGACGTCGGGGTGCGCCTTCTCGACCTCGTCGAACAGGACCACGCTGTACGGGTTGCGGCGCACCTTCTCGGTGAGCTGGCCGGCCTCCTCGTACCCGACGTATCCGGGGGGCGCTCCGACGAGCCGGGCGACGGTGTGCTTCTCCTGGAACTCGCTCATGTCGAAGCGGATCATGCGGTCCTCCTCGCCGAAGAGCAGCTCGGCGAGGGTCTTGGCGAGTTCGGTCTTGCCGACGCCCGTGGGGCCGAGGAAGAGGAAGGAGCCCACGGGGCGGTTCGGGTCGCCCATGCCCGCCCGGTTGCGGCGTACGGCTTCGGAGACGGCGGTGACCGCCTCGGTCTGGCCGACGATGCGGGCGTGCATCTCCTCCTCCAGCCTGAGGAGCTTCTCCTTCTCGCCGGCGGTGAGCTGGGAGACCGGGATGCCGGTGCGGCGGGAGACGACGTCGGCGATGTCGGAGGCCGTGACGGAGACGACGCCCTCGCGGCGCTCCTCGATCCCGGCGAGTTCGCCCTCGACCTGGGCGATGTGATCCTTGAGCTCCTTGGCCCTCTCGAAGTCCTCGGCGGCGACGGCCTGGTCCTTCTCGCGGCGCAGCTTGGCGAGGCGGTCCTCGCGGCCGACGACCTCGGTGGAGCGGCCGGCGCTGCGCAGCCGTACGCGGGCTCCGGCCTGGTCCATCAGGTCGATGGCCTTGTCGGGCAGGAAGCGGTCGCGGATGTAGCGGTCGGAGAGCTCGGCGGCCGCCGCGAGGGCGCCGTCGGCGAAGCGGACCTGGTGGTGGGCCTCGTAGACGTCGCGGAGTCCTTCGAGGATCTGGACGGTCTCCTCGACGGTGGGTTCGGGGATGAGGACGGGCTGGAAGCGGCGTTCGAGGGCGGCGTCCTTCTCGACGTGCTTGCGGTACTCGTCGATGGTGGTGGCGCCGACCACGTGGAGCTCGCCGCGCGCGAGCGCCGGCTTGAGCATGTTGCCCGCGTCCATCGAGCTCTCGCCGCTCGCGCCGGCGCCGACGACCGTGTGCAGTTCGTCGATGAAGAGGATGATCCCCCCTTCGGCTTCCTGGACGTCCTCGATGACCTTCTTGAGGCGTTCCTCGAACTGGCCGCGGTACTGCGCTCCGGCGACCATGCCGGAGAGGTCGAGGGAGACGACCCGTTTGTCTTTGAGGGTGTCCGGCACCTCGCCGGCGACGATCCGCTGGGCCAGGCCCTCGACGATGGCGGTCTTGCCGACGCCGGGCTCGCCGATGAGGACGGGGTTGTTCTTGGAGCGCCGGGAGAGGATCTCGACGGTCTGCTCGATCTCCTCGGCGCGGCCGACGACCGGGTCGAGCTTTCCGGCCCTGGCCTCCTCGGTGAGGTCGCGGCCGAACTCGTCCAGGGTCGTCGCCGGCTGCTGCGGCCTGCCGGCGGCGGGCGCGGCGCCGCCATCGCCGCGCGCGGCCCGGTCGGTGACGCCCCGCAGCCTACTCGCGTCGATGTCCTGCGTGCCCAGGAGCCGGGTGGCGCCGGAGTCGGCGTCGCCGAGGAGCGCGCTGAGGATGTGCTCGGGCCCGATGTACGAGACGCCCGCCGCCTGCGACGTGGCGTGGGCGAGGGCGAGGGTGCGCTTGGCCGCCGGGGTGAGGCCCGGCTCCGCGGAGGGCTCGGCGGATTCCCTGGGCAGGACCTTGGCGATCTTGTCGGCGAGGGCGTCGGGGTCGGTACCGGCCCGGGCGAGCATCCCGCGGGTGGGTTCGACCTGGGTGGCCGCCCAGAGGAGGTGCTCCGTGTCGAGGTCGGTCGTGCCGTCCTCGACGGCCTTCCCCGCGGCCGTGCCAAGGAGTTCCCGGGAGGACTCCGTGAGGAGACGTCCGATGGGGACACGCTGCACGGCGGGGGGTGACGAGGCCGGCGACATCCCGAAGAACCGGTTCAGCATCTCACTGAACGGATCGGAGGAACCGAACGGGGAACCGAACGCCATCGACATGAGACAGCTCCTGAGCGTGGGGGGCCTCCCCACTCAAACCCGATGTCCCCCACTGCGCAAACGCTGCGGCCGGGCAGTCTCTGCTCCGGCCTGAGAGAACGTGCCGCCCGCTGCCGCGTGCCTGCCGCCGAGGCACCGGGCTGCCCGCAGGTGCTCGCGATTTCGCCAGAGGCACGTTCACGTGTACGCCGACACTGAAGGCGCTCGATCAGCCCAGGGACCTGCTCGCGGAGGGTCTGCCGCCGGCAGCCCGGGACCAGGCAGACCAGACGTCCTACCCGGACGCTGACCACGACCCGTCGGCCATCGACCGGCACTTCCGCAACCGTCCGGACGTGGTGTTCGTGTACCTTCCCCGTCGTGCTAGGGGACAGAGCCGCTCGATTGACAGGCCCCAGTCGGCTGATCAGAGGTGTCCGCTGTTCGGGGTGAAGCCCAAGGGGTGTGAGGGGGATTTCAGCAGGGACGGGAACGTTCCCACGGCATCGAGTGCGAGTGACAGTTCCGCGACGACCCTCGGGTCGGTCAGCGGTCCGCGGAGGTGTTCCTCCAGGCGGTGCATGCGGTAGCGGACGGTGTTCTGGTGACAGTGCAGTGTCCGCGCGGTCACGGCTGCGGAACCGTGCGCCTGGAGCCATGCGCGGGCGGTCGTCAGAAGCGTGGTGCGTTCATCGTCGGGCAGGGACAGCAGGCTGCCCAGTACCCGGTTGACGGCCCGTCGGGTGGTGTCGAGGTTGTTCATCACGAGCTCGGTGAGTGGAGTGTCGTCGAGCTGACGGACCGCCGGCGCCGGGGGCGTCAGCGACTCCATGGCCACCTGCGCGTACCGGAGTGCATGCGGCGTGTGGTCGAGCTGCCGGTACACGGGACTGGCGCCTACCCGTCCGGTGGCACACGCGCGGACGGCGTCGAGCACCGCCTCCGTCCCCTTCGGCCGGGGAAGGGTGAGTACTGCGATGTCGTGTCCGGGCTGGGCCCGCCATGCGGATTTCACGCCGAGCGGGCGCAGCTTGGCGTCGAGGCCGCTCAGGGGCGGTTCGGCTGTCGTGGCCGCCTCGGCCATGAGCACGACGAAGTCGCCCTGGAACGGAAAGCCGAGGACGCGCGCCATCTCCCAGAGGGTGTCGCTGCCGGTGGCGGGTCCGTCGACGAGGGCGGCGACGAGGGCCGAGCGTCTGCGGTCCGTCTCCGTCATCCGTTCGGCGACGGCCTCTCGGTATGAGTCCGTGAGCGCCGTCGAGTAGACGTCCGCGAGCGACCAGATACGGCCGGCCGTGGCGAGGAGTGCCTGGGTGGCCCCGTGTCCGCTGCGCTGCGCCTCGGCGAGGAGTTGTTCCCAGAAGTAGGCGAAGCTCAGTCGGTAGACGCGCAGGACCTCGGGTAAGGGCGCGCCCTGGAAGGCCCGTTTGCGGCCGGTGGCGCTGGGTGCGGAGACGTCGACGGCGGTGGAGCCGGGGTGGGCGAGGTGCGTGAGGATGAATCCGACGCTCCGGCCGAGGGCGTCGTGCAGATCATCGCGGCTGACGATCGCCTTCCGGTAGAAGTCGATCTCACGGACGACCATGTCGCCCATGCCGACGACGATCTCGTCCAGCCTGGCCCTCAGGGACGCGACGAGGTCGGAAACGGCAGCGCGGTGGGTGGTCTCGGACACGGAGGGAGCCTAGGGCACCGGCGCCGCACCCGGCGGCGGGTCAACGTCCTTGCCACACTTCCGGGTTGTCCATGGCGACAAGAAGGTCTGTCGCCGCCTCCATAGCCACCGGGGGCCACCGGCGTCCATGATCGGCAGTCTGTTCGCGCCGTCCATGGCGATCGATCCCACGGGGAAGACCGAGATGAGCAACCTCGCCGCCAACCTGCTGAACACGGCAAGCCGATACCCGCACCATCCCGCCGTGCGCGGGAACCGGCGGTCATGGACGTACGCGGATCTGGAGGAACACAGCGCACGCGTCGGCGGCGGCCTCCTGGCCCACGGCATCCGGCCCGGCGATCGGGTGGCCCTCGTCGTGGACGACGTCCCGGCCTTCGCCGCCCTGTACTACGGCGCCCTCCGGGTCGGAGCGGTGGCAGTCCTCCTCGACCCGGGTCTCGGTCCGGAGACGATCCGCCACCGTGTCGAGGTGACGAGTGCGCGTGTGGTTTTCGCGGCGGAGGAGGGGTACGGGCCGCTCGCCCCTGTCGTCGCCGCATCCCACGGCCTCTGCGTCCCCGTGGGCCCCGCCTTCCTGGACCAGGCCGCGTTCTGGCCGCGCTGCCCGGCGCTCGCGCGCTGCCACGGCGACGAGGCCGCGGTCGTACTCTGGCCGCCGGCCGCTTCCGCCGGCGGCAAAGACGCGCAGTCCTTGGATCTGGGTCACCGGACGCTCCGAACGGCCGCCTTCCGCGCCGCCGGCGACGTCCTCGCCCTGTCGCCGGGCGACACCTTGATGACCACCACGCCGATCCACAGCCTCGTCGGGCAGACGTGCGGGCTGAACGCCACGGTCCTCGCCGGAGCCGGTTTCGCACAAATCGACTCCGCCGATGCCAACAGCATGACCATGGAGATTCATCGCTCACAAAGACGGAGGGGCGTGACCGCGCCGGCCACCATCTCCAGCAGCGGCACGGACAGCCCCGGAAGGGGGCGTCGGCGGCTCGACTCCGTGAACACGCCGCAAAAAGTGGGCAGCGCCGCGGACTGAGCTCAGCATCCTCGACCAGGCGATCTCTGCCCGAGCATTCTGTCCCTTCCCGGGCGCGGGACACGCGGGACGCGGGACGCGGAACGTGGGACGTGGGACGGGTGTCCGATTCGTTGCGGCACGGGGCCGTGTCGTGCTCGGAGCCGGGCGGGTGTCAGCCGTGGCCCGTCGCCCGCAGGGCGGCTGCGCGGTGTCGGTGGTCAGGGCGACGCCGTCGTCGACCTCTGAGCGGAAAGCCGGGCTCACGGCCAAGGCATCCGACGGACGGTCACTCTCCGACGACCTCCTCCAGGCAGGCCAGACCCGCACCTTCACGGACGAGGAGCAGATCAGCCTCGTCCGGGGGGACGCGGAAGCCTTCCGGCTCGTCGTCAACGGCAAGCCGATCCAGGAGACATACGAACCCGGTCGAGTGGAACGGCTGACGTTCACCCCCTAGGCACGTGTGGTGCGTCAGGCGCTGCCCGTGTCCACGGCCGCGCGGAACTCCTGAGTCATCCAGGCCACCAAGCCGCGCTGGTCAGGGGCCGGGCCCGGCTCTCCCCACACCTTGTGCAGCGCGGCTCGCATCCGGTCGTTCATGGCGTCGTTGATGACGGCCTGGTGCTCCTCGGGCACCTCGCGCACGTCCTGGACGACGACCACGGTGCCGTGGCGGGTGCCGATCATCCCGATCGTGGTGACCTTCCAGCCGAGCTGCCGGGCCGCCTTGCGCATCGCGGCCCGGATCAGTTCCACCCCGCCCAATCCGACAGCTTCCTCGTCGTCCAGGTTGACCTGGTACGAGCCGCCGTATCCGCCGGCGCCTTCCAGGCAGTTGCGGTGCAGGAGGGGTAGGGGGGCTTCGGCCATGGCGGTGCAGCGCGGGTCCTTCGCGTACGAGGCCATCGTCAGCTCCTCCTTTCCGGGCCGGTGAGGTGCAGCCACAGCAGCTTGAGGTCGTGGGTGACCCGCTCGGGCAGGACGTCGGGGTCGTGGGCCGTCCCTTGGTGAGCTGTTCCGAGGGCGTCGGGGGCCTTCGTCCTGGAGCGGCTCCTGCCGGGGAACGGCCCGGATTCCGCGCGGGCGGTGAAGGTCACCGGGCCGGGCGGGCGGGGCAGAACAGCAAAGGGTGGTGCGGGGTGAAGTCGAAGTGGCCCAGGCGGCGGGCTCTTCGTCGAAGAGCTGCGGCTCGGTCCACAGGCCGACGGTGACCACGGGCCAGGTGTGCGGGCGGTCCGGATCGTCGCACAACCACAGGTCGAACGTGCCGACCAGGAGGTTCTCCTGCCACTTCCAGACCTTCGCCCGCGGGTCGAGCGCGTCGGCCCCATCCCGGTGCAGCGGCAACAGTGCGCGCTCGAACGGAGCGATGAGATCGTCGCAGGCGGCCCGCATGGCGGTGCTGCCGGCGTCCTCGATCATCGCTGGGAAGGTCTCACAGCGCGACCACCCCCACCACGGTCGCCGCTGCCACGACCAGAACACCCATGACGTTGACGGCCATGTCCCGCTTCCAGGACCGGCGTTCACCCTCGACGTCCAGGGTGAAGACGGCCGGGTCGTCGGGGGCGTAGTGGATCGTGACGTCCAGGCCCCGCGATCCGGCCGGGTCCGGCAATCCTGACTCGCAGTAGGCCGTGACGGCCCTGCCGTCACGGGTGGTGAAGGTGACGACCGGCACCAGGCGGGTGGAGGTGTGGCCGTCGTCGTCGGTGCTGACGCTCTTGAGCACGGCGACGACACGGCCGGACACAGCGGCCATGGCGGCGAGCTCGTCGAGACGGCGGTTCCTGTCGCGTATGTTCCCGGGCAGGTGGTACACCCCTGACAGGGCCCACGGCCCGCAGAAGCCGAGCAGAGCCCACGGCCAGCCCCAGTCGATCGCGGCGGCGACGACCGGACCGGCGTAAACGAGGAAGACCGCGAAGGTCGGCCAGCCGAGTCCCCGCCCGCCTTCGGAGAGGTCGTTGGTGAACCGGAAGGAGTGGGGCCTTCCGCGCGGGTAGTGGATGCCGATCTCCCGGCCCGTCCAGGCCGCGCTGATCCTCTCGCCTCGCTCACCGTCGTTCGTGACGGTGAACTCCTGTCCGGTGGTCGGGTCTTGGAAGGAGACGACCACGGCTATCCCGTCGTCCGGGGAGCTTCCGTGCCGGGGCTCCCCCACCCGCTCGATCCGCCCGATCGCCCGGACCGCCCACTGGGCCCGGGTCACCCCGGCCAGTGACCTTCCGTAGCCGACCAGCGCGACCGTGCCGAACACGGCACACCACAGCACCACATATCCGTGCCAGCCCATCCGTGTTTCCTCCTGCCACTTCGCGGACGGCCGCCGAGCACAAACTGGCGCAGGTCGAGCCCGAGATCCGAGCAGCGGTGTCCTGGATCGACCGTAGCCGGGGGTCGCGGTCGCCGGCGAGCAGAAGCACCGGTACAGGGGTTTGCACGAGCCTTTCCAGGACTCCGTCGCGGGCGTCAAAGGCGGCGGTCAGCGCTGCCAGCGCATGCGGGTCGGCTGCCTGCATCGCCGCGCGCATCCATGCCGGGAGTGGTCCTTGACGTTCCAGCATCTCGACGAAGGGAGCCGTTCCCCGAGAGCGGAACAGTCCAACCTCCTGCCGAACCTCCGCCGGAGCAGCTGCGACAGGTCCACCATGTGCCCCGCCGGCAATCAGCGCGGTCAGCCGTTCCGTGTGCCCAGCCAGCAGATCGAGGCCGATGATGCCGCCCGTCGACGCACCCCAGAAGGCCACCCGGGAGATGTCGAGTGCGTTGAGTACGGCCACGACATCACCGACCTGACGGTCGATCCGGTAGCTGTCCACGTCGTGGGGCGCGTCACTCCCGCCGTGACCACGGGCATCGACAAGAACCAGGCGATGACCCCCGGCGAGCGCGTCGACATAGCCAGCCGCCCGCCACGTTGCGCGACCCCCGAAGAAACCGTGCAGCAGCACCAACGGCGGCCCGCTGCCCACCACCTCGAAGGCGATCCGAACTCCGTCGTCACTGGTGACCCGCACCGTCCGTCGCCCTGGGACGGGCGCGGCCTGGTGGTAGTACATCCGCCGACCCATTTCCTCGCCCAACCTGCCACGGCGAGCTCCGGCGCGCCCGCCGCCCCTCGATCGTGGTCTCGTACGTCAGGTGCACCACACCGGGAGCCAACACGGCACCCTCATACCAGAGCAGGGCCTGGCGGTATACGGGGGAAATTCAGGGGAGCGGACGGCCGCGCGCTGCTACGGTCGGGCGCCATGAGCTGGCTTCCCGATGACTTCGTCCACCCCGTCCTGGTACCGCTGCCGGGCGGTGGCCATCACCTGCGGCCGATCCGGGAGGCGGACACCCCGCTCGACTATCCGGCTGTGATGGGTTCGCGCGAGCGGCTGTGGACCATCTTCGGCCCGGCCTGGGGCTGGCCCGCGGCCACCATGACCTACGAGGCCGACCAGGCCGACCTGTTGCGGCACGAGAAGGAGATCGCCGCACACCAGTCCTTCAACTACGCGCTGTTCGACGCGGCGGAGACAGCTCTGCTCGGCTGTGTCTACATCGACCCGCCGGCGAGGGCCGGCGCGGACGGCGAGATCTCCTGGTGGGTGGTGGACGAGCTGGTGGGCAGCAAGGTCGAGCAGGCCCTCGACGCGCTGGTGCCGCAGTGGATCGCCGCCGACTGGCCGTTCGAGCAGCCGCGCTTCCTCGGCCGCGAGATCTCCTGGTCGGACTGGCTCGCCCTGCCGGAGCATCCCGACACGTAAGTGGTTGTTGCCCGTACCGATCTCGAACATCCGGACCGGGTGCGCCGGTATCCGTCGGACATGACGGACGCGGAGTGGGCGGCCGTCCGGACGTTGCTGCCGGTGCCGGCCTGGTTCCAGGGGAGGGGCGGGGTGGACAGCCCGAGGGCTACTGCCACCGGCAGCTGTTGGACGCGATCCGCTACCTGGTCGCGGGCGGGATCTCGTGGCGGGCGATGCCCGCGGACTTCTCCTCATGGGCCCGGGTCTACGCATTCTTCCGCCGCTGGCGCGAGCACGGGCTGATCGCCGAGTTCCACGACCGGCTGCGCGGGACGGTCCGTGAGCGCGAGGGCCGTGAGGCCGGGCCCCCAGCGGGGATCATCGACGCGCAGTCGGTGCGGGCCGCCGCGACGGTGCCGGCCGCCTCACGCGGCTACGACGGCGGGAAGAAGGTGCCGGGCCGCAAGCGGCACATCGTGACCGACTGCCTCGGCCTGCTCCTGGTCGTCGTAGTCACGGCTGCGAACATCGGCGACCGGGACGCTGCGACGGGCCTGCTGATGCGGCTGCGCCGTCTGCACCGCGACATCACCCTCGTGTGGGCCGACGGCGGCTACACCGGCTCCCTCGTCGGCTGGTGCCGGGACAAATGCCTGACCAGCAGAAATCAGGTGGTTTGGATCGTCGTGCTGACGGCTGTGCCCGACCAGACCGCGCCAGCGGACCGGTCGGGCACATGTGCGATGAGAGCCAGGCCTGTCCCGAGCAGGTCGCACGGGGTGGCCAAGCCGTTCAAGGGCGGGTCAGAAGGCGGTGGCGCCTTCCAGGGCCCACCAGGATCCGTTGTAGTTGTCGACCTTGCGCAGGCCGCCGGTGGCGAGTCCTTGGTACTGGTAGAGCGAGAAGCCGTCGGACGCTTCCAGGTCGGGGCGTCCGTCGCCGGAGGTGTCGCCGACGCCGAGGATGTGGTCCATGGCGTTCCAGCCACCGGTGCCGATGAGCTTGCGGGCGCCGAGGGTCCGGGTCGAGGTGCCGGGGTAGAGCCACAGCTTCTCTGTGGCCTTCTCCCGGGCAACGAGGTCGGCCCGGCCGTCGCCAGTCATGTCACCAGCGCCGACGAGGGCGTTCATGGCGTTCCAGCCGCCGGAGCCGATGAGCTTGCGCGCGCCAAGGCCCCCGCTGCCGGTGCCCGGGTAGAGCCAGAGCTTGCCGGTGGCCCTCTCGCGGGCGATCACGTCCTCGCGGCCGTCGCGACTGAAGTCACCGTGCCGCACGAGGGCGCTCATGGCGTTCCAACCGCCGGAGCCGATCAGGCGCCCGGTGCCGTTGCCGGGCATGAACCACAGGCGCCCGGCCTCGTCACGCCGCACGGCGTCCGCGCGCCGGTCACCGTTCATGTCGCCGAACCCGCCGACCTTCGTCGACGTCGCCGTCTCCCAGTAGGGATACGGCTCCGCCTCACACTCGCGCAGCGGACACGAGCTTGATGGAGCTGATCTCAGCGCTACCGCCGCTGGTCGGATAGGACTGGGCAGGGGTATCCCATGAATACCCGCCGACGTCCCGCTCGCCATCCTCCAGCGGATCCTCGGCGTCACCGCCGGCCGCCAGGCCCACGACCGCGCCCTCGGCATCGACGACCGGCCGATCGTCCCCGCCGCCGCGCCCAGATCCCTCAGCCTCAGCCACCGGTTCGACCACGACGAGCTCGACGCCGACCAGCACCACCGGACCGTCCTCGGACTCACCGAACAGATCGGCGCGGCGCTGCGGGACGATCGCCAGGTCGCCCAGCGGCTCGCCCTGACCGTCACCTACGTCAACCGCAGTCACACCACGCGGACGCGTACCCTGGCCGAAGCCACCGCCCATACCCCCGCCCTCGCCGCGACAGCCCGCGAACTACTCACCGCCCTCGGCCTCCAGCGCGCTCGCGTCCGATCGCTCTCCCTGCGCGCGGAGCGTCTTCAGCCCGCCGAGACGGCCGTCCACCAGCTCACCCTCGGCACCGACGACGACCAGGCCCGAGACCTCGAGGCGGCCCCTGACCGTGCTCGCTCGCGATACAGATCCGGAATCGTCGGCAGCGCCTCCGCGTGCCGCCGCGCCAGCTGACCACACGCCTCACGACGCCCCGGGCGCCGAGCGGACAGCAGCCCGGCCGGTGACCTTCACGATCGGGTCGTCGAGCGGGGTTGCGGCCCCGGCCGCAACCTCCGCCGCCACCCACGCCAGATCCCGCAGGCCGGTCTGGTCGGCGGGCGCTGCGGGCGGCGTTGACCAGGAGGCGAAGGGCTTCTTTCCACTCGGCGGTGCCGCGCTCGTACATGAGGATCGTGGTGTTGAGGTCCTCCAGCAGCGCGGGCAGCAGTCCGGCGACCGCAGGCAGGTTCGCGTCCTGGCGGTGCCGGTTGGTCGCAGCGGCCTGGTCCCGGGCCCGCTGAATGTCGGCGGCCGGCCCAGACGGTACGAGACCGGGGTGGCCGGAAATGATCAGCAAGGAGCGGCGCAGCGCGGCGCGGAGCGCGGGCAGGTGCGGAGCCGCCGAGCCCTGCTCGCGGCGAAGCCGGTTGGGCTGTCCGAGCAGCCGCACGACGGACCTCGCAGACCGTGGCCACGGCCGTGATCAGGGCGTACCGGTCCAGCGGCAGCTGGCCCCGCCTCGACGTCCTCGGCCCCGCGCTTCGAGCGGCCCACCAGCCCGGCCATCTCCGCCTGGGTCAGGCCTGCCGCGATCCGGGCCACACGCACGCGTGCCCCGATGCCAGTGTCAGGGCAATGGTCACCCGGACCGTACTCCCCACGAGCGACCTGTCGATACGCCAACCGCCCTACAGGGGCGGCCCCTACGGCCCCAAGCCGTCGCCGCGCGCTGTCAGTGGCGGGCCGCAGAATCAGCGGATGGCCCACAACCCGACGGCGGCAGGCGAGTCCGCGACCCTCGCCGCCTCATTGCGCGCGTACCTGTCCGAGACAGGCTTCGCCTTCACCGATGTGACCGCCACGGAGACGACCCCGGCCATCACCCGCGCGGTGGCCAACTGGGCGAAGGCCTCAGGCTGGAAGTGCCGGTTGGAGGCTCCCATGCGCTACATCCAACCGCCACGACTACGGCCCGGTGGCTGTCGAACCTACTGGTCACCGCCGTGGTCCGCCTACCTCGACCTCCGGCTCCTGCGCGAGGACGGTCCCCCGTTCGCGGTGGAGATCGACCGCGCGGACACCGGCACCGCCGTGGACAAGCTCCGCTACCAGGCGTTGCGGGGCGCCCCGCGCTGTGGATCCGCTGGCACGGAGCGGTGCGCGCCGAACGCCCGGCCAGGCGTCGCCCGCCTGCACCTGCCGAAACGGGCGACCCGCTCCCCCATCCGGTACACCCTGGCCCCGGTCGACGAGGCAGCGCTCACCTACGGCGAGCCCGTTCCCCCGAAGGCACGTTCGGATCCTGGCATGAGGTACCCGACAACACTCACGGGTCAAACGGGACGACGGCCGAAGATGCACCACGACTGCCGCCTCAAGGACGAGGGCGTTCCGCACGCCATGCTCGGCATCGCCCGCCTCCACAACCTGCCCGGGCACCGCACGTCAAGCAGACCGGCCACCTGTGTCGTCGGCCCGTTCACGAGCGTGGGCCGCGCCCGCTCGACGTGGATCTGTGTCGTCTCTGCGGATGCGGCCCTCGCGCGGTGCCTGTGGTGGGTCAGGAGTGGCTCCAGATAAGGCCGCCCTTTTCCTTGGTGCTGCTGCCCTTCACCGTGACCGCCCACATCTGGATGGGCCGCCCTTCAGGTTCGATGTTGCCGCTGATCCAGCCGGTGCAGTAAGGGGCGTTGTGACCACGGGTTGAGGCGATGCGGTCGATGGTTCCGTTCCGGTCAATGTCGAGCCAGGCCTCGATTCCCCACCCGTCGGCCGTGGTGTCACAGGCGCGGATCGAGTCACCGGGTATTCCGTTGTACGGGTCGGCGTTCCACTCGGCGTAGCCGCCCTCCGTGACGGCGCGTTGCGGGGCTGCTGTAGCGGTGCCCTGGGCGGCGAACATGAGAGCAGCGGTGGTGGCGGCAACGGCAATGAGGCGGCCACGGGTCAGCTGGTGCATGGGTCTCCCATTGAAGTGAGGGAGTGACCATTGTGATCAACTCCTGAAGAGCGAAGATACGCTTGCGAAGCTGGCTTCGCTTAGGGGCGGCCCTCGCACGCGGCGTCCACAGCCGGCTCGCCGACTTGAAGGAACAGCCCCGACCCTTCGTCGGGACCAAGACCGCCGACGACAGCCTCGGCAAAGTCGCCGCCTACTGCCACCGAATCTCTGCACAGGTCACCGGATCCTGTCTCTTGGATGTCGGGGGACGGGACGCGGACGAGGCGGGCGCGGTTCTGGACGCAGCACACGTGCCCTCGATAGTCACGGGCAGCCGGCCCTCCGCCTCCCGCAGGACGACGTCGGCGAGCGCGCTGTTCTTCGGCAGATAGTCGGCGCGATGGCGGACGTCGGCGGCGACGGCGCGGACGTGGCCGGTGAGCTGGAGGGCGAGCACTGACACCCTGACAGAAGTGCGCCGCCGCACCGAAGTACGGGGGCGAGGGGCGCTCCAACGAACAGTCGGCTCACCCACCCACGATCACCGTAGCGGGAAGCCCCCGCCGATCCGGGCCCCGGACGCCCGTGACCCGGACGAACGACGCCGTGCTGCGGCCTTGACGGGGCAGACGACGCTCGGTCAACTTCGACGTACGCGACGAGGACGATCGTTACTGCTCTACTCTGCCGTGTCCCCGAGCGGTCCGTGTGTGGCGAAACGTCTTCTCGGTAGGAATCACGCGGCTGGGAGCCGGTCCCCCAGGCACTCGGCACCCAGGCACCTCCGTGGGCCGGTCACCTCGCGGCCGGGCTGCGAGGTCGGTTGCGGTGAGCCCGCCAAGCGGCGAGCGCTTCGGGACGGCTGCCGGCCGGACGCTCGGCATGCCAGTCACGCAGGAAGCGGTTGAGCTCGAACTGCGCGCCGATCTCCTGAAGTTGGGCAGCGGACCGTCGCGTGTCGTGCCAGTGGGCGATGGCGTCGGCCAGGGTGCGCCCTGCACCTTCGGCAACGAACGCGCGCATGTACGCGTCGAAGTGGAAGCTCGGGCCGATCTCCCGGCGGAAGTACTCGCGCAGCACCTGACCGCACCGCTGGCCCTCGGGAATCACGGTGGAGCCGTTCACCGGCGCGGCGAGCTGGTGGCCTGCGTTGCGCGTCCGGGACGGCGCGGCCGCTGGGGCGCCGCCGTCCAATGCAGCCCGCAGTCGCTCCATCAGTGCCACCTTCCCGCCGCCCCGCGACACCCCGAGCTCCCGGGCGAGCACGGTGAGCTCGGCCAGCGTCCAGTACCAGCGGGCCAACTCGTCCCCACTCAAGGCCGCACTCAGCTCCGGTCGCGTCTCAGCGCCCGCATTCGAACCCATGTCCCCATGATAGGAGAGGCGGTGGGCTACTTCACCGGCTTCCACGTTCCGCAGTTCTCCGATGTGAACTGGTCATCGGACGGCGCGGTCGTCACCGTGATCTTCCGCGCCGACGCCGCGAACCGGTTGTCGATGATCTCGCCGTCCTCACGAGTCCGCTCCCAGCAGCACTCCGACAGCTGGCCCTCAACCCGCTACGTCCCCGGCGCGATCTTCCCGATATCCCCCGCCGGCTTCGCCTCCACCGTGTACGTGCCCTCGTTGAACCACCGCTCGTACTCACCCGACGCCGCCGCCTACACCTCGTCCGTCCACTCCGGGCACAGCTTCGGGATCCCGGCCAGCAAGACCTCCTTCCCGTCGTCCCAGAACAGCAGCCCTTCCGCGAGCCACTGCGGCCGTGACTCCTCCGTCACTTCCTCGGTCGGCAGCCGATCGCAGACCTTGGTCACGAAGTCCGACGCCGAGAAGTACATACCGTCGTCGACCTCCCACCCTTTGGCTGCCGCGAGCGCGTCCAACTCCGCCTCCGGACCCGTCGGCTCCTCCGTGACGTACGGCTCCTCCGACGGCAGGTCCCCCACCGCGTCCTCGATGGCCGACGCCTCACTACCCACGGCCGCGCCCCCGCCGCCCGTCACCACTGCTGCCGCAGCCCGTCCCCAACACCGCCACCACGACCATCCCAGCCGCCGTAGCCCCCGCCCTGCACGCGTGTCTCATCCGCGCAGGATCCCACCGCAACGGGGCAGAGGAATCACGAACCCACAGATCGGGGATCAGCACAGGTATGGCGCGGGGCCCGACCCGACATGCAACGCGGGGAGCGCTCAGCTCTACGCCCCGGGCTCGGCAGCCTCAGCCGCCGGTCACGGCACCGACCTCAAGAGGCCTCTGACTAGGATCCCCACGTCCAGGCCGGTGCGGTCCGCGGCCCCCGATCCGCGCTCTGGTGCCGGGGCCGCGTCAACGGCCCGTTGGCTTCCTCTTCCCGGACCGTGCCGCGGGCCAGGGGAAAGCTGTCCTTCAGCAGGTTGGACAAGACGACCAGACCGACGATCCCGGCGATCAGCACGGAGCGTCGGATGATGCCCTGAGCAATGATCTTCAGGCGCCGGGTTCCGCGGGCGCGGGTGAGCCGTTCCCATTCTCACGCCGCCATGCAGTCACTTAGGTCCGCGATGCGCGACACGCGTCCGGATCCGGATCCGCCCGATTCTCTGGATGTTCGGAGGAGGCGGGGTGCCGGTAAGAACCGTGTCACCAGCAGCAAACGGCGGTGATCAGTCAGTTCTTGGATGGTGATCTTGATGGGCTGGGAGGCTCGTACACTGACGAAAATGGAGGACCACACGGCCACCGGGATCGGTGCACGTCCGGCGCCCGCCTTGCGGCAGTACGTCGACTCGTATGTCGGCTTCGACCTCCGCGGGCTCCCGGCGGGGGTGCACTGCGGCCCGCCGAGCCGCGCGCTCACTGCGGTGATCAGCCTGTCAGATCCTTTGCAGGTGGCGGCGGGCGTTGACGACGGGTCACCGGTCACCCGATTCAGCAGCGTGGCCGGCGGTCTGATGTGCCGGTCCGTCGCGATCCACCACGACGGACGCCAGCAAGGCGTGCAGGTATCGCTGACACCACTCGGGGCCCGGGCCGTCTACGGCATGCCCGCCGCCGAGCTCGCCCACCGACTTGTCCCACTCGACGAGCTTCTCGGAGCGCTTGGCGTCGAGCTGGTCGACCGGCTCCGATCGGCGACAACATGGGCGGCGCGGTTCACCGCGCTGGACGAATTGCTCCTCCGTGCTGTCGGCCGTGGCGCCTGCGGCGACCGCGTGCCCCGGGAGCGCCCCGAAGTGGCCGAGGCGTGGCGCCGCCTCGTCGCCGCGCGGGGTTGCGTCCAGGTTGGTGCGGTCGCCGCGGAACTCGGCTGGAGCCGTCGGTACCTCACCGAGCGGTTTCGCGGTGAGGTGGGCCTGTCGCCGAAGACCTTCGCCCGCGTCTTGCGCTTCGAGCACGCGCACGAACTGGCAGCGACGCAGGACCCGCTCCCGTGGGCCGATGTGGCGACCGTCTCCGGCTACGCCGACCAGGCCCATCTCGTGCGTGACTGGCGCGAGTTCACGGGCCGATCGCCGACGGCCTGGCGTCGCGGCGAAGTCCTTCTCGGGACCGGGTAGCCGCCGACCGGCTGCCTGTCGCGTCGGCTTCCGTTCCCTTTTCTTCAAGACCGCCTGATCGCTGTCGTGGACGATCGTCGGCATGAGACTCGTCAACCACGAACGCAACGCCATGGACCTGCGGACCAACCCCGTGCACCTCGGACTGGGATCGAGAGCGAAACCCGTCGAGGGCTTCGCCTGGGACCCGGAGGTGCTCCAGGCATACAGCGCCGCGGTCGCGGCAGATGGCGCCGAGGGCCGGATGGTGATGATCTTCGACGGCGACGGGCTCGGCGACCATTGGGAGAGCCACCCTGCAGGCGACGAACTGGTCGTTTGCCTCAGCGGGTCCGTGACGGTCACCCGCGACGTGGACGGGGTGCCCGACCGCGTTCTGCTCAGGCCGGGCGAAGCCACCATCAACCCGGCGGGGGTATGGCACGTGGTCGACATGGAGGGGCCGACGTCCATCCTGGCCATCACCGCGACCCTCGGCACCGACCACCGCCCTCGGACCGACACCCGCCCGACCGAACGCGTCGGCACGCCCGGCCCGGAGGAAGCGCCGTGACGACACGCATCGCGTGCCTCGGCGACAGCCTCACCCGCGCGCAGTTCAGCGTCGACTACCTGGATCTTCTCGGACGACGCCACCCTCCCGGCGACGTGCGACTTGCCCGCTTCGGTGCCAACGGCGACTTCGCCTACAACCTCCTGCAGCGCCTCGATGCCGTCGTCGCGGACCCGCCCGATGTGATCACCGTGTTGATCGGGACCAACGACGCCCGAGCGAGCCTCGCCGGCTACCCCGTCGAGCAGGCCATGAAGCGTAAACAGCTGCCTGACCGCCCGTCAGCCGGCTGGTTCCAGCAGTGCCTGGGAGCCGCCGTCGCACGGCTGCGAACGGAGACCGACGCGACGATCGGTCTGCTGTCGCTCCCGGTCCTCGGCCAACAACTCGACGGAGCAGCGGCACAGGCATCGCAGGCGTACAGCCGGATGATCGCCGAGGTCGCCGCCACCAAGGAGGTGGCCTACCTTCCGCTCCATGAACGCCAGATCGAGGAACTGCGCCAAGCGGACCCGCCGCCGATTTCATACCGGGAGGTGACGCCCGCAGCGGTCGTCGGCGTCCTCGTCCAGCACGCAGTGCTGCGCCGCAGCCTCGACACGATCTCGCGGCGCCGAGGTCTCGTGCTCACGACCGACCACATCCACCAGAACAGCCGCGGCGCCACCCATATCGCTGAGGTCATCGACGCCGGTCTGCTGACCCAGAGCGCGTAGCTGGTTCCGGCGCCCCGCCGGTCGGATGCCATCTACCGCGCGGAGGTGGCATCCGATCCAGGCGGTCAACGCCTACGGCACCAAGATCAACCAACGCTTCTCCTGCGGGGAGGGCCGGACGGCCCGCGGCGCGAGAAGTCCGGGATCCCCGGCAGCAAGGACCGGTGGGACGTCCGCCACGACCCCTACGACATCCGGCTCGTCTGGCTGCGTGACCACCGCGAGAGCACCTGGGTCACGTTCCCGTGGCGGCTGCTGTCGTCGACCGCGGCCCCGTTCGGCGAGCCGGCCCGGGACCATGCGGTCCCCTCCGGCAGTACCTCCGGTCCCCCGCCTAAAGGGTGTTGCAGAAGGTCGTGTCCGGGCAGGTCAGGGCTGGTTTCGGGGCTGGTTTCGGGGCTGGCCTGCTCACGCGGCCATGGCGAGGTTGTGCATGTGGGCAACGGCCTGGACCGCGTGGTGGAGGCCGGTGCCGCGCTGGCGGCAGTCGCGAAGGATCTTGTAGTGCTTCATGCGGGCGAAGGCGTGCTCGACGCGGGCCCTGACTCTGCGGTGCTTGGCGTTGTCCTCCTCCTCACCAGACAGGAGGGCCCCTCCGGGTCGTTTACGGTGCGGGACGACGAGAGCGGAATTGATGCAGGCGCCGTCGGCCAGCACGGTCACACCCTCGCAGGCGGCAGCCAGGCCGGAGTCCCGCCAGGCCTTGGCATCCGCGGTGTTGCCGGGCACCGGCCGGGCCGCCGCGATCACGAGTGTGGTGTCCGCGTCGATGATGACCTGCACGTTCGCCGAGAACCGGTAGTTGCGTGAGGATGCTCCGGCCTTCCGGTCGCGGACCGGGACGAGGGTGCCGGCCACGATCCACAACCGTTCCACCACGTCGGCCGGGCGGGTGGCCGGCTCGATCGCCCACAGCGGCCGCAGCCGCTGGATGACCCGGCACACGTCGCCGGCGAGCAGCCGAACAGCGGCACGAGCTGCCGCATCGTGAGGTTCGTCCGGTAGTACACGGCCACCAGCAGAACCCGGTCCGCCGGCGGAAGACACCACGGACGACCACCACCTGGGCCCGTCCCCGCCCCGTTCCCGCACGACCTCCAGCAGCCGCTCGAACTGCCGCATCCGCAGACCCGTGAACGTCTCCACCCACAACGACTCGGCCCTCAGCACCCCACCCATCAGGGAAAATGCCCGCACCACAGCCTTCTGCAACACCCTTTAGTGCTGCGACAGGGCCTCCTGGACGGCGTCGATGCCGATGGCCAGGTCTGCGTGGAATCTCTGGTGGAGGTCGAAGTCCCGGGTCATGTCGACGTAGTAGCCGTCCGGCAGTGTCGACTCGGCACGCGAGAGGTCGCTGTTCAGTTCGTCGAGCTGGTGGATCATCCGGTGGGTGTTGCTCAGGGACTGCGTGAGGGCCTCGGCGAGCGAGCCGCCGGACTGAGGGGAGGTGTCCGCACCGGGCCGGTGCAACGCGCGCAGCGCCGCCCGCACCGCCGCGCGCCGGAACTGGGCCAGGGCGAGGGACGCTTCGATCCCGTCGTAGGAGACCTCGTTCGTCCAGGGGTCGTCATGGGCGAGGCCCGCCGCCAGGAAGCCGACGCGGCGCGGGACGTCGAGGTCCTTCACCGCGTCGAACATCGGCGCGGCGAGCGCGGCGTCCTGTGCCAGTGCGACGGCGAACGCCCGGGCGTCCTCCGTCCGGAACTCGTCCCTGGTGGCCCGTGTCCCGGACCTCTCGGCCTCCCGCCGGAATCGCTCCACCTGAAGGGCGAGCACCGCTCCGAGCCGTACGGCCGCCAGCTCGACAGTGGGAAACCCGCCGAGCGCAGCCTCGCGGCCCTGCGCGTCGCACCGGGCGAGGCCGGCCGCGTACGCCCGTACCCCGGATGGCGCGGGCTCGGCGAACGAGTGCAGCACTGGCGCGCCGAAGGGCGGCACGGGGAGCGAAGGGCCGAGGTTCCACAGCGGCGGTACGGGGCCGCGGCGAGCGGTGGTCCCGTCTGCATCAATGCAGCCGCTCACCTCGTCCAGCCCGGCCCGCAGGTCGAGTACGGGATCCAGCGCGGCTGCCACCTCGCCCAGCAGGTCCGCGAACCTGACGTCTGCCGCCGATGTCCCCTCGGCCTCCCCCGGCGCCTCGGCACCCCTGACCTGCCGTACCCCCGTCTCCGCTTCGAGCAGTTTGCCGACGTGGCGCAGAGTGCGGTGCACCTTCGGCATCGACAGGCCCAGCTCGTACCCGATCGCTCCCGGCGCACAGCCGGCCAACCGAAAGGCTATGACGTTGAGTTGGCGCTCGTTCAACTCTCTCAGCGGGGCGAGCGCCACCACCGTCCGAGCCTGCACCAGGGCGTCGGTGCTGCCCTTCCCCAGCAGGGCGGGCATTGTCCCGTGCGCTGGGCGGAGCGTTCCGACGCCGCCGCCGACGGTCATCCGGCATGTCCAGGACCGCAGCGCCTGCGCGGTGACCACAGGGGTCCTGGTGTCCTTCGCGGCCCCGACCGCGTTCGCGGCCAGCAGGTCCATCCACCGCCGGGCCACTGCCATCGAGTCCTGGGCGAGCCGCGCCGCCTCCACCAGGTCCGCGCCCCGCAACAGCGACAGAGCGACGAGCGGCCCAACATGCGCCCGGTAGTAGTCCCCGAACCCGACCCCGCTGACGGCAACCGTATCCGCCGGATCTTTTGCCATGACACCAACTCACTTGCAATTGACGCTACTTGTAACTTCCGTCGGAGTTCAAGGTAGAGGCTCGACGCGGCGTGGGTATCCACTTCGTCGGCATCCTCACCCGGACCCGACGCTGACCGAAGAGACCGGACCTGGTCGGCAGTCCGGGCAAGGGCCGTCCACGGAGCGTCTCCGGCAGCGCTCCATCTCGCCGCCGAAGGGCGACCCTCACGTGGACGATCGCGGCGACCGACGACGGGGCCCCTGCAGCGGCCGCTTGGTGTTGGTCGAGCCTTCACGCTCACCCGCGACCGAACGCCCTCCCGCCGGTCGGGAAACGTTTCGGCTTCGTCCCTTCGGGCGGAGACCAGTGCGAGGTACGGACGGGCCGCCGCACCCGCTGGCACGATGCGTCAGCGAATGGTCCCTTGCTCCGTACTCGCCCGGTTCATGTGCCAGTAGGGGATTCACACGGACAGGGGAGCCAGGAATGCCAGTTCCACCCCACCATCCTCCACCCCACCATCCTCCACGCCACCTTCCACCGGCCCGACCGCCCCACCGGCCGCTCCGCCGTCATCCCGGCGGTCCGCCGGGACCGGTCTCGGACGGCGACTGGGCGCGGCCGCCACGGTGACCGCCCTGTTCCTGTCCGGCCTGTGGCTGATGCCCGGGCTACCGGCCCCGGCCGCGGCCGCCGACCCACCACCGCCGGCCATGACCGTCACCGTGAGCCTGGACTGGTTCGAGCGCTTCGAGGTCCCGGACGACGGGATCAGCGAGGAGAGCGAGTTCTATCCGGAGGTGAAGGTCGGGGACAACGCGCTCCAGACGGGCCGGATCGTCTCCGACGACGCCTTCCACGCCGGCACCATCCCCAACCCGTGGGTCTTCACGCAGCAGGTGACCCTCTCGGGCGGACAGACCACGTTCCCCGTCGGCATCCAGATCAAGGACGAGGACGGCGGAACGAACTTCGCGGACGACCGGATGGACATCAGCCCGCAGAACCAGGACATCGACCTCAACCTCATGTACAACCCCTGAACGACACCTGGACCGGCGACTCGCTCGCGTACGGGTTCACCCCACCGGCCCCGCCGTGCACCGACCGCGCCGGGAACCCGCAGGGCCAGGTGTGCGCCGTCGGCGACGGCGACCCGAACTTCCCCAACGACGGCGACGGCAAGCGCGCCGCGGTCGGCGTGACCATCACCACCAGCAAGCACAGCGACGCCGACCAGGACGGCATCGCCGACCGGTACGAGCGCTTCGGCGTGCGCAACCCGGACAACTCGATGGCCGTCGACCTGCCGGCCCTCCAGGCGGACCCGCTGCACAAGGGCATCTTCGTCGAACTCGACTACTCGGACGGCTCCCAGCCGTCCCACGAGGCGATCCAGGCGGTCGAGCACGCCTTCGCGACGGCCCCGCTGTCCAACCCGGACGGCGCGGACGGCGCGGACGGCGCGGACGGCGCGGACGGCGCGGACGGCATCACGCTGCACGTCGACTCCGGCGGCCTGCACGACAAGGCCGCCATGGAGGGTCCACCGGAAGGCACCTGCACCGACGGACGGGACAACGACGGCAAGGACGGTGTGGACGGCGCCGATCCGAACTGCAACGACCGCGAACTGGGCGTCGAGGACTTCAAGCCGGCCACCTGTGACAACGGCATCGACGACGACACGGACGGGGGGCCGGACGAGCAGGACCCGGACTGCATCGTCGGCGACGACCTGGGGGGCGGCAACCCGATCGCGTTCCCGCTGGCCAACTGCAACCTCGACACGGAGTACCGCAACACGAAGGCGCGCAATCTCCAGCTGCTGCGCCAGAAGGTGTTCAACTACGTCCTCTACACCACCCGGGACCTCGACACCGACGGCACCGGCCCCGACACCGCCTGCAACAGCGGAGGCTACGGCGCCGGTACGGACATCATCCTCTACCGCACCGACCCCGGATCCCTGATGCACGAGCTCGGCCACAGCCTCGGGCTGCACCACGCGGGCACGGACGCGACGCCCAACTGCAAGCCCAATTACGTGAGCGTGATGAGCTACTCCATGCCGGACGGGATCCCGCGCGTGGGCGGCGGAACGATCGTCGACTTCTCCCCGGCCCGCATCACCCTGTTCGGGCGGCCGCCCAGCGAGACCGAGCCGGGCCGGTCCCAGGTGGTGCTGCCCGAGCTCGCCGAGGACGAACTCCGCGAGAACGGGGTGCTCGACCCGCGCGACACCGTGAACCAGTTCGTCTCCTCGGACGGCGCGGGTACCGTGCGCACCGTCCCCCTGAACCAGAACCCCGACTGGAACGGCGACAACCCGACCGGCGCCGGCGACGACGGCGACACGAAGCAGATCGTCAACATCGACGCGACCGGCCCGGACGACTGCGCGAACACCAGCACCGACGAGAAGCTCCAGGGCCACGACGACTGGGCCCGCGTCCAGGCGTACATGCCGAACCGCATCCCGGTGACCGGCGGCGCGGCGCCCGTGTGCGAGGGGCCGCCCCTCCCGACGGCGGAGGAGTCCGCGCGGATCCGCGGACTCCGCAACACCACCGACCTCACCCTGACACTCACCGACGCCCCCGACCCGGTCGCCGCCGGCGAGCGCCTGACCTGGACGGTCGACGTCACCAACAACGGTCCGAACTCCTCCCCGTCCACCCAGATCACGACCGAGCTGCCCGCCGACGTCACCGACCCCACCACCACCGGCCCCTGCTTGGCATCCGGCCGGACGGTCACCTGCAACCTCAGCGAGGTGCCGCAGGGGACGCACCAGGAGTATGCGATCAGCGCCCAGGTACCGGCCGATCTGGTCTACCGCAACGGCGGCCCGAAGACGATCACCGCCACCTCCACCGTGGCCAACCTCGCCGGCCCGGACGCGCGGCCGGCCGACAACACCGCCACCTCCGACACCAGGGTGATCGCAAAGGCGGACGTACGGATCACCGACGCCCGGGCCACCAGCCCTCTGGAGGTGCTCATCGGCGAGCCCGCCACGGCCTCGCTGGAGGTCACCGTCGCCAACGCCGGCCCGTCCAGCCCGGTCGGCACCCTGCTGACCACCACGGCCGGCGCGGACGCCGGCGTCACCGTCACACCCGCGACGCAGACCGCTCAGCAGACGGCGCTGCGCGTGGGCACGCCGCAGACGACCACGTACGCGGTGCAGCTCGCGTGCACCGCGCCAGGCGTGAAGCAGGTGCGCCTGGACTCCCGCCTGGCGCTGAAGAACGCGGAGGACGTCGACCCTGACCCGAGCAACAACACCGCCTCCACCTTGTTCCGGATCGACTGCGTGGTGCCCGTCGCGATCAACGTCCGGCCAGGCGGCTTCCCGAACTCCGTCAACCTCAACACCGACGTGACCCTGGCCGCGCTGACCACCCGGGTCGGGGAGTACGGCCTGCCACTGGCCTTCGACGCGATTGCGATCGACGTGTCCCAGACGTACTGGGGCCCGCGGGAGCGGCTGTTCAACACCGCCACCCCGGCCGGCGCCCGGGAAGTCCACGGCAGGGGCCACCCCGGTGACTCCTACGAGCTGGACGAGCGCACACGCGACGGCGACACCGACAACGTCATGCACTTCAAGCCCAGCGAATCGGGGCTGACCCTCACCTCGACCCGCGCCTGCCTGAAGGGCAAGTACCGGGCCCCGGGCGGCCAGGTGTACACCCATCTGGGATGCGACTCCGTGCGGGTGGTGAACTGACACCCGGCGAGGACCGGACATGACGCAGGGCCCCCACCTCCGGGTGGCGGGCCCTGCGGCCGGTCGGCGCGTCCGAGGTCGTCCGTCCGGTGCGCGAACACCGTCCAGCGCCCCACCCGATCCGGCCTCGGATCGACGACCTCCCCGCGCGGAACCGCGTACGGCGCCACCGGCTCATCGAGTCAGAACCGCCCAGAAAACAGTGGCTGTGGACCTGGGCCAAGGGCGGCAACGTCTGGGCCGAAGCACTCGACCTCCCGTAACTGATACGCAGAGCCGCAGTCGGCTCTGCTCAGCAGCCTCGTCATTCTGAAACGATCAGATACTCGGTCGTGTGTCCAGGGATGTACTGCCGGGCAGTGATGTGTGCCCGCCACTCCGTCCGGCAGTCGCTTCCCCGGGGCCTTCGGGGGCAGTGTCGTGGATTCTTCCAGCACCCCTCGATCAGAAGGCGGCATCGCCATGGTCCATGAGCACGACCAACGGCCCGATGACCAACACGCGCCTCGGCAGCGCCCGGTGGCGGAACCGCTGTCCCGTACGGATTCGCGGCGCGTCCAGCAGACAGCGGGGAACATAGCCATGGTGCAGCTTCTGCGCCAGGCGGGCCATCCGTGGGCGCAGCCCGGCCTGCACCAGCATGGACCGGCCTGCGGTCACCAGGCTGCCCCGCCATCCCGGACACCGGGTGGTGCGCCAGAGGTGCAGCGGTCGGCCGTCCACGATGTGCTGCGCTCCTCGGGCCGGCCCTTGGACGAGACCACCCGTGCCGATATGGAGGCGCGGCTCGGGGCCGACTTCTCCGATGTCCGCATCCACAGCGACACAGCGGCGAAGGCATCTGCGGCCGAGATCGGCGCTCGCGCCTACACCTCGGGCAGCCACGTCGTCATTGGTGAGGGCGGCGGCGACAGGCACACGCTCGCCCACGAGCTCACCCACGTCATCCAACAGCGACAGGGCCCGGTCGCCGGCACGGACAACGAGGCCGGGCTCAAAGTGTCCGACCCCTCCGACCGCTTCGAACGCGAGGCGGAGGCCAACGCGACCCGGGCCCTGAGCGGTCCGCCGCGTGACACCGAGGCGGATCGCGAAGCGACGACGACGCGCGCCGCTGACGGCACTGGAATTCAACGACAGATTGTTCAGCAGTACGATTCGAATCAACAACACGCGGACTCGGCCGCGTTCTGGAGCTTCGCCAATACCGTGGACAGCGCGGTCCAGTGGGCGTACAACTTTGTCGTCTCCGCCCCTTCGCTTGGCCCGTTGGCCACCCTCGGGAACACAAATGGTCACATCGCCCAGTGGCTGCGGGTGTGGAACCAGCAAGTCACCCAAGGTGTTTCCGGAGGGGTGAGTATGCAATTCGGGTACGTCGTAGAGACGCTGACAGATATTCACCTGCAAGGACGTGCCATGCCCGCAGGATACGTGAGTCAAACGCAGACCCCAGTCGGGGCGACCCGCCCGGACTACCTCTTGGTCCGGCAAAGCGACATGGGTTATGCCGGCGCTGTCGACATCACGGCAAGCAACAGCGCCGGGCACATCCACGGCAAGATCGGGTGGCTGACCCATTTTCCCAGGTTCTGCGAGTCCGTCTACGCTTCCCTGGACAACCAGACCTTGGCCATGATGGTAAACAATCACAACGCCGGCAATACCGGTCCGATGACTCCACAGCAGGCGGCAGCCGCCCAGGCACAGGCAGCCGCGAGTGTGCAGGAAAGGGATCGCATCCGCATCAACATGAAGAACCACTTCGAGCGCACGATGGACGATATCAACATCACGAGCGGCGGGAGGCTCGCGCGTGGTGGAGACCCGCTTGTGGTGGCAAACAATCGCCGAATAGCGGTAGGGCATTGGATGCAGACACAGTTTGGAATTACAGATCTCGGTGTCGCTGCGTCACTGCTTGGTGCGCTCGAGCATAACCCCGTCGCGTTCGGTCTCGACAACACGGCAAGCGATTCGATCGCCGTCGCCTTCCTGAACGCACATGGCCCGGCATGGCAGAGCAGGCAGAATGCGCCCGCCTAATGGTCCTTCGATCGGTAGATTCGATCGGTGGCCGTGGCGGTGCATGCTGTGGTCTGACTGTGGACCTTGGTGAGGCGGAGAGGCTTCGCGGGCACCTGGGCGGTACTTCGTGGCCGAGGTCTTCGCGTCGCTGACGTGCAAGGACCAGCGCCTGCGTCCCCCTCAGCGTCGTAGGCGGCGCGCGACCTTACGGTGTCGTACGTTCTCCGCCTGCTGCTTCTCCAGCTCCCGGATCGTCCGGTCCGTCTCGCAGAGCTGCCACCTCAGCCGGTCCCGCACCGCCCGGTGGGCCGGTGTTCTTGCGGCCTGGTGGCCTGCCCGGGCCGGGGCCGGAGGGTTTCGGTGACCGGCCGGGCAGGTGCGCTGCACCCCGAAGACGTGTGATGCGGACGTGAGACCCTGCCGAGCCCCGTACGGCAGGGCCTCACCGTTCTCAGCGCAGGATCTCGAGCCGCACCCGCTCGTCCGGCGTCGCGATGTCCCAGAAGCGGGCGATGCCGCGCGCGTTGCGGTAGACGCCCGTAGCGCCGGTGATGGCCATGTCGAGGGAGGCCGCTCCCTTCGTCCACAGCGACTGCATCGTCGGGGAACCCTGCTCGACCTCCATCGTGATCAGGCACTGCGAGGTCAGTTCCTCGCCCTTCAGGTGAATGACCTGGCAGTGTCCGCCCCAGCGTCCGACGATCCGGCCGTCCTTGACGGCGGTGCCGGAGTACACGTCCATGTCGCCCAGGCTCGGCCCCACGGGGCCGAGGTCGGCAGCCGTGTACTGGTCGTTCCGAACCTTGAGTTCGATGACCTCGAGCTTCTTCCGGGGTAGTAGACGGCGTCGGCGGCGTAGAACGACATGAGCCGATCGATGTCCTTGGTCTGCTGGGCGCCGGCACGGCTCGCCAGAAGCGCCCGGATCTCGGTCTCGCGGGGGGGGTGGTGGTCATCGCGTGCTCCTTCGGTGGTGTGCTGCGGTATGGGATCAGGCAGCGCGGCCGGCTTTGAGTGCGACCGCGACCTTGACGACCCGGCGGGCCTGGTGGCGAGCCGCCTCCAGGCTCACCTCGCCGGGCTCCGTGTCGCCGACCCCGGCCGAGGTGCCGTAGGGGTTGCCCGACTTCAACTGGATCGGGGCGGGGTGCCGAACAGCACCGCGTCCGCCCGCTCCAGGTCCTCATGCCCGGCCTCCGTGACCTCGGCGGTGTCCCGGTGATGCCGGACCCAGGCCGGATGGGCGTCGATCACCTCGGGCGGGGCGGTCTCGGCCACCTTGCGGGAGCCGGACGTACGCCCCGGCCTTCTCGGCACCTTCGACGGCGGCTTCCGCCAGGGCGTGCACATTGCCGCTGGTGCTGTAATGGCTGACTGCGACGTTCACGGGCTCCATGCCGGTCTACCTCCGTCTGCTTCCGTCGCGTTCCGTTGCCGGGTACGACGAGATGGCCCGGCGGAATGTGAGGTGGGACCGTCGACCTCACATTCCGGGGCGCTGTCGCGTCATAGCGGTGAAGGGACATCCGACCGAGGGAGCTTCAGGACCATGACGCCCCGTTCGACCGCACCGCAGGACGGCCTACTCGACCCGCCGGCGAGCACGCTCGTGGCCGAGCACCGCCGGCTGATCAACCTCGCGTACCGGATGCTGGGCTCCCTGGCCGAGGCCGAGGACGTCGTGCAGGAGACGTACGCCCGCTGGTACGCGATGGCCCCGCGGCAGAGGGAGGCGGTGGCGTCCCCCGGGGGATGGCTTACGAAAGTCGCCGGCCGTATCTGCCTCGGCGAGCTGCGCTCGGCCAGGACGCGGCGGGAGCGCTACGTGGGCGCATGGGTGCCCGAGCCGCTGCCCGCGCGCACCGAGTGGCCCGCCGACGCGACGGACGACAACACGGCCGATCCGGCCGATCGGGTCACGCTCGACGAGTCGGTCAGTATGGCCTTCCTCGTCGTTCTGGAGGCGATGACCCCGGCGGAGCGCGTGGCGTTCGTGCCGCACGACGTCTTCCGCTACCCGTTCTCCGAGGTGGCGGACATCGTCGGCCGCTCCCCGGCGGCGTGCCGCCAGCTGGCGACCTCGCTCGCCGCCGCATCGACGCCTCGCGGGCGCCCCTGTCGCCGACGGCCCAGCGGGCAGGTGTCGTCCGGGAGTTCGCGCGGGCGTGGCAGGCCAAGGACATCAGCGCCCTCATCGGTCTGCTCGATCCCGACGCCACCGCCATCGGGGGCGGCGGCGGACTCGTCACGGCGCTGCTCCACCCGATCGAGGGCGCCGAGCAGATCGCCCGCTTCTTCGCCGACCGGACCCTCCCGGGTCGGCTCGCGGTCCGGGAGTGCACGGTCAACGGGCAGCCGGGTCTGGCGGCCCACCTGGACGGCGTCGTCCTGTCGGTGTACGCGTTCGACATCGCGGACGGCCGGATCCGGCGGATCTGGGCCGTGCTCGACCCCGAGAAGCTCCGGCCTTGGAAGGGGAAATGATCTTTCGCCCCGGGCCCCAGCTTCCGCGACGGTGGAGCCGGGTGATCCCGTCGCGGCCGACGACGACGAGGTCGTACCCCGCGGGCGGCTGAGAGCCACCCGCGGGGCGTCGGGGTTAGGCGGGGCTCAGACCGGGCGGATGTTCTCCGCCTGCGGACCCTTCTGGCCCTGGGTGACGTCGAACTCCACCTTCTGGCCCTCCTGGAGCTCGCGGAAGCCCTGGGCAGCGATGTTGGAGTAGTGGGCGAAGACGTCCGGGCCTCCACCGTCCTGCTCGATGAAGCCGAAGCCCTTCTCCGAGTTGAACCACTTCACGATTCCCGTAGCCATGTCTCATGCCTTCCAGCCGATGAACGCCTCCCGCACCCTGCGGAAGACGGAGGTGATCGCCCTGGTCCCTGCGGCACAGCACAGCAAAAAAGCCCACGCTGAAGGCATGGGCAAAGGGAATATCCGAACCACGACAGCTAACGGAGACGGTACACGCCCGTACCCGCTGTGACCACTGGAAACGCCTGACGCCCCAGGGGCAGATGACCATCAGGACGTAGAAGGCGCGGCGCGGGCGGGCGGTTCGAGGTCGCCGCAGAAGCGGGCGGTTCGAGGTCGCCGCAGAAGGCGGCGTGCAGGGCGGTGGCCGGTTCCCGAGCCCGCCCGTCGCCGTCCTCCATGTCGTAGACCACGCCGTAGACCGGATCGGCGAAGGCTGATCCCGAACTGGCAGCCGAGCCGTACGTCCTCGACGATGGGAGAACCGAAGTCGACCACAGGCACGGCTCACCGCGCTGGGGCAGTACGAGTGCACGGACCGACCATGAAGCGGACGGCCCCCACATCACCCGGTCAAGCGAGTCTGGTCTGCCGTTCGCGCTCCTGCTCCTTGTCCTCTTGGGCTCCCGTGACGATCCCGAAGGTCCGTGACCACGTGCCGCCGGCCCTCATGACAGCAGCGGCGGTTACGGGCTCCTCGACCAAGGTCCTGCCTCTTTGATCGGCCTCTAGGGACGCCATTCCTCACGGTAATCCGATGCTCTGCTCATACGGTCCATGCGCCCGATCCGGTGCGGGAGTTCAGATCTCGATGATGATCTTCCCCGGGGTATGCCCTTCCTGACTGAGGGCGAAGGCCGCTCCAAGTTCGGAGAGCGGGAACGTCGCAGCGACAGCGACCGTGAGCCGGCCCTCGTCCGAGAGCCGGCCCAGAGCTGCGAGGTCCTCGCCGGACGGCCTGACCCAGATCCACTGACCGCCAGCACCGAGCACGGTGTGGTCGGTGATGGAGGCGTGCCGCCCGCCTTCGGCCAGGACGGCCAGGGTGGTCTCGAGGACCCCGCCCACGAAGTCGGCGACAACGGTGACTCCGTCCGGAGCCAGTGCGCGGACGCGTTCCGCCAGCCCGTCCCCGTAGGTGACGGGCTCGCAGCCGAACCCGCGCAACCGGTCGTGGTTGCGCGGGGAGGCGGTGCCGATGACCCGCGCGCCGAGCGCCCGGGCGAGCTGGACGCCGAAGGACCCGACACCGCCGGCCGCCCCGTGCACGAGGACGGTGTCGTCGGCCGCCGTACCCAGACGCGTGAGAAGCTGATGGGCGGTCAGGCCGGCCAGCGGCAACCCGGCTGCCTGTGCCCAGTTCAACGAGGCGGGCTTGGCGGCAAGGGCGCGGACGGGCACGCTGACGTACTCCGCAAAGGTGCCGCCGTGCACGTAGTCCTTGCGGGCGTAGGCCATTACCTCGTCACCGACCGCGAACTCAGGTACGTCGATGCCGACCCTCTCGACGGTGCCGCTGACGTCCCAGCCCGGGACCGCCGGGTGGACGACGTCCATCAGGCTGTCGAGCCCGCCCGCCATGATCTTCCAATCGACCGGGTTGACCGCGGCGCACCGGACCTTGACGAGGACCTCCCCAGGGGCGACCTTCGGCAGCGGCAGCCGGGTCTCGCGGAGCACCTCCGTCCCACCATAGGTCTCGTACGCCATCGCCTTCATGGTGTCCTCGGGCATCCCGCAACCTTTCCCTGTGCCGTTCGCTGCGCCGTCTCATCTGAGCACGGCACGTCCCGGACACGCTGAACGACTCGCTCGCACCCGGCGACCGGCTCTGTCGGGGATCTTGGTGTTCCAGGGGCGGTCGTCCTCGTGGGACCTGAGACGACATCGGGTCTGCGGGTGGAGTTCGACTGGAGGGTCCGGGAGGGCCGCATGTCTCGGAGCCCACTCCCAATCCGCCGTGCCTCTACCTGCCCGAGCCGCGTCGACCGGCCGGCCGGCTGTCCGCCCTGCCCTCCGCTGACGGCAGCCGCCCCTATCCGACGCCGCACGCGTTCCCGCCCGACTGGTGGTGACGGATTTCGGTGAACGGGGAGGCTTCCTCTACGACGTCCCCGACCCGGCCCGGCCCCGGTTCCGGGGCCACCTCCCCCAGGGCAGCGAGACAGGGCCGTACGCGTTCAGCGCGGACGGCCGACTACCGCTCGCGGGCACCGGCACCGACACCCAGCTCCTGGCCTGGGATATATAGGACCCCACCGCTCCGAACCCCGTCGCGACCCTCGCCCAAGGCGATTGCGGCCTGGAGCAGGACGCGGGCGTGCCGGCGGACCTTCGCGTCGTAGTCGGGGCGGGGCGGGTGAGCAGGTGCGTGGCCAGGAGCATGACGTCGGGGTTGCGCGGGTGGCCTGCGGCGCGTTCGGCTACGTCGCCCGCTTCGGTCTGGGCCGGAGTGTGCTCGGCGCCGGCCCGGGCCATGGGCAGCCACACCTCGTCCGGGAGGGCCATGTCGGCGAAGTAGCCGGGTCGGCGAGCGCGCCGGGCGACAGGTTGGCGGCGAGCGCGAGCGGGGGCGCGGCCGTGAAGGACCGGCAGCCGGACAGCGATCGCCTCGGCGACGGCTTCGTCGCCCGGGCGGGCGGCAAGGACGCCGGGGAGCAGGTGAAGGACGTCGCCGGGCACACCGTCCGTAAGGGCCCGGCTGACGGCGTGCTCGAGCAGCCAGTCCAGCGCGCGCACCGCCGGCTGTGAGTCCGGCAGGTCACCAGGCAGCTCCTCCTCGCCCGCGCCAACGTCGGGGGGGCTTGCGAGCGCAGAGGCGATGGCGGGCGTGAGGGCGGTGGGCGGAGGTGTCCGGGCTGTCCGCGGGCGAGGGCGGCGAGAGTGGCCGGGGCCGGGTCGGCGGGGAAGACGCCGGGGGCGGCGCCCGGTGGCGGCGTCGGCCGCCGCGGCGAAATGGAACGCGCCGAGCTCCGGCCGGACCACGGCGGCGAGGACGGCGGGCACGTCGGCGGTCCATGCGCCGGGGGCGGCCCCCACGAGGCGCTGCACGACGCGGGCGCAGTCGTCGGTGCCCTCGTCTGGAGCGGCGGCAAGGGCGTCGGCGGCCGCGACCGGGCCGGCCGCAGCGGTCAGCTCGCGCAGGTCCCCTGCTCCAGCGCGACGGTTTCCTTGAACCGGGCGGGGCGCTCGACGTCGCGCGGGTCGGCAGGTCCGGCCGGCTGAAAGCGGCGCAGTGCGGTGGCCAGGAGGACGACCTCGCACTGGGGATCTGGTACTCCAACCAGAAACAACGCCACGACGAACTCAGCGCCGAACAGCTCGGTGCGCTACGGGAACTGGGGGTGGAATGGACGTAGGCGGGCCGAGGGAGTGGATGCCCCGGGTCGGAGGGGCGGTTGGGGAGGCGTGCTGGTTGGGGTCAGTGCCCCGGTGTTCCAGGTCCGGCCACTCCTTTGTGCAGGACGGAGGTCAGGAACGCGGCGAGACCGGTTGCGGACGCGCTCACGATCATGACCATCCCCACGCCGATCACGAAGAGGCCACTCGCGTCGTCCGACCAGTCGTAGGCGGCGGCGAGGGTCAGACCGCCGGAGGTGCCCAGGGCGAGCATCGAGTTCGGGCCGGGTCCTGGGCCGTTTCGATGGCGACGGAGATGGAGAGGCCGGATCGGATGCTTCCTGCGGCCGTGGAGGAGCATCCCAGGTCAGCGGGGTCCACTCGTTGCGTTTAGGCTTCCGTCCCGGACCGTCCAGTCGGCCGGTCGGGGATCAGGGGGACAGCCCGATGAGCAGCACCACCGAGGTGTTCCAGCCGCTCCAGGCGGACGACCCTCCCGTCGTGGCCGGTTACCGCCTCGCGGCCCGGCTCGGCGCGGGGGGCATGGGCCGGGTGTACCTGTCGCACACCCGGGGCGGCCGCCCGGTGGCGCTCAAGATGGTGCGGCCGGAGCTGGCCGACGACCCGGCCTTTCGGCGGCGGTTCCGTCGGGAGGTGGAGGCTGCCCGCCGGGTCAGGGGCGCGTACACCGCGGAAGTCATCGACGCCGACACCGACGGCGTACCTCCGTGGCTCGCCACGGTGTACGTGCCCGGGCCGTCCCTCACGGAGGCCGTCGCCCGGCGTGGTCCGCTGCCGGTGTCCGCCGTGCTGTGGCTGGTGGCCGGCGTGGCCGAGGCGCTCCAGGCGATCCACGCGGCGGGGGTCGTGCACCGGGACCTCAAGCCGTCGAATGTGCTGCTGGCCGCCGACGGGCCGCGGGTGATCGACTTCGGGATCTCGACCGCCGCCGACATCTCCTCGCACACCGCCACCGGCTCCACCATCGGTACACCCCACTTCATGGCGCCCGAACAGGCGACCGCCGGTGAGATCACCCCGGCGACCGACGTCTTCGCGCTGGCCCAGACGGCGGCTTTCGCGGCGCTGGGCGAACCGCTGTACGGGGACGGCATCGCGCCCGTCGTGCTGTACCGGATCGTGCACGAGGAACCCGAACTGTCCCGGCTGCCAGAGCCGTTGCGCCCGCTGATCACCTGGTGCATGGCGCCCGATCCGAGGGAGCGGGCCACTCTGGCGGAGGTCGTCGAGTGGTGCCGACGGCGACTGGACACGGACACCGACGCGGGCGCAGGGCCGGCCGTCTGGCGCGAGGTCATCGGACCCGAGGCGACCGTTCCGGGCCCGGTGCGCGAACCCGTGGCTCCGCCGACCGCGACCGGGACGCTGTGGCTGGGGCGCGCTCGCCGACGGGCGCCCGGACGGCGTACTGCGCTGATCACGGCCGTGGCTGTGACGGCGGGCGCTCTGGTGCTGACGGGCCTGACGTGGCTCGCCGGGGACCGGTTCGGCCTCGGCGAGCGGGCAGCGGGCACGCACGCGTCCCCATCCGGCCCGACGAAGCCCGTACCGTCCACGGTGTCGCCGACACGCACCCCGCCGACCGCCGGCGGCTCACCCCGGGCGTCGCAGCCTGCCCCGAACGCCTCCCCGGCTCCGGGAGCCGACGTGCTGTCTCCCGTGTGGCTGAACGAGAAGAACTCCCTGAGCCTCCGCGAGCCGATGCTGCGCGAGGACCGCACGGGTGACATCCGCCTCGACTGCGAGGACGATGTCGACTGCGCGCTGCAGAGCGACACCAGCGTGTTCGTGCAGATGTTCAACGGAAAGGCTGCCTCCCCCGACGCCTGCCGGCATCTCCTGAGCGGCGCCACCGGCTCCGCGTACCGCACCTGGTCACTCGCGGCGGCCGACGACGGATCCCAGCTCTGCGTCAAGAACGCCGCTGGCGACATCGCGGCGCTCACCATCCAGATCAAGCAGACGACCCTGCGAGAAGCCGCCTTCCTGCAGCTGGGCATGAACGTCTGGAGGAAGGCGGCCTGAGGCGTGGACCAGACGCACCTGTGCCCGGTCCAGAGCGCGGTGCGGGGCACGTGTCGGGACGGAGAAGGCGTCCCCGGGCCGGTGGTGGTGGTCAAGGTTCCGTGAGCACTGCGGATGCTCACGGAGCCTCGGGCCCTCAGGTCAGCCCGTGGCCGGCTGTTGTCGGTGGGAGCCGGGTTTCGGGTGCGGGGGTATGTCAGGTGGGTGATTTGTGGGCGACGGCGACGATTGCCACGCGCGGTATCTCCGCGATGAAGGCATCCTCGGAGCGGTAGACGACGGGCCCCGGTGTGAAGTCGCTCTTCTCTGGCAGGGTCGCCAGGTACGTGTCGTGCTGGAAGTACTGCTCCAGGAGTTGCCAGCGGGCGTCGGTTCCGCCCAGGGTGGCGAAGAATGCGCCGACTCCGTACATGTCGGCCACGTACGCGCACATGCGGCGGCGCGCCTCTTCCTGGGTGGTGCCGCGGACGACGAGGGGGTCGTACAGGTCGATGACGCGGGCCGGTGTGCCCGCCTCGGCGAAGAGTTCGGCCAGGGCCCCGCGGGAGAAGTGTCGGTAGTCGTGGCCGGCTGTGGTGTGGGGGTGGACGATGTCGGTGAAGAACCGTGCCATGGGGCTGGTGTCGTCGAAGTCGTGCAGGACCACGTGGCCGCCGTCCCTGACGACGCGCAGGGCCTCGGTGACGGCGTCGAGCCTGTCCTGCGGCGCGATGTGGTGGGTTCCGTAGGCGAGCAGTGCCGCGTCCATGCTGCCGTCGGCGAGGAAGAGGTGGTCCGCGGATTGCCGGATGGCGGCCAGGCCCTGGGCGAGGGCTCGTTCGACCATGTCCCCCGAGAGGTCACCGGTGAGGATGTGGACGCGGTCGCGCAGGTCGGGGGCGTTGTCGTGGACGGCGCGGGCAATGGTTCCGTCCCCGCCCAGGACGTCGAGGACGGTGCGGGGGCCGGCCGTTTCGGGCGTCGTGCGGGAGGGGGCGGCCAGTTCGAGCAGTTGTCGCATTCCCTTCCAGCGGACGGAGGAGTCCTGCTGGGCCCTGCGGTAGGAGTCGCCGCGTCCTGTGTCGTCGGAATCGAATTCCGTGGTCGTCGCGGCCAGCGCTCTGAGCGCTTTGTCGGCGCCCGGGCGGCTGAAATCCACCGACGATTTCAGGACCGGGTGGGCCGGGACCGTGTCGCGCAGATAATCTTCAAGGGTCAGGGACGGTAAGTAGGCGTCCGTTCCCGCCGGTGCATCCGCCTGCATTTCCACCAATCCGGTCAGTCGATGGATCTCATCGTGGACGACTGGTCGTTCCGTATGCAGGGTTCTCACCCTCCGCAACCCATGAACGGCCCGTGATTCCGTCGGTCGGCATCTGGGTGCGCGCCGGGCGGAGTTCCGGGGCGCCGGCGCTCAGCCAGTCCGGTCCGCAGTTTCACCGTCGCACCCTTTCAGGGCGCCGATCCCGCGTCAAGAGTGCCCACGCGAGCGGTGCGGACCCCTGGGAAGTCGTGCCGATCGCCCCTGTCGACGGTGCGAACTCCGGGGAAAGGGGAGGAACTTCAGCCGGGATTCGGCCACCGCGATTCATGCCCAACGGGCACGGGGCATCGGGCATGGGCTTTTAGAGGGCCGAAGTCCCCCATATCAGGGGACCACCGTCGGTGGGTCGGGGGCGGTCGCGCGACGTACCCGCTGCGGGTGTTCACTTCGTGTCGTGATGGAGAGTGTTGTTCATTCCTCGCCTCCGATTCAGGCGGACATTCCCCGAAATTCCCCTTCCCGTCAGCTCCGGTCGATGAATCCGGGGGATGGAGTGGTTGTCGGGGGTGGCCGGCGGGGTCCGTTGTGGGGGTGGTTGCGGTCGGGAGGAACGAACGTCCGGCGGCGGTTCCCTGGTAGATTGGCTTCCCTTCGCCCTTCTCCAGCCCCGTACCGGCAGGCCGGGGATACGCCCGGTGAAACCGGGAAGTCGTTTCCCTGTTCCATTCGGTGAGTTCTCGGAAGAAGTGCGCGGGATTCCCAGGGGCGCCGCCGGGAGGGCTCCACGAGCAAGGAGAGGCGGAACGGGGCTGCCATGTCATGGATGAACGATCTGCTGACAGCGGTGTCGGAGATGAACCCGGTCGCCAGATTCGCCCTGGCCTCGGCGTTCGCGTTCGCGGAATCCGGCCTCGGGGCCGGCATGGTCGTCCCCGGCGAAGTCGCGGTCCTGGCCCTGAGCGCCGGAACGGAAGGGACCCGCCCGCTGCTGGCCCTCTTCCTCGTCGTCACGATCAGCAGCTCGGCCGGCGACCACGTCGGCTACTTCCTCGGCATCCGCTACGGGCAGCGAATGCGGGAGACGCGCCTGGTACGCCGGATCGGGCAGCAGCATTGGGACCGCGCCCAGGAACTCTGCCACCGGTACGGGGCGAGCGCCGTCTTCCTGACCCGGCTGCTGCCCGTGGTGCGCACCCTCACCCCCGCGACCGCCGGAGTCGGCTCCGTACGCTACCTCCGCTTCCTGCCCGCCTCCCTCGCCGGAGCCGCGATGTGGTCCGCGCTCTACGTGTCCGCGGGAACGCTGGTCTCGGCCTCCCTGCGCGAGGCCGAGACCCTGCTCTCCACCATCCTGTGGGTACTGCTGGGCGTAGCGGCCGCCCTCACGCTCGCGACCGTGTGGTGGCGGCGCAGGCACCGCCGCCGCAGCTCTTGACCGTGCGTTCACGGTCGTCGGCGAGGCGTCGCGGTCCGTCGGCGAGTCGTCGCGGTCACTCGTCGGGCGGCCGGCGGAAGCCGCGCGCGGCGAGGACCATCATCGCCGCCATCAGGCCCAGGGCCGCGCACAGCGCTGCGGGCACCTCGCTCCCGACCTGTCCTCCCAGGGCGAGGCTCCGCGACGCCTCCACGGCATAGCTCACCGGGTTGACGGTGGCGACGGCCGCCAGCCAGCCGGGCAGCACATCGACCGGTACGAACGCGCTGGAAGCGAACATCAGCGGGAAGTTGACGAAGAAGCCGATACTGGAAAGCACCTCCACCTTCCGCAGCCACGCGGCGAGCGCGATGAAGATCCAGATCAACGACCAGATCACCACCGTGGACAGCGACAACGCCGCCACCAGACCCCCCACGCCTCCCCCGGCCCGGTAGCCGAACAGCAGATGACCCCCGACGACCAGGACCAGCAACTGCATCCCCGAGCGCGTCAGATCGGCGATCGAGCGGGCCACAAGGACCAGCGGCAGTGACAACGGCAGGACACGGAAGCGCCGCACCATCCCGCCCTCCATGTCCCGCACCAGCCCCACCCCCGCGGACTGCGAGGTGCCGAGCCCGGTGGTGACGAGGAGAGCAGGCAGCAAGAACTCGATGTAGGACACCCCGCGCGGAAGGATCGAGCGGTCCGCGAGGCTACCGAAGACCTGGCTGATCAACAGCAGCATCACCACCGGCTGCGCCACGCTGAACAGCACCACCCTGCGGTCCGCGTAGACCAGGCGGATCTGGCGTGCTGTGAGGACCCGCAGTTGCGCAGCCCTGCCCGCCGGTCTCCAGCGTGGGACCCGTGCTCCCGTTGCGGGCTCGGCCAAGGGGGTCATCGTCCCAGGTACGTTCACGGGGTCTCCGGGGTGTCGCCGGTACGCCGTTCGGCCTCCGGGGTGGTGCTCCGGCGGGCTGTACGCGCCGGAGCGGGGGATGGAGGACGGCGTCTGGCACCCGCCGCCGGAGCGGGAGTACCGGGGGCCGTAGCGGTGAAGGCGAGGTAGACGTCGTCCAGAGAGGGCTCCGCGTAGCGGATCTCGCTCACGTACTGCCCCACGGCGTCCAGCACCCGGATCACCACGGCCAGATCCGCCGAATCCCCCGCCGGCACGGTCAGCTCGCCGGGCTCGCCCTCCACGCCCGGCGGGAAACCGGCCCGGCGCAAAGCCTCGGCGGCCATGGCCCTGTCCCCCTGCGGCCCGACCCTCAGCGAGATGGAACCGCTGCCGGCCCGTGCCTTCAACTCCACCGCCGTACCCGAAACCAGGACCCGGCCGGCCCCCAGGACGGTGATCCGATCGGCGAGCCGGTCGGCCTCCTCCAGATACTGCGTCGTCAACAGAACCGCCGTACCACCCCGTGCCAGCCCCTGCACCATCTCCCACAACCCGAGACGGCTGGGCAGGTCCAACCCCACAGACGGCTCGTCCAGGAACAGGACATCAGGACACCCGACCAGCCCCAGCGCCAGATCCAACCGACGACGCATCCCTCCCGAATACGACACCGCCCTACGCCCCGCGGCGGCACGGAGGCCGAACACCTCCAGCAACTCGTCCGCCCGGCCGACGGCCTGCGCCTTGGAGGCTCCGCACAGCCGGGCCACCAGGACGAGGTTGTCGTATCCGGAGAGTTGTTCGTCGAGCGCGGCGAACTGCCCGGTGACCCCGATGCGCCGACGCACCTCCTCGGGGTGGCCGACCACGTCGAAGCCGGTGACCGAGGCGGTGCCCGACGTGGGGGGCGTGAGGGTGGACAGGATGTTGACGAGGGTGGTCTTGCCCGCCCCGTTGTGGCCCAGAAGGCCCATGATCTCCCCGCGCGCCACCGTCAGGTCCACGCCGTCGAGGGCCTGGACCGCGCCGAAGCGCTTGTGGAGGCCGATGGCGTGGATCACCTGGTCCGCCGCCATCAGCTCAGCACGCGCCCGTGTTGTGCGCGCACGGCGCGGGACCGCCGGTGGTCCAGGTGGACGAAGGTGCGCTGGAGCCAGCGGTCCTGGCCGTCGTAGCGCGGGACGAAGGCCGTACGCCCGTGCAGCGCGACGCGGTTGTCCACGTACACCAGGTCGGCCGGGTCCAGGACCAGTTCCTCGGAGACGGCGCGGACGGCGTCCGCGAGGGCGTCCATGGCCTGCCTGCCCCAGGGGTCGCTCGTGTGGGTGGCGTGGAAGTCGACGCGGATGTCCGGGTCCTCCGCGTCACCGGTGAGCACGGCGTGCGGCTTGGTCCCGCTGTCCGGCCGCCCGAAGGAAGGGGGCGGCTCGGTGGTGAACAGGGGGCGCCGCAGCGTTTCGCGTGTCCCGGCGTCCAGGTGGTCCATCGCGGCGCGGATGGAGGCGACCCGCAGTCCGGCGGCCCGGTCGTGGTCGCTGCGGACGCAGAACAGGCCGACGTAGTCGGGGCGGTGGGGGTGGAAGGCGTTCTCGGTGTGCATCTCCAGTGGGACGGAGCCGGCGTTGGACTGCTGGCCCTCCCGGCCGGGCACGGGCACCACGTTCTGCACGAGCGCCCCCTGCTTCTCGTTGCGGTAGGCGATGACGTCGCCCAGTTCCATGGACAGGGCACACAGCACGGAAGCGCTCAGCGTCGCCCTGCGCTCCACGGAGTCGGCCTCCTGCGGAGTGGCCGGCACACCGTCGGCGGCTGGGAGGTTGCGCAGGAGCAGTCTGCCGGTCGGGCCGGGGTCGTGGCGAAAGGCGCGGAGCCGGTCCTGGAGGCGGGCGGGCAGGTGGCAGGAGAGGGTGCGGCACCGGTCGAGCCATTCCCGTTCGTCCACGAGACCGGGGGATGTGCGCGTCAACTCCTGGGCCACGGCCGCCACGTCGCCGCGTTCGGCGTCGGACAGGGTGAAGCTGTTCTCGGGGTTCATGCTGTTTCTCCGGGGTGGGGAACCGTTCGGTTCGGATCTGCGGTGGGCGGCCGGGCGGGGGCGTGCCTCAGCCGCGGCAGGGTTCCGCGACGGCGAACACGCTGTGGCGGTCGCTGCCCGCGTACCGGTCCTCCTGCTCGGTCAGGACGCTGAACCCGCGCCGCTCCAGCTCGTCGGCCACCGCTCGCAGCCGGCCGGCGGTGTTGCTGTCGGCGCTGTCGTGGACCTCCATGGCGATCTGGCGGACCAGTGGCCAGTGCCGGTCCGCCAGGCCCCGCAACACCTCATGCTCGCCGCGCTGAACGTCGATCTTCAGCAGGTCGATCCGGTCCACGGGGTGCTCGTCGAGGACCGCGGAGAGCGGGCGGAGCCGGCAGTCGACCTTCTCCTCCCGGAACCGGAAGGCGAGGAGTTCGTCCAGCATCCGCTCGGCCTCGGGCAGGTGGTCGGTCCGCACCTGCCCCCGGACGAAGGCCCGTTCCGCCTCGGTGTCCGCCAGGGTGCTGCGCGTGGACATGGTCGAGTAGCCCGGATAGTGGGTGAACTCGACCTCCTGTTCCGCCTCGGCGAGGCCGTACGGGTGGGCGAGCCCTGCCACCGCGTGGCGCTCGCGGTTGCGGCACAGCAGGTCGTACACCTGGGGGACCGGTTCGAAGGAGTGGACCGTGGCACCAGGTCTCTCGGAGCGCACGAAGAGGGTGAACATGCCGATGTTGGCACCGACATCGAAGACCACGGGGGCCTCGGGCAGGTGCAGGGCTCCGGGCAGGTAGGCGCGGCGGGTGAAGATCTCGTCGTAGAGGAACTCGGTCTCATGTTTGTTGAGGCCTTCCACGTCGGCGAGGGCGATGGTCATCGGCGACCTTCCTGTGGGATGCGCGGCGGCTGTCTGTGGCGGTGGCGATGGGAGCGGCCCTAGGGCCTTCTCTTGGATCAGGCCCTAGTCCGACATGGCGACGAGGATGCGGCGGTCGCCGGTGAAGGGCCTGCGGCCGTGGGCCGCCTGGACGTTGTCGACGAGCATGAGGTCGCCGGGCCGCCAGTCGTTGTCCACGGCGTGCTCAAGGCCGCGGTCGCGCACCTGGCGTACGTGGTCGGCGGGTATCGGGGTGCCGTCCGCATAGGCCACCGACTGGGGCAGTTCCTCCGGGGGCAGCATCCCCATCAGCGCGGCGGCGGCCTCGTCGCCGAGCGTGGCCGGGTGCCACTGGTCGCTCTGGTTGAACCACAGCCGCTCGCCCGTGGCGGGGTGCTCGATCGTCGCGGGCCGCACGTGGCTGACGCGCAGTCCGTTGCGGGCGTTCCACTGCCAGGTGGCCCCGGTGCGGGAGAGGTAGTCCTCGACCTCCGAGCGGTCCTGCGTCTCGAAGGTGTCCTGCCAGCTCTTGCCGAGCCCGCGTCCCCCGTGGAGGTTCTGGGTGTAGCGCAGGCCGCCCGCGAAGGCGTCGCGCACGTCCTGGTCCAGTGCCCGGTACCAGGCGGCGTTGTCCACCACCGGTGTCGCGCCGCCGCTGTCGGCCGCCCGCTCGCAGTAGAAGAGCAGCCGGGCCGGCCACTGCGCGGCGTAGGACATCTCGCTGTGCATCGAGATGGTGAACTCCGCCGGGTACTCCGTGGAGGTGTACACGTTCTGGCCGACCTTGGTGCGCGGGGAGTTGCCGAAGACGTAGGGCAGGCGGTCAGGGAGCAGGAGCGGCATGATCTTCTCCAGCTCCTCCGGGCCCACTCCGAAGCCGCTCAGGACCAGCACCTTGTGGGCGGCCAGGAGTTCGTCGGTGCGCGCGGAGTCCTGGAGGAAGCCGGCCAGGGCGTCGGCGGTGGCGGGCAGCGCGTGACTGTCCGGGCTGATCGCGGCGGGGCGCCAGGGGGCGGTCGGTTCCATGGAGGGCTCTTTCATGCGTCGAGGAATTGGGTGATGAGCCGGTTGACCATGTCGGGCTGTTCGAGGTAGCCGTAGTGGCCGCAGTCGGGCACCACGTGGTAATCGGCTTTGGGCAGGGCGTCGGCGATCTCCTTGGCCAGGTGCGCCGGCGCCACGATGTCGTCCGCGAAGGCGATCACCCGGCAGGGGGCTGTGATCCGGGCCAGGTCCTCCCCGTGGTCGTCGGCGGCACTGATCTCCCTCTGGGTGCGGACACCGGGGCCCGCGGTCGCCGTCAGCTCGAAGAGGTCGAGCCAGTCGGTGATCCGCTCGTCGTCCGCTAGCGTCCTGGGCGAGAGGTTCTGCATGGCGCGCACCACCGCTTGGTAGCGGGGCGGCACGGTGACTCCGCTGTCGGCGAGGTCGATCTCGGCGGCGGTCGCGGCGGCCCTCATCCGGTCCGCGCGGGCCCGCGGCGCCATCAGGACACAGCGGGAAACCAGGTCGGGGCGGATACGGGCGACCTCGCACGCGACCCTGGCCCCCAGGGACGTCCCCACGACCGCGCACGGGCCGAGACCGAGGTGCTCGATCAGGCCGATGGTGTCGGCGGCCATGTCCTGGAGGGTGAATCCGGGGCCTCCGCCACTGGGGGCGATGCCCCGGTTGGTGAACGTGACGGCCTCGAAACCCGCGGCGACCAGCGCGGGCACCTGGTGCAGGTGCCAACCCGTTCCGGCGGCGCCGCTCCCCATGATCAGGAGGACGGGAGGCCCACTGCCGGTGCGTGCGTGATCCAGGTCGATCCCGTTGATCCGTACCAGCATCCAGGCTTCCTCGCAGTTCGTCGGCGGTCTCCGGGACCGGGGTCGGTCGGTGAACGGGCGTGGAGGGCGCGGGCGGGCGGTTCCCTGCACCGGGCCGCCCGCCCGCGCCCCCGAGGTCACTTGGTCGCGCCTGCGGACTTCTCGTGGGCCTCCATGGCCTCGATGAGGCTCTGGGGGCGCATGTCGGTCCAGTTCGCCTCGATGTAGTCCAGGCATTCCTGGCGCGGGCGCTCGCTCACCACGGCCCGCCAGCCCGCGGGGATCTCGACGAAGTGGGGCCACAGCGAGTGCTGGTTCTCGTCGTTGACCAGGACGTGGAAGACGCCCTCGGCGTCGTCGAAGGGGTTGGTCATCGTCATACCTCTCGTTTCTTCGTGGGGGCTCCCCGCAGGGAGTCCAGTCGGCGGGTCAGGACGCGGCCGGCTTCGGCGACCGACGTCGGTTCGGTGAGCATGGACATGTGGGCGGCGTCCAGCCGGTGCACCTCGACGCCTCCATCGGTGTGCGCCTCCCATGCCGCGGGGTCGAGGCTGCGGGTGCGTTCCGCGGTCATCAGGACGATTCCGCACCGGACACGGCCGGGGGTGAAGGAGCGCATGAGCCGGACGTTGTTGACGTAGACGTCCTTGGCCGCCGTCAGTTCGGCGTCGTCGAGGTGGCCGAGCGAGCTGTCCACCCGGCGCAGATGGGCGCGGAACCGCTCCAGCGGGAAGCGCCCCGCGCGCTGGTCGGCCTCCTCCCACGCGAACCCGGACTCCCGCAGGTTGGCCGCCACGATCTCGGCCTCGGACCCCTCGGCCCGTCCGCCGGGGTCCCCGGTGCGGTGGGGAGGGTAGGCGTCCAGCATGGCGAGCAGGTCCACCCGCTGCCCGTCGCGCTCCAGCAGGCCCGCCGCGGTGTGGGCCACGTGGGCCCCCAGCGACCAGCCGAGCAGCCGGTAGGGGCCGTGCGGTCGGACGCGGCGGATCAGCCGGACGTAGTCGTCGGCCATCTCCTCGACGCTCCCCGGCAGACCGACACCGTCCGCGGGCGTGCGGGCCTGCAGCGCGTGGAGGGGGACGTCGGCGGGGAGCCACGGCAGGAGACTCGCGTACGCCCAGCCCAGACCGACGGCCGGGTGGACGCAGAACAAGGGCGGCTGGCCGCCCCGGCCCCGCAGGGTGAGCAGGGGCGCCGGGGCGCGGCGCTCGGCGCCCCTGCCGATGTGTGCGGCCAGGGCGGCCGGGGTCGGCGCCTCGAACAGGTCCCGTGCGGCCAGCGGCACGCCCAGGCGTTCACGGACCCGTGCGACCAGCCGGACGGCGAGCAGCGAGTGCCCCCCGTTCTCGAAGAACCCGTCGTCGGCGCCGACCGACGTGCGCTCCAGCACCTCGGCGAACACCTCGCACAGGGCGGCCTCGCGTTCGTCGCGCGGCGGCCGCCCGGCCTCCTCGGGGAGCGGTTCCGGCGCGGGCAGGGCGTCCCGGTCGAGCTTGCCGTTGGCGGTGGTCGGCAGGGCGTCCAGCACCAGGAAGGCGGCGGGCACCATGTAGGGCGGCAGGAGGGCGGTCAGGTGGGCGCGCAGTTGGGTCGCGGTGGGGCGGGGCGGGCCGTCGGCCGGTACCGCGTAGGCCACCAGCGCGCGTCCGCCCGGTCCGTCCTCCCGCAGGACGACCGCCGCCTCCCGCACTGCGGGGTGCTCGGTGAGCCGGGCCCGGATCTCACCGGGCTCGACGCGGAAGCCGCGCAGCTTGATCTGCTCGTCGGTGCGGCCCATGTGGTGGACGCGGCCCTCCCGGTCCCGGCGCGCCAGGTCGCCGGTGCGGTACATCCGCTCCCCCGGCTCTCCGAACGGGCAGCCGACGTACCGGCTCGCGGTGAGCGCCGGGCGGCCGCCGTAGCCGCGCGCCAGTGACGCGCCGGCAAGGTACAGCTCGCCCGTCACGCCGGGCGGGACGGGTCGCAGCCGGTCGTCGAGCACGTAGGCCCTGGTGTTGGGCACGGGGGTGCCGATGGCGGGCGGCGGGCCGCCGGGGGTCAGGGCCTCGCTGGTCAGGGTGACCGCGGTGGTCTCGGTGGGGCCGTAGATGTCGAGCATGCGACGGCCGGGGGCCCAGCGGTCCACGAGGGGGGCGGTGACCGCCTCGCCGCCGACGACGAGGCAGCGCAGACCCTCCAGTCCTTCGGAGGGGAGGCCGCTCAGCACCGCCGGGGGGATGAAGGCGTGGCTGATGCGGTGCTCGGCCAGCATCTCGGCGAGCGGTTGCCCGGCGAGGAGGGGCCCGTCGGGCAGGACGAGGGTCCCTCCGGTGGTGAGGGCCATGAGCAGTTCCAGTACGGCGCCGTCGAAGGACGGCGAGGCGAGTTGCAGCACGCGGCTGCCGGGTTCCACCGGATACCGCTCGCGCTGCGCCGCGGACAGGGACAGCAGGCCGCGGTGTTCGGTCACCACGCCCTTGGGGCGGCCCGTGGATCCGGAGGTGTAGACGACGTACGCGGCGTTGCCGGCGGTGAGGGGGGCGTTGCGGTCGCCGTCGGCGAGGTCGGTGGCTTGCTCCTGGGCCGGTTCGTCGTCGGGGACGAGGACCGGGACGCCGGCGATCTCCTCGCGTCCCGCCGCGTACGGGTCGGCTGCCAGGACCAGGGCGCAGGCGCTGTCGCGCAGCATGAAGGCGATGCGCTGCTCGGGGTGGCCGGGGTCCACCGGTACGGCGGCGGCGCCGGCCTTGGCGATGGCCAGGAGGGCGGTGATCTGCCCGAGGGAGCGCGGCATCAGCGTGGCGACGCGGTGTTCGGGGCGGATGCCGCGCCGCACCAGCACTCTGGCCAAGCGGTTGGCGCGGGCGTTGAGTTCGGCGTACGTCAGGTGGTGGCCGGCGTGTTCGAGGGCTGTGGCGTGCGGGGTGCGGGCGACCTGCTCCTGGAACATCCGCGGCAGGGTCGCGACCAGGCCCGCGCGCCGGGTGGCGTTCCATTCGGTGACCACCGTGTGCCGCTCGTCGGCCGCGAGGAGTTCTCGTGCGCCGATGGTGTCGGCCGGTTCCGCCGCCCAGATCGCCAGCATCCGGCCGAAGCGGTCAAGCAGGCTCTGTGCGGTCTCCCGGTCGAAGAGGTCGGCGCTGTATTCGAGGGCGGTCTCGATGCCTGTGGGCTGCCCGTCCTCCCCGTGGTTCTCCAGGAAGGTGAACATCAGGTCGAACTTCGAGCGGGCGGTGTCCACCTGGTGCGGTGCGACGGTGAGTCCAGGGGGGCGGCCGCCCTGGCGGGCCAGCTGCTCCTCGGTGTTGTTGCAGGACAGGGCGACCTGGAAGAGGGGGTGCCGGCCGAGGGAGCGGGTCGGCCTCAGGCGCTCCACCAACTGCTCGAAGGGCAGGTCCTGGTGGGCGTAGGCGGCCAGCGCGGTCTCGCGGACCCGACCGACGAGTTCGGTGAACGTGGGGTCGCCGGAGGTGTCGGTCCGCAGGACCAGGGTGCTGACGAAGAATCCGACCAGCTCCTCCACCGCTTCGTCGGTGCGCCCGGCGACCGGGGCGCCGATGGGGATGTCCTCCCCGGCGCCCATCCGGGTGAGGAAGGCGGCGACGGCGGCCTGGACGACCATGAACACGCTGGCCCGGCAGGTTCTGGCCAGGTCGGCCACGGCGGAGTGGACCGTGGCCGGCAGCGTCAGCCAGACCTGGCCTCCGGTGCGGGTCGGGCGGGCCGGGCGCGGCCGGTCGGCGGGCAGCCGCAACTCCTGAGGGAGCCCTGCCAACTGCTTTTCCCAGTACTCCAGTTGGACGGCGGCGGGGCTGGCGGGGTCTGCGGGGTCGCCGAGGTAGCGCCGTTGCCACAGGGCGTAGTCCGCGTACTGCACCGGCAGCGGCCGCCACTGGGGGGCCCGGCCCGCGCGGCGCGCGGTGTAGGCGGTGAACAGGTCGCGCAGGAGCCGCCTGCCCGACCAGCCGTCGCTGGCGATGTGGTGGAGCACCAGCACGAGGACCCGGCTGCGCGGACCGCTCTCCAGCAGCCAGGCGCGCATCGGCGGTTCGGACTCCAGGTCGAAGCGGTGGGCCGCCAGCTCGGCGAGGGTGCGGTCCACCTCCTGGTCGGCGACCGGGAGGACGGTGAGGGCGCCGGCCGCCCGTCGGGCCGGAAGCACCTTCTGGTAGGGGCCCTCGGCGCCCTCGGGGAAGACCGTGCGCAGCGTCTCGTGCCGTTCGGTCACGTCGTGCAGCGCGGCCTCCAGCGCCGGGACGTCGAGGTCGCCGTCGAGCCGCAGGGCCCGGTGGATGTTGTACGTGGCGTCGGGGCCGGTGAGCCGGTGCATGATCCACAGCCGCTGCTGGGCGTAGGAGAGCGGGACGTGCTCCGGACGCGGCGCGGGCGTCACCGGTGGGCGTCTGCCGTCGTGGGAGTCCAGCAGTGCGGACAGGGAGCGGACCGTGGGGTGTTCGAAGAGGCGCCGCACCGGCATCTCCGCGTCCAGGGCCGCCCGCACCCTGCTGGCCAGGCGGGTGGCCAGCAGGGAGTGCCCGCCCAGGGCGAAGAAGTCGTCGTCGATGGAGACCTGCGGGCGCCGCAGCACGTCGGCGAAGATGCCGCACAGGATCTCCTCGCGGGGGGAGCGGGGCGCTCCCCCGGCCGGGGCGCCGGCGAGGGAGGGCTCCGGCAGCGCGGCCCGGTCGATCTTGCCGTGGGGCGTGACGGGCAGCGCGGGCAGCTCCACCAGGTGCGCCGGGACCATGTAGGGCGGCAGGGTCCGGCGCAGGTGCTCCAGGATCTGCTCGGTGGGCAGCGGGGGCGCGGAGGGCGGCGTGTCCTGTGCTCCTTCCGGCTCGGTGGGGACGGCGTAAGCGACCAGTCGGGCGTCGCCGGGTGTGTCCTCCCGCAGCACCACCGCGGCGCGGCGGACTGCGGGGTGGGCCGCGAGCGCCGCCTCCACCTCGCCGGGCTCCACCCGGAAGCCGCGCAGGCTGATCTGGTCGTCCACCCTGCCCAGGTACTCCAGCAGGCCGTCCTCGTTCCAGCGGACGAGGTCGCCGGTTCGGTACATCCGCTCCCCGACGGCGTAGGGACAGGCGACGAAGCGCTCGGCGGTCCTGCCCGGATCGCGGAGGTAGCCGCGGGCCAGGCCGGCGCCGGCGACGTACAGCTCGCCAGGAACGCCGACCGGCACCGGGGCGAGGCCGGGGCCCAGGACGAACAGGCGGGTGTTCCACAGCGGCCGTCCGATGGGGACCGGCCCGTCGCCGACCGGGTCACGGGGGGCGATGCGGTGCTCGGAGCAGTTCACGGTCGTCTCGGTGGGCCCGTAGACGTTGTAGACGGTGACGTCCGGGTGGTCGGCGCGCCAGCGCCGCAGGTGGCGGCCGGTGAGCTGTTCCCCGCCGAAGGTGATCGCCCCGGTCGGGCTGACCTCGCCCGGCAGCCCTTCGAGGAGGGGCAGGTGGCTGGGGGTCACCTTCACGAAGTCCGGGGACGCCTCGCCGGGGCGCAGGACCGGTTCGTCGTCCAGGGAGGCGAGGCGCACCGTGCCGCCGCTGATCAGCGGGACGTACAGGGCGCCGACGGTGAGGTCGAAGGAGACCGGCGAGTGCACCAGGGAGCGTCCGTCGGACGGGTACTGGTCCGAGCCGCGCAGCAGGTAGCCGACGAGGGAGCGGTGGGTGGCGACCACGCCCTTGGGGCGGCCGGTGGACCCGGAGGTGTAGATGGCGTACGCGGCGTTCTGCGGGCCCGCGGGTGCGGGGAGATCACTCGCGTCCAGCGGGCCGCCGGGCAGGACCTGGAGGGCGGCGGCGGTGCTCGGGGCGTCCAGGACCAGCAGCGGGATCCCGGCCGGCAGCCGGTCGGCCAGGTCGGCGGTGGTGACGGTGAGGACGGGGTCGGCCTCCCGCAGCAGCCGGGCCACCCGGTCGGCCGGGTGGGCGGGATCCACCGGGACGTAGGCGGCTCCGGTCTGCCAGACCGCGAGCGCGGTTTCGACCAGTTCGGGCGACCGCGGCAGCACGAGGGCGACGAACCGCTCGGCCCGCGCCCCGTGCTCCGCCAGCAGGCGGGCCAGCCGGCCGGAGCGGTCGGCGAGCCGGGCGTAGTCGAGGGAGCGCTCGGCCGTCTCCACGGCGATCCGGCCGGGGGTGCGGGCGGCCTGCCGGAGGAACAACTCGGTGGCGGTGGTGTCCTCGACCTCGCGCGCGGTGTCGTTGAACTTCTCCAGTACCAGGGCGCGTTCGGTGTCGTCGAGGACGTCGAGCCTGCCCAGGGGCAGGTCCGGGGCGGCCAGGAAGGCGTCGACGATCCGCAGCAGGCGGTCGCGCAGGGCGGCCGCCAGGCGCGGCGTGACCGCGCTGGGCTGGTGGCCCAGGCGAAAGCGCATCGGCGGTCCGGGGGAGGCCAGGAGGCCGAGCGGGTAGTGCATGGCGTCGCGCATCCTGGAGGCCACCACCCGCACGCGTCCCGGCGCGTCGGCGGAAGGGTCGGAAGACTCCTCGGCGGGGCCGTCCGGGTAGTTCTCGAACGCCATCACCGAATCGAACAGCTCGCCCCGGCCGGCCAGACGCTGGATGTCGGCCAGCCGTAGGTGCTGATGGTCAAGCAGCGCGCTCTGCTCGCGCTGCAACCGCCGCAGGAAACCGATCAGGGATTCGTCGACGGGCATCCGGGCCCGCAGCGGGACCGTGTTGGCGAACAGGCCGATCATGGACTCGACGCCGTCCAGCTCCGGCGGACGACCGGAGACGACCACCCCGTACACCACGTCCTGACTGCCGGTGGTGCGGGCCAGGGTCAGGGCCCACAGTCCCTGCAGGACCGTGTTGAGCGTGAGGCCGGCGCCTCGCGCGGCCGCGGTCAGACCGGCGGAGGCGGTCTTCGACAGTGCGAAGTCGAGCCACCTCGGCGCCTCCGCGGCCCGGTCGGCCCGCGGGGCGATGAGGGTGGGGGCCTCCAGGCCCGCCAAAGCCCCCCGCCAGGCGTCCTGCGCAGCCGCGCTGTCGCGGCCCCCCAGCCAGGCGAGGTAGTCCCGGTAGCGGCGCACCGGCGGCAGGGCGGAGGCGTCGCCACCGGTGCGGTAGAGCAGCATGAGCTCGCGCAGCAGCATCGGCATCGACCAACCGTCCAGAAGGATGTGATGGTTGGTGAGCGCGAAGCGGTGGCGGTCGTGTGCCGTACGCAGCAGCAGGAACCGCACCAGCGGCGGCTTGGAGGGCCGGAAACGGCGCCAGCGGTGCTCCTCCAGCCGTCGGGCCGCCTCCGCGTCCGGGTCTTCGGCCGCGCGCAGGTCGGCTTCCTCCCAGGGAAGTTCGACCTCTCGGGGGACGAACTGCACCGGGTCCTTCAGCGCGCGGGTCGCGAAGCCGGCCCGCAGGTTGTCGTGGCGGCGAAGCAGGGCCTCGGCGGCCGCGCGCAGCGCCGCGACGTCCAGCGGTCCGCGCAGCTCCACCTCGGTCTGGACGGTGTAGACGTCGACGGCCTCGTCCCCGACGTATTCGCTGTGGAAGAGGAGGCCCTCCTGCAACGGGGAAAGGGGCAGGACGTCCTGTAGGGATCGGCGCATCAGCCGGCCTTCCACTCTGTTTCGAGCTGGTCGAGTTCGGCGTCGGTGAGTTCGACCAGGGGGGCCGGGTCCGACAGGGGCGGGGGGCCGACAGGGGGCGGTTCGGCGGAAGCGAGCTCCTCCAGCTCGCGGAACCAGAGTCCGGCCAGTTCGCGGATGTCCCGCTCCTGGTGGAGCCGGCCGGCCCAGGACCAGGTGGCGATCAGACGCGGGCCCTCGTGCCCCTCGGCGGCGACCGCGGTGACCTCGATCTCGTGGGCCAGGGGGAGCCCGGCGGGCTGGCCGGCGAGCCCGCTGCCCACCGGCGACCAGTCCGGGGTCCGGTCGGCCGCTTCCCGGTCACCGCCCGAACCACCGAACCGGCCAAGGTAGTTGAAGCCGAAGCGCGGCGCGGGCAGGGAGGCGAGCCGTTGTCGCGTACGCGGGTTGAGGTAGCGCAGGAGGCCGTAGCCAAGACCGGCGTCCGGCGCCCGGTCCAGGAGCGCGCCCAGCCCCCGCAGTGCGCCGGTCCGGTCGTCGTCGGGCCCGGCGACGGGCACCCGGACCGGGTGGGCGGCGGTGAACCAGCCGACCGTGCGGGAGAGGTCCGCTCCGGGGACGACGTCCTCCTCGCGGCCGTGGCCCTCCAGGTCCACCGTGACGCCGTCCGCGGCCTCCGTCGGACGCCAGCGCCGTACGGCGGCGGCGAACGCCCCGAGCAGGACTTCGGTCACCCCGACGCCGAGCGCGGCGGGCACCGGGCCGAGCACGGCGCGGGTGGCGGCGGCCGGGAGGGTGAGGGAGAGCGCCTCCTCGGTGCTCCGGTCGTCGAGGGCGGGGTCGAGGCGGCCGGTCTCCCAGGGCCGCGCCGACTGCTCCTCCCAGTGGGCGCACCGCTCGGCGCGGCGCGGGTCGGCGGCCAGCTCCGCCAGGTGCCGGGCCCAGATCCGCAGCGGGGTGCCCACCGGGTCGAGCCGGGGTTCCCGGCCCTCGGCGAGGGCCTGCCACGCGCTGCCGAGGTCGGCGGTGAGGATGCGCCAGGAGACGCCGTCCACGACGAGGTGGTGGGCGACGAACGCGAGGTGTCCCGGCTCCCGCGGCCCCCGGTCGAACCAGACGGCGCGCAGGACGGAGCCCTTCCGCGGGGCGAGCCGGTCGCGGGCCGCGGCGCAGTGCGTCCGGACCAGCCGGTCCAGCTCCTCCTGCTCGGCGCCCGCGGCGTCCACCCGCTCCAGTACGGTGGCCGCGTCCACCGCGCCCGCCTCGGCGATCTCCATCCGCCAGTGGCCGTCCTCCGGTTCGGCCCGCATCCGCAGCGCGTCGTGGTGGTCCAGCAGCGCCTGGAGGGCGCCGGTCACGACGGCCACGTCGGCCTCGGCGGGGACGCGCAGCAGCATGGACTGGTTGTATCCGTCGACCGCGCCGCCCAGCTCGGCCAGCCAGGAGCTGATCGGCGTCGGCGGCACCGTCCCGGTCCCCCGGCCGCCGAGCACCTCGGTCGCCGGGCCCCCGGGGCGTGAGCGGGCCGCGAGGGCGGCGGGCGTGCGCTGTTCGAAGACGTCGCGGACGGTCATCCGGCCGCCCGCCGCGCGCACCCGGCCGACGAGTTGGATGGAGCCGATGCTGTCGCCGCCGAGGGTGAAGAAGTCGTCGTCGGCCCCGACCTCCGCGACCCCCAGCACCTCCCGGAACGCCTCACAGAGCACGCCTTCCCACGTGTCGCGCGGCGGCCTGCTCCCGTGCGGGGCGTCGGCGGGCGCCGGCGGCTGGGGCAGCGCCCGGTGGTCGAGCTTGCCTCCCGGAGCCAGCGGCAGAGCGTCCAGCCGGACGAACGCGGCGGGGACCATGTACCGGGGCAGCCGGGATGCGAGCGCCTGACGGAGCGCGTCCGGATCGAACCGCTCCGGCGGGGCCTCGACGTAGGCGATGAGGCGTTCGCCGCGCAGGACGACGGCGGCCCGGCCGATCTCCGGGCGGTCGAGCAGGGCGGTCTCGATCTCGCCCGGTTCGACGCGGAAGCCGCGCACCTTCACCTGGCCGTCGTGGCGGCCGAGGTACTCCAGGTTCCCGTCGGTCCGCCAGCGGACGAGGTCGCCGGTGCGGTACATCCGCTCCCCCGGCTCTCCGAACGGGCAGGCCACGAACCGCTCGGCGGTCAGCCCCGGCCGGCCCAGATAGCCGCGGGCCACCCCGACGCCGCTGACGTACAGCTCGCCGGGGACGTTGGCGGGCGCCGGGCGCAGGCGCTCGTCCAGGACGAACAGCCGGTGTCCCGCCAGGGGGCGTCCGATCGGCACGGTGTCCGGCGGCAGCGCGTCGCCCGGTTCCAGGACGAAGTCCGCGCAGCTCACGGTGGCTTCGGTGGGGCCGTAGTCGTTGAAGACGCGCATGTCCGGGTGCGCCTGGCGCAGCCGGGCCAGTCGGGCCGCGGTCAGTTGCTCGCCCCCGACGACCAGGTCGGCCACGGGGGCCGCCCAGGAGGCGATCGTGTCCAGGAAGGCGAGGTGGGAGGGGGTGACCTTGAGCAGGTCGGGGCGGGCCGGGGCGTCCTGCTCCGGCGCGTCCAGGTCCGCCACCACGATGCAGCCGCCGGCGATCAGCGGGGTGAACAGGGTGGTCACCGTGAGGTCGAAGGCCGGGGAGCCGTGCAGCAGCGCGGTTCCGGCGGCTCCCCGGTACCGGGCGGCCGAGCGGACCAGGAAGGCGGCGAGGGAGCGCTGTTCGACCACGACGCCCTTGGGCGTGCCGGTGGATCCGGAGGTGTAGACGACGTAGGCCGGGTCGTGGCTCGCGGCGGGTGCGCGGCGGTCGGCGTCGGTGCAGTCGCCGCCGTCGAGCCCGGCGAGCGCCGCCTCGGTGGCCGGGGCGTCGAGGCGGACCACGGGGCCGGCCCCGGCCGGGAGGGCGTCCTGTGTCCCGGTGAGCGCGAGGACGAGCACCGGACGGGCGTCGTCCAGCATGTGGGCGATCCGCTCGGCGGGCAGCTCGGTGTCCAGGGGGACGTAGGCGGCCCCCGCCTTCTGGACGGCCACCAGGGCGGTGATCAGCTCCGGGCCGCGCGGCAGCAGGACGGCGACCGTGTCCTCGGGGCCCGCTCCACGAGCGGCGAGGAGCCGGGCCAGCCGGTTGGCCCGGTCGTTCAGCTCGGCGTAGGACACCGCCCGGTCGCCGTCGCGGACGGCGGGGGCGTGCGGGGTGCGGGCGGCCTGCGCCTCGAACAGGTCCGGGAAGCGGGCGCCGTCCTCGGGCGCGGCGACCGGTCCGGGATCGGGCTCGCTCCACGCGCCCTCCAGGAGCGCGCGTTCGCCCGGCAACAGGATGTCGATCTCGTCGAGCGTGGCGCCGGGCGCGGCCACCGCGGCCTCAAGCACCCGGCCGAACCGCTCCACCAGGTGCTCGGCGGTCCCGCGGTCGAACAGGTCGGTGCTGTACTCCAGCATCCCGCGCAGTCCGGCGGGGCCGCCGTCGTGGGCGCGGGTCTCGGTGAGCGCGAAGGTGAGGTCGAACTTGGACGTGGTGACGCCGAGCCGCTGCCCGCCCACGGTCAGCCCGTCCAGTTCCGGTGCGGCTTCGCGTGCTCGGGCCGTCTCGGCGGTGTCGTAGTTCAGCGAGACCTGGAAGAGCGGGTGGCGGGCCAGCGAGCGTTCCGGATCGCGGAGCTCCACCAGGCGTTCGAAGGGGAGGTCCTGGTGCGCGTAGGCCGCCAGGTCGGTGGCCCGCACCCGCTCCAGCAACTCCCCGAAACTCGGGTCGCCCGAG
>JOBE01000046.1 GCA_000717735.1 Streptomyces griseoluteus | reverse complement strand
CCCCAGAATGAGTGCATGACGACCACGCCCGCCACGCCCGCCGCCCCCACGCCCCCGCCCGCCCCCGGCTCCCCGCTCACCGTCGGCTTCGACCTCGACCTGACGCTGATCGACACCCGGCCCGGCATCAAGGCGGCCTGGCAGGCCTTCGCCGCCGAGACCGGCGCCGAGATCGACGCGGACCTCGTCGTCACCCGCCTCGGCCCGCCCCTCGAACACGAGATGGCGTACTGGTTCCCCGAGGAGCACGTCACGGAGATGGTGGCCCGCTACCGGGCGCTCTACCCGACGTACGCGATCGAGCCCTCGCACCCGATGCCGGGCGCCCGGGACGCGATCGACGCGGTACGCGAGGCCGGCGGGCGCACCATCGTCGTCACCGCGAAGAACGGCCCGCACGCCGAGCTGCACCTCACGCACCTCGGCATCACCCCGGACGCCGTCGCGGGCGGCCTGTGGGCCGAGGGCAAGGCGGAGGCCCTGCGCGCCCACGGCGCCCGGGTGTACGTCGGGGACCACGTCGGCGACGTCCGCGGCGCCATGACCGCGGGCGCCCTGTCGGTGGCCGTGGCGACCGGCCCCTGCGCGGCCGAGGAGCTGAAGGAGGCCGGCGCGGACGTGGTCCTGCCGGACCTGACGGACTTCCGTCCCTGGTGGGAGGCCTACCTGGCGTGAACCGGTGTGGCGGCCCCGGCCTTGGCCTGCCGCCGCTGGGCGGCGATGGCCCGCAGCACACCGGCGCCGGCGACGAGGAATCCGACGCCCATCAGCATGGAGACGGTGTACGCGACGGTGGGGAACGGGTCGGTGCCGAGGAACAGCGGAGCCACGGTGACCAGCGTCGCCACCGCGCCGACGGCGAAGAGGACGACACCGGCCTTGACGAGGCCGTCACCCGGAGCGCTGTCGTTCGCCGGTGCGGCGGGGGTTTCACTACGCATCCCGCCAGGGTAGTTCCCAGGCCACAGGAACACACCGGCACCGTCTTGTCACCGGCCTCCGGGCCATTAGCCTTGGTGCCGGCGGGTCGGTAAACCCGCTGTTCGCCATACCCGACGACGAGTACGAGGACGAGGACAGACGTGCCTACCGGCAAGGTCAAATGGTTCAACCCCGAGAAGGGCTTCGGCTTTCTCTCCCGTGACGACGGCGGCGACGTCTTCGTCCACTCGTCGGTGCTCCCTGCCGGAGTCGACGCACTGAAGCCGGGGCAGCGGGTCGAGTTCGGGGTCGTCGCCGGTCAGCGCGGCGACCAGGCGCTCACCGTCACGATCCTCGACCCGACGCCGTCCGTCGCCGCGGCCCAGCGCCGTAAGCCCGACGAACTGGCGTCCATCGTCCAGGACCTGACGACGCTCCTGGAGAACATCACGCCGGCCCTGGAGCGGGGCCGCTACCCGGAGAAGACCCAGGGCGCGAAGATCGCCGGCCTGCTGCGGGCGGTCGCCGACCAGCTCGACGTGTAGTCCAGGCAGCTCAGGGGAACGACAGCGCGTCCGGGCCGAGGGGCGGTACGAGTCCCTCGGCCGCGGCGCGCGTGAGCAGCCCGCGGACCGCCGCGTAGCCGTGCTCGCCGAGGTCGGCCGTGAACTCGTTGACGTAGAGGCCGATGTGCTGGTCGGCCACCTTCGGGTCCATCTCCTGCGCGTGCTCCAGAACGTACGGGCGGGAGGCCGCAGGGTCGTCCCAGGCCATCCGCACCGAGGCGCGGGCGGCCTCGGCGAGCCGCTCAAGCGTCTCGGCGCCCAGCGAGCGGCGGGCGACGATCGCGCCGAGCGGGATCGGCAGTCCCGTCGTGGCCTCCCAGTGCTCGCCCATGTCGGCGAGGCAGTGCAGGTCGTAGTTCCGGTATGTGAAGCGGGCCTCGTGGATGACGAGCCCCGCGTCGACCTTCCCGTCGCGCACGGCGGGCATGATCTCGTGGAACGGCATCACGACGACGTTCCCGACCCCGCCCGGCACGCTCTCGGCCGCCCACAGCCGGAACAGCAGGTACGCGGTGGACCGCTCGCTCGGCACCGCGACCGTCTTCCCGGCGAGATCGGCACCGCTCCCTGCCTCCCGGGTCAGGACCAGCGGCCCGCAGCCACGGCCCAGGGCGCCGCCGCAGGGCAGCAGCGCGTACTCGTCGAGGATCCACGGCAGCACGGCGTACGACACCTTGAGGACGTCGTGGTCGTCGTCACCGCCCTCCGCCCAGCCGTTGGTGACGTCGATGTCGGCGAAGGTCACGTCGAGCCGGGGCGCGCCGGGGACGCGCCCGTGGGCCCAGGCGTCGAAGACGAAGGTGTCGTTCGGACAGGGCGAGTAGGCGATCTTCAGCTTGGTCACGACGGCTCCAGCTCCAGCTTGGTCACGACGGGTCCACGTCCGGCTTGGTCACGACGACTCCCCGTCCGGCTCGGTCACGACGGGTCAAGGTCCACGAAGACGGTCTTGCCGAGCAGTCCGAAGGCCCGCCCGAGCGATTCCAGGGCCTCGCCGATGCGCCAGGCGGCGCGGTCGCGGGGGCCGACGGCGTTCGACACGGCGCGGACCTCGACGACGGGGACCCCGTACGCGGCGGCGGCCTCGGCGACGCCGAAGCCCTCCATCGCCTCGGCGGCGGCTCCGGGATGGCGTGCCGCGAGTTCGGCGGCGCGTCCGGCGGTGCCGGTGACGGTCGAGACGGTGAGGACGGGCCCGACGGTGTGCGCCCGGCCCCCGGCGGCGAGGGCGGCGGCGATACGGCCGGTCAGGGCCTCCGGCACCGGGTGCGCGGACCGGCCGAAGCCGAGTTCCTCGACGGTGAGGTAGCCGTCGGGGGTCTGGGCGCCGAGGTCGGCGGCGACGACGGACGCCGAGACGACGATCGACCCGATCGGCGCGAGGGGGACGAATCCGCCGGCGATCCCGGCGGAGACGATCAGGTCGTAGGGGGCGTCGGCGCCCGCTTTCGCCAGTGAGGCGTACGCGAGTGCCGTCCCCGTCGCGGCGGCGACGGCCGCGGGGCCGACCCCGCCGACGAGCACGTCGACGCGAGCGGTCGGCGCGGTCCCGTCCGTGTGGCGGCGCAGGACGAAGCCGCCCGGCAGTGGGACGAGCTCCTGGCCGCCTGGGCCGAGGCCGGTGGAGACGGAGTCCGCCTCCGCCGCCACGGCCGTCACGATCAGGATCCGGTGGAGCACCGGAGGATCAGGATTCCTTCTTCAGCTGGAAGTGCCAGACGCCGGTCAGCTTCTTGCCGGTGTTCTCGACGATGGTCACCTGGGTCTTGTCGGTGGCCTCGCCGCTCTGGCTGGAGAAGAAGGCGCTGGCCGGAATGGTCCGGTACGTCTTCTTGTACGGCTCGGGCTCGGCCTGCTGGCCGCCGAGGAAGATCGTCCAGCCGTTGTCCGCGATCTCGGGGTCGACCCCGAAGCGGATCTTGTCGTCCATCGCGACGGTGATGGACTTTTCGGCCTTCTTGTTGAGGCACTGCTGGATCTGCGACTCCTTGATGGCGTCGCCGTCGTTGTAGCAGGCGGCCTCGGAGTGGATCGAGTCGGTCCCGACCGTCACGGTCGCGAGCGGAGTCGGCTTGTCGCAGGCGGAGAGAACGAGGAGCCCGGCGGAGACGGCCCCGAGGGCGACGGCGGCCCGGCGGCCCGAGCCGGAGAAGAACGCAACGGTCATGAGCCGAAGGCTATCGGGCCGCCGCGCCCGCGCCACGCCGGGGTACGGCGTGCCGCCTTCCGGTACGGATCCCGTACCCGATCCACACGAGAGGGCCTCAGGCCACCGGGGTCTTCGGGCTGCCCTTGGAACCGGGCCTGCGCCGGGCCTCCGCGAGGAGGCCGCGGACCGCGAGGAGCGCGCCCAGGGCCAGGAACCCGGCCGCCACGGACATCCCGAGGGTCCCGTTCAGCGGCAGGGCGATGCCGATCGCGCCGCCCACCACCCACGCCATCTGCAGGGCCGTCTCGGAGCGCGCGAACGCCGAGGTCCGCACCACCTCCGGCACGTCCCGCTGGATCAGCGCGTCGAGGGACAGCTTCGACAGGGCCTGCGTGAGGCCCGCGACCGCGCCCAGGACGGCCACCATCACCCCGCCGAAGAACACCGCCGCGCAGATCGCCGTACCGCAGACCACGCTGATCATGGTGGCGATGATCACCTCGGGGCCGTGGCCCCGGTCCCGGAGCAGGGAGCCGACGGCCGTACCGCACGCGTTGCCCACGCCCGCCGCCACACCCACGATCCCCAGCGACACGGCGGCGCTCTGCCCCGACAGCGGGTGCTCGCGCAGCAGGAACGCCAGGAAGAAGATCAGGAAGCCCGACAGCATGCGCTGGGCGGCGTTCGCCTGGAGCCCGTGCAGCACCGAGGGGCCGACCGTCCGCAGGCTCGGCTTCTTCTCGCCGTGCGTCAGCAGGTGCGCCCGCCGTTCGCCCTTCGCCGAGTCCACCTTGGGCGGCATCCGCAGCGCCCAGAACGCCCCGAGCAGGAACAGCGCACACGCCCCGTACAAGGGATACGGAGGCCCGATCATCTGCAGCCCCGCCCCGACGGGCGCGGCGACCCCCGTCGCGAGCAGCCCGGCCAGGGTGACCCGGGAGTTCGCCTTCACGAGCGAGAACCCCGGTGGCAGCAGCCGCGGCACGACCGCGCTGCGCACCACCCCGTACGCCTTCGAGGCCACCAGGACTCCGAGCGCCGCCGGGTACAGCTCGATGCCGCCGGTGGCGACCGCCGCCGACATCATGATCGCGAGGACCGCGCGGGTCAGCATCGCGCCGGCCATCGCCGCCCGCCGCCCGTGCGGGATGCGGTCCAGGAGCGGACCGATCACCGGGGCGAGGAGGGTGAACGGGGCCATCGTGATGGCGAGGTAGAGGGCGACGCGGCCGCGGGCCTCGTCGGTCGGCACGGAGAAGAAGACGGTGGAGGCGAGGGCGACGGTGATCATGACGTCCCCGGCGCCGTTCACGGCGTGCAGCTCGATCAGCTTGCCGAGCCCCGACTCGCCCGCGCCGTGCGCGTGGGTGGCCTTCCTGATGCCCTTGGCCGTCCCCGTGAAGGGCAGGTGCAGGGCACGGCCGACCGACCGGCCCGCTCGGCGGAGCGGTCCGGCATGATCTTCGGATCGTGCGGGGGACCGTGCGGCTGCCACTCCGTCATAGTGCCCCACCGGCACGCCGGACGAACCGTGGCGCGGCGGGGAAGGCCCCTTCGGACCGCCTCAGGAGCCCCGGCCGAGGCACTCCGAAGGCCCTCGCGCCGGAGGTGAAGCACTCTCCCCACCAGCATCGGAAGCACCTCCGGGCCGCCCTGCGACCACCCTGCGACCGCACTCCGGCTGTTCTCCAGCCGTTCTCCAGTGGTCCTCAAGCCGCCCTCCGACGGGTCTCCGACGGGTCTCCGACGGGTCTCCGACGGGTCTCGGACCGGTCTCCGACCGCCCCCGACCCCCCTCCGGCCGTCCGCGATCCGGGCCACTTGGGGCGGGCAGGTGGGCTGACGCCCGCGAACGGGGTAGCGTGCGTAGCGCGTCACCGGCGGAAGCTCTCGGCCGCGCGCCTCTTCGGCATCCCGCAGAATGGATGACGATAGGTGTGCCCGAGACATGCGAGACAAGTCGGGTGCGCGGACGTCGATGCGGCCCTCAGGTCCGCTCCGCCCGCCATCCGCGGCTTCGCTCCCGCCCCTCGGCCGGCGCACCCGTGAGACGGCGTAGGAGAGAAGCGATACCTGTGAGTGCTGCGACGACGCGAAGCGGTAGCCCGCGTACCCCGCGAGCCACGCGTACCCCCGACCGCCTGTGCGCCGAGGCCGTGGACCTCGCGCGGGAGGCCGCCGAGGAGGCGGCCGCCCCCGGCGTCGTCGGCGCACACATCGAAGTGGTCGCGGAGGGTGACCGCGTCGTCACCCACTACTTCGAGTCGAAGGAACCCGGCTACCGGGGCTGGCGCTGGGCGGTCACCGTCACCCGCGCCTCCCGCGCCAAGAACGTCACGCTTGACGAAACCGTCCTGCTGCCCGGCTCCGACGCCCTCCTCGCCCCCGAGTGGGTGCCGTGGAGCGAGCGGCTCCGGCCCGGCGACATGGGCCCCGGCGACCTCCTTCCCACCGAGCAGGACGACCTGCGCCTGGAGCCCGGCTACACCGGCGAGGACGCGCCGCCGCCGAACTCCGTGCTCTCGGAGGAGCTGGAGGAGCACCTCGACACCGAGGACGCCGAGATCGTCACCCGTACCCCCGCGCGGGGGACGGTCGCCGCGGTCGCCGAGGAGCTCGGCATGCGCCGGGCCCGGGTCCTGTCCCGGTACGGCCTGCACGTGGCGGCCGACCGCTGGGACGAGGCCTTCGGCGCCGCTACGCCGATGGCGCAGGCGGCCCCCGCCTCCTGCGAGTCCTGCGCCTTCCTGATGCCGCTCGCCGGCTCCCTGAAGCAGGCGTTCGGCGTCTGCGCCAACGAGTTCTCCCCGGCCGACGGCCGCGTCGTGTCCCTCGCGTACGGCTGCGGCGGCCACTCGGAGGCCGCGATCATGCCGAAGCCGCCGCGCCCCGCGCCGCCGGTCTTCGACTCGACGGCCGTCGACGCCTTCCCGCTCCGTCCGGCCAAGGACTCCGGCTCGACGACGGAACCGGACGACTCCTTCGAGGACCTGGGGCACTCCTAGGCCCTGAAATCGTGGCCCGCCCCTGACACGCACCGGACCCGTCCGGAGGCGTGGGACGAGCGGGAAGCGGGACTCACGACCGACCCGGCCTGGCGGCAGGGCGGGTGCGGCGCGCGGTACCTTCGGGCCCCGGGACTTCGGGTCCCGGAAGCACGACACCCCCCGCGCCCCGCCCCCAGAGTGGAGTCAGACGTGAGCGTCAGCGTCCGGACGACGACCGACGGAACCGATCCCTTCGGCACCGCACGGCTGCGGCGGGGCGTGCTCGACGCCTGGGGCGCCTCGCCCGCCCGCTTCCGGGAGGACGCCAACGCCGAGGAGGACCTCGCGCTCGGCGGCTACCGCGACCGCCTCGTCGTCGAACTCGCCCAGAACGCCGCCGACGCCGCCCACCGCGCCGGCGTCACCGGCCGCCTCCGCCTCACCCTGCACCCCGCGGACCACGAGGGCCCCGCCGTCCTCGCCGCCGCCAACACCGGCGCCCCGCTGGACGCCGCGGGCGCCGAATCGCTGTCCACACTCCGCGCCTCCGCCAAGCGCGAGCAGACCTCCGGCGCCGTCGGCCGCTTCGGCGTCGGCTTCGCCGCCGTCCTCGCGGTGACCGACGAGCCCGCCGTCCTCGGCCGGCACGGCGGCGTCCGCTGGTCCCTCGCCGAGGCCCGCGGCCTCGCCGCCGAGACCGCCCGCTACAGCCCCGGCCTGGGCGACGAACTGCGCCGCCGCGACGGCCACGTACCCCTCCTGCGGCTTCCGCTGCCCGCCGAGGGCACCGCCCCCGAGGGCTACGACACCGTCGTCGTCCTCCCGCTGCGCGACGCCGCCGCCCGCGACCTGGCCGAACGGCTCCTCGCCTCCGTCGACGACGCCCTGCTGCTCACCCTCCCCGGGCTCGCGGAGATCGTCGTCGAGACGGCGGAGGGCGTACGGACCCTCCGCCGCTCCGAGGACGACGGCTACGTCCGTATCGACGACACCGCCACCGGCACCCACCGCTGGCGGACCGTCTCCCACGGCGGCCCGCTCGACGCCGAACTCCTCAAGGACCGCCCGGTCGAGGAGCGGCTCCGCCCCCACTGGTCCGTCACCTGGGCCGTCCCCGTGGACACCGAGGGCGCCCCGCGCCACCCGCGTACGACCCCGGTCGTGCACGCCCCCACGCCCACCGACGAGCCCCTCGGCATCCCCGCACTCCTCATCGCCTCCCTGCCCCTGGACACCGCGCGACGGCACCCGGCGCCCGGCCCGCTCACCGACTTCCTGGTGCAGCGCGCGGCCGACGCGTACGCCGAACTCCTCGCCGACTGGCAGCCGGTGACGACCGCGACGCTCGACCTCGTCCCCGGCCCGCTCGGCAAGGGCCCCCTCGACGGGGCGCTGCGCGAGGCCATCCTCGACCGGCTGCCGAGGGTGGCGTTCCTGGCACCGGCGGCCCCCTCCGAGGAACTCCCGGCACTCCGCCCGATCGAGGCCGAGGTCGCGGAGGGCGCGGGCGCGGAGACGGTCGCCGTCCTCGCGGAGGTCTTCCCGGCGCTCCTCCCGGCGGGCCTGGAACGCCGGCCGGAGCTGCGCACGCTCGGCGTCGGCCGCGTACCCCTGACGGAGGCGATCGACCGCCTGGCCGGGGTGGACAGGGCCCCGACGTGGTGGTGGCGCCTGTACGACTCCCTGGCGGGCGTCGACCCGGACCGCCTGACGGGCCTCCCGGTGCCGCTGGCGCAGCCGGACGGGGAACGGGGCGCGGAGCCGGAGCCGAGGCCGGAGTCGGACGCCGAGTCGGACGCGGACACGGAGCCGGGGTCCCGCTCCGTGGGAGGCCCCACCGCCCGCATCCGTACGGCGATCGGCCCCCGCCAGGTCCTCCTCCCGCAGGACAGGACCCCCGCCGAACTGACCCGGCTCGGCCTGAAGGTGGCCCACCCCGACGCCGCCCACCCGCTCCTTGAGAAGCTCGGCGCCCTGTCCGCCACACCCCGCGCGGTCCTCACGACCCCGCAGGTACGGGCGGCGGTCGCGGCCTCGCTCGACGCGGGCGAGATCTGGGACGAGGAGGCGCTGGACGCGGAGGAACTCGCGGACACGGTCCTCGCCCTGGTCAGGGACGCGGATCTCGGCCCCGGCGACGAGCCCTGGCTCGGCGCGCTCGCCCTCCCCGACGAGGACGGCGAACTCTCCCCGGCGGGCGAACTCGTCCTGCCCGGCTCGCCCTTCGCCGCCGTGGTGCGCGAGGACGAACTGCCCTACGTGGACGCGGACCTGGCCGCCCGCTGGGGCGAACAGCCCCTCGCCGCCTGCGGAGTCCTCGCGAACTTCGCCCTCGTCCGCGCCACCGACCTGCTCCTCGACCCGGACGAGGTCGAACCCCGCGAGGGCGACTACCCGGAGCCGGACGACGCCGGACTCCTCGACGCGGTCGACGTGTGGTGCGAGGACGTCCTCGACCGGCTGCCGGAATCGCCGGTGCCGCCGGTGGCGACGGAGATCGTGGCCGTACGGGACCTGGACCTCGTCGACGACGACGCCTGGCCGCAGGCCCTCGCGCTCCTGGCGCAGCCCCCGCTCAGGGACGCCCTCACCCAGCCGGTACGGGTCCTCCTGCCGGACGGCACGACGGAGACGGTCCGCTCGTACACGGCGTGGTGGCTCCGCGACCACCCGGTCCTGGACGGCCGGCGCCCGGCGGGACTGCGCGCGGCCGGCTCGGACCCCCTCCTGATCGGCCTGTACGACTCCGCCGACGCGACCGGCTTCGAGGACGAGCAGGTCCTCCGGGCCCTGGGCGTCCGCACCTCGGTGACGGCGCTCCTGGAAGAACCGGGGGGCGCGGCGGAACTCCTGACCCGCCTGGCGGACCCGTCGAGGGAGGTCACGGGCGTCCAGCTGCACGCCCTGTACACGGCCCTGGCGGACCTGGACCCGGACCAGGTGACGCTCCCGGACGAACTGCGGGCGGTGGTCGACGGCGAGCTGGTGGTGGTCGACGCGTCGGAGGCACTGGTGGCGGACGCCCCGGACCTCCTGCCTTTGACGGACGGGCTGCCGCTACTGCCGGTGGCGCCGTCGCGGGCGGCTGACCTGGCGGAACTGTTCCAGGTACGGCGCCTGAGCGAGGCGGTGGAGGCGGAGGTCACGACGGTGGGCGAGGAACACGAGGTCCCGCCCTCGGTCCACGCCCTCCTGGGCCCGTCGACGCCGGCCTCGTACCTCGAACACGAGGAGCTGCAGGCGGGCGGAGTGGAACTGGACTGGCGCCACACCCCGGACGGCGTGGTGCACGCCTCCACCCTGGAGGGCGTGGCGGCGGGCCTGGCCTGGGCGGCGGGCCAGTGGCCCCGCCGCTTCGAGGTGGCGGCCCTCCTGGAGGACCCGTCGAGGACGACGGAACTGGCGAGGGACCGCTGGTTCGACTGATCCCGGCCGGGGGATGGGGGCGCCCTGGCGGGCGCCCCGGGGGCGGGCCGGCCCTAACGGGCGCCCGATTCCATCAGCTCCTTCAGGTGCTCTTCGTTCCGCGGCATCTCCTTACGGATGTGCGGTTTGACCACGAGCGGGACGAGGACCTTGCCGATGCCGTGCGACTCGAAGTCGACCGACAGGGTCAGCCGGGACCGCCGGCCGTCGTCGAGCGGCTCGATCGTTCCCTGGACGTCACCGCGGACCGGCCCGTCGACGCCGTGGAAATGCCAGCTACGCGGCGGGACGAGCTCCGTGACCTCCATGGTCATGGGCATCTCGCGGCGCCCGATGCGGCGCTTGACGTGAATGCGGGAGCCGACCGCGAGCGGCCCGTCACTGAGCTTGCGCGCGGCGACGGCGCTCTCCTGCCACTCCGGCAGGTGCGAGGGGTCCATCACGTAGGTGAAGACTTCCTCGGGGCTGCGGGAGATGTCGACGGTTTTCTCGATACGGGACATTACGCCCCCTCGGGTAGTTCCTAGGGCAAAATCATCCCACGCTTGAGGGCGCCGAGGCGAGGCCGTTCGGGGCGGGCGTTTCTGACGGGTGTCGGGTGCGGCCGCCCTCCGAGTGTGAAAAGGCGGCCTCCGCCGCCGGGCCAAGGGTGGCCGAAAGGCATCGGCGAAGCCGACGCGACGAAGGAGCGCCCTTGACGCGCCGCCGGAAGGAGCGACTCTCGGAAAGAGGGCGGTCCCACCCGAGGCCCACCGGACACGACCACCCCAGGGGCCCCACGGGCTGCCGGACGCGCGCTGCTTCACCTCGGGGCGTGTAGGCCGGGTCACCCCCGCCCTTGCGGGGCGGCGAGGTCCAACTAGCCTTCGGGCCATGGCTTTGCGACCTGATGAGTTCTACGACCACGCGCTCGCTGCTACGGATGATGAGCGCCGGCTCCCGCTCGCGCGCATGACGGGGTGGGATGTCAGCCCGTTCGAACCGGACGGGCTGCGCGTCGCGCCCCTGCGGCCCCCGGTGCTGCCCGAGCCGCCGCGACACGGCGAGGACCCGTCGAACTGCGATGCGTGTCGTGACCAAGGCGATGGAATCTGGTTCAACGACAGTTGGCGGCTCACTCGGATCGCCGGAGTCGGCGTGCCGCTGGTGCTCATGCTGCATCCGCGCGAGCACTACGACATGGCTGATCTGCCCGATGGACTGGCAGCCGAGTTGGGGGTCCTGACCACTCACATCGTCCGCCATGTGCAGGCCTTGGCGCACATCTCGCGGGCCCACGTCTACCGCATCGGGGACGGAGGCGCACACCTGCACATCTGGTTCTTCGCCCGGCCCGAGGGGCAGGCACAGCTGTACGGATCGTGGATGCCGGTCTGGGACGACCTGCTGCCGGAATACCCGGCAGATGTCGCAGAGGCGGATGCGGCCCTCGTGGCGGACGCGTTGGTCGCCTCCATCGGTGGACGCCGGAAGGCCACGTGACGGCTGCGATCGCGCCTTCCGCAGCCGCGACCCGGACGTCGGCTGTGCCGACCGCCGGTCCGCCGCCTGACCGGCAGTAGGCGGCGTCTACGTCGGGAACCTGCGGCTCACCCAGTGCCATGAGAGTTCGAGCAGCAGGCCTCCCGTGGCCGCGATGACCACCGCAGCCCACGGCATCGTCGTGCCCACCAGTTTCAGGGCGAAGAAGTCCTGGAGCCAGGGGACGATCAGGACCAGGAGGAAGGCGCCTCCCATCGTGGCGACCAGGGTGAGGCGCCACCACGTGTAGGGGCGGGCGATGATCGCCAGGACCCACATCGAGACCAGGAACAGGGTGAGGGTGGCCGCGCTGGTCTCCGCCTCCAGGGCACCTTCGCCGCTGTAGTGGTGGCGGGCCAGGAGGTACGTGGTGAAGGTGGCCGCCGCCGCGATGACGCCGCCGGGGATCGCGTACCGCATCACCCGGCGTACGAAGTTCGGCTTCGCCCGTTCCTTGTTGGGGGCGAGCGCGAGGAAGAAGGCAGGGACGCCGATCGTGAGGGTGGAGAGGAGCGTGAGGTGGCGGGGGAGGAAGGGGTACTCCACCTGGGAGACCACCACCAGGACCGCCAGGAGGACCGAGTAGACGGTCTTGGTGAGGAAGAGGGTCGCGACCCTCGTGATGTTGCCGATGACCCGGCGGCCCTCCGCCACCACCGACGGGAGGGTCGCGAAGCTGTTGTTCAGCAACACGATCTGGGCCACCGCCCTTGTCGCCTCCGAGCCCGAACCCATCGACACGCCGATGTCCGCGTCCTTCAGGGCCAGGACGTCGTTCACGCCGTCGCCCGTCATGGCGACCGTGTGGCCGTGGGACTGGAGCGCCGCCACCATGTCCCGCTTCTGCTGCGGCGTGACCCGGCCGAAGATCGCGTTCTCGTCGAGGACCTTCGCCATCTCCTCCCGGTCGGTGGGGAGGGTGCGGGCGTCCACGGTGTTCGCCGCGCCGGCCATCTCGAGCTTTCCGGCCACCGCGCCGACCGAGACCGCGTTGTCGCCCGAGATGACCTTCGTGGCGACGTTCTGTTCGGCGAAGTAGGCGAGGGTGTCGGCGGCGTCCGGCCGCAGGCGTTGTTCCAGGACGACTAGGGCCGTCGGGTGGGCGTCCGTGGCCACCTCGGGGGAGTCGAGGTCGTGGGGCGTGCTCGCGAGGAGAAGGACCCGCAGGCCCTGCTCGTTGAGGTGGTCGATCTCCTTGAGCGTCGGGTCGGCCGCCTTGAGCAGTACGTCGGGGGCGCCCAGGAGCCACGTGGAGTTCTCGCCGTCGCCCTCGCTGAACGCCGCGCCGCTGTACTTGCGCGCCGAGGAGAACGGCAGCGCCTCCGTGCACCGCCACTCCACCGTGTCCGGGTAGGCGTCGATGATGGCCTGGAGGGAGGCGTTCGGGCGCGGGTCGGATTCGCCGAGCGCGCCGAGGACCTTCCGTACGTACGTCTCGTCGCTGCCGTTCAGCGGTCGGAGTTCCGTGACGTCCATGCCGCCCTCGGTCAGCGTGCCCGTCTTGTCCAGGCAGACGACGTCGACGCGGGCCAGCCCTTCGATGGCGGGCAGCTCCTGCACCAGGCACTGCTTGCGGCCAAGGCGTACGACTCCGATCGCGAAGGCGACCGAGGTGAGCAGGACGAGGCCCTCGGGGATCATCGGGACGATGCCGCCGACCGTACGGGCGATCGAGTTCTTGAGGTCGTTGTCCTTGACGACGAGCTGGCTGATGATCAGCCCGATCGCGGTCGGGACCATCATCCACGTCACGTATTTGAGGATCGTGGAGATGCCGCTGCGCAGTTCGGAGTGGACCAGCGTGAAGCGGGAGGCCTCTTCGGCGAGCTGCGCCGCGTAGGCCTCGCGGCCGACCTTGGTGGCGGTGAAGGCGCCGCCGCCCGCGACGACGAAGGAGCCGGACATCATCGGGTCGCCGGGTTTCTTCACCACCGGGTCGGCCTCGCCGGTGAGGAGTGACTCGTCGATCTCCAGGCTGTCGGCCTCGGCGACCTCGCCGTCGACGACGACCTTGTCGCCGGGGCCGAGTTCGATCAGGTCGCCGAGGACGATCTCGGAGGTGGAGAGTTCGGCGGTGACGCCGTCCCGCCGGACGGTCGGTTTGGCCTCGCCGATGACGGCGAGTCCGTCGAGGGTCTTCTTGGCGCGGAGTTCCTGGATGATGCCGATGCCGGTGTTGGCGATGATCACGAAGCCGAAGAGGCTGTCCTGGATCGGCGCGACGATCAGCATGATCACCCAGAGCACGCCGATGATCGCGTTGAAGCGGGTGAAGACGTTGGCGCGGACGATGTCGGTAGTCGAGCGGGAGCTTCGTACCGGTACGTCGTTGACCTCGCCGCGCGCGACGCGTTCGGCGACCTCGGACGAGGTGAGTCCGGCGGGGCGGTGCACGACGGGTGGTCCGGCCGCCTCGGTCTCGCTGCCGTCCGTGTCGATCTTCGCCCGCTGAGTCATGTTTTCGACGGTACGACCGGAACCGGGCGTTCACCTGCCGAGCAGGGCGAAGATCCGACCAGGGGAGGAGGGGAATGGTCCTCCGGTGCTACGGAACTACGCGCCCGGCGTCGCCTCGGGGTCGGCACCCGCCGCCCTCGCCGCCTCGTGACGCTTGATCGCCGCGTCCCGCTTCCGTACGTACCAGATGCCGATCAGGCCGAGTCCCGCGCCGGCCAGGCAGGTCCACACCCACCAGGTGAGGTCCCGGTCGTCGAACCAGCCGTAGAACGGGACCTGGACGAGGAAGAGGACGAACCAGAGGATCGTGCCGCCGGTGATGGTGGCGACGACGGGCCCTTCGAGGGGCTCGGGTGCCTCGTGCTTCGGTGTCCACTTCGCCATGCGCTCAGTCTAGGCGGCGGGGGAACGGGGCCGACGGGAGATCGTGTCCCGTGAGGTCTACGCGCGGAGATAGACGCTCGCTCGCTTATGTGTTCATACTGAAACGGTTTGCCTCTGGCGGGTTTCCTTCGTATGAACCGCCAAAAAAGGAACTTCTCCGAAGAGGAACCCCACCCCATGAGCACCACGGCCCCCGCCAAGGCCACGTCCCCCGAGGGCCCCGGAGCCCCCGCGTCGGGACTCGACCGCTTCTTCAGGATCTCCGAACGCGGCTCCACCGTCGCCCGAGAGGTCCGGGGCGGCTTCGCCACCTTCTTCGCGATGGCCTACATCATCGTGCTGAACCCGATCATCCTCGGCAGTGCCAAGGACATGTACGGGAACCAGCTCGACAGCGGCCAGCTCGTCACCGCCACCGTCCTCACGGCGGCGTTCTCCACGCTCCTCATGGGCGTCATCGGCAACGTCCCGATCGCCCTCGCCGCCGGCCTCGGCGTCAACACGGTCGTCGCGCTCCAGCTCGCGCCGAAGATGTCCTGGCCGGACGCCATGGGCATGGTCGTCCTCGCCGGCGTCGTCGTGATGCTGCTCGTCGCGACCGGCCTGCGCGAGCGCGTCATGAACGCGGTCCCGGTCGGCCTGCGCAAGGGCATCGCGATCGGCATCGGCCTCTTCATCATGCTGATCGGCCTCGTCGACTCGGGCTTCGTCTCCCGCATCCCCGACGCCGCGCACACCACCGTCCCGCTCCAGCTCGGCGCCGACGGGCACCTCACCGGCTGGCCGGTCCTGGTCTTCGTCCTGGGCACGCTGCTCACGCTCGCCCTGATCATCCGCAAGGTGCCGGGCGCGATCCTCATCTCGATCGTCGTCATGACGATCGTGGCGATGGCGATCAACGCGGTCGCGACCATCCCGTCCTGGGGTCTGACCACCCCGGAGTGGCCGGGCAACCCGGTCGCCTCGCCCGACTTCGGTCTGGTCGGCGAGGTCAGCCTCTTCGGCGGCTTCGAGAAGGTCGGCTACCTGACCGGCGTCCTCTTCGTCTTCACCGTGCTGCTGTCCTGCTTCTTCGACGCCATGGGCACGATCCTCGGCGTCGGCGACGAGGCCAAGCTGATCGACAAGGACGGCAACTTCCCCGGCATCAACAAGGTGCTGCTCGTGGACGGCCTGGCCGTCGCCTCCGGCGGCGCGACCTCCTCCTCGGCCACCACCTGCTTCGTGGAGTCCACGGCGGGTGTCGGCGAGGGCGCGCGCACGGGTCTCGCCTCGGTCGTGACCGGTGGTCTGTTCTCGGTGGCGCTGTTCCTCACGCCGCTGGCGACGATGGTCCCGTCCCAGGCGGCGACGCCCGCGCTGCTCGCGGTCGGCTTCCTGATCCTGGCCGGTTCGGTCAAGGACATCGACTGGAGCGACTTCACCATCGCGGTGCCGGCGTTCCTGGCCATGGTGATGATGCCGTTCACGTACTCGATCACGAACGGCATCGGCATCGGCTTCATCGCGTTCAGCGTCCTGCGGCTCGCGGCCGGCCGGGGCCGTGAGGTCCCGGCGGCCATGTACGTCGTGTCGGCGGTCTTCGTCTTCTACTACGCGATGCCGGCACTCGGCCTCACGTGATCCCGGGGCGCGTCGGCCACCGGTTCCGTGCCGGTGGCCGTGTCGGCCGCCCCGTAGAACTTCTCCGTCTCGTCGACGGCGGTCTTGAACCGTTCGTCGAAATCCTCGCGAATGAGCGTCCGGACGACATAGTCCTGGACGCTCATTCCTCTTTTGGCGGCGTGGCTCCTGAGCCGGTCGAGCAGCTCACCGTCGATGCGCAGGCTGAGCACTGTCGATCCCATGCCGTTCAGGGTCGGGGCAGCCGGGGCCTCTTTGCGTCACTTTCTGGATCCGGCTCACTCGTTTGGGTGATACATGGATGCCGGAGCGTGACCTTGTCGCGTCACTGTTGCCAGGGGTGGGCGCGCGTACGGCTGTGATCCGTGCGACGTTGGCGCATTCCCGTTGGTATTTAGCGAGAGTAATGAGTTAGGCTAACGAACATGCCTGACCTGTCCCACGGCACCGCCGATGACGCCGCGGCCGTGAACGCGCTCCGCTCCTCCGTCATGCGACTGGGCCGACGCCTCAAGCACCAGCGCGTCGACGAGTCGCTGAGCCCCACCGAGATGTCGGTACTCGGCACCCTCGCGCTCTGCGGCACCGCCACCCCCGGCGAGCTCGCCCGCAAGGAGCACGTCCAGCCGCCGTCGATGACCCGCATCGTCGCGCTGCTCGAAGCCAAGGGGCTGGTCCGGCTGGAGCCGCACCCCGACGACCGCCGGCAGAAGGTGGTCAGCCCGACCGAGCAGGCCGAAGCCATGCTCGAAGAGTCCCGCCGCAAGCGGAACGCCTGGCTGGCCTCCCTCGCCGAGGGCCTGGACGAGGACGAATGGGCCAAGCTGCGCGCGGCGGCCCCGGTCCTGGAGAAGCTCGCCCACCTGTAATCCATGCGCCAAGGAGGCGACGCACTTTGAGTACGGGACCCGGAGCAGACTCCGCACCCGTCCACAAACCCACCCTCAAGACCCGTGGGCGGGGGGAAACCTTCTCCTCGCTCCGCATCCGCAACTACCGGCTGTTCTTCACCGGAGCCATCGTCTCCAACACCGGTACGTGGATGGCCCGCATCACCCAGGACTGGCTGGTCCTGAGCCTCACCGGCTCGGCCGCCGCCGTCGGCATCACCACGGCCCTGCAGTTCCTGCCGATGCTGCTCTTCGGCCTGTACGGCGGTGTCATAGCCGACCGCTACCCGAAACGGCTCCTGCTGCTCTTCAGCCAGGCGGCCCTCGGCGTCTGTGGCCTCGCGCTCGCCGTCCTCACCCTCTCCGGCCACATCCAGGTCTGGCACGTCTACCTGATCGCCTTCCTCCTCGGCATGGTGACCGTCGTCGACAACCCGGCCAGGCAGGCCTACGTCGCCGAGATGGTCGGCCCGGAGCAGCTCCGCAACGCCGTCTCCCTCAACTCCGCGAACTTCCAGTCCGCGCGGCTCGTCGGCCCCGCCGTCGCAGGCGTCCTCATCGCCGGAGTCGGCAGCGGCTGGGCCTTCCTCCTCAACGGCCTGTCCTTCCTCGCCCCCCTCGTCAGCCTCCTGCTGATGCGGACGAGCGAACTCCACAAGGTGGAGCGCGCCCCGCGCGGCAAGGGCCAGCTGCGGGAGGGCCTGCGGTACGTGGCCGGGCGGCCCGACCTGATCTGGCCGATCGTCCTCGTCGGCTTCATCGGCACCTTCGGGTTCAACTTCCCGATCTGGCTCACCGCCTTCTCCGGCGACGTCTTCCACGTCGGCGCCGGTACGTACGGCTTCCTCAACACCCTCATGGCGGCCGGCTCGCTCGTGGGCGCCCTCGCGGCGGCCCGGCGCGGCTCCACCCGGCTGCGGATGCTGGTCCTCGCGGCCGGCGTCTTCGGCGTCCTCGAGATCGCGGCGGCCCTGTCGCCGACGTTCTGGCTGTTCGCGCTGCTGCTCGTACCGATCGGCATGATCGGCCTCACGGTCAACATCACCGCCAACTCGGCCGTCACGATGGCGACCGACCCGGCCATGCGGGGCCGCGTGATGAGCCTCTACATGATGGTCTTCGCCGGCGGCACGCCGATCGGCGCGCCGCTCCTCGGCTGGGTCACCGACACGTACGGCGCCCGCGTCGGCTTCGCCACGGGCGGTGTGATCTCCCTGGCCGCGGCGGTCGTCGTCGGCCTGGTCCTCGCGAAGATCGGCGGCCTCAAGGTCGCGATGGCCTGGCGCCACGGCCACCCGCAGGTGCGGTTCGTGGCGCGCGAGCGGCTGGCCACCGCGGCGTAGCCCTTGGGCGGGCGGCGGCCGGGTGGGTGGCGGCTGGGCGTGCGGCCGGGTGGCCAGGGTGGGCCTGGGTGTGCGCCTGCGGGGGCCGGGGCCTCCGCGGGGGAGGGGGGGTGTCCGGACTGCGTCTCACCGCGCTTCGCGCGAGTTCAAGACGCTTTCACGTCCGGACACCCCCTCCCCCTCTCCGGCCCCTCCCGCCGTCGTCCGGCCGGCCCGCCTTCGTGCCTGCGCTTGTTGGTGTCGATCTCCATCCCTCGATCAAGTCGTACAACCCTTCGACGAGTTCGCGAGTCGTAAGGGGCGTATACATCAGGGCTTGGGGAGGAATACACCTTGCGTACCGCTTCGTCGCATCGGCGTCTCGTGGTCTCGGTGGGCGTCGTGCTCGCCGCCTCGCTCGTCGTCCCGGCCGCATCCGCCGCGCCGGCGCCCGCGGTTGTGGCCGTGGCCGCCTCCCAGACCGCCGCGACGGTCCAGGTTCCGTTCCTGGCCGCGGGCGGCAAGCTGCTCGGCGCCGGGGCCACCGGCTTCCTCTCGGAGGACAACAACGGCACCGCGCGCTGGACCCGGTACGCGGACGGGGTGTCCACGGTCATCGCGAAGGGCGAGGGCGATGAGGTCTTCGGCTCTGGACCCGGCTCGGACACCGTCGTGGTCGGGCGCGTGCGGTCCGAAGCCGGAGGCGACGAGATATACACCAAGGCCGTGCGGGTGTACGACATGGCGACGGGCGCCGCGCCCGTCACCCTCGACCTGTCGGCGAGCCAGGAGACGTTCGGGCGCCTCGGTGGCGCCGTGGGTTCGACGCTTCTGGTGAGCCGCAACCCTCAGACGCTGAAGCTGATCGACGTCACGGGCGGGAAGCCGACCGTCCGCACAGTGGGTGACACGTACATGTACCCGGTATGGGCGACCGCCACCCTGCCCGGCGCGGCGGTCGCGGAGAGCTCCGACGACGCCCTGGTCATCGACCTGGCCGGTGGGCGGGTCGAAGGCCAGTACCCGATGGTCCCGCACCCCGACTGGCCGAAGCCGTACACCAAGAGGTCCCTCTTCCTCTCGCCGGCCCACGTGGCCTGGACCGAGCGGACCGACGACAAGCTGGTCCTCGCCACGGCGGTACGAGGCCAGAGCGAGGTCCGGCGGACTCCGCTCGGCCCCGAGGACGCGGCGGGGATCACCGGCGGTCTGGTCGGCGACTGGTTCGCGTGGGGAGCCACCGACCCGGTCACCACGGGCGGCGCCACCCCGTGGCACGCGTTCTCGGCCGTCTCCCTGAAGGACGGTTCGACCGTCAAGCTCCTCGACCACGCCAGGCACGCCACCCAGGGCCCCGACGGCTCGCTGCTCGTCCTCGGCGTCACCGCCGCCGACGGCGCGGGCGTCTACCGGGTGGCCGCCGGCGCGGACGGCCGGCCGACGGCCGAGCTGGTCGCCTCCACCGGCGAGCCGAACGACGGCGCCACCCCCCTGACGTACGTCGGGGGCGCCCCGGCCACCGTCGACCTGGACGGAGTGGCCAAGGCCCGCCTGTCCTGGAAGTTCTCCACGGCGAGGGCGGACCTCGTCGTCGAGCTGACGAGCAAGGTGACGGACGAGAGGTTCCGGACGGTCGTCCGGCCCGCGTCCGGCTCGGGGGCGTTCCCGGACGGATCCCTCGGGTTCGACTGGGCCGGCGAGGTGGGCGACTGGTATCCGGAGTCCGCCCCCAACGGCGCCTACGACTGGAAGGTGACCGCCACGCCGTGGAACGGGACGCCGTCCGTCACCGCCTCCGGCACCTTCACCGTGACCCGCGCCCCCAAGCCGCACGACTTCGACGACAACGGGGCGCCGGACCTGGTCGCGCTGGACAAGAACGGCTACCTCGACCAGATCAGCACGCGCTGGGACGACGCCACGGGACGGCTCGTCGCCCGGCCGAAGGACGGCCCCAGTCCGCGCGGCTGGAACGTCTACGACCGGATCGAGGCCGTCGGCGACCTCGCCGGTTCGAACGCCGCCGACCTGGTCGCACGCGACCGGGACGGGGTCCTCTGGCTCCACCGCGGCACCGGCAGCGCGACCCGTGTCGGCTACGAGTCCCGGGTGCGGATCGGCGGCGGGTGGAACACGTACACCCAGTTCACCGGCGGCAGCGACCTGACCGGTGACGGGCGGGCGGACCTGGTCGCCGTCGACAAGGCGGGCGATCTGTACCTCTACAAGGCGACCGGTTCGACGACCGCTCCCTTCGAGCCGCGGAAGAAGATCGGGTACGGCTGGGGGATCTACAACCAGCTCACCGCGGCCGGGAACATCGGCGGCAACCCGACCGGAGACCTGGTCGCCCGCGACAAGGACGGCGTCCTGTGGACGTACCTCGGCAAGGGTGACGGCACGTTCGCGGCGCGGAAGAAGATCGGTGGCGGCTGGAACGTGTACGCCGACATCGTCGGCATCGGCGACGGCAACAAGGACGGCCGCCCCGACCTGTACGCGCGGACGGCGGTGGGCGCCGCCTACTTCTACGCCGGTACCGGCGACTACAAGGTCCCGTTCAAGCCTCGCAGCTCGACCGAGGCCGGAACGGCGGACAGCTGGGTCGGAGCGCCGTACAACCAGGTCTCCTGACGGGCCACATCCCCCGCCCCGGGCCGCCGGCCTGCCAGACTCTTCCCATGAGGCTTTTCGCCGGTGTCCTGCCGCCCCCGGAGCAGCTGGCCGAGCTCACGCACGTCGTGGACCGGCTGCACCGGCTCCCGGGGGCGGACGGGCTGCGCTGGACCGCGCGGCCCGGATGGCACCTCACGCTCGCCTTCATGGGCGAGGTCGACGAGGAGCTGCTGCCCGAGCTGCGCGTCCGGCTCGCCCGCGCCGCGCACCGCACGCCGCCGTTCCCGCTGCGGCTGCACGGCGGCGGGCACTTCGGGCGGCGCGCCCTGTGGACCGGGGTCGCCGGGGACCTGGACGAGCTGCGGCTGCTCGCCGAGCGCGCCGACGCCGCCGCGCGCAGGGCCGGGGTGTCGATGGACGAGCACCGCCGCTACCAGGGGCACCTGACGCTCGGGCGCGGGCGGACGGACGACGTGGACCTGCGTCCGTTCCTCGACGTGCTCCACACCTTCGAGGGCACGCGGTGGCAGGTCGGCGAGCTGGAGCTTGTCCGCTCGAACCTGCCGGTGAGCGGGGTGCCGGGCGAGCAGCCTCGGTACGAGAAGGTCGGCGGCTGGCCCCTTGAGGGAGCCGGGGGCGGGCCGGACGTCCGGCCGGGTTAACCTCGAAGGGTGGATCCCAAGACCCGTAACCGAATCATGGCCGGCGTGCTCGTACTGATGTTCGCGATCATCGCGGTGGCGTCGGTGGTCGGCCAGTAGCCGCCGTACCCAGACCGCGCTACCCATCCCGCCGTACCCCAACCCGTCTGCCCACCCCGTCTCCCAGGCACGCCGCCAGCGGCTCGACCACGCACACAAGGCCGCCCTCGGACTGGTCCGCGCACACGACTTCATCGCGCACGAGGATCTGAAGATCCGCAACATGAGCAAGGCCCCCACACCGAAGCCCGACCCCGAACAGCCTGGCAGCTTCCTGCCCAACGGGGCCGCCGCGAAGGCCGGGCTCAACCGGTCGATCGCTGATGCCGGATGGGGGGTGTTCCTGACGATCCTGAACGCAAAGGCTGAGAGTGCCGGGCGGGAAGTGATGGCCGTGGACCCCCGCAACACCTCACGGCAGTGTCCCGAATGCGGGCACACCGCCAAGGAGAACCGGCCCACACAGGAGAAGTTCCACTGTCAGGCGTGCGGCCACCACGCGCACGCCGACACGGTGGGCGCCCTGAACGTTCTACGGGCCGGGCTGGTCCGTCGCGACGCCAACCCGGCACAGCGAGAAGCCCCCTCGTTAACGAGGGGGAGGAGTCACGGAGTACACACAGCTCGGACACACCGGACTCAAGGTCAGCCGACTCGTCCTCGGGACGATGAACTTCGGACCCCAGACGGACGAAGCCACCAGCCACAGCATCATGGACGCGGCGCTGGAGGCGGGGCTCAACTTATTCGACACTGCCAAGTAGGCACTTTGATGCCCGCGTGATGGTATGGCCGTCGCCCCACGAGAACGGGCGACGGCCACGCGTTCGAGGCCCTACTCGATCACCAGGCGAAGGCCTCCGGGGACGGGCCCGGGCCCGGGAAGATCTCGTCGAGACCGGCGAGCAGCTCCTCGGACAGCTCCACCTCCAGGGCGCGCAGCGCGCTCGTCAGCTGCTCCGGCGTGCGCGGGCCGACGATCGGGCCCGTCACGCCCGGTTGGGTGAGCAGCCACGCGAGGGCCGTCTCGCCCGGCTCCAGGCCGTGCTTGTCGAGCAGGTCCTCGTATGCCTGGAACTTCGCCCGTACCGCCGGGTCGGCGAGCGTGGCCGCCGCGCGGCCCTCCGTACGCCGCTTGCCCTCGGTCTCCTTCCTCAGGACGCCGCCGAGCAGGCCGCCGTGCAGCGGCGACCAGGGGATGACCCCGAGGCCGTACTCCTGGGCGGCCGGGATGACCTCCATCTCGGCGCGCCGCTCGTACAGGTTGTAGAGGCACTGCTCGCTGACGAGGCCGACGGAGCCGCGCCGGGCGGCGGTCTCGTTCGCCTGGGCGATCTTGTAGCCGGGGAAGTTGGAGGAGCCGGCGTACAACACCTTGCCCTGCTGGATGAGGACGTCGACGGCCTGCCAGATCTCCTCGAAGGGGGTCGACCGGTCGATGTGGTGGAACTGGTAGACGTCGATGTAGTCGGTGCCGAGGCGCTTGAGGCTGGCTTCCACGGCCCGGCGGATGTTCAGCGCCGACAGCTTGTCGTGGTTGGGCCAGGCCTCGCCGTCGAGGCCCATGTTCCCGTAGACCTTGGTGGCGAGGACGGTCCTGTCACGACGGCCGTCACCCTTCGCGAACCAGGAGCCGATGATCGACTCCGTCCGCCCTTTGTTCTCCGCCCAGCCATAGACATTGGCTGTGTCTACGAAGTTCAGGCCTGCGTCGAGCGCGGCATCCAGGATGCCGTGACTCGTCGTTTCGTCTGTCTGCGGGCCGAAGTTCATCGTCCCGAGGACGAGTCGGCTGACCTTGAGTCCGGTGCGTCCGAGCTGCGTGTACTTCATGAGGCACAAGCCAACTGCTTCGAGCCCACTCCAAGCAAGAGCCGACCACTCAGGCGCCCATTCATGCGACAACACGCATGAGGCACGTCCGTGCATGGACGGCCGCGAGCGGCCCCCGTACGGTCGTCCCAGGCGGCCCGAACGGGCCTTCAAGTCAAGGGGGTTCCGCATGGCACGCCAAGAACTGACTCGGCTCACCGGCAACGGCAACGGCACGTGTGGAGAGGACGACTGACCGAACGTCTACCGCACCGCTTCCGGCTCCATCGTGGTGCAGGGCGACGTGTCCGACGCCTTCACTCCCTCGAAGGGGGAAGGGCTCGTGGAGATCCCCGAGAGCGTTCTTCGGGAGGCCGTTCGTGCTCTTGGACGGTGACGAGTGGCGGGCGACGCTCCGGGGCTTCCGGTCGGAAGCATGGCGGCTGGAGACCCTGCCTCAGTACCTCGTACCGCAGGAGGCGGAAGAGCTTGAAGCCTTCCGGGCAGGCAAGCGCGTCGACCCGCACGTCTACTCCTCCGTGTACACGGAGGACCTGAAGCGGTTGCGCGGCGAGGGGAGGAGCAAGGGTCGCGTGCACGTCCTGACTCGACCGCTCTCCGAGTACCTGCGCTTCGAGTTCTCCCGGTACTACGCCCCGCATGTGCTCGCCGGGGAGGACATCCGCATCCTTGACGTGACCGACCGAGACAACCCGTTGCCAGATGTCGGGGACTTCTGGATGTTCGACCGCTCGACGGTCGTCCTGATGCACTACGCGGGCGACGGCACGCAGATCAGCCGGGAGCTGTACGAGGGTGACCCTGCGCCTTTCATAGAGTGGCAGCGCATCGCCGTTGCCGAGCCGGTTCCCTTCCTGGAGTACGCGGAGCGCGTGACGGAGTGACGTTCGAAGCTGAGCAGCTTGACGAGTCTGGTACCGAACTCGCCTCTCTGCTTCGTGACTTGCGCAAGCGAGCCGGCCTCTCTGGGGACCGGCTCGCGGCGCGCTGCAACATGTCCCAGTCGAAGGTGTCTCGCATCGAGAACGGCCGGACACGGCCGTCCCTGGTCGATGTCGAGCAGATCTTGCGAGCGCTGGACGCTCCGCCGGAACTGGTCGCCGAGGTCTCCGCCCTCGCCAGGATGGCGAACACCGAGTGGCGGAATGTCCGAGAGCTTCGACGCAAGGGGCTCGGTACGAGACAGGCCGAGCTGAAGTCGCTCGAAGCGTCCTCCACGCACATGCGGTACCTCCTGCTCTCGATGGTCACCGGGCTGCTCGCAACGCCGGAGTACGTACGGGCGAGCCTGGCTCACTCGACAGCCGACACGAGCAAGGCCGTAGCGGGGAAGCTGGGACGTCAAGCCGTCCTCTACGACGCCTCGAAGCGGTTCACGTTTGTTCTGACTGAGCAGGCGGTTCGCTGGCCGGTCGTCTCCCCGCTGGCACTGGCCGAGCAGATGGACCGGCTGGCGTCCCTGTCCTACCTTCCGAACGTTCAGATCGGGGTCATCCCCGTAGGAACACCGACGCCCCGAACCCCTCTGAGCACGTTCACCATCTACGACGCCGCGTTGGTCACCATCGAGACGACGGCGGGAAGTCTCGTACTCCGCGACGGCCGAGACGTTCAGGCGTACTTGAAGGAGTTCTCCGGGTACGAGGAACACGCCCTCTTCGGCGAAGACCTTCGGGCACGGCTCGCCGAGTGGTCCGCCGCTTGCCGTGCATGACTTCAGTCGACTACGCGACTGAAGCGCCATCCCGTGCGCACCCCGGGGGATCATCCTTCGGCAGGCGAACAGCCGGGAGGTCGCACGGATGAGCAAACCCAAGACGACGATGGCAGGGCCGGTGAACCTGAGCCTTCCGGAGGGAGATCCCGCCCCCGTCGCGGGCTGTCGGCAGTGCCTCGGCGTCGCCGTGACCCGAGCCAACGCCCGATCGGTCGGCGACTACTCGAAGGCGACGGACGCGAACGTCGTGCTCCGCACGCACCTCCGGGAAGACCACGGGGCCGAGTGATGTCGCGCGCGGTCCTGCGGTTCGTGACGCACCGGATCACGCGGCATCCGGATACGGACGTGACCTTCGAAGCGGAGTACCTGCCCTGCAAGTGGAAGGCGGAGCCTTCGCTGGACAGTGCGGCGGTCGACGTCGAGTGCATGAGTCATACCGGCCTGAGCGACCATCGCGGCTTCCGGCGGATCTGTACGTCGTTCGCCATGGTGGTGCGCGCCGAGTAAGGCGGTGTTGTACGTCCGCGTATGACAACGGCCCTCGACGTATCCGGAGGCCTGCCTGAAACTGCTGTGTGCCTGTCTCGGGCGCTCTCTCCCAGGTTGTCGGTACAGCGTGGCGCGGGAGGCGCCGAGGGCCTTGGCGATGGCGCTGACAACCGCCGATGTGTACGGCGCTTGGCAGGCGCTTCTCAGGGCGCGCCGAGCCAGCTGGTGGCGTCCAGGCGGAACGCCGTCTCCGCGGGGACGACGTTCCGCAGGGACGTCTCGATGTCCCGGACGCGGTCCTCGCCGAGGGCCGCGACCCATTCCGCCCGCAGTTCGTCGAAGATCACGGCGGAGCGGGCGAGGGCCTCGTAGCCGTACGGGGTGAGGTGGACGAGTTTGCGGCGGGCGTCGGTGGGGTCGTCGGCGCGCTGGGCGTAGCCGAGGGCGAGCAGTCGGTCGACGGTCTTGCCGGCGGCCTGCTTGGAGACGCCGAGGCGCCGCCCGATCTCGCTGGCGGTGGCGCCCCGGGAGCCGATGGCCTGCATGGCGAAGCCGTGGGCGGGGCGCAGGCCGGGGTGGCCCTCGTCGGCGAGGCGGGCGTGGAGCCGGTCGATGAGGGTGCGGAAGCCGCCGAAGAGGAGCAGGGGCAGCTCGAAGCCGGGGCCGTCGGTGGGCGCGCTGAGGGCGTCGGCCCTCCCCTCTCTTTCTCCCTTGCCAGTATCGACAACCTGGTTTACGTTTTCCCTCGACACATGGTCAACCATGTTGTCGATTCTACGTCCATCCAGGGGGAGTCCGACCTTGTCCGTGCCCGAAAGCATGTCCGCCCGCGCCGCCCACGCCGTCAGCCTCCTCAAGGAGTCGCCCGAGACCCTCGACGGCTTCCTGAAGCTCAGTCAGGTCTTCGAGTCCACCACCCTCGACCCGCACTCCCGCGAGACCGTCATCCTGACCGTCGCCCACCGCAACCAGTGCCACCTGTGCGTCGACATGCACGACGCCAAGATGGCCGCCCTCGGGCCGGCGCCCGAGCCCGAACGCCTCGACGCCGTGCGGACGTTCACCCTCCAGGTGCTCGCCACCTCCGGCGCGGTCGGCGACGCGGACCTGGCCGCCTTCGAGAAGGCCGGCTACAGCCGCCGCAACGCCCTGGAGGTCGTCCTCGGCGTCGGCACGTACACCCTCTCCACCTTCGCCAACCGCCTCACCCGCGCGGCCTGAGCGCGGCTACCGGGCGTACGGGCCGCCCAGGCCCCACGCCTGGTGCATCGCGTCGGCGAAGGCGGCGGCCAGTTTGTGTTCGCCCGTGGGGCCCGGGTGGGTGCCGTCGTAGGTGTCCGCGTCGAGGTCGTACGACTCCGGGACGGTCGCGAGCAGCAGCGGCGAGGCCGCCGTGTCCAGGTCGGCGACCGCCTTCGCGAGGAGCTCGTTGAAGCGCGCGCACTCGGCCGCGAAGGGGGCGTCGTAACCGGCGCGGACGTTGGGTATGACCGGCAGGAGGACGGCCCGGACGTGCGGGTTCGCGGTGCGGGCCGCCGCGACGAAGGCTCGGACGTTGTCGTGGGTCTGCTCGCTGTTGGTGTAGAAACCGAGGTCGATCAGGCCGAGGGAGATCAGCAGCACGTCCGCCCGGGTCGCCGTGACCGTCTCGCCGATCACCGGCGCCATGTGCAGCCAGCCCTCGCCCCAGCCGGCCAGGTGGCGCCGGGCGGGGGCGGGGAAGGCGGGGTCGGCGTACGCCTCCGAGGTCGCGGCGTCGTCCTCGGGGACGTAAAGGCGTGAGCGCGGGCCGACGATCTCGTACCCGCCGGGAAGCGTGGACTCCAGGTGCCGCCACATGCGGTACCGCCAGGTCCAGTCGCCGGCGCGTCCGATGGTCATGCTGTCGCCGACGAACAGAAAACGCATGGTCATATCATCGCGGACGCCGTCCCGGACCTGCGACGTGATCCGGGACACGAGCCCCGGACCGTGAGCGTCAGCCCTCCAGGAACCCGTCGACCGCAGCCGCGAACCACTCCGCGTCGTCGTGCCACGGATAGTGTCCGCCGCCCGCGAGGACGGCCGTCCAGGCCTTCGGGAACAGCTCCGCGTACGCCGTGGCCGTCGGCACCGGGGTGTTCGCGTCGCCCTCTCCGGCGACGACGAGCACCGGACGCCCGAACTCCGCGAGCACCGCGCGCGTGGCCGCCGGATCGTAGGCGCCCTCGCTCCCGTAGACCCCGGCGCCCTCCCCGTTCCGCTGTCGCACCGTGGCCGCGTCCCGTTCCCGCGCGCCCTCGTCCCACGTTCCGTGGAAGAACGGCGCGACCGCCTTGAACGTCTCGGCCGACCCACGCCCCGCCGTCAGCTCCTCCAGAGCCGCGTACGCCTCCGCGAACCACGGCTCGCCGCTCCGCAGCCGCGCCGCCGCGAGCCGCTCCTCGCCGGCCGTGTCGAGTCCGACGGCGGCGGTGCCCGGCGCGACCAGGACCAGACGGGCGACGCGCTCGGGGAACCGCGCGGTGTAGAGGGCGGCAAGGTTCGCGCCCGCCGAGTGCCCGAGGAGATCGATCGTGTCGAGCCCGAGGTGCACCCGCAGCGCCTCCACGTCCTCGACGAGCCGGTCGCAGCGGTACGAGGACGGGTCCTCCGGCACCGCCGACGCGCCCGTGCCCCGAAGGTCGAGCCGGACCAGCGGCCGGTGGGCGTCGAGCCCGCCGAGGTCGCCGAGGTAGACGGAGTCCTGCAGGGGGCCGCCGGGCAGACAGACCAGCGGCGCTCCGGTACCGGAACCGGACGCGTGGTACGCGAGCAGGGTGCCGTCAGGGGCGGGGAAAGTAGGCATAGGCGCGACCCTGACAGCGGCCCCACCGCAGGTCAAGCAGGTTTCAGGGACAGATCAGGGACAGCACTCAAGGTCATCCGCGCCGCGCCGTGGCAGGCTTGAGCCCATGCGATCTGCTCTGCGCGGCCTCGGTACGGCTCTGTGCGCCCTCGGTGCGGCGGCGGTCCTGGTGCTGCTTCCGGCCGGTCATGCCCGCGCCGAAGGGCAGGAGGCCGACCGGGACTTCACGATCGGGGACCCCCGGATCACCGAGTCCAGCGGCCTCGCCGCGAGCCGTGCCCACCCCGGGATCTACTGGACGCACAACGACCAGGACGCGCCCCTGATCTACGGCATCGACTCCCGTACGGGAAAGACCGTCGCGACCCTGACCATGCAGGGCGTCGGCACTCCCCGCGACATGGAGGCCATCGCGGTCGGCCCGGACGGCGACATCTACGTCGGCGACATCGGAGACAACCTCGACGGCTCCTGGGACCACGTCTGGATCTACCGCTTCCCCGAGCCGAAGACACTGAAGGACCAGAAGGTCGCGGCGCGGCAGTACGTCGTGAAGTACGCCGACGGCGCGCGCAACGCCGAGGCCCTGATGGTCCATCCGAAGACCGGCCGGGTGTACATCGCCAGCAAGAACGAGGACGGCGGCGGGCTGTACGCGGGCCCGGAGCGCCTCTCCTCGTCCGGGACGAACGTCTTCCGGCGCGTCGGCGAGGTGCCGTGGGTGACCGACGGCGCGTTCTCCCCGGACGGCGGCCGGCTCGTCCTGCGCGGCTACTTCAGCGCGAGGGAGTACGTGTGGCAGGACGGCCGCGTGGACGGTGACGGCACGTCCGTCGGGGCGCCCTTCCAGGGGCAGGCGGAGTCGGTGACGTACACGCAGGACGGCTCGGCGTTCATGTTCGGCTCGGAGGGCCGCGAGAGCAAGGTCGTCCGGGTGGACCGGGCGGGTGCCGGGAGCCCGTCGGGGCAGCCGTCGGACACCCCGGGCACCCCGGGCGCGACGCAGGCGCCGGGCGCGTCGGCCGCCGAAGGGGAGGAGGGGAACGTCACCGTCGGCTTCCTGGTCCTCGCCGGTGCGTTCGTCCTCGTCTTCGGCGTCAAGCGCCTGCTGCGGCGGGACTGACGGACGTCCCCCGGTGCCGCCTCCCTGCCGCCTCCGTGCCGCCTCCCGTGTCGACCGGACGCGGTACCGGGTCGAGACTGGAGGGGAGGGGGTCGGAGGGGGCGTACGAGGCGTGGAGGAGCCATGACCGGATTCACTCGCGAGGACACCCCTGTCGCCATGGAAGGCGGCGGCCTGGACTTCCGCATGCAGGAGGCCGGCGGTGACATGAGCGTCGCCTTCATCCACCTGCCCAAGGGCACGGACATGGGTCCGGCGCTCAAGGGCCTGGACGGCGACCTGTGCCAGTGCCCCCACTGGGGATACCTCTTCAAGGGCCGGATCAGGATGCGGACCGCCTCGGGCGAGGAGATCTACGAAGCCGGACAGGCCTACTACTGGGGGCCCGGCCACGCGCCCGAGGCCCTGGAGGACGTCGACGTCGTGGAGTTCTCGCCGACCGCCGAGTTCAACGCGGTGATCGACCACGTGAAGGCCCAGTCGGGCGGCTGAGCCGCGCCGGACACGGCGAAGGGCCTCCCGTGGCATCCACGGAAGGCCCTCCGTACGCGTACGGGAAAGGTCAGAGCTTCTCGATCACGTAGTCGACGCAGGCCGTCAGGGCGCGCACGTCCGCCGGGTCGATCGCCGGGAACATCGCGATCCGCAGCTGGTTGCGGCCCAGCTTGCGGTACGGCTCGGTGTCGACGATCCCGTTCGCGCGCAGCACCTTCGCGACGGCCGCCGCGTCGATGTCGTCGGCGAAGTCGATCGTGCCGATGACCTGCGAGCGCTTCGTCGCGTCCGTGACGAACGGGGTCGCGTACTTGGACCCCTCGGCCCAGCCGTACAGCGCGTCCGAGGACTCCTTCGTCCGGGCCACGGCCCAGTCGAGACCGCCCTGCCCGTTGATCCACTTCAGCTGCTCGTTGAGCAGGAAGAGGGTCGACAGCGCCGGGGTGTTGTACGTCTGGTTCTTCAGCGAGTTGTCGATCGCCGTCGGCAGCGAGAAGAACTCGGGGATGTGCCGGCCGGACTCCTGGATCTTCTTCGCCCGCTCCAGGGCGGCCGGGGAGAAGGCCGCCAGCCACAGGCCGCCCTCGGCGGCGAAGGACTTCTGCGGAGCGAAGTAGTAGACGTCGGTCTCGGTGATGTCGACCGGGAGGCCGCCCGCACCGGACGTCGCGTCGACCAGGACGAGCGCGCCCTCGTCGGCACCGGCGACCCGCTTGATCGGGGCGGCGACACCGGTGGAGGTCTCGTTGTGGGTGTACGCGTAGACGTCGACGCCCGCCTCGGCCACCGGCTCCGGGTGGGTGCCCGGGTCGGAGGAGATCACGGTCGGCTCGGCCAGCCACGGGGCCAGCTTCGCGGCCTTCGCGAACTTGGAGGAGAACTCGCCGAAGGTGAGGTGCTGCGACTTGTTCTCGATGAGACCGTGGGTCGCGACGTCCCAGAAGGCGGTGGAGCCGCCGTTGCCCAGGATCACCTCGTATCCCTCGGGGAGCGAGAAGAGGTCACGGATGCCGGTACGAACCTCGCCGACCAGGTTCTTCACGGGAGCCTGGCGGTGGGACGTGCCGAGGAGTGAGGTGCCGGTGGCGGCCAGGGCGTCCAGCGCCTCCGTACGCACCTTGGAGGGGCCCGCGCCGAAACGGCCGTCGGCGGGCTTGATGTCAGCGGGAATCTGGATATCAGCCACGAGGCGGAGAGTATCGGGTCGGGAAGGGGCCGGTCGTCGGATGTCCGCCCGATGAGACGAGCGCTGAGACATCCTGGCGTTGTGGGAAGACACCAGGAACACGCGTCCGGGCTCGCCGCCGACCTGCGCGCCGCCGTGGCGGGCGACGTCGACTTCTCCGTCACCGCACGGGCCCTGACCACCATGGACGCCTCCAACTACCGCCGGGTGCCGGTGGGTACGGTCGCGCCGCGCGACGCCGACGACGTGGCGGCCGTCCTGGAGGTGTGCCGGGCGCACGGGACGCCGGTCGTCGCGCGCGGCGGCGGTACGTCCATCGGGGGCCAGGCCACCGGTACGGGGGTCGTGCTCGACCTCACACGGCACATGGGAGGCCTCGTCTCCCTGGACCCGGAGGGGCGAACGGCCGTCGTTCAACCGGGGCTCGTGCTCGACCGGCTGCGGGACGCGGCACGCCCGTACGGGCTCACCTTCGGCCCCGACCCGTCCACGCACAGCCGCTGCACCCTCGGCGGAATGATCGGCAACAACGCGTGCGGGGCGCACTCGGTCGCCTGGGGGACCACGGCGGACAACGTGCGCTCGCTGGATGTGGTGACGTACCGGGGCGCGCGATTGACGCTCGGCCGTGACGGGCAGGGCGCGCCGCCCGGACTCCGGGAGCTCGTCGACCGCAGTCCGGCCCTGCTGCGGACCGGCTACCCGGCCGGACTCCCGCGCCGGATCTCCGGGTACGCGCTCGACGCGCTGCTGCCGGAGCGGGGCGTGGACGTGGTCCGGTCGTTCTGCGGGAGCGAGGGCACGCTCGGGGTGGTGACGGAGGCGACGGTACGGCTCGTCCCGCTGCCGGCCGACCCGGTGCTCGTGGTCCTGGGCTACCCGGACGAGAGCGCGGCGGCGGAGGCGGCGGCGGGACTGCTCGTGTACGGGCCGCTGACGGTGGAGGGGATGGCCGCCGACCTGATGCCCGGTGGAGCGCGGGGGCTGCCCAGGGGCGGGGCGTGGCTGTTCGTGGAGATGGACGGGGAGGGCGCGGCGCGGGGACTCGTCCGGGCGGCGGACGCCCTCGACTCCGCCCTGGTCCGGGACCCGGCCGGGCAGCGGGCGCTGTGGCGGATCCGCGAGGACGCGGCGGGGACGGCGACACGGACGCCGGACGGCGGGGAGGCGTGGCCGGGATGGGAGGACTGCGCGGTGCCGCCGGCGCGGCTGGGCGCGTACCTGCGCGAATTCCGCGCGCTGCTCGCGGAGTTCGGCCTCCGGGGGACCCCGTACGGGCACTTCGGGGACGGATGCGTACACGTCCGGATCGACTTCGACCTGTGGACGCGGAAGGGCGTACGGGACTTCCGCCGCTTCTCGGAGGCGGTGGCGGACCTGGTGGTCGCCCACGGCGGGTCGCTCTCCGGGGAGCACGGCGACGGGCAGGCGAGGGCCGAGCTGCTGCCGAGGATGTACGGGGAGGAGCTGGTCGGCCTCTTCGGCGAGGTGAAGGACGTGTGGGACCCGGACGGGGGCCTGAACCCGGGGATGCTGGTCCGCCCGAGGCCGCTGGACGAGGGGCTGCGGTTCACGGGACTGCCGGTGGTGGGGGTGGGGAGGGCTGCTGCCCGGTGCGTGGGCGTCGCCAAGTGCCGTGTGGAGGGTCCGAGTTCGGGGCCGGGGGTCATGTGCCCCTCGTACCGGGCGACGGGGGAGGAGAAGCACTCCACCCGGGGGCGGGCGCGGCTGCTGCACGAGATGGCGCTCGGGGAGGTGATCACCGACGGCTGGCGCTCGGAGGAGGTCCGGGAGGCGCTCGACCTGTGCCTGTCCTGCAAGGGCTGCCGCAGCGACTGCCCGGTGGGCGTCGACATGGCGGCGTACAAGGCGGAGTTCCTGGACCGGCACTACGCGGGGCCGAAGGGCTTCCTGCGCAGGCCGCGCTCCCACTGGTCGATGGGCAGGCTGCCGCGCTGGCTCGACCTGTTCGGGCGGGCCCTGAACCCGGCGATGGGGCTGCCGTTCGCGGCGAGGCTGGCGGGGGTGACGCCGGAGCGGGCGATGCCGAGGGTCGCGGACCGGACGCTCGTGTCGTGGTTCGGCGAACGGAGCTCGCGCCGCCCGCCGGTGCTGACCCTCTGGCCGGACACGTTCACGAACCACCTGGCGCCGGAGGTGGGCAGGGCGGCGGTCCGCGTCCTGGAGGCGGCGGGGCTTGGGGTGGCGCTACCGCAGGGATCGGTGTGCTGCGGGCTGACGTACGTGTCGACGGGGCAGCTGGGGGCGGCGCGGAGGGTGATGCGGCGGACGTTGGACGTGCTGGAGGGAGCGGGGGAAGGGGCGGGGCCCTTGGTGGTGCTGGAACCCTCGTGCGCGGCGACCCTCCGTACGGACCTGCCGGAGCTGCTGCCGGACGACCCCAGGGCGGTTGGGGTCGCGGCGTCGGTGCGCACCTTCGCCGAGGCGCTGGAGACCCTGGCCCCGGAGTGGGAGCCGCCGCGCCTGGACCGCCGGGTGGCCGGCCAGACGCACTGCCACCAGCACGCGGTCCTGGGCGACGCGGCGGACCGCCGCCTCAGGGAACGCGCGGGTCTCACGGGGGAACTGTCAGGCGGCTGCTGCGGCCTGGCGGGCAACTTCGGCTTCGAACCGGCCCACTACGAGGTATCGATCGCATGCGCGGAGGACCAACTGCTGCCGTCCCTCCGGGCGGCGGCCCAGGACACGGCCGTCCTGGCGGACGGCTTCTCGTGCAGAACCCAGATCGGCCACGTGGCAGACGTCAGGGCCCGTCACCTGGCGGAACTGCTCGCGGAGGGGCTGGATGTGGGGGCGGGTTCCTGAGGTGCGCGGGGGCGTCGTTTCTGGCGGCCGCACCAGAAGCCCTCGAACGTCCTGCCCCCTCCCCGTACCCCCGGCTCGTGCTCCGCGAGCTCGAAGTCGGTGACGGGCCTGCCGTCCATGGCGTCTACGGCTCCGAGGCCGTGACCGAGCACCTCGGCTTCACCCCCCGCTCCCTGCCCGAAGTCCAGGGCATCGTCGAGCGGTCGATGGTCTCCGCCCTGGTCGTTCCCCGGCAGGAGTACGCGCTCGCCGTCGTCGAGCGTGCCACCGGCGCGCTCGTCGGGTTCGGGCCGCTCGCGCTCGATCCGCACCAGCAGCGGGCCGCCACCGTCGGGTTCGCCCTGCGCCCCGAGTCCTGGGGCGTCGGGTACGGGCGGGAGACCGTCGGCCTTCTGCTCGCCCTCGCCTTCCGCGCCCTCGACCTGCACCGGGTGTGGGCCGCGCGAGCGCCCCTCGACACCGGCTCCGCGCGGACCCTCCTCGCCGCCGGGTTCACCGAGGAGGGCCTGATCCGGGGGCACGTCCACGTCCGGGGCTGCTGGCGCGACTCGGTGACGTACGGCATCCTCCGCGAGGAGTGGGAAGCGCTCAGTCCCCGCTGACGATCTCCCGGGCCATCGCGACCAGCGCCTCCGTCGCCGGGTGCGGGAACGCGTCCCGCCAGGCCAGGACCACCGGCAGTGCGGGTGCGTCCGTCAGCGCGCGGTACGTGACGCCCGGGTGGGGGTGCAGGGCGGCCGTCGACGCGGACGAGACGCCGACGCCCCGGCCCGCCGCGATCGTGGTGAGCCAGTCGTCGGTGTTGGCGACGGTGACCGTGGCCGCCGGGCGGTCGGCTGCCGGCCAGAGCGTGAGGGTGGTCGTACCGGAGACGGTGTTGAGTACGACGGTTCCGCCCGCCAGGTCGCCGAGGGTGAGCCGTGGCCGGTCGGCGAGCGGGCTGTCGGAGGGTACGGCGGCTACCCGTTCCTCCGTGGTGAGCTGCTCGGTGACCAGGCCCGGTGTGTCCACCGCTCCCCTGAGCAGGGCCGCGTCCACCTCTCCCCGGGTGAGGCCGGCCGTGCGGTCGTCGACGCGCAGGAGTTCGAGCGGGGTCTCGGGGTGTTCGCGCTGCCAGCGCCGGAGCAGCGGAGTCGTGTACGGGCCGAAGGCCGACCAGGCGTGTCCGAGGCGCAGGGGGCGGTGGCGCAGCCTCGCCGGGTCGACGGCGGCCTCGAACGCGGCGAGCGCGGCGGCCGCCCGGTCCTGGAAGGCGCGGCCCTCGGCGGTGAGGGCGAGGTGGTGGGTGGAGCGGTCGACGAGCCGGGCGCCGAGGTGCTGTTCCAGGGCGGCGAGCGTGCGGGAGACGGCCGGCTGGGTGAGGTGGAGCCGGGCGGCCGCTCTGGTGAGGCTGTTCTCTTCGGCGATGGCGAGGAAGCAGCGGAGGTGGCGTAGCTCGATGCCCATGCGTCCGAAGCATAACCGCAGGGCAATCGGCATTTCCGGTGCCGCGCGGGGGCTCGTAGCGTGGGAGGGGAGTGGGTGGAGGGAGCCGCCGGGTGGTCCAATGTGGTGGACTGGTAGTCCAGTATGGTGGACTTCGGGGCGGGCTTCGTGAGCCCCGGATTCCGTGAACCCTTGTGTGTGACGTGGTGGAGGAGCAGTCGGTGGACAGTCCGGTCAAGGATGTGGCCCCCGTCGCGGCCTCCGTCGTGCCCCCCGCCGCGGCGGCCGTCCCCGGCCCCCGGGTGGCCCCGGTGGCGCAGCCGACGGCCGGGCGCCGGCTCGGGCCGGTGGCGCTCGTCGTCGCGGGCGGGCTCTCCGTACAGTTCGGCTCGGCCGTCGCCGTACTCCTCATGCCGCGCGCCGGGGCCCTCGGAGTCGTCACCCTGCGGCTCGTGCTCGCCGCCGCCGTCCTGCTGATCGTCTGCCGGCCCAAGGTCCGCGGCTACAGCCGCGCCGACTGGGGGACGATCGCCGCCTTCGGCGCCGCCATGGCGGGCATGAACGTCCTCTTCTACCAGGCCGCCGACCGGATCCCGCTGGGTGCCGCCGTGACCCTTGAGGTCCTCGGCCCGCTGATCCTGTCGGTGGTCGCCTCGCGCCGGCTGATGAACCTGCTGTGGGCGGGACTCGCCCTCTGTGGCCTCGTCCTCCTCGGCGGCGGCGGCTTCGACCGTCTCGATCCGCTCGGCGCGGTCTTCGCGCTCGCCGCGGGCGCCATGTGGGCCGCGTACATCGTGTTCAGCGCACGTACGGGCCGGCGCTTCCCACAGGCCGACGGGCTCGCGCTCGCCATGGCCTTCGGCGCGGTGCTGACCCTGCCGCTCGGCATCGCGGAGGCGGGCGGCAAGCTCCTCGTACCGTCGACGATCGGCCTGGCCCTCGCGGTCGCGCTGATGTCCTCGGTGCTGCCGTACACCCTCGAACTCCTCGCCCTGCGCCGCCTGCCCGCGCCCACCTTCGCGATCCTGATGAGCCTGGAACCGGCCATCGCGGCCGCCGCCGGCTTCCTCATCCTCAGCCAGGCCCTGTCCGTCACCGAGGCCGTCGCCATCGCCCTCGTGATCGCGGCGAGCATGGGCGCGGTCCGCACCCAGTCGCGTCCGCGTAAGGAGTAGCGGGGGCGCGACGCGACCTTACGGCGGTGTCCTGAAGTCGCCCTCGGGTCGTGACCCTAGACTCCGGGCATGATCGCCGATCTCCAGTGCGTCGTGCTCGACTGCCCCGACCCTCGCGTGCTCGCGGAGTTCTACCGCGCGGTGCTCGGCGGCGAGGTCGACCGGCCGGACCGGCGCTGGTCGGTCGACGAGGCCTGGTCCACCCTCCACACGCCCGGCGGCCTCGTCCTCTGCTTCCAGGGCGTCCCCGACCACCGCCCGCCGACCTGGCCGGGTTCCGAGCGCCCGCAGCAGTTCCACCTCGACTTCGGTGTCGCCGACCTCGACGCGGCCGAGGAGCAGGTCCTCGCGCGGGGCGCGACCCTCCTCGACGGCGGGGCGGGCACGCGGTCCTGGCGCGTGTACGCGGACCCGGCGGGTCATCCGTTCTGTCTGGTCAGGCGCTGACCCGGTCGCCCGCTCGAAGGTTCAGCCGGTGTTGTCGGCGCTGCCGGCGTCGTCGGAGCGCAGGAGCAGGTCGAGCAGTCCGGGGAAGCGGGCCTCGAACTCGCCGCGGCGCAGTCGGTTGACCCGCTTGGACCCCTGGTCGCGCTGTTCGACCAGGCCCGCGCCCCGCAGTACCGAGAAGTGATGGCTGAGCGCCGCTTTCCCGACGGGGACGTCGAAGCTGCCGCAGCTGCGCGTCCAGTCGGCGGAGCCGGCCAGTTCGCGGATCAGCTGGATGCGTACGGGATCCGCGAGCGCGGACAGTGCGGTCAGGAGGGGAACCTCGTCGGGGTCCGTGTGCACGGGTGCGGCACGGTGGCCGCCGCCCGCAGCCTGCTCCGGCATGCCGTTCTCCTCGCGTTCGTCGTTCCGCCCCCTTGCAGAGTGTTCGATGACGATCATACACTCCGAGTGTTCGCTTTTCATTGAACACCTGTCGAAGGGTGCGTTCCGTCATGCGTGCAGTCCAGTTCCAGGAGTACGGCGGCCCCGAGGTGCTGAAGGTCGTGCGGGCCGACACCCCCGAGCCGGGGCCCGGCCGGGTCACCATCGACACCGCCTACGCGGGCGTGAACTTCGCGGACCTCAAGGCACGTGCCGAGGGCTACCGGGTGGAGTCGCTGCCCTTCGTCCCCGGCCTGGAGGTCTCCGGACGGATCCGCGCCGTCGGCCACGGCGTCGAGGGACTGCGTCCCGGACAGGAGGTCGCCGCGCTCGTCGGCGCCGGCGCCTACGCGGAGGTGGTGGTCGCCGAGGCAGCCACCGTCTTCCCCCTCCCTGAGGGCGTGGACCTGCGGACCGCGGCCGCGCTCCCCACCGTGCTGCCGACCGCGTACGCCCTGCTCCACGAGGTGGGGCGGCTGCGCGCCGGGGAGAGCGTGCTGGTGCACGGCGCCGCGGGCGGCATCGGCACCGCGGCCGGGCAGTTGGCCCGGGCGGCCGGCGCGGGCGCGGTGTACGGCGTGGTCTCCTCCTCCGTAAAGGCCGAGCACGCCCTCGCGTACGGCTACGACGAGGTGTTCGTGGGCGACTCCTTCCCCGAGGAGGTCCGCCGCGCCACCGGCGGCAGGGGCGTCGACCTGCTGCTCGACCCGGTGGGCGGCGACACCCTTCGCCGGGGACTCGACGCGCTGGCCGTCTTCGGGCGCCTGGTGTCCTTCGGCAACGCGAGCGGGGCGGCCCCGTGGCAGGTGGGGCAGCCCGAGCTCTACGCGGAGGGCCGTTCCGTCGCCGGCTTCTCCATCCTCGCTCTCGCGCGGTCGGCGCCCGAGGCGCTGCGGTCGCTCACCGAGCGCGCCTTCGGTGCCGTCACCGACGGCACCGTGAAGCTTCCGGTCACCGCGGAGTTCCCGCTGTCGGAGGCGGCCGCGGCCCACGCCCTGATGGGCGGGCGCACCTCGACGGGCAAGTTGCTGCTGCGGATCGACGGCTGACCGCGTCCGTCCCCGATCGAGCCGCTGCTCAACGCCGAACGGGGTTTACGGAGGGACGATAGCTCCGGAGGGTGAGGCGGGATCGTTTCCCCCGCGGCTGTTCGGGTGACAGTCGTCCCGCGGGCGTGTCCGGGCGGACACACTGACCGCCCGTACAGACGTCCACGTCGAGACGTCATGACGTCACCCGAGGGAGTAGCCACATGAAGAACCTCCGAAAGGCGCTGGCCGTCGCCGTCGCCGCCGCGGCCCTGTCCACCGCGTTCGCGACGCCCGCTCAGGCGGCACGAGGGAGTTTCGTCTATCACGTGGACTGGTGGTGGGCGCCACTCGAGCTGCCCGACCCGGAGGACAATCACTGCTACAACATGCAGGGTGCGGCGGACCGGCCGACCAACCACACCGACCGCACGGCGATCCTGTACCGGGGTGTGGACTGCCACGACAGCGAGACCGTGGCCTTCTACCAGCCGGGTACGGTCGGCGTCGAACACTTCGGTTCGGTGAAGTTCGTGAACTGGTAGGACGGCGCGCATGCGCAAGGGTGCCCGGCCGGCGCGCGTCCCGGCCGGGCACCCTTGCGCGTCTCCGCCGGGCGCTGACCCGATTCCGTTGATCTTTGGCCGTCGCGGCGGTGGAGGGGGCCCGGTGCGGCCGCGGACCATGGGGGTGTTCGCAGTCGTCGTACGAGGGAGGGGGCCGGTCATGGCTCTGGAGATGCGAGACCGGTGTGAGCGCTGCGAGGCGGCGGCCCTGACACCCGACGGGCCCGCGCGGATCTGTTCGTACGAGTGCAGCTTCTGCGTTCCCTGCGCCGACGCCATGGCGGATGTGTGCCCCAACTGCGGTGGTGAACTGGTGCCGAGGCCGCGACGCGCCGCCGGGGCGTGAGCGACGAGGGGGATGAGGGGAACGGCGTGGGGAACGGAGGCGAGGGCGACACGGGTTTCGCGCTGCCGCGCGGCGCGACGGGCTTCTTCGTGGCGAAGGACGGCCCGCTTCCGGAGACCGGTCTGCGGGCGTTCCGAGCCGCTCTGCACGCCGCCGCCCGGGCCGCCGAGGGCCGGCTGGGCGAGATCGAGGTCCAGGAGTTCCCTCGGACCTTCCACATCGCGTCGGTCGTCGATCGCACCGGCGAGACCGTCGTCCTGTGTCACGCCCATCATCCCTGGATCGCCTTCGCCCGGGAGCGCCGGAACTGGTACGCGGAGGAGTTGTTCCTCGATCCTCCGTCGTGGGCCTCGGTCTTCGAGGCGGCGGGCTTCGTGGTGCTGAGCGGCGAGCGGCTCGCCACGCCTCTCTCCGGCGTGGACACTTCGGCGTTCACGCGGGTGGAGTGGCGCCAGGTGCGCACGTACGGCGTCACCACGCTGGGTGGAGTGCTCTTCAACGCGTGGGCGTGACGCGACCGCCCCCTCGGAAGTCCCCCGGAAGTACCCCTCGAAAGTAAAGCAAGCACGCTTGATTGTTTCTGGTGTCGCTGTCATGCTCCTCGGCGAAGGCCCGTGAACGCCCGTCCCCCGAGGGGAGCGCACCGTGTCCGACCCCGTCGTCGTGCTCGACGACCTGCGTGCCGAGAGCGACGAACTCGACCTGCTCGTCGGCGAGTCGAGCCAGGAGCAGTGGGGTGCGCCCACCCCCGCGCCCGGCTGGACCGTCGCCCACCAGATCGCGCACCTCGCCTGGACCGACCGCGCCGCGCTCCTCGCCGCCACCGACGCCGAGGCCTTCGCCGCCGAGACCGCGAAGGCCCTCGCCGCGCCCGACCGTTTCGTCGACGAGGGCGCCGAGGAGGGCGCGAAGCTGCCGCCCGCCGAGCTGCTCACGCGCTGGCGCGAGGGCCGCGAGCAGCTCCAGGAGGCCCTGCGCGCGGTGCCGCCGGGCGTGCGTTTCCCCTGGTACGGGCCGCCGATGAGCGCCTCCGCCATGGCCACCGCCCGGCTCATGGAGACCTGGGCGCACGGCCAGGACATCGCCGACGCCCTCGGGGTCGTCCGCGCGCCCACCGCCCGCCTCCGGCACGTCGCCTGGATCGGCCACCGCGCCCGCGACTACGCCTACCTGGTGCGGGGTCTCCCGGCGCCCGCCGACCCCTTCCGGGTGGAACTCGTCGCGCCGGACGGGAAGTCGTGGGTCTACGGCCCCGAGGGCGCCGCCCAGAAGGTCACCGGGCCCGCCCTCGACTTCTGCCTCCTCGTCACCCAGCGCGTCCACCGCGACGACACCGCCCTCGTCGCCGAAGGCCCCGACGCCGAGCACTGGCTCACCATCGCCCAGGCCTTCGCGGGCCCCGCGGGTCCGGGCCGCGCCCCGGAGGGGTCCTAGTGGTCCTCCGTATCGGCAACGCCTCCGGTTTCTACGGCGACCGCTTCGACGCCGTCCGCGAGATGCTCACCGGCGGCGGGCCCGGCGGTGGACTCGACGTCCTCACCGGCGACTACCTCGCCGAGCTGACCATGCTCATCCTCGGCCGCGACCAGCTGAAGGACCCGAAGGCCGGGTACGCGAAGACGTTCCTGCGCCAGATGGAGGAGGGCCTCGGCCTCGCCCACGAGCGCGGGGTCAGGATCGTCGCCAACGCGGGCGGCCTCAACCCCGCCGGGCTCGCCGACGCCCTGCGCGCCCTCGCCGCGAAGCTCGGCCTGCCGACCCGGATCGGGTACGTGGAGGGCGACCGGCTGCCCGCCACGGGCGGCGCGCTCACCGCCAACGCCTATCTCGGCGGCGCCGGCATCGCCGCCTGTCTCTCCGCCGGAGCCGATGTCGTCGTCACCGGCCGCGTCACCGACGCCGCGCTCGTCACCGGGCCCGCGCAGTGGCACTTCGGCTGGGGGCCCGAGGAGTACGACAGGCTTGCCGGCGCGGTCGTCGCCGGGCACGTCCTGGAGTGCGGCACCCAGGCCACCGGCGGCAACTACGCCTTCTTCCGCGAGCACGACCCGGAGGTCCTGCGCCGCCCCGGCTTCCCGGTCGCCGAGCTGCACGCGGACGGCAGCGCGGTCATCACCAAGCACCCCGGGACCGGCGGCCTCGTCGACGTCGGCACGGTCACGGCGCAGCTCCTCTACGAGACGGCCGGCGCCCGCTACCCCGGCCCGGACGTGACCGCCCGCCTCGACACCGCCCGGCTCACCCAGGAGGGCCCCGACCGGGTCCGGATCGACGGCGTACGGGGCGAGGCGCCACCCCCGACGCTCAAGGTCGGGCGCAGCAGGCTCGGCGGCTTCCGCAACGAGGTGGTGTTCGTCCTCACGGGTCTCGACGTCGAGGCGAAGGCCCGGCTGGTGCGGGACCAGGTCGAGGACGCGCTCGTGAAGTCCCGCCCCGGCGAGGTGCGGTGGGAGCTTGTGCGGACCGACAGGCCCGACGCCGGCACCGAGGAGACCGCGAGCGCCCTGCTCCGGCTCGTCGTCCGGGACCAGGACCCCGAGAAGGTCGGCCGCACCCTGACGGGGGCCGCGATCGAGCTGGCCCTCGCGAGCTACCCCGGCTTCCACGTCACCGCCCCACCCGGCAGGGGCGCCCCCTACGGCGTCTTCGACACCGCGTCCGTACCGGCCGCCGAGGTCCCGCACACGGCCGTGCTCCCCGACGGGACCCGCGTCCCCGTCCCCGTACCGCCACGGACCCTCGACCTGGCACCCGTACCCAGCCCGGATCTTCCCGAGCCGCTCCCGTACGGGCCGGTCCGGCGTGTTCCGCTCGGCCGGATCGCCGGGGCCCGCAGCGGCGACAAGGGCGGCGACGCCAACGTCGGCGTGTGGGTCCGCACGGAGGAGGAGTGGCGCTGGCTCGCCCACGCCCTCACCGTCGGCACGTTCAAGGAGCTCCTCCCGGAGACCGCCGGCCTGACCGTCACCCGGCACGTCCTGCCGCGTCTGCGCGCGCTCAACTTCACCGTCGCCGGAATCCTCGGCGAGGGCGTCGCCTCGCAGGCCCGGTTCGACCCCCAGGCCAAGGCGCTCGGCGAGTGGCTCCGCTCGCGCCACATCGACATCCCGGAGGGACTCCTGTGACCGTCGCACCGAAAGCCGTACGGGGGGATCGCCCGTGACCGTCCTCGCCTCCGCCCTCGACACCGGCGGACCCGACTACCGGGCCCACCGCGCCGCCATGCTCGACAAGCTGGCCGCCCTCGACGCCGAGCACGCCAAGGCGCTCGCGGGCGGCGGCGAGAAGTACACGGCCCGGCACCGGGCGCGCGGCAAGCTGCTCGCCCGCGAGCGGATCGAGCTGCTCGTCGACCCGGATTCGCCGTTCCTCGAACTGTCGCCGCTCGCCGCCTGGGGCAGCGCCTCCCCCGAGTACACAGTGGGCGCGTCCCTGGTCACCGGGATCGGGGTCGTCGAGGGCGTCGAGTGCCTGATCACCGCCAACGACCCGACCGTGCGCGGGGGCGCCTCCAACCCGTGGACGCTGAAGAAGGCGCTGCGGGCCAACGAGATCGCGTTCGCCAACCGGCTGCCCGTCATCTCGCTCGTCGAGTCCGGCGGCGCCGATCTCCCCTCCCAGAAGGAGATCTTCATCCCCGGCGGGGCGCTCTTCCGCGACCTGACGCGTCTGTCGGCGGCCGGCATCCCGACCGTCGCCGTCGTCTTCGGGAACTCGACGGCCGGCGGGGCGTACGTCCCCGGCATGTCCGACCACGCCGTCATGATCAAGGAGCGGTCGAAGGTCTTCCTGGGCGGTCCGCCGCTGGTGAAGATGGCGACGGGGGAGGAGAGCGACGACGAGTCCCTCGGCGGTGCCGAGATGCACGCGAGGACGTCGGGGCTCGCCGACCACTACGCCGTCGACGAGACGGACGCGATCCGCCAGGCCCGCCGGATCGTGGCCCGTCTGAACCACCGCAAGGCGCATCCCGATCCGCTCACGGGAGAGCCCCCGATGTACGACGAGGACGAACTCCTCGGGATCGTGCCCGGCGACCTCAAGACCCCGTTCGACCCGCGCGAGGTGATCGCCCGGATCGTCGACGGTTCCGACTTCGACGAGTTCAAGCCGCTGTACGGGCCCAGCCTGGTGACCGGGTGGGCGAGCCTGCACGGCTACCCCGTCGGTGTCCTCGCCAACGCGCAGGGCGTGCTCTTCGGCCCGGAGTCGCAGAAGGCGGCGCAGTTCATCCAGCTCGCCAACCAGCGGGACGTCCCCCTCCTCTTCCTCCACAACACCACCGGCTACATGGTCGGCAAGGAGTACGAGCAGAGCGGCATCATCAAGCACGGCGCCATGATGATCAACGCGGTGTCGAACTCGCGCGTCCCCCACCTGTCCGTCCTCATGGGGGCGAGCTACGGCGCCGGGCACTACGGCATGTGCGGCCGGGCGTACGACCCGCGCTTCCTCTTCGCCTGGCCGAGCGCCAAGTCCGCCGTCATGGGCCCGCAGCAACTGGCCGGGGTCCTGTCGATCGTGGCGCGGGCGAGCGCCGTCGCCAAGGGGCAGCCGTACGACGACAAGGCTGCCGAGGCCGACGCAGGGCTCCGCGCCCTCGTCGAGGCGCAGATCGAGTCGGAGTCCCTGCCGATGTTCCTCTCCGGACGGCTCTACGACGACGGGGTCATCGACCCCCGCGACACCCGCACGGTCCTCGGGCTGTGCCTCTCCGCGATCCACACGGCACCGGTCGAGGGCGCGCGCGGCGGCTTCGGCGTCTTCCGAATGTGAGGCACCTTCCTTGATCACCATGATCACCTCCGTCCTCGTCGCCAACCGGGGCGAGATCGCCTGCCGCGTCTTCCGCACCTGCCGTGACCTCGGCATCTCCACCGTCGCCGTGTACTCCGACGCGGACGCCGACGCCCTGCACGTCCGCGAGGCCGACGCGGCGGTACGGCTGCCGGGGGCCGCGCCGGCGGAGACGTACCTTCGCGGCGACCTGGTGGTGAAGGCGGCGCTCGCGGCGGGCGCGGACGCCGTCCACCCGGGCTACGGCTTCCTCTCCGAGAACGCCGACTTCGCGCGGGCCGTGACCGACGCGGGCCTGGTCTGGATCGGGCCGCCGCCGGAGGTGATCGAGGCGATGGCCTCGAAGACGCGGGCGAAGCAGCTCATGGGGGTCGAGCCGCTCACCGACGTCACCGAGGGGGACCTGCCGGTCCTGGTGAAGGCGGCGGCGGGCGGCGGCGGGCGCGGCATGCGGGTCGTACGCGAACTCACCGAGCTTGAGGGGGCGTTGAAGGCGGCATCGGCCGAGGCGGCGAGCGCCTTCGGGGACGGCGAGGTGTTCGTCGAGCCGTACGTGGAGAACGGCCGGCACGTGGAGGTGCAGGTCCTCGCGGACGCGCACGGCGGTGTCCTGCTGCTCGGCACCCGTGACTGCTCGCTCCAGCGCCGCCACCAGAAGGTGATCGAGGAGTCGCCCGCCCCCGGCCTGCACACCGACGGGACCGGCGAGCTCCGCGCGCGGGTGAGGGAGGCCGTGTCGCGGGTGGGGTACGTGGGCGCGGGGACGGTGGAGTTCCTCTACGAGGACGGCCGCTGGCACTTCCTGGAGATGAACACCCGGCTCCAGGTGGAGCACCCGGTGACCGAGGCCGTGTACGGCGTCGACCTCGTCGCCCTCCAGATCGCCGTCGCGGAGGGCGCGCCGCTTCCCGCCGGCCCGGTGGTGGAGACCGGTCACGCGGTCGAGGCTCGGCTCTACGCCGAGGACCCCGCCACGGGCTGGACGCCGCAGACGGGTGTCCTGCACCGGTTCGAGTTCCCGGCCGGTCCCGGCGTCCGCGTCGACACCGGGTACGCCTCGGGGGACACCGTGCCGGTGCACTACGACGCCATGCTCGCCAAGGTCGTGGCGCACGCGCCGACCCGCGCCGAGGCCGTGCGCAAGCTGGCCCACGTCCTTGAACGGGCGGTGATCCACGGGCCCGCCACCAACCGGGACCTGCTCGTCGCCTCGCTGCGACACCCCGAGTTCCGGGACGTCGACCGGTTGGACACCGGGTTCTACGGGCGGAACCTGGAGGCGCTCACCCGCCCCCGGGACGGCGAGGCGTACGCGGCGGTCGCCGCCGCGCTCGCGGAGGCCGCCGGGGCCGGAGGGAGGTTCGGCGGCTGGCGGAACCTTCCTTCGCAGGACCAGGTGAAGGCGTACGGGGAGCACGAGGTCCGCTACCGGCCGAGCCGGGGAGGCGGGTACGAGGTCACGGCGCCGGAGGGCGTCCGGGTCGTGTCGGCGGAACCCCGTCGCGTACGCCTGGAAATCGCCGGGGTCGTACGGGACTTCGACGTCGCCCGGTACGGCGAGGCCATCCACGTCGGCCCGTACCGGCTCACCTCCCGCCCCCGCTTCCCGGACCCCGCCGACCAGCGGGAACCCGGGTCCCTGCTCGCCCCCATGCCCGGCACCGTCGTCCGGGTCGCGGACGGTCTGGCCGTCGGCGACCGGGTCACCGACGGGCAGCCGCTCCTCTGGCTGGAGGCCATGAAGATGGAGCACCGCGTCATCGCTCCCGCCTCCGGCACGCTCACCGCGCTCCACGCCGCCCCCGGCCGCCAGGTCGAGGTCGGTGCCCTGCTCGCCGTCGTACAGGCAGACGTCACGACCGAAGCACAGGAGGAAGACCCCGTATGAGCACCGACATAGAGCCGCGGGAACACACCGAACTCCGCGCCGCCGTCTCCGCGCTCGGCCGGCGCCACGGCGCCGGTTTCGACCGGGCGACGCTGTGGGCGGAGGCCGGGAAGCTCGGCTACCTGGGCGTGAACCTGCCCGAGGAGTACGGCGGCGGGGGCGGCGGCATGGCCGAGCTGTCGATCGTCCTGGAGGAGGCGGGCGCCGCCGGGGCCCCGCTCCTCATGATGGTCGTCTCGCCCGCCATCTGCGGCACGGTCATCGCCCGCTTCGGTACGGAGGAGCAGAAGCGGGCCTGGCTCCCGGGCCTCGCGGACGGCACGAGGACGATGGCGTTCGGCATCACCGAGCCCGACGCGGGCTCGAACTCGCACCGCATCACGACCACCGCGACCCGCACCGAGGAGGGCTGGGTCCTCAACGGCCGGAAGGTGTTCGTGTCGGGCGTCGACATCGCGGACGCGACGCTGGTCGTGGGCCGTACGTCGGACGCCCGCACCGGCAACCTCAAGGCCTGCCTCTTCATCGTGCCGCGTGACACCCCCGGCTTCGGGCGGCGCCACATCGAGATGGAACTCGCGGCGGACGAGAAGCAGTTCGAGCTGACGCTCGACGACGTGCACCTGCCGGCGGACGCCCTCGTCGGCGACGAGGACGCGGGGCTCCTCCAGCTCTTCGCGGGCCTCAACCCGGAGCGGATCATGACGGCGGCGTTCGCGATCGGCATGGGCCGCTACGCGCTCGAACGGGCCGTGGCGTACGCGAAGGAACGCCAGGTCTGGAAGGCCCCGATCGGCGCCCACCAGGCCATCGCCCACCCCCTCGCCCAGGCGCACATCGAACTGGAGCTGGCCCGCCTGATGATGCAGAAGGCGGCGAAGCTGTACGACGCGGGCGACGACCTGGGGGCGGGCGAGGCCGCGAACATGGCGAAGTACGCGGCGGCGGAGGCGTGCGTGAAGGCCGTCGACACCTCGGTCCACACCCTCGGCGGCAACGGCCTCACGAAGGAGTTCGGCCTGGCCAGGCTGATCACGGCGGCCCGGGTGGCCCGGATCGCCCCGGTCAGCCGGGAGATGATCCTGAACTACGTCTCGACCCACTCCCTGGGGCTGCCCAAGTCGTACTGAGCCGGGCCTCTTCGGCCTTTTCAGTCCTCCGGGCCGTCCGACGGCCCGGAGGCGGAGGTTCCGTCACGGTCTCGAATTCTGTAAGGCGGTCATCGCCTGTGAACATCCTGTGTACGCTCTCGGCACTTCGCGCACACGCAGTTCACATTCCCAGGAGACGCGCCCGTGCATCCGCACCCCTATCCGTACGCCCCCGCGCCCGTCCGCCGCTGGTGGCAGCACCCCGCCCTGATCGTCGTCCTGCTCGTGGTCTTCCCGCCCGCGGGCATAGCCCTCGCCTGGCTGAGCCTCTGGAAGCAGTCGCAGAAGATCGTGGCGACCGTCCTCTCCGGCCTGTGGTTCCTGCTGCCCTTCCTCGTCCCCTCGGCGGACGAGACGAAGGACGACGCGAAGGCCGCGCCGAAGCCGACGGTCACGGCGACGGCGTCCGCGAAGCCCACACCCACGCCGACCCCGACCCCGTCGAAGACCACGGCCGCCCCGGTGATGCCCCGGCTCGTCGGCGGCACCTTCGCGGCCGCCGAGCAGCTCATCACGGACAACCAGGGCCGGGTCTACGCCGCCTACAAGGACGTCGACCTGCCGGCCGGTCACGGCACGTGGACGGTCTGCTTCCAGCGCCCGGACGCCGGCGCGCCGATCGCGTCGATGGTGCCGGTGGTGTACCTGACGGGCCCCGGCGTCCCGTGCCCGAAGTCGCCGAACACGCTGCTCCACACGCCGACTCCGACGCCCGCGCCCACCACCCAGCGGCCGACGCCCACGCCTGAGCCGACGCGCACCAGCGCGCCGGAGCCCACGCAGGACGCCGACGAGGACACGTCCTCCGGCGGCGACAGCAGCGTCTACTACCGCAACTGCACGGCTGTCCGGGCCGCCGGCGCCGCACCCATCCGGGCGGGCGAGCCGGGCTACGGCAGCCACCTCGACCGCGACGGCGACGGCGTGGCCTGCGAGGGCTGAGGGCACGGCAGGCGAGGGTCGGGGGAGGAACGGCCCGGATCATCCCCCAAATCATGCAGGCGTGCTTGATTGTTTCGATGGAGTGGTGCCAGGGTCTCCCCAAGCCGTACCGGTACGGGCGATCCTGGCGACCACCTTCCACCGCTCAGGGGGCAACGCATGGTGTTCCGCAGTGAGTACGAGAACGTGTCCACCGTCTCCCTCCCCATCCACGACGCCGTCCTCGGCCGCGCCGCCGAGCGCGGCGACCTGCCCGCGCTGATCGACGGGACCGGCGAGCTCACCCTCACGTACGGGCAGATCGACGCCTTCCACCGGCTCGTGGCCGCCGGGCTCGCCGAGGCCGGGGTGCGGAAGGGGGACGTGCTCGCGCTGCACAGCCCCAACACCGTGCTGTTCCCCGTCGCCTTCTACGCCGCCACGCGCGCCGGCGCCGCCGTCACCACCGTGCACCCACTCGCCACGCCCGAGGAGTTCGCCAAGCAGCTCAGGGACTCGGCCGCGCGCTGGATCGTGACCGTGTCGCCGCTGCTCGCCTCCGCCCGCGCCGCCGCCGAACTCGCGGGCGGGATCGAGGAGATCTTCGTCTGCGACCAGGCGGAGGCCGGTGACGTGCGGTCGTTGCAGGCGTTCCTCGGCTCCACCGGACCCGTGCCCGAGATCGACGTCGACCCCGACGAGGACGTCGCCGCCCTCCCGTACTCCTCCGGCACCACCGGCGTCCCCAAGGGCGTGATGCTCACGCACGCCTCCATCGCCACCAACCTGGCCCAGCTGGAGCCGGTCATCCCGATGGGACCGGGGGACCGCATTCTCGCCGTGCTGCCCTTCTTCCACATATACGGGCTCACCGCTCTCATGAACGCGCCCCTCCGCCAGGGCGCCACCGTCGTGGTCCTGCCCCGCTTCGAGCTCGACACCTTCCTCGCCGCCATCCAGAAGCACCGCATCAACGGCCTGTACGTGGCCCCGCCGATCGTCCTCGCCCTCGCCAAGCACCCGGCCGTCGCCGACTACGACCTGTCCTCCCTGGAGTACATCGTCAGCGCCGCCGCCCCGCTCGACGCGGCCCTCGCCGAGGCCTGTTCGGCGCGGCTCGGGCTGCCGCCGGTCCTCCAGGCGTACGGCATGACGGAGCTGTCCCCCGGCACCCACGTCGTCCCCCTCGACGCCCCGAACCCCCCGCCCGGCACCGTCGGCAAGCTGCTGCCCTCCACCGAGATGCGGATCCTCTCCCTCGACGACCCGTCGAAGGACGCCGCCCCGGGCGAGGAGGGCGAGGTCGCCATCCGGGGGCCGCAGGTCATGAAGGGCTACCTCGGGCGCCCCGACGCCACCGCCGCCATGATCGACGCCGACGGCTGGGTGCACACCGGCGACATCGGGCGGGTCGACGCCGACGGCTGGCTGTTCGTCGTCGACCGCGTCAAGGAGCTGATCAAGTACAAGGGCTTCCAGGTCGCCCCCGCCGAACTCGAAGCGCTCCTCCTCACCCACGACGGCATCGCCGACGCCGCCGTCATCGGCGTCACCGACGCCGAAGGCACCGAGATGCCCAAGGCCTTCGTCGTACGCCAGCCGGCCGCGCCGGACCTCTCCGCCGAGGACGTCATGGCGCACGTCGCCGCCCGCGTCGCCCCGTACAAGAAGGTCCGCAGCGTCGAGTTCATCGACACCGTCCCCCGGGCAGCGTCCGGGAAGATCCTCCGCAGGGAATTGAGGGACCGCACTTGAGCCCGGCCGCCGACACCGTCATCGTCACCGAGGAACGGGGCATCACCACCCTCACCCTGGACTCCCCGGCCACCCGCAACGCGCTCTCGGGGACGCTCGTCACCGAACTCGCCGACGCGCTCACCGCCTGCGGCAAGGACCCGGCGGTCCGCGCGGTGGTCCTCACCCACACCGGCAGCACCTTCAGCGCGGGCGCCGACCTGAAGGCGCCGCCGAGCCCGTACGCCTTCGTGGACCTGCTCCGGCAGATCGTCGAGCTGCCGAAACCGGTCGTCGGTCATGTCACCGCCGGCGGCCACACCCGGGCCGGCGGTCTCGGTCTGCTCGGCGCCTGCGACATCGTGCTGGCGGGGGAGGGCGCGGACTTCGCCCTCACGGAGGTACGGATCGGGGTCGCCCCCGCCGTCATCTCCCTCACCCTCCTGCCGAAGCTGGAACCGCGCGCGGCGGCCCGCCACTACCTGACGGGGGAGCGGTTCGGCGTCCCGGAGGCCGTCGCCATGGGTCTCGTGACGGCGGGCGACGAGGACCTTCCCGGCATCCTCGACTCCCTGCGCGCCGCCTCCCCGCAGGGCCTGCGGGAGGCCAAGCGGCTGGTCACCGCTAGAGTCCTGGAGACCTTCGAACGCGACGCGGAGGACCTGGTGCGGACGTCGGCCACGCTCTTCGCCTCCGCCGAGGCGCGCGAGGGGATGACGGCCTTCCTCGAACGACGGGACCCCGCATGGCGGCTCTGACCGCACCTGACCGGCAGCCGGACCGGAACCCCAAGCCCGACCGGAACCCCAAGCAGGACCGGAACCCCAAGCAGGACCGGAGCCGCGCCACCCGGCAGCGGCTCCTGGAAGCCGCCGTGTCCTGCCTGGCCGAACACGGCTGGGCGGGCTCCACGGTGGCCGTCGTCGCGGAACGGGCCGGCGTCTCCCGGGGCGCCGCCCAGCACCACTTCCCGACCCGCGAGGACCTGTTCACGGCCGCCGTCGAGTACGTCGCGGAGGAACGCTCCCAGGCGCTGCGCGCCCTCCCGTCCGACAACCGGGAGGAGGCCGTCTGCGGCATCGTCGACCTCTACACGGGCCCCCTCTTCCGGGCCGCCCTCCACCTGTGGGTCGCCGCCGCCGACGAGGACCAGCTCCGCGACCGGGTCGCGGAGCTGGAGGCCCGTGTCGGCCGCGAGTCCCACCGCATCGCCGTCGAGGTCCTGGGCGCGGACGAGTCCCGCCCCGGCGTCCGCGAGACCGTCCAGGGGCTCCTGGACATGGCGCGGGGCCTGGGCCTCGCCACCCTCCTGACGGACGACCGCGCCCGCCGGGAACGGGTGGTGTCCCAGTGGGCGCGGCTCGTGAACGAAGCCCTGACGGGTTAGGGCCTGTCCGGCCATGGTCCGCCGGACAGGTCCCAGGGCCCTGGCGGACCCAAGCCCCTCAGACCCCCGGGATCTCGCGGGCCCGGAAGGCGTCCCGTACGGCGGCCGCCGCACCCGCCCCGTACATCCGCTCCGCCGTCGCCACCGTCGTCCGGGCCGCCGCCTCGAAGCTGGTGTCGGGCGCGAAGCCGAACTGCGCGTTCACGATGATCCGGCCGGCGGTGCGCGCGCCGAGGGAGGTGTGGATGTCGAGGAGCGCCCGGGACCAGATCTCGCCGTCGGCGTGCACCTCGCCCTCGCGGTCCGCGTACGTCTTGGTGCCGTCGAGGCGGCGCAGGCAGTGCGGGGCCTCGCTGTAGCCGGTGGCGTCCCAGTCGGCGACGCAGGCCGCGTCGGCCTTCAGGGGCCAGCCGTACTTCTCGACCGCGTGCGTGCCGACGGCCATGGCCAGGTAGTCGCCGAAGGCCTCGCCGATGGCGCCGGACTCCGCGGTCGTGCCGAAGCCGGGGACCTGGGCGTGGTGCACGGCGTGGCCGTACTCGTGGACGACGACCTCGGCGTCCTCGGCGTCGTCCACACCGCCCTTGCCGAGGCGGATCTCGGCCTTCTTGTCGGTGAAGTAGGAGTTGTCGGCGCCCCACTGGTTGAGCCGGACCGGCTGCACGCGGTCGTTGGCCCCGGGCAGCTCGGTGCCGAAGCCGAGGCCCTGGAGGTACTCCTGCGCCTCGTTGACCCAGAAGTACGCCATGACCTGCTCGAACTCGTCGTCGGAGCGGTTGTACGAGGCGGCGCCGGCGACCGTGGCGGGCTTGCCGGTCTCGGAGCGGATCTCGACCCACTTGCCGGACAGGCCGCCGCTCGCGCCGAGGTTCCGCAGCGTGGCGAGGGTGTACGCGGAGGCGGGGACGTCGCTCGCGGAGTCCTTGTGGTCGGCGAGGGTCTGGTCGCCGGTGGACTGGACCGGGTTCACCATGAAGATGCGGGCCTGCGGCAGCGAGGCGGCCGACAGCGACGAGGGCTGCGGCGAGGCGGCGACGGCTCCCGTGGACGGGAGCAGCGCCGCGGTGGCGGTGGCCACGGTGACGGCGGCCGCGGCGACCAGGCCACGAGAGGTGCGGCGGGTCATGGACATCCTCCTGCGATGGGATGCTGCGACGGGAAGCTTGGCGTGTACTCGACACGCAATGGCGGCGATCTTCGCGTACGCCCGGCACTTTGAACAGCCCCCCGGGGACCCGCCCCGGACGTGACCCGGGCCACAGTCGATCTCCCCGGCCCGCAGTACTCTGGTCGCATGCCTACGCTCGTACGCCGTCGCCACGTGGACTTCGTCCGCGTCACGACCATGAGCTGTCGCCGCTCCGCCTGACCCTCCCGGGCACCACCACCGCCCCCTGGGTCCCCCGTCAGAGCCCCAAGCCGACCGGCACCCGTGGCCCCCGCCCCACCCTCGGCGGCCGCCCCGGGCACCCGTACACCCCGCGGATGCACCCATGACGAACAGCTCGTACCCGTCCCAGCTCCCCATCGTCGACCTCTCGGCCGCCGACCGGGACCCCCAGGCACGCCGGCTCCTTCACGCGCAGCTCCACTCGGCCGCCCATGACGTCGGCTTCTTCCAGCTCGTCGGGCACGGTGTGACCGAGGCCGAGACCCGGGCCCTCACCACCGCGATGCACGCCTTCTTCGCGCTGCCCGAGGCCGACCGGCTCGCCCTCGACAACATCAACTCGCCGCACTTCCGCGGCTACACCCGCATCGGCGACGAGCGCACCCAGGGCGCCCGTGACTGGCGCGACCAGCTCGACATCGGCGCCGAGCGCCCCGCGCACGCCCCCGCGCCCTGGGAAGCCCCGTACTGGTGGCTCGAAGGCCCCAACCAGTGGCCGGCCGCGCTCCCCGAGCTGCGTACCGCCGCACTGCACTGGATCGACCGGCTCAGCGGCGTCGCCGAGCGGCTGCTGCACGAGCTGCTCGCCTCGATCGGCGCGCCCGCGGACTTCTACGACGACATCTTCGGGCCGCGCGCCCACCCGCAGCTCAAGCTGGTGCGCTACCCGGGCAGCAGCGGCGAGGGCGACGACCAGGGCGTCGGCGCGCACAAGGACTACGGCTTCCTCACCCTGCTGCTCCAGGACCAGGTGGGCGGGCTCCAGGTCCAGCGGGAGGACGGGAACTTCCACGACGTGCCGCCGCTGCCGGGCGCGTTCGTCGTGAACCTGGGCGAGCTCCTCGAGGTGGCCACGAACGGCTACCTGCTGGCGACGAACCACCGTGTGGTGTCCCCGCCCGGGGCGACGGAACGGTTCTCCGTGCCCTTCTTCTACAACCCGCGGCTCGACGCCCGGATCGCGCCGCTCGCCTTCCCGCACGCGGCCACGGCGCCCGGCGTCACGCACGACCCGGCGAACCCGCTGTTCGCCGAGTACGGGTTCAACGCCCTGAAGGGGAAGCTCCGCGCCCATCCCCTCGTGGCGGCACGCCACCACGCGGAGCTCCTCCTCCACCCGGAGGCTCAGCCGGCGATGTCGGCGTAACCCTCGATGTCGCGCGGGTCCCGCTTGCCGGGGCCCGTGTAGCGGGCGGACGGGCGGACCAGGCGCCCGGTGCGCTTCTGCTCCAGGATGTGCGCCGACCAGCCGGCCGTACGGGCGCAGCTGAACATCGACGTGAACATGTGCGCGGGGACCTCGGCGAAGTCCAGGACGATGGCCGCCCAGAACTCCACGTTCGTCGCCAGGATCCGGTCGGGCCTGCGGCTGTGCAGCTCTTCGAGGGCGGCCTTCTCCAGGGCGGCGGCGACCTCGTAGCGCGGGGCGTCGAGCTCCTTCGCGGTGCGGCGCAGCACGCGCGCGCGGGGGTCCTCGGCGCGGTAGACGCGGTGGCCGAAGCCCATCAGGCGCTCGCCCTTGTCGAGGGCCTGCTTGACGTACGCGGTGGCGTCGCCGGACCGCTCGATCTCCTCGATCATGCCGAGGACGCGCGAGGGCGCGCCGCCGTGCAGCGGGCCCGACATGGCGCCGACGGCGCCGGAGAGGGAGGCGGCCACGTCGGCACCGGTGGAGGCGATCACGCGCGCGGTGAACGTGGAGGCGTTCATGCCGTGCTCGGCGGCGGAGGTCCAGTAGGCGTCGACGGCCTTGACGTGCTTCGGGTCGGGCTCGCCGCGCCAGCGGATCATGAAGCGCTCGACGACGGACTCGGCCTTGTCGATCTCGCTCTGCGGGACCATGGGCTGGCCCTGGCCGCGGGCGGACTGGGCGACGTACGAGAGGGCCATCACGGCCGCGCGGGCGAGGTCGTCGCGGGCCTGCTCGACGGAGATGTCGAGGAGCGGTTTGAGGCCCCACACGGGCGCGAGCATGGCGAGCGCGGACTGGACGTCGACGCGGATGTCGCCGGAGTGCACCGGGATGGGGAACGGCTCGGCGGCGGGCAGCCCGGGGTTGAAGGCGCCGTCGACGAGCAGGCCCCAGACGTTGCCGAACGAGACGTGACCGACCAGGTCCTCGATGTCGACGCCGCGGTACCGGAGGGCGCCGCCTTCCTTGTCGGGTTCGGCGATCTCCGTCTCGAACGCGACGACTCCCTCGAGCCCGGGTACGAAGTCGGACATCAGGCGGCTCCTCTATCGATGATCGATCAACCGGATGGTGGTCGATGGTGGGAATGCAACAGTCGTCCAGCCCAAGAGTCTGTACGGTTCCGATGATGCGGGGAAGCGTGACATCCGGCACACTGCGCCGATCCGGCGAGTATGGGTTGATGGCACGTGGTGCCGGGCAGACTGAGGCGCTGCGGCAGGACGCCTCGGTGCCGGCGGGACGGGCCCCTGCGGCAGGATGGCCCCGTGACCGACACCGCGAACGACGCACTGGATCCCGCCGACATGCGCGAGCAGTACCGCACCACGGAACTCTCCGCGGCCGACCTCGCGCCCGAGCCGATCGCGCAGTTCACCCGCTGGTTCAAGGAGACCGCCGAGAACCCGGCGATCCACGAGCCGAACGCGATGATCGTCTCCACCGCCACGCCCGGCGGCCGGCCGTCCTCCCGGACGGTCCTCCTGAAGCACTACGACCGGGCCGGCTTCGTCTTCTTCACCAACTACGACTCCCGCAAGGGCGCGGAACTCGCGGGCAACCCGTACGCCTCGCTGCTCTTCCCCTGGCACCCGCTGGCCCGGCAGATCATCGTCACGGGCCGCGCCGAGCGCGTCGGCCGCGACGAGACGGTCGCGTACTTCCGCACCCGCCCGCACGGATCGCAGCTCGGCGCCTGGGCGAGCCGCCAGTCCTCGGTGATCGCCTCCCGCGCCGAACTCCTCGCCCGGTACGAGGAACTGGCCGCGCGCTACCCGGAGGGCACCCAGGTGCCGGTGCCTCCGGAGTGGGGCGGCGTCAGGGTCGTCCCGGACGCGGTCGAGTTCTGGCAGGGCCACGAGAACCGCCTCCACGACCGCCTGCGCTACGTCCGCGAGAACGGCGAGGACGGCGAGAACGGCGAGACCTGGCGGGTGGAGCGCCTCGCGCCCTGAGCACGCGCGCGTGCCCGCCTGTTTCCGCGATGCAACGATTTCGGCGAAGCCGATGTGCTCTGCGTCACGTTCCAGTTGAATGGCCGCAGCATGGGGGGTGCGGCATGAGTGCTTTCACGGGGTCCGCGAGCGAGACGGCCTCCGTTTCCGGAGCCGGGGCCGATCTGCTGGCGGCGCTGCTCGACGGGATGGACGCGGCGCTCTGCGCCTTCGACGCCGACGGGACGGTCACACACTGGAACCGCGAGGCCGAGCGGATCCTCGGCTGGTCCGCGGAAGAGGCCGTCGGACGGCACGGCTTCGAAGGGTGGGCGGCGCGCAGCGCCGACGCCGAGGAGACCCTGCGGCGGGTCATGGGCGCCATGAGGGGACCCGGGCGGCAGGTCCACGAGCTGGCGCTGCTCCGCAAGGACGGCGGCCGGGTCCTCGTACGGAGCCAGGCCGCCGGGGTGCGCGGCGCGGACGGCCGCCCGGCGGGGGTCTACTTCGCGTTCAGCGAGGTCCACGTCCAGCTCGACCTGGAACGCTCGGTGGCCCTCAGCGAAGCCCTGTTCGAGGACGCCTCCTGGGGGGTCGTGCTCGTCGACGCCGATCTGCGCCCCGCCATGGTCAACGGCCACGCGGCCCGCGCCTTCGGAACCGGCCGTACGGCCCTGCTGGGGCGCCCGCTCGGTGATGTCGTCGTGCAGGGCGCGGAGGAGCTGGAGGGCGCGCTCCAGCACGTCCTGGCGGAGGGCAGTCCGTCCGCGCCGGCCGAGGTGTGGGTGACGATCCGGACGACGACGGGGGAGCGCCGCCGGTGCTGGCGCAGCGGCTTCCTGCGGCTTTCGTCGCCGATGGCGGAGGAGCCGGTGCCGCTGGGGGTGGCCTGGCTGTTCCAGGACGTGACGGAGGAGCGCCTCGCGGCGCGGGAGGCGGACCGGCTGCGGTTCCGGTGGAGTCAGCTGCACCGGGCGGGCGCGGCGGCGGCGGAGTGCGAGGACCCGGCGGAGGCGGCGGCGGTGCTGCTCGACTTCGCCCTTGCCGGGTTCGCCGACCACGCCCTCGTCGACCGGGTCGCCGGGGAGCGGCGCCTGACCCGGACCCTGGCGACTCCGGCGGGCGCCCCCGGCCCCGCCTCGCCGGTCGTGGGCGGCGGCATCCCGCTGCGGTACGGGCCGAGGCATCCGGCGCTGCAGGCCTGGGACCGGGTGGGCACGGTACGGGCGAGCGCCGGCCGGACGGCGGAGGTGTGGGCGGAGGCCCACCAGTGGCCGGGCGAGGCGGCGCACGCGGTGTGCGTGGCGCTGCGCTCCCGGGGCCGGACCCTCGGCGTCCTGACGTTCCTGCGGGACGCGCGCCGGGCGCCCTTCGAGCGGGACGACGTGGTCTTCGCGGAGTCGGTGGCGACGAGGGTGGCGGCGGCGCTGGACCTGGGGGACCGGTCGGAGGCCTAGTGCCCGGTGCCCGGTGCCCGGTGCCCAGTGCCCGGTGTCTAGTGCCGGTAGAAGATCCGGTCGCCGTACTCGGTCATCACGCGGCCGTTCCACTCGTGCCCGCCGTCGACGTTCCCGGAGCGCAGCAGCGGCGGCTCGATGCCGCGCCGGACGAGGTCCTCGGCGGCGGCGGCCATCGTGGCCTGCATCAGGGCGCTGGTGACGACGGTGGAGGCGGGCGCGAAGGGGGCCTCGATGCCCTCGTGGGTGAGTTCGGCGTCGCCGACGGCGATCCGGGAGTCGAGGACGATGTCGCAGTGGTCCTTGAGGTACGTCCCCGAGACGTGCCGTGACTTGGTCTCCGTCGCGTACGCCACCGAGGTGACGCCGATGACGGTGAGGCCGAGCGCGCGGGCGTTCATGGCCATCTCCACCGGCAGGGCGTTGCGTCCGGAGAGGGAGATGACGATCAGGACGTCGCCGGCCTTGGCGGGGGAGGAGTCCAGGACGGCTCCGGCGAGTCCGTCGACGCGTTCGAGGGCGGAGCCGAGCGTCGCCGGCATGACGTCGACACCGACGACGCCGGGGACGACGAGCAGGTTCATGAGGGCGAGGCCGCCGGCCCGGTAGACGACGTCCTGGGCGGCGAGGGAGGAGTGGCCCGCGCCGAACGCGAAGAGCCGGTTGCCGTTCGCCACGGCCTCGGCGATGGCGGCCCCGGCGGCGGCGATCTCTTCGGAGTCCCCGTCACGGACCTCCTTGAGCAGGCCGATCGCGGCGTCGAAGAACTGTCCGGCCAGCTTGCTCTCGCCCATGGCGGCGGCTCCTTTGCGTCGTGGTCGCGGATCACGGTGCGGTCTGGACCATTGCTCTGTCAATACCGCCCTTCGGTCGTGCGGCCCGGTTGTCGGCGCGATGCGTCAGAATTGGGGCAGGGCCAGCGCACGACTCATCGAGGGGCACGTATGTCCGGACTGATTGACACAACGGAGATGTATCTCCGCACCATCCTCGAGCTTGAGGAGGAAGGTGTGGTCCCCATGCGCGCCCGGATCGCCGAGCGGCTCGACCAGAGCGGCCCGACGGTGAGCCAGACCGTGGCCCGGATGGAGCGCGACGGCCTGGTGGCCGTGGCGAGTGACCGCCACCTGGAGCTGACGGACGAGGGCCGCCGCCTCGCCACCCGCGTCATGCGCAAGCACCGCCTCGCGGAGTGCCTGCTCGTCGACGTGATCGGCCTGGAGTGGGAGCAGGTGCACGCGGAGGCCTGTCGCTGGGAGCACGTGATGAGCGAGGCCGTGGAGCGGAGGGTCCTGGAGCTGCTGCGTCACCCGACGGAGTCGCCGTACGGGAACCCGATCCCGGGCCTTGAGGAGCTCGGCGAGAAGGCGGAGGCGGAGGCCTTCCTCGACGACTCGATGGTGTCGCTCGCGGAGCTGGACGCGAGCGACGGCAAGACGGTGGTCGTGCGCCGGATCGGCGAGCCGATCCAGACGGACGCCCAGCTGATGTACACGCTGCGGAGGGCGGGCGTGCAGCCCGGCTCCGTGGTGTCGGTGACGGAGTCGCCGGGCGGTGTCCTGGTGGGCAGCGGCGGCGAGGCGGCCGAGCTGGACTCGGACGTCGCGGCGCACGTGTTCGTGGCGAAGCGCTGACGCGGCTCGCGGTACGGAGTACGGAGTGAGGGGGCGCCCCGCCGACCGGCGGGGCGCCCCCTTCTCGGTGCGTGGCGAGCGGTGCTCGGGCGATCAACTTCCCGCTGTGCGCCCCGTTTACGCCGGAATGGCCACGCGCGCGCCCTCGTCGTGCCACGCTGGACGGAGCGGTGCGATGCGGGGAGGGGTGGGGCGATGCGACGGACGGATTCCGTGCGCCGGATGCCGAACGCCCCGGAGGGTGAACGGATTCGGGCGACAGAGGGCCCCGGCGCCCTTGGGCGCCGGGGCCTGTCCTCCCCTGATCCGACCTGGAGCCCCGAGCTCTCAAGGTCGTTCCCCTCGGACCGTTTTCCCCGAGCGGTCCGCCTCCCGTTGAAGATCTCCCCTCGGCAGCGGCCGTCAATCCTTGAGCCCTGTCACTCGAACGAGGGGTGTTGGGTGGCAGGAGCGCATTTTCGAATGCGAGTTCGATAGTCTGGCGGGGTTCGACGGGAAGCAGAGGGGGTGCCAGGGATGGCGCGACGACTCGACGTCACCGGGGCCGACGGCGTAAGGCTGGCGGCCTGGGACTTCACGCCCGGACCAGGGACGACCACGACCGCACGGATCGCCCGCCAGCCGTCCAGGGACACGGGCGGCCAGGTCCCCGTACCGCAGACGATGGCACCGCAGGCGACGGCACCGCACGCGGCCAGTCACACCGCCCCGCAGGCCACACCGCCGCGCACCGTTGCTCAGGCCGCCACCGGCCCGGGTGTCTTACTCCTCCACGGCCTGATGGGCCACGCCGCCCACTGGGCGCCCGCCGTCCGCCGCCTCACCGCCGGCCACCGCGTCGTCGCACTCGACCAGCGCGGCCACGGCGCGAGCGAGAAGCCCGCCACGGGCTCCTTCACCCGCGAGGCGTACGTGGCGGACGCGGCCGCCGCCGTCGAGCAGCTCGGCCTGGGCCCGGTCACCCTCGTCGGCCACTCCATGGGCGCCCTCACCGCATGGCAACTCGCCGCCGAGCGCCCCGACCTGGTCCGCGCCCTGGTCATCTGCGACATGCGGGCCTCGGCCCTCGGCGCCGCCTCGCAGCGCGCCTGGCAGGACTGGTTCCGCAGCTGGCCCGCCCCCTTCCCGTCGCTCGACGCCGTCCGCCGCTGGTTCGGCGAGGAGGACGCGTGGGTGGAGCGCCCCAACCCGGCCAGGGGCGCCTTCTTCGCCGAGGTGATGACGGAGCACCACGACGGCTGGCGCCCGGTCTTCGACCCGTGGCAGATGCTGACGTCCCGCGCGACCTGGGTGCACGACGCCCACTGGGAGTCGCTCGCCCAGGTCCGCTGCCCCACCCTGGTCGTACGCGGCCTGGACGGCGAGCTGGGCCGTGCGGAGGCGCAGGAGATGGTCCGGGTGCTGCCCCACGGGGAGTACGCGGAGATCCCCGACGCCGGCCACCTCCTCCACTACGAGCACCCGGAGGCGTGGGCGGAGGCCGTCGAGCCCTTCCTGAACGGCGTCCTGACGCCGTAGACCGGCATTCCGGGCGAGGGGCACCCCCGGGTTGGCGTGGATCGTACGGCCGGATACCGTCCCTCTCGCGGCGCGTCCGAGGTCTACTCCGCGCCGCCTCAGGGAGGAAATGCATGCGCACATCCATGCTGCGGCGCCTGGCCACGGTGGCCACGGCGCTGGGGCTCACGTCGGCCGGCTTTCTCGGCACGGGCGCGGCGCCCGCGCAGGCCGCCATCAGCGACTGCCCGTCGGGCTACTTCTGCGCCTGGAAGACCGACAACGGCACCGGCACGATGTACAAGACGAACGTGAACACGGCGACGCTCGGCGCCTGGGACAACACGTTCCGCTCGGTCGTGAACCGCACGAACAAGTTCGTCTGCCTGCACGAGGACGCCAACTACGGCGACTCGGCGGCCGTCTACTCCTCGCCGCCGGACCCGGCGGGCACCGAGTGGGGCGGTCCGGGCACCAACTCGGTCAGCTCGCTGAAGTTCGTTCCCACCGAGCGCGAGTGCGTCCTGCCCGCGTACCCGGAGTGGTACTCCTACACCGCGCCCAAGGCCGCCGGCTTCGGCGACATGAACGGCGACCGGAAGTCGGACGTCATCGTCCGCGACAAGGCGGGCCGGCTGTGGTTCCTGGCCGGTGACGGCACGGGCAAGCTCGTGGGAACCGGCGGCTGGAACGCCATGAGCACCCTCACCCGGCACGGCGACTTCACCGGCGACGCCCGCGAGGACGTCATCGCGCGCGAGAAGTCCACGGGCAAGCTGTGGCTCTACCCGGGCACCGGCACGGGAGCGATCGGCGCGCGGAAGCTGATCGGCAGCGGCGGCTGGAACGCCATGGACAAGATCACCGCGTTCGGTGACCTGACGGGCGACGGCCGCGCGGACCTGATCGCCGTCGAGAAGTCCACGAGCAAGCTGTGGCTGTACCCGGGCACGTCGACGGGCACCCTGGGTGCGCGCAAGCTGATCGGCAGCGGCGGCTGGAACGCGATGAACGCCCTGGTCGCGCCGGGTGACATGAACGGCGACGGCCGGGCCGACCTGATCGCCCGCGAGGGCTCCACGGGCAAGCTCTGGTTCTACCCGGCCACCAGCACCGGCGCCCTCGGCTCGCGCGTGCTGATCGGCTCCGGCGGCTGGAACGTCATGGCCTCGTTCCTCGCGGTCGGCGACTTCAACGCCGACGGCCGCAACGACCTGGCGACGATCACCAACAGCGGTTACGTGTCCCCCGAGTGCCGTGGCGTGGGCTGCCTGGTCCTCTACACGGGCAAGGGCACGGGCGCGCTGAACGCGGGCGTCCCGGAGGACGGCAACTGGTCGGGTCTGAACGGCGCGTTCTGATCCGCCAGGCGTACGTGAGTGAGTGAGGGCCTCCACCCGGACGGGTGGGGGCCCTCACGTCGTCCCACCCCCGTCCCAGCGGCGAGGGCATCAGCCCAGATCAGAAGCCTGGAACCGTCCCGCCGTCCCACCGGGACGCGGTTCGTTGCGACGGCCCGGGACGCCCTGCCAGCGTCGTCCCCGTTCGACGCGGAGAGCGTCACCGAACGAAGGGAAAGCACATGCGACCGAGCATCATGACGAGGGCCATCGTCAGTGCCACCGCCGTCGCCGCCCTGGCGGCGGGAACCCTCGCGACGGCGGGCACCAGCTTCGCGGCGGCCCCGCAGGCGCCCCAGCAGGCGACGAGCGCGGAGGCCTTCGGCACGCTCGCGACGGACAACCTCGGCCTGAGTATCACGCAGGCCAAGAACGTCCAGCGCTGGCTGGCCAAGTACTACGGCTACACCGGAACCATCGACGGCGTCCTCGGCACCAACAGCTGGAAGGCGATGCAGCGCTTCCTGGCGAAGTACTGGAACTACACCGACTTGATCGACGGGAACCCCGGGCCGAACACGATCAAGGCGCTGCAGCGGTTCCTGAAGGCGCACTACGGCTACACGGACAGCATCGACGGCATCGCCGGGCCGAAAACCGAGTATGCGTTCGCGAAGTTCGCCAACTGGACCGGCACCATCTGATCCGCGCTCAGGTCACTTCGATGGACCGAACGAACGAAGGGGAGAGCGCATGCGCATGCGACCGAACGTGATGACGAGGTCGATCGTCAGCGCCACCGCCGTGGTGGGGCTGACGATCGGGACCCTGGCGGGTGCCGGGACCAGCTTCGCGGCGTCCGAACCGGCGGCCCAGCCGGCGGTGAGTGCCGAGGCCTTCGGCACGCTCGCGACGAACAACCTCGGCCTGAGCAGCACGCAGGCCAAGCAGCTCCAGCGTTGGCTGGCCCTGCACTACGACTACAACGACAACATTGACGGACTCCTCGGCACCAACAGCTGGAAGGCGATGCAGCGCCACCTGCGGGCGGCCTGGGACTACGACGACGCGATCGACGGGATCGCCGGCCCCAACACGATCAAGGCGCTGCAGCGCAGTCTGCGGGGATACGGCTACAACGGTCCGATCGACGGCATCGCCGGGGAGGGAACCAGGGTCGCGTTCGCCAAGTTTGCCGGTGGCCTCGACGCCTGATCCGCACGCGCCTGCCTCACCTCTTCACGGGGGAGGTGAGGCAGGCGCACGGGTCGTCAGCGTGATGCCGACGCGGACGGCGTGGCCGAGGTCGGCTTCAGGGCCCGTTCGCAGTGGGGCCAGTCGCTGAAGTCGCGTTGGCGGCTCCACAGCTTGTGGGCGGCCTGGATGTTCCATTCGGGATCCAATGCCTGGGAGGGGGTGCCGCCCAGTTCGGCAAGGCGTGCGTCGGAGATCTGGAACAGCCCCCAGTTCCTGCTGCCGTTGGTGTTCGGCAGGATGTGCAGGGGGTCCAGGAAGGACTGGCAGTCGGCGATGGCCACGGCATCGTCAGGGGCCTCCGTGAAGACCTCGCGGACCCGTTGGCGTACTTTCTCCGGCGCCCAGGTCTCCATACGGACCGGCGACTCGCGGAGGGCCTTCTTCGTCGGGTCGCCGACGACCCCGTTCGGTACGAGTCCGGCGAGCACCTGGAACGCCGTCACCCGGCGCAGGGTCTCCGGTCCGAAGGACCCGTCGACCCCGATGCGGGCACCGTGGTCGCGGAGCCGCTCCTGTACGTCCCGTACGCACTCGTCGTTCTGCCCCATGCTGACGACGGGCCCGCAGGGTTCCGGTGCCGCAGTGTCCGTGGGGGAGGAGAGGACGGAGACGCCCCAGGCGGTGAGGGCGAGGACGAGCCCGGTGACGGCGAGGACGACGAGCAGCCGGCGCGGGGCCCGGCGTACGGGGG
>JOBE01000045.1 GCA_000717735.1 Streptomyces griseoluteus | reverse complement strand
ACCCTGTGGGAGAGTAGGACGCCGCCGAACAATCATTGTGGGAAAGCCCCGCACCTCATGGTGCGGGGCTTTTCTGCGTTCACGACCAGGCAATCGGCACGGGCCTTTCAGGCCGGCGTCACCAGTTGGGTGTCGTACGCCAGGATCACTGCCTGGACGCGGTCGCGGGTCCCCGTCTTCGACAGGATGCGGCCGATGTGGGTTTTCACCGTCGACTCCGCGAGATGCAGGCGTTCGGCGATCTCCGTGTTCGTCCAGCCCTGACCGATGACCGTCAGGATCTCCCGTTCCCGCTCCGTGAGAGTGGCGAGGCGGGGGTCCTCGGGGCGCGGGGCCGCCGTGGCGGACGGGGGCAGGTGATGGACGTAGGCGTCCAGGAGGCGGCGGGTGAGGCTCGGGGCGACGACGGCGTCCCCGCTCGCGACCGCGCGGATGCCCGCGAGGAGTTCCTCCGGCTGGGCGTCCTTCACCAGGAAGCCGCTGGCGCCGGCGCGCAGGCCGTCGTACGCGTACTCGTCCAGGTCGAAGGTCGTGACGATCAGGATCCGGGTGCGGGCGCCGGTGGCGATGATGCGACGGGTCGCCTCGATGCCGTCGAGGCCGGGCATCCGGATGTCCATCAGGACGACGTCGGGGCGGTGGCGGTCGACCAGGCGGATCGCCTCCGTGCCGTTCGTCGCCTCTCCGACGACCGTCATGTCGTCCTGGCTTTCGAGCAGCATGCGGAAGCCGAAGCGCTGCATCGGCTGGTCGTCCGCGATGAGAACGGTCGTCACGAGGGGGAGTCCTCCCGGGGGAGTCGGAGCATGACGCGCCAGCCGCCGGTCGGCAGCGGGCCGGTTTCGAGTGTGCCGTCGTAGAGGGCCGCGCGTTCGCGCATTCCCGTCAGTCCCTGTCCCTGTCCCCGTCCCCGTCCCTGGTCCTGGCCGGCGGCGGCCTTGCCCGTGTCGGTGATCTCCACCCGTACGTCCTTCGGCGTGAACGTGAGGACTACGCGCGCCTGCGCGCCCGCGCCCGCGTGCTTCAGGGTGTTCGTCAGGGCTTCCTGGACGACCCGGTAGACCGTCAGCTGGGCCCCCGCCAGAAGGGGGTGGGCGGTCGGTTCGTCGTGGACGTCGAACCGTACCGGCAGGCCCGCTTTCCGTACGCCGGTGATCAGGGTGTTCAGGTCAACCAGGGTCGGCTGGGGCGCGCGGGCCGCCGCCGCTTCGTCGTCGCGGAGGACGCCGAGGAGGCGGCGGAGCTCGCCGAGGGCCTCCCGGCTCGTCGTACCGATGGCGTCGAGGGCCTGGGCGGCGCGTTCGGGGTTCTTGGTCGCCGCGTAACGGCCGCCGTCCGCGAGGCCGGTGATGACCGACAGGTTGTGGCCGATGATGTCGTGCATCTCGCGGGCGATACGGGTGCGTTCCGCCGCCGCGGCGAGCCGGACCTCCTGATCGCGCTCGATCTCCAGGCGGCGGGCCCGGTCGACGAGGCCCGCCGTGTGGTCCTTACGGGAACGGACCGCGATGCCGAGGAGGGCGACGAGCGCGTACGCCCACAGGGTGGGGACGACGCGCTGGTCCCAGCTCTCCTGGGGATGGCGGACCGCGCCCGTAACGAGCGGCGGAAGGATCAGGGCGAGGGCCCAGAGGAGTGCGCGGGGCGGGCGGGTGAGCGCGAGGTGGAAGAGCGGGATCATCTGGAGGTAGCCGGCCTGGAGGAAGGCTCCGGAGACGTCGCTGACCATTGCCGCGCAGGCCATGACGGCGAGGACGGCCATGGGGTGGCGGCGGCGCCAGTAGAGCGGCAGGGCGAAGGCCAGGCTGAGGGTGACCACGAGCCAGACCGGCACGGTCGGGTCGCGGGCGATGTTGCGCCAGCCGCCGGACGCGTCCACGAGTGCCGCCGTCGTCCACACGAGGGTCACCGTGGTGTCCCACGCCCAGGGGCGCCGGGCGTCGAAGGTCCGGAGCCGGGCGAGGACGTGCTGGACGTGCCTGCTGAGGCCGGTCGGACTCGTCGGGCCCGTCGGCTCGGTCGTGTGCGGTGTCTCCTCCGTGGTCACCCCGTCATCATCCTCATACGTCCCGGCGCTTGAGCAGCCAGGCCGGGACGACGAGTCCCGCGGCCGCCCAGAGGATCAGGGCGAGCAGTGCGGCGCCGGGGGAGGCCGCGCCCGGCAGGGGGGTCGCGGAGCCGAGGGCGCCGGCCGCCTGGGTGGGGAAGTATCGGATGGCCGTGTCCATCGCCTCGTACGGGAGCATTCCGAGGATCTCGGGCACGATCAGGACTCCGCCGACGAAGGCGCCGATCGCGCCCGGCACCGAGCGGAGGGTGGCGCCGAGGCCGAGGGCGAGCACGCCGAGGAGGGTGACGCCGGCGGCGTTGCCGGCGATGGCGGTGAGGACCCCGTGGTCGGTGAGGGAGGCGGCCTGGTCGGTGTCGGAGAGGAAGACCTGTGCGGTGAGGAAGGTCAGCAGGGCGGTGAGGAACGAGACCGCGAAGACGGTGGCCGTGTAGACCGCCGCCTTGGCCCACAGGACGGGGGTGCGGCGCGGGACGGCGGTCAGGGAGGCGCGGATCATGCCCGTCGCGTATTCGCCCGCCGTGACGAGGATGCCGAGGACGGCAAGGGCGATCCCGCCGAGCTGAGAACCGTAGAGGCTGAGGACGACGGTGTCGACGTCGGAGTCGCCGCCGTCCGAGGTGTACGTGGCGCCCATGAGGATGCCGACGCCGAGGAGGAGGGCCGCCGAGGTGAGGACGGTGGTCCAGGTGGAGCGGACGGTCCACAGTTTGTGCCACTCGGAGCGGAGTACGCGCGCGTGGGTGAGGGCCGGAGTCGTCATGCGGGGGCTCCCTGGTATTCGACGGAGTCGTGGGTGAGGGCCATGAACGCCTGTTCCAGGGAGGGGGCCTGGGGGGTGAGTTCGTGGAGGGGGACGCCGTGGGCGGCGGCCGTGCGGCCGATCTCCGGCGCGTCCGGGCCGGTGACGAGGAGGGTGTCGGGGGTCTCCACGGTGAAGCCGGCGCCCGGCAGCAGGGTCCGCAGCCGGTCCGCCTCGGGGGTGACGACCTTGACGGAGGCGCCGCCGGAGGTGCGGACGAGCTCGTCGACCGTGGTGTCGGCGAGGAGCCGGCCCTTGCCGATGACGATCAGGTGGTCGGCGGTGAGGGCCATCTCGCTCATGAGGTGGGAGGAGACGAGGACGGTACGGCCTTCGGTGGCCAGGGACTTGAGGAGGGTGCGGATCCAGAGCACGCCCGCCGGGTCGAGGCCGTTGACCGGCTCGTCGAGGATGACGGTGGCCGGGTCGCCGAGGAGCGCGGCGGCGATGCCGAGGCGCTGGCCCATGCCGAGGGAGAACCCTTTGACGCGCTTGTGAGCGACGTGGGTGAGGCCGGCGAGGGCCAGAACCCGCTCCACGCGCGCGTGGGGGATGCCGTGGGTGTGGGCGAGGGCCATCAGGTGGTGGTACGCCGAGCGGCCCGGGTGCACGGAGCGGGCTTCGAGGAGGGCGCCGATGCGGGTCAGCGGGGCGGTGTGGGCGGCGTACGGGAGGCCGTCGATCGTGGCGTGGCCGCGGGTGGGGGTGTCGAGGCCGAGGATCATGCGGAGGGTGGTGGACTTTCCGGCTCCGTTGGGGCCGAGGAAACCGGTGACGGCTCCGGGGCGGACCGTGAAACCGAGGTCCTGGACGACGGTGGTGTCGCCGTACCGCTTGGTGAGGTTCTCTGCTCGGATCATGCTTCCGACGGTAGGGAGCGGCCGGCGGCCGGACGTCCGACCGGGGGAGGGAGCGTCGGCGGCCGTGTAGTACCGGGGTACGACGGCGTACAAAAGGCCTTGTCAGTGGGGTGTGGGCGTGGGGAGGATCTGCCTCATGGACTATTCAGTACGTGCCGTCCGCGCCGACGAGTGGCAGCAGATCCGTGAGCTCCGGCTCGCGGCCCTCCAGGACCCGGTCGCGCACCTGGCCTTCCTCGAGACGTACGAGGTCGCGGCCGAGCGCCCGGACTCCTTCTGGCAGGAGCGGGCTGCGGGTGCCGCCGAGGACGGGCCGGGCGCTGTGCGGCAGTTCGTCGCGGAGGCGCCGGACGGGCGATGGGTGGGCACGGTGTCGGTGCTGGTGGAGCGGGCCGGGACCGAGACGTTCTTCGACGACGCCCCCGAGGTCGAGCAGACGCATGTCGTCGGGGTGTTCGTACGGGACGAGGCGCGCGGTACCGGGGTGATCGACGCGCTGTTCGAGGCGGCGGCGGAGTGGTCCTGGTCGCTGACCGGGCCGCGGATCGAGCGGGTGCGGCTGTACGTGCACGCCGACAACGTGAGGGCGCAGGCGGTGTACCGGCGACTCGGGTACGTGCCGACCGGGGAGCTGGTCGCCCTGCGCGGGAGCGAGGTGGCGAACGAGCTGGAGCACGAGCTGCTGCGGCCGGTCTGACCGGCGGGTCCTCAGCGGCTGAGGGAGTCCTCCGGCCAGCGCGAGCGGGCCTGTTCGGCGGAGCGCATCAGGGCCAGGGTCGGGAGGCCCTGGCCGTGGCCGGTGGCGAGGAGCTGCGGGAGCTGCGGGAGCGGGGCCACGGCGGCGACGTCGTCGAGGACGAGGGTCAGTGGTGGGTCGAGCCGACCGTCGGATGACCGTGCGGCCATGCGGCGGCCGTGCTCGACCACGCTTGCGGCGAGGGCCGTCAGGAGCGGCATCGCGCCGGGGTGGGTGCGGGGATCCTCGATCGGTTCCCCCACCACGTACAGCGTGCCCCCTTCGGGGACGAAAGATGCCAGCGCCAGCGAATCCGTTCGGTTCGGGGTGCAGGCCTCCCTGATGTGGATCGAGGAGAGCGCCGCCAGCGCACGTGCCGTCAGTTCCTGCGCCAGACGGCGGCTTTCGGGGTGCGCCGTCAGGGCCGATTCCAGGAGTCCGGCGTGACCGGAGGCCGCCTTGGGGTGGCTGCGGAGGATCCGTACCGGCTCGTGGGCGCCGGCGCCCTGCGCCCAGCGGTGGACCTGGCGGAAGGGGCGGCCGTCGACGGCGGCGGCGTGCAGCCAGCAGCGCAGGAGCGTTTCCGCGGTGTCGGCGGTGGCCGCGTCCAGACGGGAGTGCGGGCGGACGGGGGCGAGGAGGGCCACGGCCCGCTGCGCGGCCACGTCCGGGTCCTCGCAGTGCTCGGACGGGGACCAGTGGAGCCGGGCGGGGGTGTCGCACAGGTGGCCGGGGTCGTGGACCAGGACCGGGCCGAGCTTGCCGCGCGCGTCCTTCGTCGCCGACCAGACGGTGGGGTCGGAGGTGACGACGAGGACGGGGCCCTCGGCGTCCCGGATGGCCTGCACGGCGGCGGGGCGACGGGTTTCCTGGGGGCCGTAGACGGTACGGGGTGATGCTGCCGGGGCGGGTACGACGACTGGTGCGGGTGCGGGTCCGGGTGCGGGTGCGGGTGCGGGTGCGGGTGCAGGTGCGGGTGCGACGGGCGGTGCGGGAACGACGGGCACGGGTGACGGCTCAGTCGGCGTCGGCTCGGCCGGTGCCGGGGCGGTAGGCGCCGGAGGCGTCTCCGTCCGGGGTGGGGTGACCCGTACGGGCTCGGTCGGTGCAGGCGTGGTCAGGTCGTCCCGTACGGGAGCCGGGTGGGCGTGACCGTACGCCCCCGCCTTCCGGTTCGTCCTGACCGCTCGCCAGCGGGCCAGCGTGCCCAGCGCGAAGACGGCGAGGACCAGCAGGATCATCGCCTCGCCGATCAGCAGGCCCCAGAAGAGGCCGTACCCCGAGAGCTGTCCCGGCGGGGTGGCCGGCCAGGCGGCCGGGAGGTCCGTCGGGGCGGTCACCAGGGAGCGTAGGGCCGACGGCGTGCCCGTGAGGGTGATGCCCTCCGGCCAGGCGCCGTGGGAGAAGAGACCGGCCAGGCCGGTCGCCGTCCACACCAGGACCGTGAGGCAGAGGAGGAGCCCGAACAGGCTGAGCAGCAGCCCGTCGGAGATGCCTCCGCCGCCTCCCTTCCGTGCCGTGTCCATCCGTCTATGCCACCGTCGACTGCGAAGTGCCGTTCAGCTGCTGCTGCTCGATGAGGATCGCCCGCTGTTCCGTCTCCCACTCCAGTTCGGGGTCGGTGACCGAGGACTCGGTCATGGCGCGGTCCGTGTAGACGAGCGGGCGTTCCTTCTCGGTGATGAGGTGCTTGACGACCTGGACGTTGCCGTTGACGTCCCAGACCGCGATGCCGGGGGTGAGGGTCGGGATGATCTCCACGGCCCAGCGGGGCAGGCCGAGGACCCGGCCCGTGTTGCGTGCCTCGTCGGCCTTCTGGGCGTAGATGGTCCGGGTGGAGGCCATCTTGAGGATCGCCGCGGCCTCCTTGGCGGCTGCTCCGTCGACGACGTCGGAGAGGTGGTGGACGACGGCGACGAACGACAGGCCGAGCCGGCGGCCGAACTTGAGCAGCCGCTGGAACAGCTGGGCCACGAAGGGGCTGTTGATGATGTGCCAGGCCTCCTCGACGAGGAAGATGCGCTTCTTCCGGTCGGGGCGGATCCAGGTGTGTTCCAGCCAGACGCCGACGATCGCCATGAGGATCGGCATGGCGATGGAGTTGCGGTCGATGTGGGAGAGGTCGAAGACGATCAGGGGCGCGTCGAGGTCGATGCCGACGGTCGTGGGGCCGTCGAACATGCCGCGCAGGTCGCCGTCGACGAGCCGGTCGAGGACGAGGGCGACGTCCAGGCCCCAGGCCCGTACGTCGTCTATGTCGACGTTCATCGCCTCGGCGGATTCGGCCTTGGGGTGGCGGAGCTGCTCGACGATGTCGGTGAGGATCGGCTGACGGTCCGTCTTGTGCTCGGTGACGTAGGCGTGGGCGACCTTGAGCGCGAAGCCGGCGCGCTCGTCGAGGCCGTGGCCCATCGCCACCTCGATGATCGTACGGAGCAGGGCGAGCTGCCCGGTCGTCGTGATCGACGGGTCGAGCGGGTTGAGGCGGATCCCGGAGTCGTTGGCGACCATCGGGTCCAGGCGGATGGGGGTTATCCCCAGCTCCTGGGCGATGAGGTTCCACTCGCCGACGCCGTCCTCGCCCTGTGCGTCGAGGACGACGACCTGCCGGTCGCGGAAGCGGAGCTGGCGGAGCACGTACGTCTTCTCCAGCGCCGACTTGCCGTTGCCGGACTCGCCGAGAACCAGCCAGTGCGGGGCGGGGAGCTGCTGCCCGTACAGCTGGAAGGGGTCGTAGATGTATCCCTTTCCGCTGTAGACCTCGCGGCCGATGATGACGCCGGAGTCGCCGAGGCCGGGGGCGGCGGTCGGCAGGTAGACGGCCTGGGCCTGTCCCGTGGAGGTGCGGACGGGCAGCCGGGTCGTCTCCACCTTTCCGAAGACGAAGGAGGTGAAGGCGTCGGTGAGGACGGACAGCGGATCTCGCATCGGTCGGTGCCCCTTCGGCCTTAGCGGCGGATGCCGGTCGCGAACGGCAAGGTGTTCACAAAGGCCCGGTGGTGCTCGCGGTCGCACCACTCCAGCTTCAGATACGACTTGCCGGCGGAGGCCCTGATCGTGCGCTTGTCCCGGGCCAGGGCCTCGGGGGAACGCGACGACACCGTGATGTACCCGACCAGGTTCACTCCGGCAGCCCCGCTGGCGAGATCTTCACCCCGCTGGTCGAGCCGGCCGTGGGCGGCGATGTCGCGGGGGTCGACCGTGCGGTTCATCTTGGCGGCGCGGCTGGCGTCGGCCTCGTCGTTGGTCTTCTCCGTGAGCATGCGCTCGATGGCGACCTCGGTGGGTTCCAGGTCCATGGTGACGGCGACCGTGCGGATCACGTCCGGGGTGTGGACGAGGAGGGGGGCGAGGAAGTTGACGCCGACCGGGGTCATCGGCCACTCCTTCACCCAGGCCGTGGCGTGGCACCAGGGGGCGCGGGTCGAGGACTCGCGGGTCTTGGCCTGGAGGTACGTCGGTTCCATCGCGTCGAGTTCGGCGGGCCAAGCGTTTCGTTTCGTCATGGCCTGGATGTGGTCGATGGGGTGGTCCGGGTCGTACATGGAGTGCACGAGGGAGGCGAGCCGGGACTGCCCGAGGGGCTGGCGGACCCGGATGTCGGCCTCGGCGAGGCGGGCGCAGATGTCGGTGAGCTCGCGGGCCATGACGACGGCGAGGCCGGCGTCGCGGTCGAGGCGGCGGGTGCCGGAGGCGTGCCGGGCGGCGCGGGCCATGGCGTTGGCCTCGGCGGCGAGTTCGCGCGTGTAGTGCATGCAGGCGACGAGATAGGCGCGGTGCTGCTCGCTGGAGGTGGAGACCATCGACTGGAGCTGGTCGTACGACTCCATGAGCCACGCGGGCGCGTGCGGGTCGCCGCGCTGGCCGACGTCCTTGGCGTGCGCGTCGGGGTCGGCGGGGAGGGTGCGGGCCAGCATCTGGAGGCGGGTCACGAAGCCGTCGCCGTTGGCGACGTGCTTCAGGAGGGTGCCGAAGCGGTCGACCAGGGCCTCCTGGTCCTCGCTGTCGCGCAGGCCGACGCCGGGGCCCTCGATCTCGATGGCGGCGGTGACGGTGCGGCGGTCGGCGTGCAGGAGGACGGCGATCTCGTCGGGGCCGAAGGGGGCGGCGAGCCAGCCGACGCGGCCGATGCCGGGCGGCGGGCCGACCTCGACCTCGCGGCCGTCGAGACGGGTGCCGGCCTCGGAGACGACGGAGCGGTAGGCCGTGCCGCGCTTGAGCATCCGCTTGTAGCTGCGGTTGATCTCGAACCACTTGTAGAAGGTGCGGTGCTTGTACGGGAGGTACACGGCGGCGATCGCGAGCATGGGCAGGCCGGCGAGGAGCGCGATCCGCAAGGGGAGGAGGGGGACGAGGAGTCCGCTCATCATGCCGAGGGAGGCGCCGACGATGATCAGGGCGATCTCGCCGGTCTCGCGGTTCTTGCCGACGATCGCGTTGGGCCGGGCGCGGCCCACGAGATACGTACGGCGGGGCGCGACCGGCTGGGACTGGGTCGTCAACGCCCTCCACCTCCAGAGTTCTTGCGGTTGCTGTGCGGGGTGCCCGCGGTGGGGCTGCTGCTACGGGGTGCGGGTGGGGGAGTGGCGCCGCCGCCGCTCCCGCCGCCGCTTCCGCCGCGGCTGCTGTGGGCGGCCATGCCGCCGGACACGGGGTTGGCGGGGCGGGGGCCGGAGCCTTGGGAGGACTGGCCGCCGTCGCCGCGGGAGCTGTGGGTCTTGATTCCCTGGGAGACGAGGGAGGCGGGGGAGGTCATGACGGCGGCGGCGGTGTTCTCGCCCGCGCGGTGGAGTCGGTTGTTCCGGGAGGCGGCGATCTCGTCGCCGAAGCCGGGGACGAAGCGGTAGATCATCGCGGAGGCGAAGATCGCGAGCAGGATGATCGCGAGGCCGGAGACGACGGCGGAGAACGAGTCGGGGCCGGTGCCGGAGGAGAGCGCGCCCGCCAGGCCGAGGACGATGACGATGACCGGTTTGACCAGGATGATCGCGATCATGATGCCGGCCCAGCGGCGGACGTGGCCCCACATGTTCTTGTCGACGAGGCCGGAGTAGACGACGACGCCGAGGAGCGCGCCGACGTAGAGCATCACGGCGCGGAGGAACAGCTCCAGGTAGAGCACGCCCGCGGCGACGACGGTCACCAGGGACACGATGATCAGCATGATGGGGCCGCCACCGATGCTGTCGCCCTTCTGGAGGGCCTGTTTGAAGCTGCCGAAGAAGACGTCGGTCTGCTGGCCGGTGCCGGAGGCGATGACCTCGGTGACGGCGTCGGTGGCGTTGACGACGGTGTAGAGGATCAGGGGCGTGAAGGCGGAGGCCAGGACGGTCAGCCAGAGGAAGCCGATGGCTTCGGAGAGCGCGGTGGTGAGGGGGACGCCGCGGATGGCCCGCTTGGCGACGGCGAGGAGCCAGAGGAGGAGGGTGAGGAAGGTGGAGGCGGCGAAGACGATCGCGTACCGGCCGAGGAACTCCGTGTTGGTGAAGTCGACGTCGGCGGTCTCTTTGACGGCCTTGGAGAGGTAGTCGATGGTGGCGATGGCGGCGTCGGCGCAGCCGCGGGCGAGGGAGGCCAGGGGGTCCAGGGCGGTGGTGGGGTCGTTCAGGGAAGGCGTGGAGCCGCCGCCGGACTGACCCCGCTCGCAGTGTTCCCTGGCCTGCCCGTTGAGCAGGTCGCAACCCTTGTTGCTCGCGCTCGCGCTCGGCGAGGGTGTCGGCATGGGTGTGGGGGCCGCGGCGGCCCGGCCGGCGAAGAGCACGACGGCCGTCTGGGCCGCGACGAGCGCGGCGGCGACTCCGGTGCCGCGGACGAGGGGCTTACCGGGCATAAGTGAAGCCTCCGAACTGACCGACCGCGTCCTCCATGTCCTGGGCGCTGGACGCCCTCTGGTCACGGGCGACGGGCACGGGGCCGTCCTTCTGGGTGGAGGTGACGACCTTCCAGTCGCCGGCGACCCACCGCAGCTCGTACGTCTCGGTGTACCAGGCCTCGGAGACGGGGTTCTTCGATGTCTCGCCCGTGATGCCGAACAGGGACGAGTACCAGACCGATACCGTCGCCCGGTCGTCGGTGTAGCTCTCCACCTTGGACCCCGCCGGAACGACCCGGGAGATGAACGTCGTGCCCTGCGGTGCCGTGCCGTCTTCCTGGAGGCCGATGCCGCTCAGGAACTGCTTGTCGCTGTAGGCCTTGTCGAGCTCGTCCCTGTGGGCCTGCGCGGCGTCGGGCGCGTAGACCGTGGTGACGATCTCGCCGCGTCCGGCGGGGGTGAACATTTCGGTCGAGCCGAGTGCCACCGCGTAGTTCGTCGCCGCGCTCTGGGCGCCCTGTTCGTCGTGGGCGTAGCCCGTGGGGATCGCGCCGTTCTTGCCCGTGACCGGGCGGACGCCCGTCGCCGCCGTGGGGGCCGTCTTGCCCGGGGTGCCGGAGGTGGTGTCCGCCGCGTCCGCCGGGTCGGCGCCGCCGCGGTTGGCGAAGGCGATGGCCGCGATGAGGAGGACCACCACGCCGACGACCGTGATGAGGGAGCGGGGGCTGCGGACGGGGCGGCGGGCGCCGCCGTAGACGTCGCCGCTGTTGCCCTCGGGCAGGCGGGTCCGGGTCTGGCCCGAGCCGCCCACGCCGCCGAAGCTGTCGTGCTCGTCACCGGGACTCATGCCGGGTACGCCCCCTCACTGGTTCGCGGTACGGGCAGTGCAACATGACTGGACATCAGGGAACGCAATCTCAGGAGGGCCGGTTCCGACGGGGAATCAGACGGCCATCCCGTACACGATGGTGAAGAGCGTCCCCAGGGAGCCGATGATGAAGACGCCGGTCAGACCGGCCACGATCAGGCCCTTGCCCTGTTCGGCGCTGAACGTGTCGCGGAGGGCGGTCGCGCCGATGCGCTGTTTGGCCGCTCCCCAGATGGCGATGCCGAGGCAGAGCAGGATGGCCACGGCCATCACGACCTCGATCATGATCTTGGCTTCGGCGCCCAGGCTCCCGAAAGGGCCCCAGTTCGGGGCGATTCCACCGATGATGGTGGTGATGTCGCCTTTTTCAGCCGCCAGGTACATGTAACTCACCGCCCGTATGGGGTAGTTGTCGCCCCTGCCGGATGGCATGGGTCATCGTCCTATCTTCGCTGATGAAACCGCCCGCGTGTGACGGCTTGGCGGCACTCTTTACCCGATCCCCGCACACTTGACCGATGTGACCGTCTTGACCTGCGGTGGTGTGGCCGGTTTCTATGCGAAGAAGCGTATGGTCACTCTGTGTATCACGGAGAGTGACTCCGGGCAATGATTGTCGTTGTTGCACTCTTGGGGCGGCGTCGCCGTCCGCCTAGACTGGGCCCGGGGCGTACTGCCATGAGCCGAGGGGTGGTTGACGGTGCGTAGGGCCGGCAAGGCATGGCTGGTGGCCGGCGGGGCCTTCGGGGTCTCCCTCGGCTTCGTCGCGCTGCTCGTCATCGGTACGTACTCGGCGGCGGCCGGTCTCGCAGGCGGTGCGGGCGGCTCCAAGAACGGCACCGTGGCCTTGGCCAAGGGTTCTGTTCCCGCCCTCTACCAGGGGTTGGTGCAGAAGTGGGGGAACCTCTGCCCCGCCATCAACCCCGCGCTGCTCGCCGCCCAGCTCTACCAGGAGAGCGGATGGAACCCGCGGGCCGTCTCCCACGCCGACGCCCGCGGCATCGCCCAGTTCATCCCCGGCACCTGGGCCGGTCACGGAGTGGACGGCGACGGGGACGGCGACCGGGACATCTGGGATCCCAAGGACGCGATCCCGTCCGCCGCCTCGTACGACTGCGAGCTCGCCGGCTACGTGAAGAACGTGCCCGGCGACCTGACGAACAACATGCTGTCGGCGTACAACGCGGGCGCGTACCGGGTGATCAAGCACGGCGGCGTGCCGCCCATCAGCGAGACCCAGAACTACGTGCGCATCATCCGGTCCCTCGAGAAGAGCTTCGCCCGGCCCGTGGGCCGCGTCGATCCGTCCCGGCAGGCGGCCGGCGCGATCCACTACGCGCAGCAGAAGCTCGGCACCCCGTATCTGTGGGGCGGTACGGGAACGGCCGCGCAGAACGGCCGGTTCGACTGCTCCGGGCTCACCCAGGCCGCGTACCTGAGCGTCGGCATCGAGCTGCCGCGCGTCGCCAACGACCAGTACAACGCCGGGCCGCACCCGAGCAGGGACGAGCTGCTCCCGGGCGACCTCGTGTTCTTCTCGGACGACCTGACCAACTCGCGGGCGATCCGGCACGTCGGCATCTACGTCGGCGGCGGGTACATGATCGACGCGCCGCGCACCGGGGCGGTGATCCGCTTCAGCCGGATCGACTCCCCGGACTACTTCGGTGCGACCCGGGTCACCGAGGCGGGCGCGGCGGCGCTGCCGACCCATCTCCCGCAGACCTGAGCGCGGCAGACGGTCCGTCGGGTTCTCACGGTCCCTCCGGTCGTATCGGACATGGCCGGAACTCTCCGTCATGCACAGGCCCTGAGCTGCGCCGAACCGTCACTCTTCGATAACGTCATCATGATCCACCGGAGAGAGCGGAACGTGCGCCTCAGGCGGTTCGTTCCCTGATCCGACCACTCTGACCACGGGGGTTGGAAGACCAGACACGAGAGCAAGGGGCCGCAGCAGATGCCTGGACTCGCATCGGACGGCTCGAACCCCGATGTCAGCCTGCTCTACGACATCAACGGGCTGGCCAAGGCAGCCCCGCCGTGGTTCGACCGCGTCATGGAGTTCGTCGGCGAGTACGGGATCATGCTCGCGATGGCTCTCGTCGTGCTGTGGTGCTGGTGGAGCGTCCGCCGCCGCGGCACCCTCGCCGACTCCGTCTCGGCCGTCGCCGGCCTCGTCTGGGCCCCGCTGGCCGCCGGTGTCGCCCTCCTGGTGAACATCCCCATCCGCGGCTTCGTCGAGAGACCCAGGCCGTTCAAGGACCACCAGGGCCTCGAAGTCCTCATCGCGGGGAAGACCGACTTCTCCTTCGTCAGCGACCACGCCACCCTGGCGATGGCCCTCGGCGTCGGAGTCTTCGTCGCCCACCGCGGCTTCGGGCTCGCCGCCATCGGCCTCGCCCTCGCCGAGGGCTTCGCCCGCGTCTACATGGGCGTCCACTACCCGACCGACGTGATCGGCGGCTTCGCCCTCGGCACCGCGATCGCCCTGCTCCTCGCCCCGCCGGCCCTCGCGCTGCTCACCCCGCTGGTCTCCGCCGTCGCCCGCTCGGGACTCGGTGTCCGGCTCGTCCGCTCCCGCCGGGCCTCGGAGCGGCGGCGCCCCGAGGCGGTCGACATCCCCGAGCCCCGTATCGGCGGCCCGGCCACCGGCTCAGGCCGCAACGACCTCGCGGCCTGACCCCGTCAGGGACCGGTCCGGAGGACAGGCCTCAGGGGGTGGAGACGCCCGCCGAGCGCAGGTGGTCCGCCGCGTCCGTACGGGCGCGGTCGCGGGACCTGCGGGCCGGGCCCGACCAGCCGCAGCTGCATCGTGCCAGCGCGAACGAGCCGCGCTCCGTCATCGTGGTGGCGTGAGAAGAGGACTGCGCGTGCACCCCACCACCGTACTGCGCGTGACGGCACGCCCCGGCCGTCGTTATGCGGATCGGGTGTCCCCGGGCCCTCGGGTCCCGGGGAAGGGCGGGTCCCGGGCAGACAGCGGTGAGGCGTTGGGGGTTGGCAGGCGATGGTGGTGCAGCGGTGCGGGCGTCCGCACGGTCGCGGGAGCGGGGCGTTCGCCGTCACCGCCGTCCTGGTCGGCTCCCTCGTCGGGACCGCGGCGGTCACGGGATGTGCCGCCCCCGAGGAGCCGAAGCCCACGGCCGACCCCACGCTCGCCGTACGGAACGCAGCCGACGCCCTGACGAAGGCCGGCACCGCCAAGGCGAGCACCTCCATGGAGATGGCCGCGGGCGGCACCCGGGTCACCATCCGGGGCGAGGGCGGCTACGACTTCCGGCGCCGCACCGGCCGGCTCCAGGTGGTGCTGCCGAAGGACCCGGCCGGGTCCAGCGCGCACCGGCCCATCACCGAGCTCCTCACACCCGGCGCCCTCTACATGAAGAACCGGGGGGCCGGGGTGCCCGCCGACAAGTGGGTCCGCGTCGACACCACCACCCTCGACGACGGCAACCTCGTCACGGGCGGCGCCACCGATCCGGCCGCCGCGGCGGAGCTGCTCCGGGGCGCCCGGAAGGTCACGTACCTCGGCGAGGTCGAGCTGGCAGGGGTGAAAGTCAGCCACTACCGGGGGATCACCGACATCGCCCTGGCCGCCCGGGCCGCCTCCCCGCAGCTGCGGGGGGCGCTCGCCGCTGCGGCGAAAGGGTTCGCCAAGGACACGGTGCCCTTCGACGCGTACCTCGACGGCGAGGGGCGGCTGCGGAAGGTGCGCCACCAGTTCAGCTTCAGCAACCAGGGCCGTACGGTCGCGGTCGCGTCGACGACCCTGCTGTACGGCTTCGGGGTGCCCGTCGAGGTCACGCTCCCGGACCGCCGGGACATCTACGCCGGGAAGATCGAGGCCTGAGCCGGGCCGGTGCGGGCGGGGCCATCGGCAAATGGTCCGGACGTGTCATGCGCGGTGCGTGGCGCCGTCCCTACGCTGGGAGACCGCTGGCAGACCGCTGGGAGACCCCCGCCGGCAGGAAGAGGTGGATGCGCGTGGCCCCGCCCGGTACAGCAACCGTGCCCGCAGATCCTGACTGCGTGGCCCTCGCCGAGATCGAACTCTGCGGCGAACTGATCATCGCGGCCTCGGCCGCGGACGGGGAGCGGCTCAGCGCCGACCGGATCGACGAGGTGCTGCGGGTGGCGGCGAAGGACCGCTGACGGTGCCGGCGGTCGGGCGGAGCCTCGTACGGGCGGGAACGCCTCGGATGGGCGTCCCGCCCCGGGTGAGGTCCGGACTCAGGTGCGCAGCATGCGGGCGATGGCCTTCGTGGCCTCCTCGACCTTCGCGTCGATGCCCTCGCCGGTCGCCGCCGCGTCCGCGACGCAGTGGCGCAGGTGCTCCTCGAGGAGCTGCAGCGCGAAGGACTGGAGTGCCTTCGTCGAGGCGGAGACCTGGGTGAGTATGTCGATGCAGTAGACGTCCTCGTCGACCATCCGCTGCAGACCGCGGATCTGGCCCTCGATCCGGCGGAGCCGCTTGAGGTGCTCGTCCTTCTGCTTGTGGTAGCCGTGCACGCCGTGGTCGTGGTCGGCCGGCACGACGGCCCCGACGGCCTCGGGAACCTGGTCCGCCTCGGTGGTCGTCATCGCGTCCTCCCGTTGTCCATTAAGGGGGTGTATACCCCTCGTGGGTATATGGTACCGATCCCCGCCGATCCGGGCGGGGGTCCGTGCTGTTCACTGTGCCTGATGGGCGACACTGAGAGGACGCCGGTTAGCCGTGGCCGGATGATGCGCCTAGCATCAGCCTGACCGAAACCCAGCACCCCGAGGACCCCACGTGCGATTTCGTCTGACCCCCAGGGAGACGAGCTTCTACGACATGTTCGCCGCCTCCGCGGACAACATCGTCACGGGCTCCAAGCTCCTGATGGAACTGCTCGGAGCGGAGCCTTCCGCCCGGGCCGAGATCGCGGAGCGGATGCGGGCAGCGGAGCACGCCGGCGACGACGCGACCCACGCGATCTTCCACCAGCTGAACTCCTCCTTCATCACCCCCTTCGACCGCGAGGACATCTACAACCTCGCGTCGTCCCTCGACGACATCATGGACTTCATGGAAGAGGCCGTCGACCTCGTCGTCCTCTACAACATCGAAGAGCTCCCCAAGGGTGTCGAGCAGCAGATCGAGGTCCTGGCGCGGGCGGCCGAGCTGACGGCCGAGGCCATGCCGAACCTGCGGACGATGAAGGACCTCACCGAGTACTGGATCGAGGTCAACCGGCTGGAGAACCAGGCGGACCAGATCCACCGCAAGCTGCTCGCCCAGCTCTTCAACGGCAAGTACGACGCCATCGAGGTGCTGAAGCTCAAGCAGGTCGTCGATGTGCTGGAAGAGGCGGCCGACGCCTTCGAGCACGTGGCCAACACGGTGGAGACCATCGCGGTCAAGGAGTCCTGAGCTTCGTGGACACCTTCGCTCTGATCGTGACCATCGGTGTCGCGCTCGGCTTCACGTATACGAACGGCTTCCACGACTCCGCCAACGCCATCGCGACCTCGGTGTCGACCCGGGCGCTGACGCCCCGGGCGGCGCTCGCGATGGCGGCCGTCATGAACCTCGCCGGTGCCTTCATGGGCAGCGGGGTCGCCAAGACGGTCAGTGAGGGGCTCATCGAGACCCCGACCGGCGACAAGGGGATGGGCATCCTCTTCGCCGCGCTCGTCGGTGCGATCATCTGGAACCTGATCACCTGGTACTTCGGCCTGCCGTCCTCCTCCTCGCACGCGCTGTTCGGCGGCATGGTGGGTGCGGCGCTCGCCGGCGGCACCGAGGTGCTCTGGGGCGGCGTCCTCGACAAGGTCGTCATCCCGATGTTCATCTCGCCGGTGGTCGGTCTGGTCGCCGGTTACCTGGTCATGTGCGCGATCATGTGGATGTTCCGCAAGGCCAACCCGCACAAGGCCAAGCGCGGCTTCCGTATCGCGCAGACGGTGTCGGCGGCCGGCATGGCGCTCGGTCACGGTCTGCAGGACGCGCAGAAGACCATGGGCATCGTGGTGATGGCCCTGGTCATCGCCGATGTCCAGCAGGCCGGCGACGACATCCCGGTGTGGGTGAAGATCGCCTGTGCCGTGATGCTCTCGCTCGGTACGTACGCGGGCGGCTGGCGCATCATGCGGACGCTCGGCCGGAAGATCATCGAGCTGGACCCGCCGCAGGGCTTCGCGGCGGAGACCACGGGCGCGTCGATCATGTTCGGCTCCGCGTTCCTCTTCCACGCGCCGATCTCGACGACCCATGTCATCACCTCCGCGATCATGGGCGTGGGTGCGACGAAGCGGGTCAACGCGGTGCGGTGGGGTGTCGCCAAGAACATCATTCTCGGCTGGTTCATCACGATGCCGGCGGCGGCCCTGGTCGCTGCGACGAGCTTCTACGTGGTGCAGCTGTTCTTCGGCTGACGGACGGTGCCGCCGGGTGTTTCTTCGGCTGGCAGGCTGATGTCTGGCTGAAAGTGGTCGGGCCCGGCTCCCCTGTGGGGAGCCGGGCCCTTCGTCATTGCGGTGGCACCGCCATGCAGCACCGAATGACGGTCCTGGGGGAGCGTTTATCCGAAGCGGCCGGAGATGTAGTCCTCGGTCGCCTGGACGCTCGGGTTGGAGAAGATGCGCTCGGTGTCGTCCAGCTCGATCAGCTTGCCGGGCTGGCCGACGGCCGCCAGGTTGAAGAAGGCCGTACGGTCCGAGACGCGGGCGGCCTGCTGCATGTTGTGCGTCACGATGACGATCGTGAAGCGCTCCTTCAGCTCGCCGATGAGGTCCTCGATCGCCAGGGTCGAGATCGGGTCCAGGGCCGAGCAGGGCTCGTCCATGAGCAGGACGTCGGGCTCGACGGCGATGGCACGGGCGATGCACAGGCGCTGCTGCTGGCCGCCGGAGAGGCCGGAGCCGGGCTTGTTGAGGCGGTCCTTGACCTCGTTCCAGAGGTTGGCGCCCTTGAGGGACCGCTCGACGATGTCGTTGAGCTCGGCCTTCTTGTACTTGCCGTTGAGGCGCAGGCCCGCCGCCACGTTGTCGAAGATCGACATGGTGGGGAAGGGGTTGGGGCGCTGGAAGACCATGCCGACCGTGCGGCGCACGGCGACCGGGTCGACGTTCGTCCCGTACAGGTTCTCGTCGTCCAGCATCACCTTGCCCTCGACGCGGCCGCCGGGGGTCACCTCGTGCATGCGGTTCAGGGTGCGCAGGAAGGTGGACTTGCCGCAGCCGGACGGGCCGATGAAGGCTGTCACGGAGCGGGGCTCGACGGTCATGGAGATGTCGTCGATCGCCTTGTGGGCGCCGTAGTACGCGGAGAGGCCGCTGACGTCGATGCGCTTGGCCATGTGAATCACTTCCAATTGCCGCTGGTCAGCGGGCGGTCTTCGGGGCCTTCCAGCGGGCGATGCCGCGGGCCACCAGGTTGAGGATCATGACGAAGGCGATCAGGACGAGCGCGGCGCCCCAGGCACGGGCCATCGCGGCGTCGGTGCCGACGGCGAACTGCTCGTACACGTAGAGCGGCAGGGAGGACTGCGCGCCTTCGAAGGGGTTCGGGTTGATGAGCTTCGTACCGAACACGAGGAGCAGGACCGGGGCCGTCTCACCGGTGATGCGGGCGACCGCGAGCATGACGCCCGTGGTGATGCCGCCGATCGCGGTGGGCAGGACCACCTTCAGGATGGTGCGCCACTTGGGGATGCCGAGGGCGAGGGAGGCCTCGCGGAGCTCGTTCGGGACGAGCTTGAGCATCTCCTCGGTGGAGCGGACCACGACCGGCATCATCAGGATGGACAGGGCCATCGCGCCGGCGAAACCGGAGGGCCCGAAGCCCAGCATCAGGTTCCAGGTGGCGAGGACGAAGAGGCCGGCGACGATCGACGGGATGCCCGTCATGACGTCGACGAAGAAGGTGACGGCCTGGGCGAGCTTCCCGCCGCCGTACTCGACGAGGTAGACGGCGGTGAGGAGGCCGATCGGGGCCGCGATCAGGGTCGCGATGCCGACCTGCTCGATGGTGCCGAGGAGGGCGTGGTAGACGCCGCCGCCGGCTTCGGCGTCGAGGACGCCGTTCATCGAGTGGGTCAGGAAGTAGCCGTCGAGGACGCTCATGCCCTTGCTGATGGTGACCCAGGCGAGGGAGAGCAGCGGGACGACGGCGAGGACGAAGCAGACCCAGACGAGGCTGGTGGCGACGCGGTCCTTGGCCTGGCGGCTGCCCTCGACCTTGGTCGTCAGACCGTAGGTGATGAGGACGAAGAGCAGCGCGGCGATCATGCCCCACTGGATCTTGCTGTGCCAGCCGGCGGCGAGGCCGATGCCGATGCCCGCGGCGATCGAGCCGGCGGCGATGGCGGCCGGCGTCCAGCGGGGGAGCCGGGCGTGGGAGAGGGAGCCGGGGCGGGAGGCCACGGTGACCGGACGTTCCTGAATGGCGTGGCTCATGCCGCTGCCCCCGAGTACTCCTTGCGGCGGCCGATGATCCAGCGGGCGGCGCCGTTGACCAGCAGGGTGATGGCGAAGAGGACGAGACCGGAGGCGATCAGCGCGTCCCGGCCGTACTCGTTGGCCTCGTTGAACTTGGCGGCGATGTTCTGCGCGAAGGTGCCGCCGCCCGGGTCGAGCAGGTGGCCCGAGATCAGGAAGCTGGGGGAGAGGACCACGGCGACGGCCATGGTCTCGCCGAGTGCGCGGCCGAGGCCCAGCATGGAGGCGGAGATGATGCCGGAGCGGCCGAAGGGCAGCACCGACATGCGGATGACCTCCCAGCGCGTGGCGCCGAGGGCGAGGGCGGCTTCCTCGTGCATCTTCGGGGCCTGGAGGAAGACCTCGCGGGTGACGTTGGTGATGATCGGCAGGATCATGATCGCCAGCAGGATGCCCACGGTGAAGAGCGAGCGGGCGGGGCCTTCGTTGGCCTTGTCGAAGATGTACGTCCAGCCCATGTACTCGTCGAGCCAGAGGTTCAGGCCGTCCAGGTACGGCACGAGGAAGATCGCGCCCCAGAGGCCGTAGATGATGCTGGGCACGGCGGCGAGCAGGTCGACCACGTACGCGAGCGGCTTGGCCAGCTTGCGCGGGGCGTAGTGCGAGATGAAGAGCGCGATGCCGATCGCGACGGGTACGGCGATGGCCATCGCGATGATCGACGAGACGATCGTGCCGAAGGCGAGGACGGCGATGCCGAAGACCGGCGGGTTGCCCGCCGGGTTCCACTCGAAGGTGGTGAAGAAGTTCGTGCTGTCCTTCGAGATCGCGAGAACGGCGCGATAGGTGAGGAAGCCGGCGATCGCGGCCATGATCAAGAGGAGGGTGATGCCGGAGCCTCGGGAGAGGCCGCTGAAGATGCGGTCCCCGGGGCGGGCCGCGCTCTTGGCGGGCCGGCTCCTCTGTATGTCTGGTGTGGTGGTAGCCATCTGCTTCTCCGGTCTGCGGGGCCCTTACGGGTGTACGGGCTCCTGGCGGCGGTGCACCGGATGCCGGGCCGGCCCCCTGGGTGGGGGCCGGACCCGGCCGGGGGTCAGGACAGGGTGGGGACGATCGCGCGGACCTTGGCCGCGATCTCGGCCGGGAGGGGGGCGTAGTCGGCGTCGGCGAGGACCTTCTGGCCCTCCTCGCTCACGGTGTAGTTGAGGAACGCCTTCAGGGTCGGCAGGGTCTCCGCCTTGTTGCCCTTGTCGCAGGCGATCTCGTAGGTGACGAGGACGATCGGGTAGGCGCCCTCGGCCTTCGTCGCGTAGTCGAGGGAGAGGGCGACGTCGTTGCCGGTGCCCTTGACCTTGGCGGCGGCGATGGCCTTGGAGGCGTTCTCCGAGGTGGCGGCGACCGGGGCGGACGCGCCGGTGGCGATGCTGACGGTGGAGATCTTGTTCGAGGTGGCGTACGAGAGCTCGAAGTAGCCGATGGAGCCCTCGGCGTCCTTGACGGCGGTGGCGACACCGGAGGAGCCGTTCGCGGCCTGGCCGCCCTGGGCGGGCCACGACTTCGACTTCGGGTCGTGCTTCCAGTCTGCCGCGGCGGCGGTGGAGAGGTACTTGCCGAGGTTCTGGGTGGTGCCCGACTCGTCCGAGCGGTGGAAGGCCTGGATCGTGCTGTCGGGGAGCTTGGCGCCCGGGTTCAGCTTGGCGATCGCCGGGTCGTTCCACTTGGTGATCTTGTTGTCGAAGATCTTGGCCATGGTGGAGGCGTCCAGGACCAGGTTGTCCACGCCCTCCAGCTTGTAGCCGATGGCGACGGGGCCGCCGACCATGGGCAGGTTGACGCCCTTGCCGCCCTTGCAGATCTTCTGGGACTCGGCGACCTCTTCGTCCTTCAGGGCGGAGTCCGAGCCCGCGAAGGCGACCTGGCCCTGGTTGAACTTGGTGATGCCACCACCGGAGCCGATGCCCTGGTAGTTGATCTCGACACCTTCACACGCGGCCTGGAAGTTCTTGACCCACAGGTCCATCGCGTTCTTCTGCGCGCTGGAGCCGGCGGCGAGGAGCTGGCCCTTCGCTCCGGCACAGTCGATGTCCGACGCGGCGGCGGAGGTCTTGGTGCCGCCGTCCTTGGTCGGCGTCTCCGTGTTGTTGTCCGAGCCACACGCCGAGAGGACGAGCGCACCGGAGACGACGAGGGCACCGATCGCGGAGGCGCGAAGCCCGTTCTTGCGCGAAAGCTTCACTTTCGGGTGTTCCTTCCAGAAGCCGCCAGTCGCGGACCGAGTGTCCTGAACGTTCTACGGCGGCGTGTGTCGGTGGGAGGTGCATCGCTGTGCTCTGTGCACCGTGTACGTCCGAAATTAGGCAGAACAGGTGAAGCGGTCGACCGAAGAGGGTGAACGGGAAGTGAACCGTGCCGTAAGCCCGGGTGTGGACGGCTCAGTGGCGGGTCGCCACGGCGGCGTCCAGGAGCTCCCGGTCCCGGGGCTGGGTGAGGCGGGATCTCGCCGCTGCGGGGGACAGCCAGAGCAGGGCGTCGATCTCTCTCGTGGGGGTGAAGTCCCCGTCCAGGGCGCGGGCGGCCCAGTAGACGACCTCCTTGGCGCGCCCGGCCACCGTGTAGCGCACGGTGGGCAGGCGGGGGCCGAGCTCGCAGTGCCGGCCCGTCTCCTCCAGGACCTCGCGCAGCGCGCACGCCTCCGCCGTCTCGCCGCGCTTGCGCTTGCCCTTCGGGTGCGACCAGTCGTTCCACTTCGGCCGGTGGACGAGGGCGACCTCGATGCCGTGGCCGGAAAGCGCCGGGCGCCACAGGACGCAGCCCGCCGCCAGGATCGGGCCCCGGTCGTCGGTCATGGGACCGGGGCCGTCGTTCTGCGCCAGGCGCGTTGGAAGGCGAACCGGGCCGCCTCGACCTCGTGGCGCTGGTCGGCGTGGAGCACCCCCAGGGCGTACGCGGTCGCCGGGGCGATGCGGGGGGTGCGGGCGGCGGTGGCGGCGGCCGTCGCGGCTTCGGCGGCGTCCCGGTGCCGGTCCAGGGCGCGGGCCGCCTCGTACAGGACGGAGTGGGGTTCGCCGCCGGTGTGCAGGGCCTCGCAGGCGTACCGGTGCAGGCGCAGCAGGAGCCGGGTCTGGTGCCAGGGCGCGTCCTGGCCCTCCCCTGCGGCGAGCGCGAGGGCGTCCGCGTTGTACGGATGGGCGGCCCTGGTCAGGGGCAGGGCGGCCACCGCGTCCAGGAGGCGCCGTTCGGCGACCTCGGCGGGGCCGTCGAGGACCTCGACGGCGGGTGCCGCGCCGACGGGGCCGAGCGGCACCTCGGAGGCGAGGAGGGCGACGGCGTCGGCGACGGCGTGGAAGCGGGCCGAGCCGAGTGCCTGCAGGGACGCCGAGTGGGCTCGTGTACGGGCCAGGGTCAGCTGGCGTTCGAGGAGGGCGCCCGCCCGGGCGGCTCCCACGGTGAGGCCGGCCGCCTCGCTGCCCCGGGCGGCGGGTACCGGGCCGCCGCCGTGTCCGGCGCCCGTACCGCTCGACAGGCGGGACAGCGCGTCCACCAGGCGGACGAGCCGGGACGTGCAGGCCTGCTCCAGGGCCAGGGTGCCGGAGAGCCAGGCCAGCTCGGTGCGCAGCTGGTCCGCCCAGGCCGTGTCCAGCAGCGGCCGGAAGGTGTGGAGCGTGCCGCTGATCCGGCGGGCGGCGCCGCGCAGGGTGCGGGCCGCCTCCTCGGATCCGGCCGTGTCCGAGCCGCTCTCGGCGTGCAGCCGGAGGCCGCGGAGGAAGTCCGCGGCTCGGGCGTGCAGGTAGGGGGCCAGGACCTCGCCCGCCGAGACGTCCCGTCCGTGGTCAGAGTGGTCAGGGTTGTGCACGCCGGCGCCTCCGCGCGTCGATGAGCATCTCCTGGACGTGCCGTAGGGGTCGGCCGTCGGGGTCGGTCGCGTGCCGCGTCCAGTTCCCGTCGGGTCCGAGGTGCCAGGAGGAGGTGGTGTCGGACATCCCGGTCTCCAGGAGCCGGGTGAGCGCGGCCCGGTGGGCCGGGTCGGAGACCCGTACGAGGGCCTCGATCCGGCGGTCCAGGTTGCGGTGCATCATGTCGGCGCTGCCGAACCACACCTCGGGTTCGCCGCCGTTGCCGAAGGCGAAGACCCGGGAGTGCTCCAGGAAGCGGCCGAGGATCGAACGGACCCGGATGTTCTCCGAGAGGCCGGTGACCCCGGGGCGCACGGCGCAGATGCCGCGGACCCAGATGTCGACGGGGACGCCGGCGCGCGAGGCCTGGTAGCAGGCGTCGATGATCGCCTCGTCGACCAGGGAGTTGACCTTGATCCGTACGTACGCGGGCCGTCCTGCGCGGTGGTGGACGATCTCCTTGGTGATCCGGGAGACCAGTCCGTCCCGCAGCGACTTCGGGGCGGTGAGCAGACGCCGGTAGGTCTCGCGGCGGGAGTAGCCGGAGAGCCGGTTGAACAGGTCGGAGAGGTCCGCTCCGACCTGCGGGTCGGCGGTGAGCAGGCCGAGGTCCTCGTACAGCCGGGCCGTCTTCGGGTGGTAGTTGCCGGTGCCGACGTGCGAGTAGCGGCGGAGCAGCTCGCCCTCCTGCCGTACGACGAGCGACAGCTTGCAGTGGGTCTTCAGGCCGACGAGGCCGTAGACGACGTGGCAGCCGGACTCCTCCAGCTTGCGCGCCCACTTGATGTTGGCCTGCTCGTCGAAGCGGGCCTTGATCTCGACGAGGACGAGGACCTGCTTGCCGGACTCGGCGGCGTCGATGAGGGCGTCGACTATCGGGGAGTCGCCCGAGGTCCGGTACAGCGTCTGCTTGATCGCGAGGACGTCCGGGTCGGCCGCCGCCTGCTCCAGGAAGGCCTGCACGGACGTCGAGAACGAGTCGTACGGGTGGTGCAGGAGCACGTCCCGCTCGCGCAGCGCCGCGAAGACGTCCGGCGCGGACGCCGACTCCACCTCGGCGAGGTCCCGGTGGGTGCCCGCTATGAACGTCGGGTACTTCAGCTCGGGCCGGTCCTGCCCGGCGATCCCGAAGAGCCCGGTCAGGTCCAGCGGGCCGGGCAGCGGGTACACCTCGGCGTCGGACACCTTCAGCTCGCGTACGAGCAGGTCGAGGACGTACGGGTCGATGGACTCCTCGACCTCCAGGCGCACCGGCGGCCCGAAGCGGCGTCGCATGAGCTCCTTCTCCAGTGCCTGGAGCAGGTTCTCGGCGTCGTCCTCCTCGACCTCCAGGTCCTCGTTCCTGGTAACCCGGAACATGTGGTGCGCCAGCACCTCCATGCCGGGGAACAGCTCCTCCAGGTGCGCCGCGATCACGTCCTCCAGGGGGACGTACCGCTGCGGGGAGGCCTCCAGGAAGCGGGTGAGCAGCGGCGGCACCTTCACGCGCGCGAAGTGGCGGTGGCCGCTCACCGGATTGCGTACGACCACGGCGAGGTTGAGGCTCAGGCCGGAGATGTACGGGAAGGGGTGCGCCGGGTCCACGGCCAGCGGAGTGAGGACCGGGAAGATCTGCTGCCGGAACAGGGTGAAGAGGCGCGCCTGCTCCTTCTCCGTGAGCTCGGGCCAGCGGATGAGGTGGATGCCCTCGTCGGCCAGGGCCGGGGCGACGTCCTGCTGGAAGCAGGCGGCGTGCCGGGCCATCAGCTCGCGCGAGCGCGTCCAGATCAGGTCGAGGACCTCGCGGGGCTGGAGCCCGGACGCGGAGCGGGTGGCGACGCCGGTCGCGATGCGGCGCTTGAGGCCCGCGACCCGGACCATGAAGAACTCGTCGAGGTTCGAGGCGAAGATCGCGAGGAAGTTCGCTCGTTCGAGGAGGGGCGTGGTCGGGTCCTCGGCGAGTTCGAGGACGCGCTCGTTGAACGCGAGCCAGCTGCGTTCCCGGTCGAGGAAGCGGCCCTGCGGCAGCTCGTCGCCGAGCCCGCCGTCGCCCTCGTAGGTGTCGGGATCGGTGTCCAGATCGGGGGCGAGATCGGTCACGACGGTGCCGTTCACCACCTGCGCGCGGTGCGCGGCTATGGAACCGAGGGACGACGCGGCGGACGACGGGGCGGACGGCGTGGCGGAGGTCTGGACCGGGACCTCGGCGGGCTGCTGGCTCATGGCCCCATTCTTCCGCGCGAAGGGGTCGTCGGGCGCGTCGGAGCGGGCCGTGGGGGAGGGAAGTCTCCCCTTGGGGAGGGCCCGGGCGGGCACGGACACGGAGCGCTTCATTGCGTGAGCGTCGCAAGCGCGTCTGAATGGCCGGTAACGGGGACGTGTCGTGCGGGAATCGGGGGCGGGGCCCTTGTCAGGACCCTGCCCCCGATTCCTCCTTACGGGTGACGGGCGCCGGGCTTCTTACGGGCGTCGTGTCCCCTACGGGCGTCGTGTCCCCTACGGGCGTCGTGCCCCCTACGGGTGACGGGCTTCCTACGGGTGACGGGCGCGCAGGACGCGGAAGGCGGCGAAGGCCGCGAGGGCGGCGAGGGCGAGGAGGATGCCGGTCTCGATGAGCTGAGTGGGCCAGTAATGGGACTCGGGGTGGTAGTCGACGTACTGGGCGGTGATGTCCTCTCCGGGGCGGCAGTGAGCCGCCGGGGCGTCGGGGGAGCAGAACCAGCCGGGCAGTCGCTGCCCCGAGACGCCGATCAGTCCCTGCTCGACGATCAGACTGTCCCCGGGGACGGTGATGGTGGAGGCGTTCGCCACGGCAGGGCCGGTGACTGTCCGTACCGGCAGGAAGTCCCACCGGAAGGAGCTGAGGACGAGCATGACCAGGCCGACGATCCCTCCGGTCACGGCCATGGCCAGGAGCGCACGCCGGATCAGCTGGCCGACGAGGGCGCCGACGGCGACGGCGAGGAGGACGTAGGAGACGAGGGCGGTGCCGGTGATCTCGTACGGCCCGCGGTCCGCCCAGTTGAACTGCCAGGTGCCCGACACCCCGCCCCAGCCGATCAGATAGATCGCGGTGAGGAGCAGGGTCGTCCCGACAGCGACGGCGGTCGCGGTGAGGAGCTTGGCGCGGAGCCAGGCCACAGGGGTCAGCGACTGGGTGAGCGAGAGCCGGTACGTTCCCGACTCGAACTCGCGGGCGATCAGCGGGCCCGCGACGAAGACGCCGACGAGGAAGGGGATCAGGACCATGCCCACGCTGAACTGCTCCATGGCTCCGCGCAGCATGTGGTAGCTGCTGCCGTCGTCAGCGGGTCTCCAGTATCCGTCCTCCATGTACACGTCCGGGACCTGCGCGTTCCAGATCCGCAGCCCCCCGATCACCGCGAGCGTCAGGAGCACCAGCGCCCCCGTCAGCCACAGCGTCCGGCGGTACTGGCGGACCGTCACCCAGTAGGGGCCCTTCAGGGCGAGGGTGCTCATGCCGGGGCTCCTTCGGTGGTGCGGAGGTGGGCGAGGAGGAGGTCTTCCAGGGAGGGTTCCGAGGTCTCCCAGGGGCCTTCGACCGGGCCCTCGTGGCGTATCAGCGCGGTGAGCTGACGGCCCGTCGTCCGGGACTCGACGACCGTGTGCGGGGCGAGGTCGGCCACGGGTCCGGTGAGGAGGGTGTGGGCGGCGAGGAGTTCGTCGACGGCGCCGTCGAGGCGGACCCGGCCGCCGTGGAGCAGGAGGAGGTGGTCGCAGGCGCCCTCCAGCTCGGTGAGGATGTGCGACGACATGACGACGGTGGTGCCGTGCTCGGCGGCGTCGGCCATGAGCACGCCCATCAGCTGGTGGCGGGCGAGCGGGTCGAGGTCGGCCATCGGCTCGTCGAGGAGCAGCAGTCCGGGCCGCTTGCCGAGGGCGAGCGCGAGGGCGACGCGGGTGCGCTGGCCGCCGGAGAGGTGGTGCACGAGGGTGTCGGAGGAGAAGCCGCCGCCTTCGACGATCCGCTCGGCGAGAGCGGAGTCCCACCGGCCCGGGTTGAGTTCGCGGCCCATGCGCAGGGTGTCGGCGACGCTGAGCCGGGGGTGGAGCGGCTTGTCCTGGGCGACGTACGCGAGGTCTTCGCGGGCCGGGGCGCCGATGGTGCCCTCGGTGGGGCGCAGGAGCCCGGCGGCGAGGGCGAGGAGGGTGGACTTGCCGGCGCCGTTGGGGCCGACGAGGGCGCAGATCCGCCCGGCGGGGAGGGCGAAGTCGCACTCCCGGAGAGCCCAGCCTCGGCCTCTTCGTCCTCCGTACCGTTTGCCGAGCAGATCGGCCTCCAGCGCGATGTCGTCCTTGGTCATGCGTCGTCCCCCTCGAAGTGTTCCTTCAGTACGGATGTGAAGAGCGCGGCCACGTCCTCGCGCTCCAGGCCGGCGGCGCGCGCGCGGCGGGCCCATTCGGTGAGTTCGCCACGCAGGGGCGAGTCGGCGGGGCCGGTGCCGAGGGTGGCGCGGACGAAGGTGCCGAGGCCGCGGCGGGCTTCGACGAGGCCTTCGCGTTCCAGCTCGCGGTAGGCCTTGAGGACCGTGTTGGGGTTGATGGCCGTCGCTTCGACGACCTCGCGCGCGGTGGGCAGCCGGTCGCCCGGTTCCAGGAGGCCCATCCGGAGGGCCTGTTTCGTCTGCTGGACGATCTGGAGGTAGGTGGCGACGCCGCTGCGCCGGTCGATGCGGTACTCGAGCACGATCCCTTTCACCACCCTTTCACTAATCAAGTAGTGAAAGGGTGGTGCAAAGAAGGGGGCGGTGTCAACCGCCCCCTTCACGGCAGGACTTGCGCCCGCCTCCGGAGAGGCCTACGACTCCGTGCGGTACATCAGGTCCACCTCGTGGGTGGCGAAGCCCAGGCCCTCGTAGACCCGTACCGCCGAGGTGTTGTCCGCGTCCACGTACAGCATCGCCGTCGGCAGGCCCTGCGCCGCCAGGTGCCGCAGGCCGGTCGCGGTGAGCGCCTTGCCGAGGCCGCCGCCCTGGGCGTCGGGCAGGATGCCGACCACGTACACCTCGCCGAGCTGCTCCTCGGCGTGGGTCTTCGTCCAGTGGAAGCCGATCAGCCGGCCGTCCTTCTCGGCGAGGAAGAAGCCCTTCGGGTCGAACCACGGCTCGGCGATCCGGTCGTCCAGGTCCCGCTGGGTGAGCGAACCCTGCTCCGGGTGGTGGGCGAAGGCGGCGGCGTTGACCGCGAGCCAGGCCTCGTCGTCCTGGCCGGGTACGAACGTGCGGACGGTCACGCCTTCCGGGTACACCGGCTCCGGGATGTCCAGAGGGGTCAGCGAGCGCCGGAGCTGGCGCAGTTCGCGGAAGAGCGTCAGGCCGAGGACCTGGGCGAGGTGTCGGGCGGCGGACTTGCCGCCGTGCGCCCAGACGCGCAGCCGCTTGCCGGAGGCGGCGAGCAGGGCGGTGCCGAGCGCCCTGCCGTGGCCGCGGCCCCGGTGCGACGGGTGGACGACGAGTTCGGCGGCCGGGGCCTCGATGGGGTCGGTCTCCTCCAGCTGGGCGTAGCCGTAGAGGCGGGGGCCGACGGTGAGGAGGAAGTGGCGCACGCCCTCGCGGCGGCCGTGGCGCAGGTAGAGCCGGCCCTGCTCGGACACCGCGTGCGCGCCGTCGGTGTGGTCGGCGGCCTCGAGCAGGTCCAGTACGTCCTGGATCTGCTCGGGGGTGAGCTCGTCGTAGGTGTGGATCTGCCGTCCGGGTTCGAGGGCCGGTGCCGCGTCGGAAGTCATGGCACGAGCCTACGGCGACACTTCGTCAGCCAGCGGCAACTGTCTTGTAACCAGCCACCCCCTGTTGCGCTACGCGCGTTGACTCTAGGCTGCACGCGCAACGGGGAGCAGACCAAGGCCCGACGAAACGGGGCAAGGGGACGAGTGGGAGACATGGCAGTGGCATCGAGGAAGAACAAGACCGTGCGGCGGATTCTCGCCACCGGGGCGGGGCTTGCGACGGTCGGGGCGCTCGTCGCCACGATGCCGTCGGCCGGGGCGTCCGGGGACGAGTTCGCCGCCGGGTACGGGAACGGCAAGGGATGGGGCCGGATGGTCGACGTCCAGCTGCTGTCGTTCAACGACCTGCACGGCAACCTGGAGCCGCCGACCGGCTCTTCGGGCCGGCTCACCCGCCTCAAGGAGGACGGCACTCCCGAGACCATCAATGACGTCGGCGGCGTCGAGTACCTCGCCACGCACCTGCGGCAGGCCCGCGAGGGCAACCGCTACTCCGTCACCGCCGCCGCGGGCGACATGATCGGTGCCTCGCCGCTGGTCTCCGGGCTGTTCCACGACGAGCCGACCATCGAGGCGCTGAACAAGCTGAAGCTCGACGTGAGCTCGGTCGGCAACCACGAGTTCGACGAGGGCGCGCGCGAGCTGGCCCGGATACAGAACGGCGGCTGTCACCCGACCGAGGGCTGCTTCGAGAAGGGCAAGACCTTCGAGGGGGCGGACTTCCCCTACCTCGCGGCCAACGTGACGGACGAGAAGAGCGGCAAGCCGCTGCTCGACCCGTACTTCGTCTGGGAGAAGGACGGCGTCAGGATCGGCTTCATCGGCGTCACCCTCGAGGGCACCGCCGACATCGTGTCGGCCGAGGGCATCAAGGGCCTGAAGTTCGGCGACGAGATCGAGACGATCAACAAGTACGCCAAGGTGCTCGAGCGCAAGGGTGTGAAGTCGATCGTCGCCCTGCTCCACGAGGGCGGCCTGCCGGCCTCGGGCGCGTACAACTACGACTGTGACAGCCCCGGTCCCGGCAACGGCATCTCCGGCCCGATCGTCGACATCGCCAAGAACGTCAGCCCGCAGGTCGACGCCCTGGTCACCGGCCACACCCACCAGGCGTACGCGTGCACCATCGCGGACCCGGCGGGCAAGCCGCGCACGGTCACCTCGGCGGCCTCCTTCGGCAGGCTCTACACCGACACGACGCTCACCTACGACCGTCGTACGAAGGACATCGTCCGCACCGCCGTCGCCTCCGCGAACCACGTCGTCACCCGTACCGTGGCCCCGGCCGACGACATGAGCAAGCTGATCAAGCGCTGGAAGGACCTGGCCGCGCCGATCGCCGGCCGTCCCGTCGGCCACATCTCCGCCGACATCGACAACCCCCTCGACGCGGGGGTGTACGAGAAGCCGATGGGCAACCTGATCGCGGACGCGCAGCTGGAGGGCATGGCCCCGGCCGACAAGGGCGGCGCGCAGCTCGCCCTGATGAACCCGGGCGGCGTCCGCGCGCCGCTGACCCGCAAGGCGTCCGGCGCCGAGGGCGACGGGGTCGTGACCTACGGCGAGGCGTACACCGTCCAGCCGTTCACCAACATGATGACGGCGGTCGACCTGACCGGCGCCCAGCTCGTCACCACGCTCCAGCAGCAGGTCAGCGGCGCCAACCTGGGTGCCCCGAAGATCCTCCAGGTGTCGAAGAACTTCACCTACACCCTGGACATGACGAAGACCGGTGCCGACCGGATCCTGGTCGGCTCGGTGCGGCTCAACGGTGAGGCGATCGACCCGGCCAAGACCTACCGGGTCGCGATGAACGAGTTCCTGGCCGGTGGCGGCGACGGCTTCGCCGTCCTGAAGGAGCACAAGAACAAGCTGGTCGGCGCGTCCGACCTGGACATGTTCACCGCCTACCTGACGGCCCACTCCTCGGCCGCCGCGCCGCTGGCCCCGCCGGCGACGGACCGCATCACGGTCATCAAGTAGCCGTACGCAGAACTGAGTAGCCCTTCCGGGGCCCCTGAGTGAGGGGGCGGCGGACCGTTCCGACGGGCCGCCGCCCCTTTCGCGTACGTCCGGAAGACCTCTGGTGTGTTTGTCGTGACCCTGCCATCATCCGGGCATGGAGCGACGACGCTTTCTCGTGGGGGCCCTCGCCGCCGGGGCCGGAGTGATGCTCGGGGCGCCCGCCGCCTCCGCCGTGGACGTACGCGCCTGGATGGCCGCGCACGGCGACGGGACGGCCCTGCGGCAGCTCACCATCCCCGGCACCCATGACTCGGGCGCCCGCTTCGGCGGCCTCTGGTCCGAGTGCCAGAACACCACCATCGCCCAGCAGCTGGACAGCGGCATCCGCTTCCTGGACATCCGGTGCCGGGTGACCGGCGGGTCCTTCGCCATCCACCACGGCCCCTCCTACCAGAACATGATGTTCGGGGACGTCCTCGTCGCCTGCCGCGACTTCCTCGCCGCGCACCCCTCCGAGACCGTCCTCATGCGGGTCAGGCAGGAGTACTCCGAGGAGTCCGACGCCACCTTCCGCGCGGTGTTCGACGACTACCTCGACGGGCGGGGCTGGCGCTCCCTCTTCCGCATCGGCTCCGGGCTGCCGGTCCTCGGCGAGGCCCGCGGCCGGGTCGTCCTGCTCGCCGACAACGGCGGGCTGCCGGGGGTGAGGTGGGGGGACGGCTCCCTCTTCGCCGTCCAGGACGACTGGAACGCGCTGCCCGACGCCAAGTACCCGAAGATCGAGGCCCACTTCCGCGCGGCCGTCGAACAGCCCGGCCGCCTCTACGTGAACTTCACCAGCACCTCCGCCTACCTGCCGCCCCGCTGGAACTCCGACCGGCTGAACCCGCGCGTCCACAGCTTCCTCGACGGCGCCGCGATGTCCGGCCGTACGGGGCTCGGGATCGTCCCCATGGACTACCCGAACACCCGCGCGGGACTCGTGGAAGCCCTGCTCCGGCACAACTAGGGCCTGTGGGCCTTCTCGCCGTGTACGGAGGTGTACTCGGCCGCCAGCCAGGGCGCCAGGTCGTCGATGAGCGTCCCGAGGACCGCCGGGTCGGGCGCGGCCGAGCGGCCCGTCGTCACGGCGAGCCGCATCTGCCCGGCGCGCTCCGGGTAGAAGCGGCCGAAGACGGCGGCCTGCCGGTCGAGGTCGCTGGTCCAGCCGTCCCACCGGGGCATGACGAGGGTGAAGCCGGTACGGACGAGCCGCCGGCCGACCCGCCGCCCGAGGACGTGCGGGTCGGTGCCCTCGGCGGCGCGGGTGCGCCAGCCGGGGATGAGCCGGCCGAGGTCGCCGTTCGTCTCGCGGGCCAGGAGCGAGGTGGGGCGGTACCGGGGCAGCCCGTCGGCGAGGTCGGGCCCCAGGAGCGGGGTGCAGAGGCAGGCGATGAAGAAGCCCCCGTCGTGGCGTTCGGCTTCGCTGAGCACCGTCCGGGTGTGGGAGAGCACGATGCCGACGCCGTCGATCACGGGGAAGTCCCGGTCGAGCGCGGCTTCCAGGGAGCGGGCGTCCGCCTGGTCGGCCGCCGTGGGTTCGCCGTGCAGGGCCAGTTCGAGGTCGAGGTCGGAGACGCCCGGGATCGCGGTGCCGCGGGGAAGACTGCCGTACAGGTAGGCGCTGTGCAGCCGGTCCGGGCCGAACGTGCCGGAGATCCGGGCCCGCGCCGCCTCGACGACCGGCGCGAACGCCGGGGGCACGCGCTCCAGGGCGCCTTCGCGCAGGATCGTTCCGTCGGGGGCCAGTCCACGTCCGCCGTCCATGGCGCCACTCTGCCCCGGACGGCGTCCGATCAACGAGCGGTTTACGGTCCCGCCCGGGTGTCACACCTCCGGCGGCGGCGTCGGCGCCCCCGGCAGCCGTACCGTCGCCACCGTCCCGCCGCCCTCCGCCGGCGTGAGGGCGACCGTGCCGCCCGCGTGGTGGACCGTACGGGCCACGATCGACAGGCCCAGGCCCGAGCCCGGGAGGCTGCGGGCCGAAGGGGAGCGCCAGAAGCGGTCGAAGACGTGCGGAAGCTCGTCCGGGGCGATGCCGGGACCCTGGTCGCGGACGGTCAGTTCGCCGCGCATCAGGATCACCTCGACCGTGCCCCGGGGCGGCGAGAACTTCACCGCGTTGTCCAGGACGTTCATCAGGGCCCGCTCCAGGGCCGCCGGTTCCGCCCGTACGTACCAGGGCGCCAGGTCCGTGACGAAGGTCAGCTCGGGGCCGCGCAGCCGCGCCCGGTCCAGGGCCGCCCGCAGGATCGTGTGCAGCGGGACCACTTCGAGGGGGCCGGGTGCCGCCGCTTCCGGGCGGGCCAGTTCCTGGAGGTCGCCGATCAGTGCGGCCAGCTCCGTCATCTGCGCCTTCACCGAGGCCATCAGGGCCCGCCGGTCCTCCGGCGGGATCGCCCGGCCCGTCTCCTCGCTGCGCGCGAGGAGTTCGACGTTCGTACGGAGGGAGGTGAGCGGCGTGCGGAGCTCGTGGCCCGCGTCCGCGATGAGCTGCGCCTGCCGGTCCCGGGAGGTCGCGAGCGCCGCGGTCATCGCGTTGAAGGACCGGGAGAGGCGGGCGATCTCGTCCTCGCCCTCCACCGGGATGCGGACGGTCAGGTCCTCGGTCGCGGCGACGTGTTCGACGGCTCCGGTCAGCCGGTTCACCGGTTCCAGGCCGGTCCGTGCGACCCACAGGCCTGCCGCGCCCGCGCCGACGACGCCGATCCCGGAGACCAGGAGCAGCACCCAGCGCAGTGTGGACATCGAGTTGCCGATCTCGTCGAGCGGCCGGGCGACGGAGACGGCGAGCCCGATCGGGCCGTCCTGCGGGTAGGTGTAGACCCGCATCTCCCGCCCGCTGTCGTCCTTCACGGTGTGCAGGGCGTACTCCAGCTGCCCCCGCGCCACCGCGAGGTCGCCCTCGCCCGCCGGGATGGCGGCCTTGCCCGAGGTGCAGACGCTGCCGTTGGCGAGGATCACCTGCACGGTGTACGAGCCCGCCACCGGAGGCGGTGTACTGCCCTGGCGGCAGAGGGCGAGCAGGCTCTGCACCCCGTTCGCGTCGAGCCGGGTGCTGCGCAGCGAGGAGTCCATCTCGGTCTCCAGCTGTTCGCGGGTCACGAACCAGCAGGCGAGCGACGCGGCCGCGACGGCGACGGCCACCGCGAAGGCGGTGAGCAGCGCGAGCCGTGAGCGCAGGGGCCGTGAGCGGAACCAGGCCAGCGGACTGCTCACTCCCCGCCTCCTCCGCGCAGCGCGTAGCCCACGCCCCGCACCGTGTGCACGAGGCGCGGCTCGCCCCCGGCCTCCGTCTTGCGCCGCAGGTACATCACGTACACGTCCAGGGAGTTCGAACTGGGCTCGAAGTCGAAGCCCCACACGGCCTTGAGGATCTGCTCCCGGGTGAGGACCTGCCGCGGGTGCGCCAGGAACATCTCCAGGAGGGTGAACTCCGTCCGCGTCAGCTCCACCGTCCGCCCGCCGCGGGTCACCTCGCGGGTGGCCAGGTCCATCCGCAGGTCCTCGAAGGCGAGCACGTCGGTGTCGGCCGGGGCGGCCGCCGTGGCGGAGGCGTACGAGCTGCGCCGGAGCAGGGCCCTGATGCGGGCGAACAGCTCGTCCAGCTCGAAGGGCTTCACCAGATAGTCGTCGGCGCCCGCGTCGAGCCCGGTGACCCGGTCGCCGACGGTGTCGCGGGCGGTGAGCATCAGGATCGGCACGGTGGATCCGGAGGCCCTGATCCGGCGGGCGGCCGTCAGCCCGTCCATGCGGGGCATCTGGACGTCCAGGACGACGAGATCGGGGGCGTACGACTCCATCCGGGAGAGCGCGTCGAGGCCGTCGACGGCGTCCTGCGTCCCGTACCCCTCGAAGGCGAGGCTGCGGCGCAGGGCCTCACGGACGGCGGGCTCGTCGTCGACGATGAGGATGCGCTCGGCTTCGTTCTGCTGTCCCGTCATGGCCTCAGCGTCGCATGCCGCCCCGGCGCCGGTCAGTTGTCGCCGCCCGCGCGGAGGCTGTCCAGGTCGGCCTTCAGGGTGTCGACCGGGATCGCGAATCCGAGGCCCACGCTTCCGGCCGTGGAGCCGTTCGAAGAACTGGGCGAATACATGGCCGAATTGATTCCGATGATCTCGCCGTCCATATTGATCAGCGCGCCGCCGGAATTCCCCGGATTGAGCGAGGCGTCGGTCTGGATCGCCTTGTACGTCGTCTTCGACGAGCCGGTGTCGCCGTTGAACTGCTGTCCGCCGAACTCGAACGGCCAGCCCTGCCGGGGGTCGTACTGCTGCTGTTCCCGCTGCCCGCTGCCACTGCCGTCGTCGTCCTTCGCGACCGTCACGTCCCGGTCGAGCGCGGAGACGATGCCGCTGGTGACGGTGCCGGTCAGGCCCTCGGGGGAGCCGATCGCCACGACCTGGTCGCCGACCCGGACCTTGGAGGAGTCGCCGAGCGTGGCCGCCTCGAGCCCTGAGGCGCCCTTCAGCTTGATGAGGGCCAGGTCCTTGTCGGGGTCGGTGCCGACGACCTCGGCCTGGTAGCTCTTGCCGTCGCTGAGCCGCACGGTGATCTCGGAGGCGCCGGAGATCACGTGGTTGTTGGTGACGATCTCGCCGTCGGAGGTGATGATCACGCCCGAGCCGGTGGACTTGCCCGCGTTCGAGGCGGCGGAGATCTCGACGATGGAGGGGGAGACGGCCTCGGCGACGCCGGCGACCGTGCCCGTGCTGCTGGCGGAGACGTTGGTGCCGCTCACGGAGGAGGAGGCGACGGCGGGGGTGTCGGCGGTGAGCTGCTGTACCAGCGTCGCCGCGCCGCCGCCGACCGCCGCGGCCGCGATGGCCACGGCCGCCATGAGACCGACACTACGCCTGGCGCGGCGCCGGGGGGCGGGCGCGGGGGCGGGGACGGTGGCGACGAGGGGCGGGTCCACGGGCGGCGGCACGTGCCCGCCGGACGGCCAGACCGTCGTCCCCGGCTCGGTGACGACCGGCTGCGCGGGGTCGTACGAACGGTTCGGGTCGTACGGCGGCCTCGGCGGTTGCGGCGGGTAGTAGGGCTGGCGCGGCTGCTGCTCCTGGAAGTCCGTCATGGCTATGACTCTCGGAGCCGTACATGAGAGCCGTCTGAGGACCGGCTGAGAAGCCCGACAGAACCCCGTATGCCCCATATAAGGACCGGGGTGCCGTCGTGTGGGTGCCTACTTGCCGCAGCCGCAGGAGCGGCGGACGACCAGGGCCGAAGGGAAGAGCTTCACGCGCTCGCGGCGCGAGCCCGCCACCCGGAGCGAGTCGTCCAGGACGAGGTCCACCGCCGCCCGGGCCATCGCCGGGCGGTCCGAGGAGATCGTGGTCAGCGGCGGGTCGGTGAGCGCCGCCTCCTTCACGTCGTCGAAGCCCGCGACCGCCAGCTCCGTGGGCACCTCGATGCGCAGCTCGCGGGCGGCCCGGAGCACGCCGAAGGCCTGGTCGTCGGTGGAGCAGAAGATGGCCGGCGGCCTGTCCGGGCCGGAGAGCAGCTTCAGGGCCACCTGGTAGGCGTCGTAGCGGTTGTACGGAGCCTGGAAGAGCCGGCCCTCGATCGAGAGGCCCGCCTCCAGCATGGCCCGACGCCAGCCCTCCTCGTGGTCGGCGACGGGGTCGCCGACGGCCGGGGTGTTCGGGACGCCGCCGAGGCACGCCACGTACGGGTGGCCGTGCTCCAGGAGGTGACGGGTGGCGAGCTGGGCGCCACCGATGTCGTCGGTCACGACGGCCACGTCGTCGATCGCCTCGGGCCGCTCGTGCAGCAGCACCACGCGCGCGTCCCAGGCCTCGATCTCGCTCGCGGCCTGCTCGCTCATGCCCTGGCTGACCAGGATCAGTCCGGAGACCCGCATGCCGAGGAAGGCGCGCAGGTAGTGGACCTCGCGCTCGGTCCGGTAGTCGGAGTTGCCGACGAGGACCATCTTCCCGCGCTCGGCGGCGGCCTGCTCGACGGCGTGGGCCATCTCCGCGAAGAACGGCTGCCGCGCATCCGGGACGATCATGCCTATGAGGTCCGTGCGCCGGGACGCCATGGCCTGGGCCACCCGGTCGGGGCGGTAGCCCAGCTCCTTGATGGCGGCGAGGACACGCTCGCGCGTGGCCGGGGCGACCGGCCTGGGTCCGTTGTTGATGACGTAGCTCACGACCGCGGTCGAAGTACCTGCCAGTCGAGCTACGTCATCCCGCGTCACCTTGGCCACGCGCGGCAGTCTACGCGGGGTGACCTACCTACCGGCAGGTCGCACTGTGGCGTCCGCCACGTTCCTGTCCTCCGCGGGGGTGACATCCCCCGTGGCGTCCTTGACGCGGGCGTTCGTCCTGGCCTCTTCCTTGGCACGGGCCTCCTCCGCGGCCCGCTCGACCTTCTCCGGGGTGACGAAGCGGTAGCCGACGTTACGGACGGTGCCGATGAGCGACTCGTGCTCCGGGCCCAGCTTGGCCCGCAGCCGCCGCACGTGGACGTCGACCGTACGGGTGCCGCCGAAGTAGTCGTACCCCCAGACCTCCTGGAGGAGCTGGGCACGCGTGAAGACCCGGCCCGGGTGCTGCGCCAGGTACTTGAGCAGCTCGAACTCCTTGAAGGTCAGGTCCAGGACCCGGCCCTTGAGCTTCGCGCTGTACGTCGCCTCGTCGACCGACAGGTCGCCGTTGCGGATCTCCATCGGGGAGTCGTCGGCGACGATCTGCTGCCGGCCCATCGCGAGCCGGAGGCGGGCCTCGACCTCGGCCGGGCCCGCGGTGTCGAGGAGGACGTCGTCGATGCCCCAGTCGGCGGTGACGGCCGCGAGGCCGCCCTCGGTGACGACGAGGACCAGCGGACAGCCGGGCCCCGTGGACCGAAGCAGCTGACAGAGCGAGCGCACCTGAGGGAGGTCGCGCCGGCCGTCGACGAGGATGACGTCCGCGCCGGGGGTGTCCACGAGGGCGGGGCCCTCGGCCGGGGCGACCCGGACGTTGTGCAGCAGCAGGCCGAGTGCGGGAAGCACCTCGGTCGACGGCTGGAGTGCGTTGGTGAGGAGCAGCAGAGAGCTCATCGCGCCGCACCTACTTCGGTCGTCGCTCGGTCGTGCTTCGTACGCTCGCTCATCACGTCGGTTCCTCCTCGGTCCCTGCGAGGACGTGCACTGCTTCGTACAGATCACTGCGCTCTCTCGCGCCATGAGAGCTTTTGTTCATCCGTCCGTAACAACGGTCGGAAAACGCAAAAGGACCCGGGGGCTGCGTCGCCCGGATCCTCTGCCCAGCAGAATAGCCCACATGAGTTCAGAGGGAGGAGGTCGATTTCACATGGTGGATGTCTCCCTGATCACTTCCGGATCCCGCCGGGTCATGTTGCGTACGGATGACGGTGTCCGGATCGAGGCGGTTTACGAACCCTCCACCGCAAGTGTCACCGATACGGCCGTCGTCGTCGCCCACGGGTTCACCGGGTCGGCCGACCGGCCCGCCGTCCGGCGCGCCGCCCGCGCCTTCGCCGAGCGGGGCGCGGCCGTCGTCACCTTCTCCTTCCGCGGCCACGGCGGCTCCGGCGGCCGCTCCACCGTCGGGGACCGGGAGGTCCTCGACCTGTCCGCCGCCGTCCGCTGGGCCCGTGAGCTCGGCCACGCGCGCGTGGCGACGGTCGGCTTCTCCATGGGCGGCTCCGTGGTCCTGCGCCACGCGGCCCTCGACCGGGAGACGGCCGGACGCGCCGACGCGGTGGCCGCCGTCTCCGCACCCGCCCGCTGGTACTACCGGGGTACGGCCCCGATGCGCCGCCTCCACTGGGTGGTCACCCGTCCGGCGGGCCGCCTCGTCGGGCGGTACGGGCTGCGGACCCGGATCGACCGGCGCGCCTGGGACCCGGTACCCCTCTCTCCGGTGGAGGCGGTGCCGCTCATCGCGCCGACCCCGCTGCTCATCGTGCACGGCGACCGGGACCCGTACTTCCCGCTCGACCACCCGCGGACGCTGGCCGGGGCCGGAGAAGCCGAACTGTGGGTGGAGCGGGGCATGGGGCACGCAGAGAACGCGGCGGACGGGGAGCTGCTCACCCGGCTCGGGGACTGGCTCACCCGCGCATAGCCCATCATGGGGGGCGGCGCGCACACGAACGAAGGGAGCGCCGCTATGGCAGCGGGAACCATCCGCTACTGGGCCGCGGCCAAGGCCGCCGCCGGTGTCGCGGAGGAGCCGTACGACGCCGAGCACCTCGCGGGCGCGCTCGACGCGGCCCGCGCGAAGCACCCGGGTGAACTCGTCCAGGTCCTCCGGCGGTGTTCGTTCCTGGTCGACGGAGACCCCGTCGGGACCAGGAGCCATGAGACGGTACGGCTTGCCGAGGGCGGCACGGTCGAGGTGCTCCCCCCGTTCGCAGGAGGGTGAACCCAAGGAACATGAGCAACGACCAGCAGCACGGCGGGCAGCAGTACGACCCGTACGCGAACGGGCAGCAGCAGAACCCGGCCGACGTCACGCAGACGTGGGAGGGCCAGACCTGGGACACCCAGTTCCAGCCCACGATCCAGCGCCAGCCGCACCAGCCGCAGCCCCCCGTCACGTACGAGGCGCCGCACGAGCCGCAGTACCGGGATCCGTACGCGCCGCAGCCCGGCTACGAGTCCGCCTCCTACGAGCCGGCCTACGAACAGGCATACGGGCAGGCATACGCGCAGGCCAATGAGCCCGCCGCCTATGACCAGGCCTCGTACGACAGCACGGCGTACGCGCCGCCGCAGGGGGCCTACGAGCAGCGCCAGCACGGGGCGGCTCCCGTGGCGTACGACACGCCCGCACCCGCGTACACACCGGAGCCCGTGGCCGTCGCGGCTCCCGTGGCCGACGCGGCGGGGCCCGCGTTCTCCTCGCCCACCACGTCGGGGAACACCCGGATCACCGACGCCCAGCGCGCCCGCGCCGAGGGCCGCTCGCCCGTGATCGAGCCCGGGATGCAGCCCGCCGTGCTGACGGCCGTCCTCGGACTGCTGCTCGCCGGCGGCGCCGCCCTCGGCACGTACGGCCTGCTCGTGCCGCTCGTGCTGCTCCAGGGCCTCACCGCCGCCGGCTGGTTCCGGCTCAACGGCATGTGGCCGGCCCGGCAGGGCATCGCCCTCGCCTTCGCCGGCGGACTCGCCGCCGACGCCGCCCTGCTCGCCACCGGCCGGGAGCACGCGGCCGCCGCGATCCTCGGCACGCTCGGCGTCTGGGTGCTGCTCTGTCTCGTCCTCCAGCTGCGCAGTCACGCCGACCCGGACGAGCGCATGTACGGCCTGATGGCCACCATCGCCTCGGCGGCGCTCACCGTCATCGCCACCGGCCACCTGGGCGCGGCCCCGGACGCCGTGGTCGTCGGCGGGATCGCGGTCGCCGCCGCCGTCGTGGCCCGCGCGCTGCCGCTGCCCGGCCCGGTGTCCCTGGTCGTCGCGCTGCTCGCCTCCGCGGGCGCGGGGATCGCGGCCGGCGGGCTCACCGACCTCGGTACCTCGGGGGCGCTGCTCGGCCTCGGGGCGGGCGTCTGCGCCCTCGTCGGTCTGCGGGTGGCCAGCTACGACTACCCGTCGCGCTTCGTGCATATGACGGCCGGGGTGGCGCTGCCGCTGGCGGCCGCCGCGCCCGCCGTCTACCTGCTCGGCCGGGCCCTGGCCTGACCTCGATCCGGACCTGATCCGGCCCCGATCCAGCCCTGACCCCGATCCGGACCTGATCCGGCCCCGATCCAGCCCTGACCGGACCCTGATCCGGGGAGGGCGCGGGAACCAACCGGCCCCTCGACACGTCGATCTTCGTGTCGGGGGGCCGGAACTTTTATCCATTTCCATTCCAATCGGGGGACGCACAGCCCATGCGAGCACTGCGGATTCTGTTGATCGTGGCCGTCGTGCTGGGCGGGGTCCTCGTCGGGATCGACCGGCTGGCCGTGTCGTACGCCGAGTCGGAGGCGTCGGGCCGGGTCAAGCTCTCGGCCGCCCGGACCGAGTCGATCGAGGTCGACATCAAGGGCTTCCCGTTCCTCACCCAGGTCGCGGACCAGCGGTTCGACGAGATCGACGTGAAGGCGACCGGCGTCTCGGCGACGGCGGGCAGCAAGCGCATCCGGGTCGACGAGCTGACCATGGCGCTGCGGGACGTCACCGTGACCGGCGACTGGGCGGGCGCGAAGGCGGGTTCGGCGAGCGGCACCGCCCTCATCTCGTACGCGGACCTCACTGCCGCCTCGGACCGGGAGGCCACCGTCGCCTACGGCGGCAACGGCAAGGTGAAGGTGACCGGCGGAGTGACGGTCATGGGCCGCACCCTGACCCGTACGGTGCTCTCGACGGTGACCGTGGTGAACGGCGACACCATCAAGGTCCGCGCCGACGAGGTGCCCGGCGAGGGCATCCCGGGCGTCGAGGAGATGGTCCGCGAGCGGACCGACTTCGAGCGCCCGATCGGCGTCATCGCAGGCATGAAGGTGGAGAAGGTCGAGCCGCGCCCGGAGGGTCTCGCCGTCACGGTGAGCGGCAGAGACATAGTCCTCGCCGGCTGAGACAGCCGGGGGGGCGACCCGCGAGGCGCGCTCGTACGTCCCCGGCAGGCGCTCGGTCGACCCGGTAGGTGCTCGGACGGCCCGGCACCTACCCGTTGGTCACATGCTGAGACGCTGCTGTCCGAACAGTAGAAACGCGCCCGGACGCCCGGTTCCACGGGCGTCCGGAGCCCCTTCGCGCCGTGATCGCGTCTCGCGTCTTGGACGATCGCGTCTCAAAATACGACACGCCGGTGACACGGCCGCCTGTCCGTCCCTACGATCGAGGGCATGAAGCGACAGGCGGATCTCACGAAGCGGCGGGCAGTAGACCTGTGCCGCGTCGCCGCCATGCTCTGTCGTTCCGTCTGAGCGGGACCCACCAGCTCCCGTATTCCTCAGGCCCTCCCACCGCGAGGTCAGGGCCGCCCTGTGTAGCCGTACGCACGTCCGCTGTCCGTACGCACGCGATGACGCGTACCGCACCACACCCGCACCACACCGCCGCACACTGCCCCGGAGGAGAACAGCATGGCTCGCAGCGACGTCCTGGTCGACGCGGACTGGGTCGAGGCCAACCTCGACAACCCGCAGGTCGCCCTCGTCGAGGTCGACGAAGACACCTCGGCCTACGAGAAGAACCACATCCGCAACGCCATCCGGATCGACTGGACCCAGGACCTGCAGGACCCGGTCCGCCGCGACTTCATCGACCAGGAGGGCTTCGAGAAGCTCCTCTCGGCCAAGGGCATCGCGAACGACACCACGGTCGTCCTCTACGGCGGCAACAACAACTGGTTCGCCTCGTACGCCTACTGGTACTTCAAGCTCTACGGCCACCAGGACGTGAAGCTCCTCGACGGCGGCCGCAAGAAGTGGGAGCTCGACTCCCGCGACCTGGTCGACGGCTCCGAGATCCCGTCCCGCCCGGCCACCGAGTACAAGGCCAAGGCCCAGGACTCCTCGATCCGCGCCTTCCGCGACGACGTCGTGGCCGCGATCGGCGCCAAGAACCTGGTCGACGTCCGCTCGCCCGACGAGTTCTCCGGCAAGCTGCTCGCCCCGGCGCACCTCCCGCAGGAGCAGTCGCAGCGCCCCGGCCACGTGCCGAGCGCCCGCAACATCCCGTGGTCGAAGAACGCCAACGACGACGGCACCTTCAAGTCGGACGACGAGCTCAAGGCCCTCTACGAGGCCGAGCAGGTCGATCTGGCGAAGGACACCATCGCCTACTGCCGCATCGGTGAGCGCTCCGCGCTGACCTGGTTCGTCCTGCACGAGCTGCTCGAGGTCACGAACGTCAAGAACTACGACGGCTCGTGGACCGAGTACGGCTCCCTCGTCGGCGTGCCGATCGAGCTCGGCGCCAACAAGTAACTCCCCGGATCCTCCCCTCCTCCGGACCCCTCGACCGTAAGGACAGAACGACATGTGTGGAGCGCAGCCCGGCGGCCCCGACGCCTCGACGATCAAGCCCGGTGAGACCACCATCCAGGGCTTCGTGACCAAGGACGGCCAGCCCGTCACCGGTTACGTCCGCCTCCTGGACTCGACCGGCGAGTTCACGGCCGAGGTCCCGACCTCCGCCACCGGCCAGTTCCGTTTCTACGCGGCCGAGGGCACGTGGACCGTCCGCGCCCTGGTCCCCGGCGGCACCGCCGACCGCCAGGTCGTGGCCCAGCACGGTGGCCTCGCCGAGGTCGCCATCGCGGTGTGATGCCGCACCGCTGAACCGGCCGAAGGGCCGTGCCTCCTGGGGGGTTGGACGCCATTTCCAGGACTAGAGGCACGGCCCTTCGGTCTCTTTTCTTCACGCGCCTCTCGCACTGCTCGGCCCCAGGGGGCCTCCCAGCTTCGAGGCGCTGCGCCGGCCTCCGGCCGGCGTGAACGTTGACCGGCCCGGTCGTACGCTGAAGGTGTGTACGCACGCCGTCGTCACGTCTACTTCTGGATGATGGGCGCCTGCCTGGTCCTCTTCGTGGGCGCCTGGGCTGTCGTGCGGCTCTTCTCGATGCCGGTCGCCATCGGCATGTGCGTGGTCGCCATGCTGATCCCGCCGATCGCCGCGATGGTCGCGAACCGGAGGGGCCCCGAGGACCGCTGGTGGGACGACCCTTCGGGGGACCCGACGTCGGACGAGTGGTGGGACGAACTCGACGGCAAGAAGCGCCGGGATCCGAAAGACAGGCCCTAGGACGCTGAAAGCGTCACGTGCCAGTCGGCGCTGGAGCTGACGTGGATCAGGGCGGGGCCGCTCAGGCGGCCTTCGCCGGCGCATGTTCCCTTTCCGGCGATCAGCCGCTCGCCCCGGTCGAACCCGTCGGTGAGTTCTCCGACCCACAGGGTTCCGCCGCCGCGCTGGCCGACCCGGATCGTGGCCGGGCCGCCGGTATGGCGGAAGACGTACGAGCCCTTCGAGGTCAGCTGCGACCCGATCTGCGGTACCCGGTCGGGTGCGTGCAGCCAGGCACGCCAGGAGCCGGGCGTCTCGACGCCGAGCCGCACCGTCTCGTGGCCGTCCGGAGGGAGCCGTACCCCGTCCGCCGCGCAGCGTCGACGAGCCGCGCCGCCCCCTCGGGCGGCGACCAGCGGACCGCGGTGGTCGCCGGGCCGTGCCGCGGGTCGAAGAAGCAGAGCGGGCGGCGTACGGGCAGCGGCCGTCCCGAGGCCCGGGCGTTGGCACAGGCGAGCGCGTGCCGCCCTTCCTCCAGCGCGCGCAGGACGTCCTCGGCGTCGTCCCGGTCGCGGTCGCCGACGAAGGCGCGCTTGGCCAGCTCGTAGGCGTTCAGGGCCCGTTCGTAGTCGGCCAGGGCGAGCGCGTCGGAGTCCTGCCCGGTCGGGACGAACACATGGCGGGCGAGTTCCTCGCCGAACGCCGTGATGTCGGCGTCGATCAGAGCCAGTTCATCCGTACGTCGCGGCCGGAAGGACCTGCGTCACCCGGGCATCAGTAGACGAGGGCCTGGGTCTCGTCGGCCATGGCCTCCTGGACGAAGACCTGGGCCCCGGCGATGCGGAAGCCCTCCAGGAGGTCCTTCTCCGCCATGTCGCGGCGGGCCGCGCACTGGGTGCAGACCGTGATGCGGCTGCCGGCCGCGAGGATCGAGTCGATCAGGTCCGGCAGCGGTGCCGCGTGGGGGAGTTCGAATTCGGCGGCCCGGCCCGGGAGGGCGAACCAGGCGGCCTCGCCGGTCAGCCAGAGCGAGACCTCGACGCCGCTCGCGGCGGCGACGGCGGCCACCGTGAAGGCCTGCGAGCAGCGTTCGGGGGCGTCGGCCCCTGCGGTCACCTTGATCACGAGCTTCTTCGCCATATACCGAACTGTAATGCGCGGCACTGCAACCTCATGCGCCACTCACGTGTCAGGTGGGTGCGCGGGTGACGGAATCCGCGCTTCAGGTCTCGTGGGGGGACTCTTGAGCATCGAAGAAAGTATCCAAAATCCGGATTCGGCACCGCCGCCGGAGCCCGTCACCGGGCCGGAAGCCGCCCTTCCGGTCGCCTTGCGGGACGAGGCGTCCGAGGTGACTCCGGACACACCGCCGGCCGTACGGCCGCGCCGCCGTGCCCTCCGTACGGTCGGTCTGATAGCCGTCGCCGCCGTCATCGGCCTCGTCGGCGGCACCGCCACCGGCTACGGCATCCAGGCCGAGCGCGAGCCGACCCCGCTGCCCGCGCTCAACCAGCCGGGCCTCGCCTACCCGAAGCCGCTCCCGAAGGGCCAGGAGCCCGAGCCGCTGTCCGCGGCGGAGGACCGGCAGGTGAAGGCGAACGGCGACCTGCGGAAGCTGCTCGTGCCGCGGCCGAAGGGGGCGCGGGCGGACGGCGAGGACGGCTGGGAGTCGCTGGCCGTGCACGCCTCCGGCTACACGGGACCCAGCAACATGCTGGCGGACCAGCTCGACCTCGGGATCCGGCGGGTCGCGACGCGGTCCTGGATGTCGGGTGAGCGCAGGTCCGTCTCGATCCAGCTGGTCCAGTACCGGTCCGGCTCCCGGGCCGGTGCGGCGGAGCACGTGGAGAACCAGCAGCGCATCGCGAGCCGCGAGGACAGGTCCGGCTCCTCCGGCAAGGAGGTGAAGGGTTCGGGCAGCGGCCGCTACTACGTCTTCCCGGTGGAGCGCGAGCCGGGATACATGGACCTCTACATGGCCCGGGCCTACATCCAGCACGGCGACATCGCCATCACGATCCTCATCTCCGACACCCGGAAGATCGCCGAGAAGGACATCCGTTCTCTGGCCGAGCAGCAGCTGGAGCGCATGTGACCGAGAAGAGCACGGGCCGCAAGCGCCGGCTCCTGACGAACGTACTGACCGCCGTGCTGGTGCTCGGGGCCGTCGGCGGAGGTGTCGCGTACACGAGCGTCACCGTCGACGGCGCCGACCGGACCGCGCCCACCGTGGCCTGGGAGGAGCCCACCGCGACCCCGGCCCCGGACCCGGTCACGGGTCTGGCCGAGGGGCGCGCCTCCACCCCGCTGAGCAAGCTGCTCCTGCCCGTCCCGGAGGGGTACGTCCTCGGCTCGGACATCGAGGGGTACGGCAACGACGGTGAGCTGGCCGCCAAGGAGGCCGCGGCCCTGTTCAAGCAGACGAGCAAGGGCCTCTACGGCAAGAAGCGCCGCGAGTTCGAGAAGGAGGTCGACAAGCTCGGGGTCCAGGGCATGGCGATGCGTTCGTACGCCACGGAGGCGAGCGACCTCCAGGTGGAGACGTTCGTCCTGCGGATGAAGGACAAGAAGGCGGTCCGCGAGTTCTTCGACATGCGCAAGGACCTGGCCGGGTTCATGGAGCTGCCCAAGGGGCCGAAGATCAAGGACCACGGGAAGAACGCCGTCTGCCACCTGGTGCCGGACCCCGGCAAGCCGGACGACGGCAGCGAGCAGGTCATCAGGCAGTGGGAGGACCGGCTGCGGGCCATGACCTGCACGGCGTACGACGGCGAGGTCCTGGTCTCCGTCTTCGCGGCCGGAGCCACCGAGTTCGACAGGAAGGCGGTGGCGGACCTCCTGGAGAAGCAGCTCCGTCACATCGAGTCCCCGGGGGAGTACGTATGACCGAGCAGTCGACCATGACGGTGGAGCCCGTCCCGGTGGTGGCGGAGGAGGCTCCGGCACCCGTTCCCGCCGCCCCCGGCCGGACCCGCCGCGTCCTGTGGGCCGTCGCCCGCTGGACCGTCGCCGTCGCCGTGTGCGGCGGCGTGGGCGCCGGGACCGCCATGGGGATCACCGCGCTCGACCGGACCGAGGTGCCCGGTCTCGCGACCGAGAGCGACGGCCGCTGGGAGTACCCGCAGCTCCGGCTGCCCGCCCTCCCGGCGGACCGGCCGCGTCCCTTCACCGAGGGCAACGAGGGCGAGATCCACTACGCCGACCTCCGGCAGCTGCTTCTGCCCGCACCGGCCGGCGCCACCGTCGACCCGAAGCTGAACGGCGGCTGGGTCTCCGACGACGCCTACCTCGCGGGCTACGGGAAGGAGGAGCGCGCGCGGCTGAAGGTGGCCCTCGGCGACTCGCCCCTCCGCCACATCGCGGCCCGGGGCTGGACGACGCCGGACGGCACGACGACCCGCGTCCACCTGCTGAGGTTCTCCTCCGTCGCCTACGCCGACCGCTTCAGGATCGACTCCCTGAAGAGCGGGGACGCGGACGAGGAACTGCCGCTCGGGGTCGCGGAGGCGGAGATCATCGACGGAGCCTCGGGCGACGTCAGGGTGCCGGAAGTGACCGCGTACGCCTACCAGGAGAAGAAGCCCTACGGCCCCGAGCAGACCCGCTGGGCCTACATCACGGCCGGGGACACGCTCGCCATGGTCACCCAGACCCGGAAGGGCGGGGCGCTGGCCGTGCCCTTCCAGCAGACGCTCGCCCTCCAGGCGCAGCTGCTCGGCTGACCGTGCACTGATCGTCCGCGAGACCCACCTCACCGAGTGGGCCGGACCCCAGCCCACTAAGCTGGGGTCCGGCCCGTTCCGCCTTCACCGCTCAGTCGAGGAGCACCCCGTGATCATTTTCTTCGAAATCTTGCTGGTCCTGGTCGCCGTCGGCGTGCTCGCCTTCACCGGACTGGCTGTGAAGAAGCTGTACCAGGGCCAGCGCTAACCACTTCTAGAGAACGCCAGAGCTGCTCATGATCGAGATCCCGTCCGACCTCAATCCGGACCTCGTCCCCCTCGCGTTCCTGCTCGGCACGTGGGAGGGCGCGGGCGTCTCCGACTTCCCCGGCGCCGAGAAGTGCAACTTCGGCCAGTCCGTGACGTTCAGCCACGACGGCCGGGACTTCGTCGAGTACCACTCCCACTCCTGGGTCCTCGACAACGAGGGCAACAAGGTCCGCCCGCTGGAGAGCGAGAGCGGCTACTGGCGCATCGACAAGGACCGCAAGGTCGAGGTCGTCATGGTCCGCGACGACGGCGTCGTCGAGATCTGGTACGGCGAGCTCGCCGACCAGAAGCCGCAGATCGACCTGGCGACGGACGCCGTCGCCCGGACCGCGGCCTCGGGCCCGTACTCCGGTGGCAAGCGCCTCTACGGCTACGTCAAGAGCGACCTCATGTGGGTGGGCGAGAAGGCGACCCCTGAGGTCCCGCTGCGGCCGTACATGTCGGCGCACCTGAAGAAGGTCGTGACGCCGGAGGAGGTCGCCGACATGGCCCGCAACCTCGGCGACCTGCCGGACGACGGCATCGCGTTCTTCCGCTAGAGACCTATAGGTGCGCGCCGCGCCCTCCTACACTGGAGGGCGTGGTGAGCACCGACTGGAAAAGCGACCTGCGGCAGCGCGGCTATCGGCTGACGCCGCAGCGTCAGCTTGTCCTGGAGGCCGTCGACGCGCTGGAGCACGCGACGCCCGACGACATCCTCGTCGAGGTCCGCAGGACCGCGTCGGGGGTGAACATCTCCACCGTCTACCGGACCCTGGAGCTCCTGGAGGAGCTCGGGCTGGTGAGCCACGCCCATCTGGGGCACGGCGCTCCGACGTACCACCTCGCCGACCGGCACCACCATCTGCACCTGGTCTGCCGGGACTGCTCCGGAGTGATCGAAGCGGACGTCGGGGTGGCCGCCGAGTTCACCGGGAAGCTCCGTGAGACCTTCGGCTTCGAGACGGACATGAAGCACTTCGCCATCTTCGGGCGGTGCGGGGACTGCGCGAGGAAGGCCACCGGCGCGGAGTCGTAGGCGAGTCGTAGGCTTTCCCTCATGAAGAGCCCTCTGCTGTCGCTCCCGGGTGCCGTCGCCGCCGAAGGCCGCGACGAAGGTGTCGCCGCGCACTACGGCGACCTGTTCCGTGAACAGCGCACCCTCGCCGAAGGCCACGGCTTCGTCGACCTCTCGCACCGCGGTGTCGTCACGGTCACCGGTGACGACCGGCTGAGCTGGCTGCACCTGCTCGTCACCCAGCACATGACGGACCTGCCGCCCCACCGGGCCACCGAGGCGCTCGTACTCTCCGCGAACGGGCACATCGAGCACGCCCTGTACCTCGTCGACGACGGCGAGACGCTGTGGGCGCACGTCGAGCCGGGGACGCGGGAGGAGCTCGTCGCGTACCTGGAGTCGATGAAGTTCTTCTACCGGGTGGAGGTCGCCGACCGTACGGACGAGATCGCGCTCGTGCACCTTCCGGCCGGTTCCATCGCCGAGGTGCCCGAGGGTGTCGTCGTACGGGAGACCCCGTACGGCCGCGACCTGTTCCTGCCGCGCCAGGACCTGGAGACCTTCGCCGCCTCCCACGGGCCGGCCGCCGGGATCCTGGCGTACGAGGCGCTGCGCGTGGAGGCGCACCGGCCCCGGCTCGGCTTCGAGACCGACCACCGGACGATCCCGCACGAGGTCGGTCTCATCGGCAGCGCCGTCCACCTCCAGAAGGGCTGCTACCGGGGGCAGGAGACCGTCGCCCGGGTGCAGAACCTGGGGAAGCCGCCGCGCCGCCTCGTCTTCCTGCACCTGGACGGCAGCGAGGTACTCCTGCCGGGGCACGGCACCCCGGTGCGGCTCGCGGCCGACGGGGAGGAGGGCCGGCAGCTCGGCTTCGTGACGAGCTCCGCCCGCCACCACGAGCTGGGGCCGATCGCCCTCGCCCTGGTGAAGCGGAACGTGCCCGTGGACGCGCCGCTGATCGTCGGGACGACGGCGGCGGCGCAGGAGGTCGTCGTCGAGCCGTAGGGCGCGACCTCGGGGGTCAGACCTCGGGGGCCGGAGACCCCGGGGGCAGACCTCGGGGGTCAGACCTCGATCAGCACCGTGAACGGGCCGTGGTTCGTGAGCGAGACGCGCATGTCCGCTCCGAAGCGGCCCGTCTCTACGTGCGCGCCCAGTTCCCGCAGCCGGTGCACGACCTCGTCCACGAGGGGTTCGGCGACGGGGCCCGGCGCGGCGGCGTTCCAGGTGGGCCGGCGGCCCTTGCGGGCGTCCCCGTAGAGCGTGAACTGAGAGATCACGAGCAGCGGCGCGTTCACGTCCGAGCATGACTTCTCGTCGTCCAGTACCCGGACGGACCAGAGCTTTCTGGCCAATTGGGCGGCCTTCTCCGGGGTGTCCTCGTGGGTCACCCCGACCAGCACACACAGCCCTTCGCCGGTGATCTCACCGACGGTCTCCCCTGCGACGACGACACTCGCGCCGTCGACCCTCTGCACCACTGCACGCATGCGCCCCAACCTACCGAGTCGTCCGCAGGCCGGTGGATGAGGGGCCGAACGGGTGCAGAGCGCCTGCACGCGCGCGTGCAGGAGTGGCACCATGCGTGTCAGGCGGTGCGGCTCCGCACCGGTCGAGGGGACGATTCTCATGAGTGCACCTGGCACCGGGCCGACGCCGTTCGGCCCCGTACCGCTGATCCGCGCCGGAACCAGGGGCAGCGGTGGACCGGGCGGAGGCCCGGCAACGCGCCCACCCGTGCAGCGGACCGCCGAACCGGGCCTGCCGGACCGGGCGCAGCCGGACCTCGGGGCGCTGCGGCTGCCCGAGCTGCGGGCGCTGCGCCGGGAGGCGCAGAGCGACGAGGCCGACCTGAGCTATGTGCGGAGGATGCTCCAGGGGCGGATCGACATCCTGCGGGCCGAGCTGGCGCGGCGGACCGATCCCGAGTCCCCGGTCCTGGACCGGCTTTCCGAGATCCTCGCCGACGTGCCGTCGCGGCATCGCAGTTCGGCCCGGCACGTGACGCTGTCGACGCCACGGAGCGAGGAGTACCGGCGGCTCGCGTCCGAGATGCTGTCGGAGGTCGAGCTGTCGGACCTGACGGCCCGTACGGACGACGAGCTGCACACGGCGATGGGGCGGCTCGCGGGCTACGAGCAGCAGATCTCCCGGCGCCGGCAGCACCTCCAGCGGACCGCCGACGACTGCAGCGCGGAGATCGCCCGCCGCTACCGGGAGGGCGAGGCCCAGGTCGACGACCTGCTGGCCTGACCTCGTCGGGAGTGCGGATCGCGGGTGCGGAACCCGGGTGCGGAAACTCGGGTGCGGGCGCGAAAGGGCCGTGCGTAGGGTCGGAGGATGACTGTCGACGTACGCACGGTGGCGGAGTCCGAGTTCCCCGACTGGCGGCGGGCCCTGCGCACCGGGTTCCTCCGTCCGCCCGTCGTGTCCGACGAGGAGGTCGCCGACCGCCTTGCGCACGTCGACCTGGCGCGGACGCTGGGCGCCTTCGACCGTGGCCGGATCGTCGCCACCTTCCGGTCGTTCCGGCAGGAGGTCAGCACGGTCGGCGGGGGCAGCGTCACCGCCGACGCGATCAGCCAGGTCACGGTCTCCCCGACGCACCGCAGGCGCGGCCTGCTCAGCCGGATGATGGCCGCCGACCTGGCCGTCGCGAAGGAGCGGGGCGACGCGATCGCGACGCTGATCGCCGCCGAGTACCCCATCTACGGGCGGTTCGGCTTCGGCGCGGCGAGCTGGATCACCGAGTGGAGCGTGGACGTCCGCAGGGCGGGGCTCGACCCGCGACGCTCGGGCCGCCCGGACGACGGCGGCCGGATCGACCTGACCGACGCCGAGGAGATCCGCAAGGTCGGCCCGGAGGTGCACGCGCGTCTCGCCGGCGTCCGGGCCGGGGTGACCGGCCGCGACACGCGTGACTGGGAGCTGGGCACCGGCCTCGGCGTGCAGGAGAAGCCGTGGCGCGAGCGGTTCTACGCGGTGTACCGCGCCGAGTCAGGCGAGGTCGAGGGCTATGTGGCCTACACGGCCGACGACAAGTGGGACGACGCCAAGCAGCCGCTGAACACCGCGACGGTACGGGACCTCATCGCCTCCACCCCGGCCGCCGAGCGCGCCCTCTGGCACTACCTCTGTTCCATCGACTGGATCAACACGGTCCGCTCCGGGTGCCGGGCCCCCGACGACCCGCTGCCGCTGCTGCTGCCGGACCCGCGCGCCGCGAGGACGCTGACGTACGCGGACATGCTGTGGGTCCGGGTCCTGGACGTCGTCCGGGTCCTGGAGAGCCGGACGTACCCGGTGACGGACGGCCTCGTCCTCGACGTGCGGGACGGGGACGGGTTCGCGGGCGGCCGCTACCGGCTCGACGCCTCCCCGGACGGCGTCTCCTGCGCCCGTACGGACGAGACCGCCGACCTCGCCTTCGACATCGCCGAGCTGGGCACGCTCGCCTTCGGTGACGAGTCGGCCGTGCGGCTCTGCCGGCTCGGGCGCGTCGAGGAGCTGACGGCGGGCGCCGCCGCGCGCGCCGACCTGCTGTTCCGTACGCCGCTGCGGCCCTTCTCGCCCGACATCTTCTGATCCCCTCCTCCTTCCGCTCTCGACCCCGGTACGGGATCCGGGGGGCGATGCGCGCCTGCGGGGCGGGGGAGCGGGTGACAGTGCTGCCCGCGACGGGCTTGAAGGGCCTGGAGTTCGACCACGTCGTGGTGGTCGAGCCGGCCGCGATCACGGCGGCGGAGGCGCGTGGAGCGAACCGGCTGTACGTGGTGCTCACCCGGGCGGTGTCCAGGCTGACACTGGTGCACGCGGCAGAGCTTCCGGGGTGGCTGAGGCCGGAGTGAGGCCTCTACGCCCCGTACAGCGAGGTGCCACCGCCCGCTGGAGCGGGCCGAGGTGGGCGTCCTCCGTCTCGATGCCCGCCCAGTCCGTGCCGTCGGAGACACCGGCGCGGGCGGCGGCCTCCGCGCCGTCCCTGAGGGGCGCGGGGAGGGCCCGTACGAGCTTCCGCAGGGCGGTCCTGGTCTGCGGGCTCGTGTGGGTGTCGGTGCCGGTGAGGAGGAACAGTTCGCGGATCTCGGGGGCCGTGAGGCCGGTCAGATCGGTGCGGGCGCCGCCGACGAGGGACCAGCCGCCGCCCTGCCCGGCCTGCGAGTACACCCGGATCCCGGCGCTCGCGAGCGCTTCGAGGTCCCGGCGGGCGGTGCGCTCGGACACGTCGAGTTCGGTGGCGAGTCCGGCGGCGGTGACCCGTTGCCGGGTCTGGAGGAAGAGCAGGGCGGCGGCGAGCACGGCTCTCGTGGCGCCGTTGTCGCCGTGCTCGCCGCCGCCTTCGGGGCCGTGTCCGTCACCGCGCTTCTCAGTGGGCGGCGAGGGCCTTCGGTGGGTTCGGTGCGGTGGTCGCTCCGGGTGCCTGGGGTGCTTCGGCGGCTTCGGGGGCCTCGGGCGCCTGGGGCGCTTCCGGCCGGTGGGCGGCCGGGCGGCGCAGGACGGTGAACGTGATGGCCAGGGCGACGAGGAGGAGACCGGTGCCGACGCCGAACGCCAGGTGGTAGCCGCCGGTCAGGGCATCGGCGGCGGGCCTGCCCGCCTCGGTGAGGGACTCGGTGCGGGAGGCCGCCAGGGTGGAGAGGACCGCGACGCCGATCGCCATGCCGATCTGCTGGGTGGTGTTGAAGAGGCCGGAGGCCAGGCCCGCGTCCTTCTCCTCGGCGCCCGACATGGCGAGCGAGGTGAGGGCGGGGAGCGCCAGGCCGAAGCCGGCGGCGAGCAGCATCACGGGGAGCAGGTCGGTGACGTAGTCGGCCTGGACGGGGAGGCGGGTCAGCAGGCCGAGGACGCCGACGAGCAGGAAGAGGCCGGTGAGGAGGATGTTCCGCTCGCCGAAGCGGGCGATGAGGCGGGCCGAGACGCCGAGCGAGACGGCGCCGATGACGGCTGCGGCGGGCAGCATCGCGAGGCCGGTCTCGGCGGCTCCGTAGCCGCGGACCTTCTGCAGGTAGAGGGCGACGAGGATCTGGAAGGAGAAGAGCGCGGCGACCATCAGCATCTGGACGGCGTTGGCGCCGGAGACGCTCCGCGAGCGGAAGACGCGCAGCGGCATGAGCGGGTTCGCCGCCTTCGCCTGGCGGACGAGGAACGCGGCCAGGAGGGCGAGGGCGAGGGCCCCGAGACCCAGGGTGTGCGCCGAACCGGCCCCGTACTCCTCGATCTTGACGACCGCGTAGATGCCGGTCATGAGACCCGTGGTGACGAGCAGCGCGCCGATGACGTCGGCGCCGGCGCCGAGCCCGAGGCCGCGGTCCGAGGGCAGGGCGCGGAGGGCCACGAGGAGGGTGGCGATGCCGATGGGCAGGTTGATGAAGAAGATCCAGTTCCAGGTGAGCGCGTCGGTGAGGACACCACCGAGGACCTGGCCGAGGGAGGCGCCGGCGGCGCCGGTGAAGCTGAACACGGCGATGGCGCGGGCCCGTTCGCGGGGCGCCGTGAAGAGGGTGATGAGGATGCCGAGCCCGACCGCGGAGGACATCGCGCTGCCGACGCCCTGGAGGAAGCGGGCGGCGATGAGGACCTCGGGGGAGGCGGCGACCCCGGCGAGGAGGGAGGCGGCGGTGAAGATCCCGGTGCCCGCGAGGAACATCCGCTTGCGCCCGATCAGATCGCCGAGGCGGCCGGCGAGGAGGAGGAGCGAGCCGAAGGCGATGAGGTAGGCGTTGACGATCCAGCTGAGGCCGACGGGGGTGAAACCGAGGTCGCTCTGCATGGCGGGCATCGCGACGGTGACGATGCTGCCGTCGAGGACGGTCATGAGCATGCCCGTGGAGAGGACACCGAGGGCGAGTCGGGGGGAGAGGGCGCGGGCGGAGGTGCGGGCCGGGGTGGGCATGGGGTCACTCCTGTTCGGTGGGGGCAACAGGAGTGACATTAGCAGAAGGTTTTGTTGCAGATTATTTTTTACGGAACGAATGTGAGGGTGTCCGGGGTCGCGGTGTCCGGGGTGGGGTGCCTGGGGGTTGAGGTGGTCGGGGGGCGGGTGCCTGGGGGTTGAGGTGTCGGAGGGCGGGTGCCTGAGGTCGGGTGCCCGGGGCCGTGGCGCGCCGCGACGGGCGGGGTTATGCGCGCTGGCGTGCGCGGCGGGCCGTCTTCGGGCCCTCGACCGGGGTCTCCAGGTGACCGGTGGCCAGTCGGTTCAGGGCGCGCAGCAGCGCGGTGCGCTCGTCGTCGGGGAGCGAGGAGAGGGCGCCCTGGTGCACGCCGTCGACGATCTTCTGGCTTTCCTGGGCGACCTTCGCCCCCACCTCCGTCACGGCGATGATCCGCGCCCGCCGGTCGGTGCTCGACGGCCGGCGCTCGGCGAGCCCGGCCTTCTCCAGGGCGTCGACGGTGACCACCATGGTCGTCTTGTCCATGTCGCCGATCTCCGCGAGCTGCGCCTGGGTGCGCTCCTCCTCCAGGGCGTGGGTCAGGACGCAGTGCATGCGGGGGGTGAGGCCGATAGCGCCGAGCTCGGCGGCCATCCGGGTCCGCAGTACGTGGCTGGTGTGGTCCAGGAGGTAGGAGAGGTCGGGCTCGGTCCGGGTGGGTGCCATGGCTGTCATGCCTCCCAGGGTAACCAGGATCGATCCGTCGCAGATTATCGAGTAGCGGACGAGTGAGGGCAGGGCCTGGGAACGCGCCTGGGGCAGGGTCCGGCTTCGTCACGATGGAGGCATGACGATCGCGCCACTGCTCTTCCTGGACGTGGACGGGCCGCTCATCCCCTTCGGGGCGAGCGGCGGGGCCCACCCCACGTACCCTCCCGCCCCGCCCGCGTCCGTGAGCCCGCTCCTCGCACGGCTCGACCCCGCGCAGGGACCGCAGCTCGCGGCGCTGCCGTACGCGCTGGTCTGGGCGACGACCTGGGAGGAGGACGCGAACACCTGGATCGCCCCGCGCCTCGGGCTGCCCGCTCTGCCCCTGGTGCCGTGCCCGACGAGGAGCCCGGGCCGGCGGCGGGCATCCACTGGAAGACGGCGGCGCTCGTGGCGTACGCGGCCGGGCGGCCGTTCGCGTGGGTGGACGACGAGATCGGAGCGGACGACCGCGCGTGGGTCGCCGCCCACCACCCGGGCCGGGCGCTGCTCCACCGCGTGGACCCCCGCCGCGGGCTCACGGCGACGGACTACGAGACGCTGACGGCCTGGGCGGGGATCCCGGCAGGACCGGCCTGACGGCCGACCGGTCAGAGGCCCCTCGTGCCGTCGATCCGCTCCCGCAGGAGGTCCGCGTGGCCGTTGTGGCGGGCGTACTCCTCGATCATGTGGACCAGGACCCAGCGCAGGGACACCGTGCCGCGCCAGGCGTCGTGGCCCGAGACGTCGAGGTCCGGGGCCTCGGCCGTGAAGCGTTCGGCGAAGTCCACCGCCGCCCGCCAGGCCTCCCAGGCCGCGGCGGCCGCCGCCGGGTCGGACGTGGCGCCGTCGAAGTCCCCGTCGGGGTCCGCCGCGGAGGACCAGAGCGGGCCGGCGTCGTCCTGTCCGGCGAGGACCTGCCGGAACCAGCGGCGTTCGACGTCGGTGAGGTGCCGGACGAGGCCGAGCAGCGACAGGGTGGACGGTTCGACGGACCGCAGGGCCAGATCCGCCGCCCCTTCCAGGCCCGCGCACTTCAGGACCAGGGTCGCGCGCTGGTCCGCGAGGAACCCGGCGAGCATCCGCCGCTCGTCCCCGGTCGCGGGGCCGGAGAAGCGGCGGAACTCCGCGGGACCGCCCGGCTCGTCGGGACCGCCCGGCTCTTCGAGAACCTCCGCGCGGCGCCGACGGGGGTGGGGAAGGTGGCCCGTCATGCCCGTTCACCGGCCTTACGGGCGGGAGAGGCGGACGTGACGGACGGGGGAGGCGACTGGCGGGGCACGGAGGCGGCGGCGCGGGCCCGTTCGCCGGCCGCGGGCGGCGGGGCGAGGGCGATGCCCGCCCCGGTGAGGATCCCGAGGTCGAGCTCCCAGGTGTACCGGGAGCGGTCCTCCCAGACGGCGAAGGCGGCGCGGACGTGCTCGCGGGCCTGTGGCTCGCGCATCCCGGTGACCTTCACCAGGTGGGCGAAGGCCTGCTCCTCGACGCCGCGCACCTGGGCGAGGCCGAAGTGGGTGACGGTGTGGCAGTCGGTGCAGAGGCAGATGAGCCGCTTGAGGATCTGGACGCGGGCGGCCGCGTCGAAGGTCCACCGCTCGTGGACCTCCAGCCACCGCCGGGTCTCCCGGTCCTCGCCCGCCCCGCAGGCCTCGCAGCGCTGTCCGGCCCGGCGCGTGACCATCCGGCGCAGCCGCTCCCAGTCCGTCTGCGCCACGCAGGACCGGACGTGGGTGAACCAGCAGGTCCGCGGCACGAGATCGACGAAGAGGCCGTCGCCGAGCGTCCGGTCCTCGCCGGGCAGCAGCTCGGGAACGTCCACGGCGGCGGCCCACCGGGCCAGTTCGGCCATCCCGGGCCGGGGCGCGTACCACCGTTTGGCGGCGGGATCCCAACGGGCCCCGCCGCGTTTCGCCGCGTCCTTCTCGGCGTACGGTACGTCCAGCCAGACGCGTTCAACCGGCATGCTCAGCCTCCCTGTTGGGCACGCACCCATGCTGGCACGCGGGCGGCGGAGCCGGGGGCAGGTCACGCGGTACGGGCAGGCCTACGCGGTACGGGGCTTGCTGAAGCGGACCACGTTGCCGGCCGGGTCGCGGAACGCGCAGTCGCGGACGCCGTAGGGCTGGTCGACCGGCTCCTGGAGGACGTCGCCGCCCGCCGCCCGGATGTGCTCGAAGGTGGCGTCGACGTCCTCGGTGGAGAAGATCACGGCGCGCAGCAGGCCCTTGGCGAGCAGCTCGGCCATGGCCTGCCGGTCGGCGGCGGAGGCGCTGGGGTCGGCGAGCGGCGGTTCGAGGACGATGTCGACGTCCGGCTGCGCGGGCGACCCGACGGTCACCCAGCGCATCCCTTCGAAACCGACGTCCTTGCGCACTTCCAGACCGAGGGCGTCGCGGTAGAAGGCGAGCGCCTTCTCGTGGTCGTCGACGGCGATGAAGCACTGCGAGAGGTTGATGTTCATGCGATCGACGCTACGGTCGGCCGCCGGATTACGCTTCTTCGATCCTGACCGGTCGCCCGCGAACGGGGAACGGCCCCTCACGCGGACGGACCGGAGGCGTTGAGCAGCTGGCTGACGGCGGTGCGGACCTTCTCGTCCTGGACGAAGCCTCGCCAGGCGCCGTCGCTCCGCAGCCGCTGGTCGCGGGCGGGTACGTCGCGCAGGAGGTGCGCGGCAGGCCGGGCCGCCCGTCCGATCCGGGCCAGGTGCTCCAGTGCGGTGAGCATGACGGGCAGACAGGTGCCCTCGGCCGGACCCCGCGCGGCAGCCGTCAGCTTGCCGCGATGCCGACTTTTGCAAGCAGCTGCTTGCAATAGTTAGCAGAGGGTGGCATGGTCGGAGCATGGCATCGCTCAACGTCGGCAATCTCGGTGAGTACCTCCGCGAACAGCGGAGGACCGCGCAGCTGTCCCTGCGGCAGCTCGCCGAGGCCGCCGGCGTGTCGAACCCGTACCTGAGCCAGATCGAGCGCGGGCTGCGCAAGCCGAGCGCCGAGGTGTTGCAGCAGGTCGCCAAGGCGCTGCGGATCTCCGCCGAGACGCTCTACGTACGGGCCGGAATCCTCGACGAGAAGGAGCGGGACGAGCTGGAGACGCGGGCCGTCATCCTGGCCGATCCCTCGATCAACGAGCGGCAGAAACAGGTGCTGCTCCAGATCTACGACTCCTTCCGCAAGGAGAACGCGGCGGAGAACGCCGCGGAGAGCGCGGCCGCGACCGCGCCCGCGACCGCGCCCGAGAGCGCCGCGGAGACCGCGGCCGGGAGCACCGTCTCGACCGCCTCCGCGCCCGATGCCGAAGCGCCCCTGAAGTAGCTCGCTCGTACGTCACATCCGGGAGGACCACCAGCATGGCCATCATCGACGAACTGCGTACCCCTCTCTACTTCGCCGCCGGCACCGCCGACCTCGCCGTGCAGCAGGCCAGGAAGGTCCCCGGCCTGATCGAGCAGCTCGCCGCCGAGGCGCCCGCCCGGATCGAGGCCGTACGGAAGACCGACCCCAAGGCCGTACAGGAGAAGGTGGCCTCGCAGGCCAAGGAGGCCCAGGCCACCGTGCAGTCGAAGTTCGCCGATGTCGTCGGCGGTCTCGACACGGACCTCAAGAAGCTCGGCGAGACGGCCCAGGACCTCGCGCTGCGTGGTGTCGGCGTCGCCGCCGAGTACGCGGTCAAGGCGCGCGAGAAGTACGAGGAGGTCGCCGCCCACGGCGAGGAGGCCGTCAAGGCCTGGCGGGGCGAGGTCGCCGAGGAGATCGTCGAGATCGCCGTCGTCGTCGAGCCGGAGGAGACGAAGGCGGAGGAGGCGAAGGCGGAGCAGCCGGAGGCGTCCGGCGCGTCAGAGAAGGCGCCCGCCAAGAAGCCGGCGGCCCGCAAGGCCCCCGCCAAGAAGACGGCCGTCACCGCCGAGAAGGAGTAGGCCGGGGCACCATTGCGGGTACGAGGTGCGTTGCACCGGGTACCTTGACCGCGAGGCGCTCTTCCCCTCTTTCCTAGGCGGTGCTCAGCATGTTGCGCATGGGATTCGACTCCCTTCTCTCTCTGGTGATGTTCCTCGTCTTCACCGGCTTCGCCGTCGCCGCGCTCGTCTTCGCCGCCATGGCGCGCGAGGACGCGTACCGTGCCGCCGAGAAGCAGACGAAGAAGTTCTGGCTGATCATCCTGGGCATCAACCTCGTCGTGAACCTGCTGCTGCCGATGCTGTTCCTGCAGATCGCCGGCGTGATCGCCGCCATCGTCTTCATGGTGGACGTGCGGCCCGCGCTCGCGCAGGTATCCGGCGGAGGCCGTGGCGGGCGCCGGGGCGGCGGCTCCAGCAGCGACGGACCGTACGGCCCCTACAACGGCGGCCGGTGACGGTACACGGCGGCCGGTGACCGCACACGGCGGAGGACCGGCGACAGGGCCCGGGGGCTACCCCCGGGTCCTGTCCCGTTCCAGGGCCAGGACCGCCACGTCGTCCGTCAGCTCGCCGCCGTTCAGCGACCGGACCTCGGTGACCGCCGCCTCCAGGAGCTCCTCGCCCCGCAGGCCCTCGGTCAGCTGCCGGTTGATCATGTCGACCATCCCGTCCTGACCCAGCCGCGGCGAGTCGGGTCCGGCCGAGCGTCCCTCGATCAGCCCGTCCGTGTACATGAGGAGGCTCCACGCGCCGCCGAGCTCGACCTGCCGGCGCGGCCAGCGGGCGCGCGGCAGCAGCCCGAGGGCCGGTCCGCCGTCCTCGTACGGGAGCAGCCGGGCCGCCCGGCCCTGGCGGGCGATCAGCGGCGAGGGGTGGCCGGCCAGGCAGAGGCCCGCCCGGCGCCCGTCGGGCGCGATGTCGACGGTGCAGAGGGTCGCGAAGATCTCCTCGCTCTCCCGCTCGTGCTCCAGGACCTGCTGCATCGTCGAGAGCAGCTCGTCACCGCACAGGCCCGCGAAGGTCAGGGCCCGCCACGCGATCCGCAGCTCGACGCCGAGCGCGGCCTCGTCGGGGCCGTGACCGCAGACGTCACCGATCATGGCGTGGACGGTTCCGTCCGGCGTACGCACGACGTCGTAGAAGTCACCGCCGAGCAGCGCGCGCGAGCGTCCGGGCCGGTAGTGGGCCGCGAACCGCAGGTCGGAGCCCTCCAGGAGCGGGGTGGGGAGCAGTCCGCGTTCCAGGCGGGCGTTCTCCTGGGCGCGCAGGCGGGACTCGGCGAGCTTCACCTGGACGGCGTCGGCGCGCTTGCGTTCGACCGCGTACCGGATGGCCCGGCTGAGCAGCCGCCCGTCGAGCTCCTCGCGGAAGAGGTGGTCCTGGGCCCCGACGCGTACCGCCTCGGCGGCCAGCTCCGCGTCGGCGGAGGCCGCGAGCGCGAGGACGGCGTGGCGCGGGGCGAGGCGCAGGATGTGCCGCAGCGGGGCGAGCGGGTCGTCGCCCGCCCTGGGGCCGGGCAGGGAGAGGTCGACGAGGACGCAGTGGACGTCGTCGGTGAGGAGCCGCTCGGCCTCGGTGAGGTTGCGGGCGGTGCGGATGCGGACCCGGGTGCCCGCGGCGTCCGCCGCGTCGAGCAGTTCGGGTACGGCGAGGACACCCGCCGGGTCGTCCTCGACGACCAGGAGGGTGAGATCGGTGCGGTCGGTGCCTGTGACTGTGCCTGTCATAGCGGTGGCGTCCATAGCGGTGGCGTCGCCGGGTCCCGCAGCAGCAGAGACGATTCTCTGACGCGGTACGGATACGGGCATCGGTCCGGGTTTCCTTCCCTCCCCCCGAAGGTGCGCAGGGCGCCGGGTGGCGTCCCGCCCGTCCCGGACCATAGCGGTAGGGCGGTGCGCAGCGGAATGGCGCTCGGCGGGGGAGCGGCCGTGGCGGGATTGGCATATGCCGCGGAAAGGGAGGTACTTGCCCGGGTGTGCTGTACGGGAGGTCCCGGAGGCAATGAGAAACGTCACGCCCCGGGCCGCCTCCCGCTCGGGCCGTGCGGTGGACTGCGTCACGTCGGGGTGGACGTCCCGTCCGTCGTGGGCACATGGGCGAGCGGCAGGTGCGTGACCGTGCCCTCACAAGGGCGTTACCGACCCGGACCCCGTGCACCGTCCGCCCCGTCCCCTCACATCGGCCGCACGACCCCGAGTATCTCCATCGAGCCCGCTCCCGCGATCGTCACGTCCCGCCCGGGGCGGGGCGCGTGCACCATCGAGCCGTTCCCGATGTACATCCCGATGTGGCTCGCGTCCTTGAAGTAGACGATCAGGTCGCCGGGCCGCATGTCCTTCACGTCCACGCGCGGCAGCAGTCGCCACTGCTCCTGCGAGGTGCGCGGGATCGGCCGGCCCGCCGCGCCCCAGGCGCTCTGGGTCAGCCCCGAGCAGTCGAACGAGCCCGGCCCCTCCGCGCCCCACACGTACGGCTTGCCGATCTGGGCCGTCGCGAACGCGATCGCCTTCTTGGCCTCCGGCGTCGCGTCGGCGTTCAGGCCGGCGAGGACGCCGGTGCCGAGCCAGGTCGTCTGGGCCCGCTGCCGTTCCTGTTCCTCCAGGCGCCGCAGCCGCTCCCGTTCCTCCGCGGCGAGCTCCGACTCCAGCTTCTTCGCTGCGGCGATCTTGTCGTTGATCTGCTTCTTCGCCTGGGCCTGCTTGATGCGGTGGGCTTCGAGCTTGGTCCAGTTGGCGCCCGCGTCCTTCGCGTAGACGTCCAACTGGGCCTGGGTGCGGGTCATTTCGCCGAGGAGATCGGTGGTGGCCTTCGCGCCGTCCCTGAGCCGTCCGGCGGCGTCGAGGAAGAGCTGCGGGTCGTCGGTGAGGACGAGCTGCGCGCCTTCGGGGAGTCCGCCGTTGCGGTACTGGGCGCGGGCGGCGGCGCCGGCCTTGGCCTTGAGGTCCTCGATCTTCTCGCGGCCGGCCACGATCATCCGGGCGACCTGGACGAGCTCGGCGGACTGCTCCTTGGTCTGCTCCTCCGCGAGGTTGTACGCGTCGGTGGCGACGGCGGCCTGCCGGTACAGCGTGTCTATCTCCTCGCGCACCTGCTCCAGGGTCTTCTTCGGAGGAAGCGGCGGGTACGGCGCGGCGGCGGCCTGGAGGGTCAGCGCGGGAGAGGCCAGCACGGTCAGGGCGCAGATCATGGTGATCGCTGCGGTGGCGTGGCGGCGTCGGTTCACGAGCTCCCCCTCGAATGACCAATCCGATATGACCGGTGGCGTATCTGATTTACCGTCAGTAACTTGTGGTGACCTTGGCGATAGTGCCATGCGAAACCGGAAAACGACAGGGGAAACCGGGGCTTGTCGGACCCGTCTCCCCCACGGGGGACGCGTGAGACGCGTGTGACGTTCCCGGCGTACGGGAAATTCAGCGGGAGTTGGGGAAAGACGGGGGTCCGGACTCCGAGACCCTGGGTCGCCAGGGGTTTTGGGTCTCCTCAACCCCGAGGCGCCAGCGCCTCCCACCGGACCGTCACCTCGCCCTGGCGCCAGCGCCGGGGCCCGTCCGTCAGCGGCCAGTCCGCCGCCAGATCACGGACGGCGCGGATCCACCGCTGTCGGGCGCCGAGCGAGGCGTACGGGGCGGCCGCGGCCCATGCCCGGTCGAAGTCCCGCAGGAACGCGTGCACCGGCTCGCCCGGCACATTGCGGTGGATCAGCGCCTTCGGCAGCCGCTCCGCCAGGTCCGAAGGGCGGTCGAGCGAGCCCAGCCGGGTCGCGAAGGTCACCGTGCGCGGTCCGCCACGGTCGAGCGCCACCCACACGTGCCGGCGCCCGATCTCGTCGCAGGTGCCCTCCACGAGCAGCCCTCCCCCGTACCTCCCGGGCCCGGCCCCGGCGGGGTCCCCGGGCGCGAGCCGCCCGCACAGCCGCTGCCAGACCGCCGCGACCTGCTCCTCGTCGTACTGGCGCAGCACGTTCGCCGCCCGGATCAGGGAGACCTGGCCGGGCACCGGCACCTCGAAGCCGCCGTGCAGGAAGGAGAGGCCCTCGTGCTCGTACGGCTTCGCGGCCTCGACGCGGGCGGGTTCGATCTCGATGCCGTAGAGGCGGGTGCGGGGGTCGGCGGTGCGCAGCCGGGCGAGGAGTTCGACGGCGGTCCAGGGGGCGGCCCCGTAACCGAGGTCCACGGCGACCGGCGGCTCGGGGGAGCGGCGCAGGGCGGGGCCGTGGACGGCGGCGATCCAGCGATCCATGCGGCGCAGACGGTTGGGGTTGGTGGTCCCGCGGGTCGGTGTGCCGACGGGGCGGGTGGTGCGCGGGGCCATGTCATGAGCGTAAAGGGTCGTGGCCCGCCGCTCACGGCCCGGGCGCGGCTGAGGCCGCTACGCCCCGCACCCCGCTCCCGCGGCGGCAATGAATTGGCAAAGCAGCCCGCTGACGGAAATGAAGGAGGCCATTCCGGTGTTCTGCCGGGTGGAGGGCGTACCGCGCCCTCCGAGACCCATGCCCGACAGACCGACCCGCCCGACAGACCGACCCGCCCGACAGACCGACCCGCCCGACAGGCGGACCCGGCCCTGTCTCTTATACACATCTGACGCTGCCGACGAATAGAGAGGTGTG
>JOBE01000044.1 GCA_000717735.1 Streptomyces griseoluteus | reverse complement strand
CGACATCACGGTCACGCCGCCCGCCAGAGCGAGCGAGCACTCGCCGGACCGCAGGGCTCGTACCGCGAGGTGCAGTGCGACGAGGGACGACGAGCAGGCTGTGTCCACGGTAAGGGCCGGGCCCTGAAGGCCGAGGGTGTAGGCGACCCGGCCGGACGCCACGCTCGACGTCGTTCCCGTGAGCCCGAACCCCGCGGCACCCGCACCCGCCTCGCCGAGCCGCGGACCGTACTCCTGGGCCATGACACCGGCGAACACCCCCGCCTGGGTCCCGCGCAGCGAGTCAGGGGCGATTCCGGCCCGCTCCAGGGCCTCCCAGCACACCTCGAGGAACGCGCGCTGCTGCGGGTCCATCGCCAGCGCCTCGCGCGGCGAGATCCCGAACAGTTCGGCGTCGAACTCGGCGGCGCCTTCGAGGAAGCCGCCGTTGCGCACGTAGGTGGTGCCCACGTGCGCGGGGTCGGGGTGGTAGAGCCCGTCGAGGTCCCAGCCGCGGTCGGCCGGGAAGCCGGAGATCACGTCGCGCTGCCCGGCGACGACCTGCCACAGCGACTCGGGCGAGTCCACCCCGCCGGGGAAACGGCAGCCGATGCCGACGATCACGACGGGGTCGTCCTGATCGGTACGGGCCTCCGGCGCAGCCGCCTCGGGCTGCGCGTCGGCCAGCAGCGCGGCCAGCGCGGCCGGGCTGGGGTGGTCGTACACCACCGTGGTGGGAAGCTTGCGCCCGGTGGCGGTGACGAGCCGGTTGCGCAGCTCGACGACCATCGCCGAGTCGATGCCCAACTCCTTGAACGTACGCCGAGGTTCGATCTCGGAGGCGGAGTCGTAGCCCAGTACGGCGGCGGTGTGCGCCCGTACGAGTTCCAGGGCGGCCGGGCCCGTCAGGGACCGGCTCGGCTCGGCCTCGTACGCGTCCTCCGGGTGCTCAGGGAGCGCCGCGGCCGACGGCGTCGGCACGGTGGCCGCCGACGGCAGGGGCCGGGCGGCGTCGGGCTGCCCGGAGATCCAGTGGCGGCGGCGCTGGAAGGCGTACGTCGGCAGTTCGGCGCGGGCGGTTCCGGCGGTTCCGGTGGTACGGGCGGGCAGGACGGCGGACCAGTCCACCGCCGCGCCGTGGCAGAACGCCTCGCCGAAGGCGAGCAGCAGCCGCTGCGTGCCGCCCTCCTCGCGGCGCAGGGTGCCGAGGGCGGCGACCGGCAGGTCCGCGGCCTCCGCGGTCTGCTGGACGGCGAGCGCGAGGACGGGGTGCGGGCTCATCTCGATGAACAGCTCGTGCCCCGCGTCGAGCAGCGCCCGCACGGCGGGCTCGAACCGTACGGGTTCCCGCAGGTTGCGGTACCAGTAGTCGACGTCGAGCTCGGAGCCGTCGAGGGCCTCGCCGGTCACGGTGGAGTGCAGCGGCACCGTTCCGGTGCGCGGAGCGATCCCGGCGAGGTCCGCCGGCAGCGTGTCGCGTACGGCGTCGACGTGCGGGCTGTGCGAGGCGTAGGCGACCGGGACGCGCCGGGTGCGGACGTCCTCGCCGTAGTGGGCGGCAAGCGCGTCCAGGTCCGCCCCGTCGCCGGCCACCACGGTCATGCCGGGGGAGTTGACGGCGGCGACGCTCAACCGCGGGTAGGCGGCGAGGTCTTCGCGCACCCGGTCGGCGGGCAGCGACACGGTGAGCATGCCGCCCCCGAGACCGGCCAGCGCGCCGAGAGCGGTGCTCCGCACGGCGATCAGCCGGGCCGCGTCGTCCAGGGTGAGGGCGCCGCTGACGGTGGCGGCGGCGATCTCGCCCTGGGAGTGACCGACGACAGCGGCCGGTTCGACGCCCGCCGCCCGCCACAGGGCGGCCAGGCCGACCATCACGGCCCACAGGGCGGGCTGCACGACGTCGTCGCGATCGAGGGCGGGCGCGCCGGGGCGTCCGCGCAGCACGTCGGTCAGCGACCAGTCGCGGTACGGGCGCAGGGCGCGCTCGCAGTCCTCGACGACCCGGGCGAAGACGGGGGCGCTGTCGAGGAGTTCCGCCGCCATGCCGGCCCACTGCGAGCCCTGGCCGGGGAAGACGAACACGGCCTCGCGGACGGCCCGGGGGCTGCTGCCCTGCACCGCGGCCGGGGTGACCCGGGCGTCGGCGACCGCGCCGAGGGCGGTGAGGAGCTCGTTCCGGTCGGCGCCGACCAGGACGGCCCGGTGGGTGAAGGCGGTGCGGTGGTGGGCGAGGGTCCGGGCGATCTCGGGGGCACCGAGCTCCGGGTGTGCGGCGAGGTGGTCGCGCAGTCGGGCCGCCTGGGCGCGCAGCGCCTTGTCACCGCGTCCGGACAGCACCCAGGCGAGGGACTCGGCGTCGGCGTCTGTGCGTGACGCGGGCCGTTCTGGCTTGTCATCGACAGTCGTGAGGGCGGCGGCATCCGGCCATTCGCTGAGCACCAGATGGCAGTTGGTTCCGCCCATTCCGACCGATGTCACACCGGCGACGAGCGGTCCGTCCGGATTCGGCCATGGACCGGTTGCGGTGACGGCGGCGACCCGCAGATCGGCGAAAGGTATCTGCGGATTCGGGGATTGGTAGTTCAGGGTCGGGACGAGTTCCCGTTCCTTGATGCAGAGAATGGTCTTGACAAGACCCGCGATGCCCGCAGCGCCTTCGAGATGGCCGATATTCGTCTTGACGGAGCCGAGCCTGAGTGGATTCTCCGGAGCGCGGGACGAGGAGAAGACGGCGCCGATGGCCGAGGCTTCTACGGGGTCGCCGACCCGGGTGCCCGATCCGTGTATTTCTACGTACTGTGCTTGTTCCAGCGGTATTCGCGCGTTTTCCCAGGCGTCACGTATGACGTGTTCCTGGGCCTTTCCGTGCGGTGTGGGAAGGGTGTCGCTCGCACCGTCGCTGCCGATGGCGCCACCCCGCAGCAGACACAGGACGCGGTCCCCGTCGGCGACGGCCCGGCTGAGGAGTTTCAGCGTCACCACACCGCCGCCCTCGCCCCGGACGTAGCCGTTCGCGCGGGCGTCGAGTGCGTAACATCGTCCGTCGGGCGACAGGCTGCCGAAGGCCGCCAGGGCGTGGGTGCTTTCCGGGGCGAGGTTGAGGTTGACACCGCCGGCCAGGGCCACGGTGGACTCGCCGCGGCGCAGGCTCTCGCAGGCCAGATGCACCGCGACCAGCGACGATGACTGGGCGGTGTCGACCACCATGCTCGGGCCGCGCAAGCCGAGGACGTAGGACACGCGGTTGGCGATGATGCCGCGGTTCAGCCCGGTCACCGTGTGCGCGGAGGTGGCGCCGGGGCCGGCCGCGTGGGTGAGGGTCGTGTAGTCGTCGGCGATCGCGCCGACGAAGACGCCGGTGGCGGAGTCCGCGAGCGTGGCCGGAACGATGCCGGCGTCCTCCAGCGACTCCCAGGCGAGTTCGAGTACGAGGCGCTGCTGAGGGTCCATCGCGGCGGCTTCGCGCGGGGATATGCCGAAGAACTCGGCATCGAAGGTGTCCACACGGGGCAGGAATCCGCCGGGGCGCGGCGAGCCGTCGCTCAGAGCGGCGAGATGGGCGCGATCGGCGGGCGGCTCCGCTATGGCATCGCGGCCGTTCCTGAGGAGCTGCCAGAATTCGGCGGGGTTCGACCCGCCGGGGAATCGGCAGGAAAGTCCGACGACGGCGACGGTCTGGTCGTCGATGTGATCGGGCGCCTGCTGTGGCTGCCCTGCCGCCTCAATTTGGGCATGGCGGATCATGGTTTGCTTGCTCCCCCCGTGAAGCACACAATCAACGGCGTTGCCGACTCGGCGGCCCAGCCAGATTCGTTTTGGACCCTAGCACCGAGTCGGCGCTCCGTAAACCAATGGCCACGGCATGTAGTTGGAATGTAAATCAATATGCCGGGGTAGGGGGGATTGGCGTCCCCCGGCAAACGTTTCGTTAACTACGACGAAACGGGACGGGCCGCGGAACGGTCACCGTGAGGCGGCCGGTGTCTTGATTTCGGCGGTCACGTCCGCCGGGGCGTGCCCCGCCGGATGCGCCTTGGTGAGGGTGCAGACACCGTCCACGCACTGGCGCTCCAGACGGCCGCGCGAGATGGTCTGCGCCAGGCCGACCATCCAGCAGGTGGGGCAGCCGCGGAAGGCGACCAGGGCCAACGGCGCCGCCAGGAGGGTGGCCGGGCCGGCGACGGGCACCATCGCGATCGAGCCGATGATCAGCCCGAAGCCGATGGCGCCGCGCGCCAGATGGCGCGGGACGGACTTGCTGGCGAAGTTCATCGCGGGCGCCGCGGACTGCGCGGTCGTCCGGTCCTGCTCGCCCTGCGGGGGCTTCAAGGTATTCACGGTCGTGGGTCTCCTCCGACTGGTCGGTCGATGGCTTGATCGGGTGCCTGATCCATGGCTCGATCGGGCACTTGGTGCGTCACGTGATCCGTCATGTGGTCGGTCGCGGCCAGGGACTGACGCAGTGCCGCACGGGCCCTGTGCAACCGCGACTTCATCGCGGCGTTGCTCAGGCCGAGCGAATGGGCGACGGTCCTGCCGGGCAGGCCCTGGACGTCCCGCATGATCAGGACCTGCCGTTGCTCGCGGGGGAGCGCGCTGACCGCTGCCGCGATGCGCTCCAACTCCAGCCGGTGCAACACCGCGTCCTCGGCGGACGGTTCCGCGGAGGCCTCCGGATCGGCCGGCGCCTCGTCACTCCGCGAGACGAGCAGCCGCACCTGCCGGAGGCACTCGTTGCGCACGATCCGGAACATCCACGAGGCGAGCGCGCCGGTGGCCCGGAGGGTGCCGATCTTCCGGTAGAGGATGATCAGCGCCTCCTGCGCCGCGTCCTCCGCGTCCTGCGGCGAGGCGCACAGGGATATGGCGAACTTGCGCACATGAGGCTGCGATTCCATGACGACGGTCGTGAGTGAGGTGACGTCGCCGTCCTGAGCTGCCTTGATGAGCCGCTCGTCCGGCCAGGGGAAGCGTTGGTTCATGTGCTACTCATACCTGTAAGGCGCCCCGCGCGCAGGCGCTGGTCAGCTTCGGCTCTTGTAGCGCCGCATGAGGTGCCAGCTGCACGCGCCCACGAGCAGGACCCCGATCACGATGATGGCGACCGTCATTGGTGTTTCCTCCTGGTTCCGCCGGCCCGTTCGGCCGGTACACACATAAGAGGAGACGGGGTCCCGAAAGGATTCGGCTCCGGCGGAAGTTTTCTTCGAACTCCTCCCGGCGCCGCCCCGGTCCGCGTGAAGGGGCCGCCTCATGCGCGCGAACCGGCCGCCTCAGGTGAGGGCGAGGAGGCTGACGGCGACGGCGGCGGTGCCCAGGCCGACGAGTTGACCGCGGTGGACGCGTTCGGCGAGGACGGTGCGGGCGAGCAGCACGGTGCCGGCCGGGTACAGGGCGGTGATCACGGCGACGACGGCCAGGTCGCCGCTGCGGGCGGCGAGCAGGAACAGCAGGTTGGCCACCGAGTCCAGGACGCCCGCGGCGGCCGACATGGCGTACGCGGGCTTCTCGGTACCCAGCCTGCGGAACATCATTCCCGCGACGGCCAGGGTGACGGCCGAGGAGACGGCTCGGCCGACGATCAGCGGGGCGACGCCGCTGTCGGACGGCGCCTGGTGCAGGAAGATCAGCTGCAGGGCGATGGCGGTGCCGGCGCCGAGCGCCAGGAGCAGCGCCGTACGCGACGGGCGGACCGATCCGGTGCCGTGGCCGGCGCTGACCAGGACGACCGCAGCCAGGGCGAGCGGCAGTCCGATCAGCCCCGCGGTGCCCAGGTGCTCGCCCTGGAGCAGGCCCACGCCGACCGGCAGCGTGGCGGACACCAGGGCGGTGACGGGCGAGAGCACGTTCATGGGGCCGATCGCCAGCGTGCGGTAGAGCAGGGCGAACGCGGCGGCGGACGCGATTCCGGACAAGGCGCCCCAGGCGAGCGCGCCGGTACTGAACGAGGCGCCGAGGAACGGCCAGAGCAGCAGCTCGACCGCGAGCGAGGCCGGAGCCGCGATCATCACGGTGCGCAGCACGTGCGCCTTGCGGGCGCCGAGGCCGCCGAGGAAGTCGGCGCAGCCGTAGGCGAGGGAGCTGCCCAGGGCAAGCAGCAGAGCGATCACGGTACGTACATCCCTTGATATGGCAATGGAACGACTGAACCGTACATTGAACCGACCGTGATGTGTCAACCGAACGACCGCACGGTGCATTGGAATGGTCCACTCTTCGGGCCACTCGGGAGGACGATCGGATGGCCGACCCAGAGGAAGCGCTGCGCACGCTCGCGCACAACGTCAGGACCGCCCGGCACCGCGCCGGACTGTCCCTCGACGAACTCGGCCGGCGCGCCAAGGTCAGCAAAGGCGCGCTGGTCGGCCTGGAGAAGGCGCAGGGCAACCCGAACTTCGCCACGCTCGTCCGGCTCGCCGACACCCTCGGCGTCTCCGTCTCCTCCCTCGTGGAAGGCCCGTCCGAAGGCCGCGTTCGCGTCGTGGCCGCCGATGCCGTGATGCCGCTGTGGACCGGAGCGGAGGGCAGCGAGGCCCGGCTCATGCTGACGACCGCGGGCCCGGCACCGGTCGAGGTCTGGCGCTGGACGCTCGAGCCCGACGACGAGTACCCCAGCCACCCCCACCAGGCCGGCGTCGTCGAGACCGTCAACGTCACCGCGGGCCGGATGACCCTGGTCGTCGACGGCGTCGAGCACTCCGTGTCGGCGGGCCAGACCGCCACCTTCGACGGCGACGCTCCCCGCACCTACCGCGGTGCCGGGAACGAGACCTGCCACCTGATCAGGACGGTCCACCTCCCACCCGGCCCCACGTCCGCCACCTGACCGGCCGCGCCGACCGCGCCCGGGGGAGAGGCCGGCGTACCGGTCAGGCTCTCCCGCGCCTGCTCCGTGGCGGCTGCCATCGTGCCGGTGCCCGGAGGCGGGCCCTGAGTTCGATGACGGCCACGTCGAGTCCGCCGGGCAGTTCGTACGGTTCGTACGGTTCGGGCAGTTCGGGTACGAGGGTGAGCGCCGCGCTGACGTACTCGGGCTCGGCGTTCAGGTCGGCCCGCACGGCGGTGAAGGCGTCCAGGGGGTCCAACGGAGTCAGGGAGTGGTGCCAGGCCCGGCGGGCCGGGCCCACGGCATAGCGCGCGGTGAGCGTTTCGAGGGGCGACAGGGGTACGCCCGCCCGGCGCGCGAGGGGAGCCAGGCCGGAGGCGACCAGGTCGCAGATCTCGCCCGGCTCCGCCGTGTTGCGGTGATGATCGTCGCGGACCTGGTAGACCACCGCGTACACGAGCGCGTGCTCGCGGTCGGTCGCGGGCGCCGGCAAAGGCGTCTCGGCCCAGAACTCCTCGACGGCCCACGGACTGATCCGGGGGCGGCCACGGCCGTCGGTGGCGCGCGTCGTGGCCAGGCGTATGGCGCCGAGCGCGACGGCGTTCTCGCTCAGCGCGTGCGGACCGGGATCGGTCACCTCTGTGAGCCCCCGGTGCGACGGGCCCGCCGGCCGGGCCGAACGGACCGAACATACTCGACGCCACCCACCCGCGGAACCGGACGGGCCCGGCCGCGCCTGACAGCAGCCGGGCGTGGGACCCGTACACCTGGGCAGGCGTACCCGGGCAAGCCCGTACGGAGGTCAGTCGGCGGAGCACGGTGTGCCGGGACCCGGTGGCGGGGGACGGGGTGACACGCTCGGTCCGAGCGGGACACCGTGAACGAAACGAGGAGGCAGGTGACGCAGCGCAGCAGGCGGAACGGCCGGTACGCCGAACTCATGACGCGACTGCGGCGCGATCCGTTCGTCGTACAGACGGTACGGTCCACCGCGGCGGCGACCCTCTCGTTCGTCGTCGCCCTCTGGCTCAGCCCCGAAGCGGCGCCGCTGACCGCGCCGCTCACCGCCCTCCTCGTCGTCCAGGTCACCCTCTACTCGACCCTCACCACGAGTCTGCGCCGGGTCAACTCGGTCGTCGTCGGCGTGCTCATCGCCATCGCGTTCAGCGTCCTCGTCGGACTCTCCTGGTGGAGCCTCGCCCTGATCATCCTGGCGTCCCTGCTCGTGGGACGGCTCGTGAAGGTCGAGGAGTTCATCCCGGAGGTCGCCATCAGCGCCATGCTGGTGCTCGGCGTCACCCAGGTCGGCTACACCGCGTGGGCCCGGGTCCTGGAGACCCTGATCGGTGCCGCCGTCGGGCTCCTCTTCAACCTGCTGCTCGCCGCGCCCGTCTGGGTCGACACTGCGGGGCAGTCCATCGAGGACCTCGCCCGGCGGATGCGCAGACTCCTCCTCGACGTGGCGGAGGAGTTCGCCGGGGCGCCGCCCGTCGAACGGGCGGCCGCACGGCTGCACGAGGCCCGACGGCTCGACAACGACGTGGCGGACGTGGACGGCGCGCTGCGCACCGCGGAGGACAGCCTGCGGTTCAATCCGCGCGTCAAGGAAGGCCTGCTGCACCGCATCGTGCTGCGTACGGGACTCGACACCCTGGAGATCTGCGCCGTCGTGCTGCGGGTCCTCACCCGCACCCTCACCGACCTGGCCAAGGCGCGGGCCGGCGAGGAGCTGCTGCCCCGCCCGACCGCCCTCGCCCTGCAGGAGACGGCACAGCACACCGCCGACGCCTTCGTCAGCTTCGCCGTGCTCGTCACGGCACCCGGCAGCGAGGCGGCCGAGGCCGCCGAGACCCGGCTCGCGGGCGAACTGCGGGCGGCCCGCGCCCGCCGCGACGGCACCGCCGACCTGCTGCTCGCCCTCGCCCTGCGGGAGCCCGAACGCTGGCAGCTCTACGGAGCCCTGCTCGCCGAGATCGACCGCATCCTCGACGAACTCGACCCCGAACACCGGGGCCGACGCCTCATGGAGGAGCTGGACCGCCACACCCGCGAACGGCGGCGCCTGCTGAAGTCCCGGAACGGGCGCGCCCGTACGGAGGCCTGAACGCGAGCGCCCACCGGCTGAGACACCGGTGGGCGGGGACGCGCGCGGACGGTCCGGAACGTCAGGTCAGTCCCACTGCTCGTCCGCGAGCGAGGTGACCGGCTGCGGCTTGCCGATGACGGCCACCGCGATGAAGAAGTTGATCTGGCCGATCGCGATGGTGAGGGTGGCCAGCGCCTTGTCGTCGTAATGCTTCGCCACCTCGGCGTACAGCTCGTCGGAGACGCGCTCCCGGCCGTGCGGGGCGGGCTGGAGGGTGGCCTCCACCAAGGCGAGGGCGGCGCGCTCGGCGTCGGTGAAGTACGGGGCGTCCTGCCAGGAGGAGACGGCGGTGATGCGCTCCTCGGACTCCCCGGCCTTGCGCAGGAAGGAGGTGTTCAGGATGGTCAGATAGGTGTTGTGCACGATCTGCCCGGCCCGCAGGTGCACCAGGTTGACGGTGGTGCGCGGCACCGACTGGTTGCCCGTGGCCCGGAAGAGGGCGGCGCTGATGTCGTTCATCTCGGGCACGAACTCGCCCGGGTTGGGCATCCGGGAGATCGAGGGCTTCGTCATGACTGTTCTCCTTCGTAGCGGCCTGGTCGGCGTCTTCACAGCACTGACGGACGGGCGCACGCGAGTGTGACCGGATTCCGGAAGGAGTTTTCCCGCGGGGCTCAGGCCGGGTGTCCGGCGGTGACGTCCACGACGTCGCTGAGGCGGAGGAGCGGCGGTCGTACGGGGCCGGGGCCGCTCGTCGCGACGGGGGCGAGCAGGAAGCCGACGTGGTCGCCGCCTTCGACGAGTTCCTGCACCCGGCCCACGAACCAGGCGCCGCAGTCGGCGAGGACGGGCACCCCTGCCGGGCCCTGCCACCAGTCCACCCGGCCGAACTTGTCGATGTCGTCGCCGGTCCGTCCGCCGAACAGCTCGGCCGTCCCCCTCTGGTCGCGCCGCAGGGTGTGGACCGCGAGGTGGGAGGCGCCGCGCGCGACGCGGCAGGTGCGGTTCGCGGTGGAGAGCCACACCATGAAGCGGGGCGGGTCGATCGAGCACTGCGAGGCGAAGCCCACCAGACAGCCGGCCCGCCGGCGGTCGGCCGCCGTCGTCACGACGTACACCGGGTAGTCGAGCACGTCGGTGAAGCCGTCGAGGCCGGTCACGGCCGGACTTCCGCGACGGTCGTGCTGAGCGGGGTCATCAAAGGCTCCCGTCCTCGGCCGGGCGCCGCTGGGCGCGGCTCCTCGTCGTACACAGGCGAGCAGAATCCGGCTACCCGGCATGGGCCCCGCCATGCGACGACCTTCCCTGCGCCCGGCTCGCGCACCGGCCGTAGTGGACCGAGCATGACTGGGTACACGCCTCGCGGGGCCGCGGCCCGCGGCCCCGCGAAGGCGCTGGGAGAGGAGAAGTCCCGTGGACGGGATCGTGCTGCTCAAGGACGACCACAAGACCGTGGAGAAGCTGTTCAAGAAGTTCGAGAAGGCCGGGGACGACGCCCACGCCGAGAAGCGGAAGATCGCCGACCAGGTGATCGAGGAGCTCACCACCCATACCTGGATCGAGGAGAAGGTCTTCTACCCCGCCGCGCGGGAGGCGGTCCCGGAAACGCAGGACCATGTCCTGGAGAGCGTCGAGGAGCACCACGTCGTGCTGTGGATGCTGTCGGAGCTCAAGGGACTCGACGCGGCCGACGAGCGGTTCGACGCCAAGATGACGGTGCTGATGGAGAACGTGCGCCATCACGTCGAGGAAGAGGAACAGGACTGGTTCCCCACCGTCCGCAAGGCCATGGGCCGCAAGCGCCTCACCGAACTCGGCGAACGCATGGAAGCCGCGAAGAAGGACGCCCCGGAGGATCCTCTCGCCGTCCCCAGCGCGGACGAGTAGATGTCGTCCGCCCCCGACCGTCGCCCGACGACCGAGCACCGTGGAGACCGCGATGTCCCCTCAGGAACCCGCACCCCCCGCCCCCGACCCGGTGACGGGCCACCCCCGCCCCCCGTTCCCCGAACAGCACCAGGACCCTCCCGGCTCGACCGAGGCGATGAGTCCACGACCGGACCACGGCGAGGACTCGTACCGCGGTCATGACGTGCTCCTCGACCGGGTGGCCGTGGTCACCGGCGGGGACTCCGGGATCGGCAGGGCCGTCTGCCTGGCCTTCGCGCGGGAAGGGGCGGACATCGTCCTCACGCACCTGCCCGAGGAGGTGGACGAGGCCGCGGAGACGTCGCGGCTCGTCCGTGAGGCAGGACGCGAGGCGCTGGCCGTCGAGTGCGACATCCGCGACGAGAGCCGGTGCGCGGCCCTGATCGAGCGTACGGTCAGCGAACACGGCCGCATCGACATCCTCGTCAACAACGCGGCCTTCCAGATGGCTCAGCCGGACGGGATCGAGGCCATCAGCACGGAGCAGTTCGACCGGGTGATGAAGACCAACCTCTACGGGATGTTCTGGCTCTCGCGCGCGGCGCTGCCCCACATCCCGCGCGGCGGTTCCGTCATCAACACCACGTCCGTCCAGGGCTACCAGCCGAGCCCCCACCTGCTCGACTACGCGATGACGAAGGCGGCGATCATCTCCTTCACCCACAACCTGGCCCAGGCGCTGGCCGAGCGCGGAATCCGCGTCAACGCGGTCGCGCCCGGTCCGGTGTGGACACCGCTGATCCCCGCGACGATGCCCGTCGCGAAGGACTTCGGCGGCCAGTCGCCCCTGGGGCGGCCCGCCCAGCCGGCGGAGATGGCTCCCGCGTACGTCTTCCTGGCGTCGCCGCAGGCCGGTTACATCACCGGAGAGATCGTCAACGCGACCGGCGGCACCCCCTTGCCGTAGCACCGGCGGTGCATCCCCGCCGTAGCGCCGGGGCCCCTACCCGTCCGTCTTCCGCCGCACCATCTCGGTGATCCAGACCGGTGCGAACGGGGAGGTGCAGCCCCGGGGCGTCGGGTAGTCCTTCAGCACCTCAAGGCGCTCGCCGATGCCGAGGGCACGGCCGCGGTGCTCGGGGTGCTCGATCCCGATCTGCGCCAGGCAGTGGTTCATCGCCCACTGCAGGCGGTCCGGGGCGTCCTTCATCTCCGCCTCGATGACGTCGAGGAGCGCCGCGAGGTCGAGGCCCTCGGGCTTCTTCGCCACGCGTTCGGTGGTCAGCGCCCAGCCGGCACTCGCGACCTCGGGATCCGGATCGGCCGACCAGGCCGACCGCAGCTCCTCGGCGTGCGGGCTCTTCTTCACCACGTAGTTCACGAGCCAGTCGTTCACCTTGGGTGCGCGCGCCTCGCGCACCATGGCGTCCAGCTCGTCACGTCCGAACGCCTTCGGGCGGCAGATCAGGAGCGCAAGGAGCCTCGCCGCCGTGTCGTCCGTCTCCCAGAGCCGGCAGGCGAGCTCCTGCTGCGTCTTCAGCCGCTTCGCGAGCGCGCGCAGACTGCCGAGGTTCACCCCGTGGTCGTCGCCGTGCCGCTCGTTCACCGCGCGCGCCTTCGGGTCCTCCAGCGCGGCCAGCTCGGCCATCACCTCGCCCAGCACCGTCTCGGCCGGCATCGTCCCGGCCACCTCGGCCTCCTGATCCTTCATACGTCGGGATTCAGCCTACGACGGACGTCGGACACTCCCGCCGGAGCGGGCGGGCTCACCCGAGCCGGCGGCGTCAGGCGGGGGTGAAGAGGTCCCCGGGTGCGTCGGCGAGGACGAAGCCGTTGTCGAACCGGACACGGACCGTCACGCGGAGCTGCTGCTCCTGGTACGCGATCCACGCGGGTTCCAGGGAGCCGACCCGCTCCTCGAGCTGCTTCCTGCTGCCCGGGGGCATCTGCGGGCCGAAGTCGTCGAGGAGGGACTTCAGCCGTTCGTACTCGCGGACCTCCTGGCTCTGGTGCCGGTGCTCGTTCATCCGCTCGACCGTGCCCTCGAGGCCCGCGGCCAGGGCCAGGTACGCGGCCCCGGGACCCGTCTCCGCCGAGGGCGCGCCGGCCGGTTCGACCTCCCCGGCCAGCCTCAGGTCCGTCACCAGCTTCACCCGCCGGCCTTCTTTCAGCGTCATCGATCCTTCGTCTCCGGGTAGGCCTGTCGGCCGGTCGATCGGCCGATTGGCGGGTCCGCGGCCGCACGCACGTGCGACGCACCCCTGGGGGTGCCATTATCCGCCCCGCCGGGCCCCGTGCGTGCGGGGAGTGCGGGGGCGACGACCGGAGAGTCTGCGATCAACGGAGAGTCTGCGTAGCGTGAGAGCCGGCCCTCGAGGGAGTACGGACCGCGCTCCACGCCACCGCCCCGAAAGACGCCTTGAGGAGAGCCGCGGAGGCCGTGTGTCGACGTACGAGAATGTTCTGGCCGAACTGCTGGCCCGCTCCCACCTGCCGTCGGGGCGGGAGCTCGCGGGGCTGATCCAGGAAACGGGCCTGCGCATGGGGTTCACCGGGACGGCGACGTACGTGGCGGACCTCCAGCAGATCCGTCTGGTCGCCCTGCCCCAGCACGGTGCCGCGGACCGGCGGACCCTCGACGTCGACACCTCGCTCGCGGGCCTGGCCTACCGTACGCAGCAGGTGCAGCGGTCCAGGGACGGCCACACCGCCTGGCTGCCGATGATCGACGGAGTCGAGCGCCTCGGCGTCCTCATGGTGACCGCGCCCGCACTGGACGACGCCCGGCTCGGGCGCGGCGAGGCGCTCGCCGCGGTGGCCGCGCTGCTCGTCGTCTCGAAGTCGTCCCACAGCGACCTGCTGGTCGAGCTGGAGCGCGCACGGCCGATGACGGTCCAGGCCGAACTGCTGTGGGCGTTCCTTCCGCCACGGACCATCGGCACGGCGGACGTGACCTCCTCGGCGGTGCTCGAACCCGCGTACGACATCGGCGGGGACACCTTCGACCACACCCTGGACGACAGCGGCCTGCACCTGACCGTCCTCGACTCCATGGGCCACGACCTCGCCTCGGGCGGAGCCAGTGCCGCCGGGCTCGCCGCCTGCCGCGCGACCCGCCGCTCCGGCGGGTCGCTCTCCGACATCGTCACCTCGATCGACCGGATCCTCGACGAGTGGTTCACCGACCGGCTGATGACCGCCGTCGTCGCTCACCTGGACACCGCCGACGGACGGCTGACCTGGATCAACTGCGGGCACCCGCCGCCCCTCCTGATCCGCCAGGGAAGGGTCCTTCCCCAGGTGCTCGCCAGGGAGCCCGACCTGCCGCTCGGCTGGGGGTTCCTCGCCGAGTCACCGCCCACCGAACACACCCAGCGGCTCCAGCCCGGTGACCGGATCCTCCTCTACAGCGACGGCGTCACCGAGGCCCGCTCGCCCGAGGGAGACCTGTACGGCGAGGAGCGGCTCGCCGACACCGTCATCCGCGCCACCGCGGCGGGCGCCCCCGCGCCCGAGGCCCTCCGGCGCCTGATCCAGGGCCTGCGGCAGCACCAGGACCACAAGCTGCGCGACGATGCCACGATCCTGCTCACCGAGTGGCATCCGAGCGGTCGCGTCGCGGGCGGTTAGGACCGGCCGCGACGCCAGTCCGGGCGGGCGGACGCCGGAAGGGTTCAGCGGGGCGACGGCACCCGCTCCGACGTGGGCGGCGGTCCCGGCGGCGTGCCGTCGCCGAAGGGCCGCCCGCCGAGCGCTTCCCGGCCGTGCGGCGAGAGCCAGTTCCCGGTGTCAGGACCCCGGGGGACGATCCCGGTCGGGTTGATGTCGCGGTGGACGACGTAGTAGTGCGCCTTGATCTGGTCGAAGTCGATCGTGTCGCCGAAGCCGGGCGTCTGGAACAGGTCCCGCGCGTAGGCCCAGAGGGCCGGGAGTTCGGTCAGTTTCTGCCGGTTGCACTTGAAGTGGCCGTGGTAGACGGCGTCGAAGCGCACGAGGGTGGGGAAGAGGCGGACATCGGCCTCGGTGATGGTGTCGCCGACCAGGTAGCGCCGCCCTGCGAGCCGTTCCTCCAGCCGGTCGAGACGTCCCCAGAGCCGCCGGTACGCCGTGTCGTAGGCGCGCTGGCCGCCGGCGAAGCCGCACTGGTAGACGCCGTTGTTGACGTCCCGGTACACCTCCTCGGCCACCTCGTCGATCTCGTCCCGCCACCGCTCCGGGTACAGGTCCGGTGCACCGTCCCGCTGGTGCGCGGACCACTGGCTGCCCAGGTCGAGGGTGATCCGGGCGAAGTCGTTGGTCACCACCTCGCCGGTGGGGACGTCGACGACGGCGGGCACGGTGATGCCGCGCGGGTATCCGGGTTCGCGCCGGAAGTACGCCTCCTGCAGCCGCTCGATGCCGAGGACCGGGTCCCTGCCGTCCGGGTCCAGGTGGAAGGACCAGCTGCGCTCGTCGTGCACGGGCCCGGCGATGCCCATCGGGAGCACGTCCTCGAGGCCCATCAGCCGCCGGACGATCGCGGCCCGGTTCGCCCAGGGACAGGCCCGGGCGATGATCAGCCGGTAGCGCCCGGGCTCCACGGGGTACCCGTCCCGGCCGTCGGCCGTGATCCGGGTGGTGAGGTAGTTCCGGTCGCGCCGGAACTCGCCGTCATCGGTCCGCTTGTGCTCTCCGCCACCGGACCGCTCGTCATCTCCGTCCGTACCGGTCATGGTCCCGACCCCGCTCCTCCGATCGACCACGCCCCGGCGGCTACCCGCGCCGGCCCGTCCTACGCACGAACGTCGGCGGTGAGACCTGGACGGCGTCCACCGCCACGTCGGGGCACGGCGGCGGTTCAGTGGCCGTAGCGGCCGGTGGCTATCTCCCAGCGGTGGTAGCCGGCGATCCAGGCGGCCAGGCCGTCGACGTACCGGCGGGCGGCCTCGCGCCCGGCCGGGGTGAGGCCGAGGAGGTCGCAGATCTCGGGCACCTGGGCTGACAGCTCCACGAACCGGTCGACCATCGCCTGGGCCTCGCGCATGACCTCGACGGCCGCTTCCTCGGGGGTCCCGCCGCGCTCCTCGCGGACGATCATCACCATGTTGGCGACGTCGCCCCGGGCGAGTTCCTGCGCGTAGGAGTGCACGTCGTTGGTGAACGACGGTATGTCGGCGGCCAGTTGGCGCATCCGCCGGAGGACCGGATGGTGCAGCACCTCCTGCGGCAGCTCGAACCCGTTGAGCCGCTCGACCATGTCGAAGAGGGTCTCCATGGCGGCCGTGCCCCTGCGCAGCGCCAGATAGCCCTCGCGGTCCGGGAACCGGCCGGAGAGCCGGCCCGCGGCCTCGGCGGGGTGACAGGCGAAGTACCACTCCCAGTTGTAGGCGGACCGGGCCCGCCACCGGGCGGACATGCCGCGCAGACTGCGTTCCCAGAGGTCGGCGAAGGCGTGCTCGACGGGGGTACGGGCGTCGGGCGCGGGACCTTCACCGTGCAGCAGGGCCGTCATGCGGGTGCAGATCTCCGCGACGCGCGCCGGGGCCCGGCCGAGATCGCTGTCGAACCGGTCGTCGAAGAAGAAGTAGAAGCTGAGCAGGTCCGCGGCGAGGGCGAGGTCGTCGGTGGCGCAGTCCGGGCTGGTGAACGCGGCGAGACGGGGGACGTCCCATCTCCCGTACGCGGCACCGACGATGGCCCCGGCAAGCCCTTCGTGCCGGCGGAGCCACTCCTGGTGGGGGTGCGCGACGTGCTCCCGGTGCGGATTGCTGCGCGGCGGGAACGGCAGATCGAGCAGTGCGGCGTGGAACACGGGACCCTCCAGGCTGTGACCCCCGGGTGATGTCCGAACGCCCCCCGGCGCGTTCGAAGAGTACTTGACTTGATCTTCAACTACCAGGAACGCCGGGGCAATGCCCCTGCGTACGGCAGGTGCGACGAGGTGCCCGGCGGCCCGCCGCCGCCGCGGGCGGACGTCGTTGTCAGTGGGTCGCCATAGCTTGGAGAACGTTCGAGAAGGTGTGCGAGAGGGGTGGATTCGTGGGAGTCCGGCGTGCGTCCCGTCCGGGGCGGCCGTGCCGAGGTATCTGATCTCGACGCCGACGATGCGACAGTCCTCGCAGAACATCAGCGAGACCATGAACGTGGCACTGGCGTGCGCGGCCGCGTTCCAGGCGGTGCACCTGCAGAACCGGGCACGGCCGGGCAGCATCCGGTCGGTCGCGCTCGTGGGCATGGGCGCGCAGACGGGACGGGTGCCGGCCACGGTCTGCGCCAATCTGATGTGGACGGGCTACACCCTGTTCCACGACCACGGGTTCGCCGGTTACGACGAGTTGAGGGCCGCGGTGCTCGGCCGGCTCGACGACATCGAGGGAGCGGGGTCCGCGCGGCGGGTCCGGATCAACGTGCCGGAGCGGCCTTCCTTTCGTCACTGACCCGACCGTCCAACAGGCCGGCGCCGCACCGCAGAGCGCGCCGGATTCGAGTTCCGGGAGTTCTGCCCTCGTGAGTGAAACCGACGTTCCGGCCGCGGGCGGGACCGTGCCCCCGGCAGGGGATCCGCTGGGTCTTGCCGAGCTGTTCACCGGCGGCGGAGAGCCGTGGCTGCCGTTGCTGGGTCCGGTGGTCGAGGCGCAGCCTGGGGCCGCCGACTTCATCGGCCCGAAGCGCAGTCCCGAGGTGGTGCCGGTCCGCGAGCTGACGTTCCAGGCGCTGAAGCCGCATCCGCCGCAGAAGTGGAAGGTGGTCGTCTTCGGACAGAACCCGTATCCGCGGGCGGAGAGCGCGACCGGCATCGCGATGTTCGACAACACCTTCAACGACTGGAAGGACAGCCAGTTCGGCCGGGTGGTCAGCATGCGCTGCATCATCAAGGCGGCCGCGATGTGGAAGTACGGCATCGTCAAGAAGACGCCGATCGCGGACGTCCGGAGCCTGCTGAAGAAGGAGGACACGGTCCAGCCGCCGGAGTGGTTCCAGGCGATGCTCACCCAGGGCGTACTGCTGCTGAACGCGTCCCTCACGGCGAGTACGGACGGGGCGATGCCGACCGATCTGCACACGTCGTTCTGGCGGCCCGTCGCGGAGCAGATCGTCGAGGAGATCCTCCGGGCCAAGCAGGACGCGGAGGAGGAGGACCGGGGTGTCGTCTTCGCCTGGTGGGGCGCGCACGCCCGCAGCCTGAAGAGGGTCGTCCAGCGGCTGGAGAAGAAGTACCCGGGGGTCGAGGTCCGGCACCTGGACCACCCGAACCCGGCGGCGCAGGGCGACATCTTCTGCGAGGGCGACCACTTCGCCCAGGTGAACGACGCCCTGGCGTCGGTGGGCGCCGAGCCGATCGACTGGCTGCCCCGGAAGGGCTGGGACCAGGAGACGACGGGCCGTGGCGGTCCGGAGGGCGGTGGCGTCGCGGAGCGGATGGGGGCGTTCATCGCGTCCACGATGGAGCTGCACCAGCTGTATCTGGAGCGGCTCACGAGCGTCAGGGACGAGGGGCTCGTCCTGCCGCCGATCACCGGGGTGTTCGACACGCCGTTGATGGAGTTCCGCAAAGCCGTCGAGCCGGTGTCGCGGGTGCTCGTGAACCTGGACCGGCACATCGAGCGGTCGAGTCTGTTCGGAGAGACCAAGGCCGCGGCGGCGCAGGCCGCGGACGGGCTGTCCGCCGACGCGATCTCGGCGCTGTACCTGTACACGTGCGAGTCGGCGTTCTACCGCGAGATCAACGCCGTGCTGCGTTCCTCGGACCGGGAGCGGGTGGTGCCGTACCTGCCGTACCTGCGGCTGCTGTTCTCGGCGGTGGCGGCGCTGCCGGCGCGGACACAGCCCCTGTGGCGGGGCGTGGCACTTGACCTGCGGTCCCAGTACCCGACGGGCCGCACGGTGACGTGGTGGGGCGTGTCGTCGTGCACGTCCGAACTGGGCGTGGCCCGGGGCTTCCTCGGGAGCCGTGGCAAGCGGACCCTGTTCGAGGTGACACCGGCACGGGCCGTGGGGATCCGGCGGTTCTCCGCCTTCACGGGCGAGGAGGAGTACATCCTCGCGCCGGGCACCCAGCTGAAGGTGACGGACGTGAAGGCCGAGCGCGGCGGACTGTGCACGGTGCGGCTGACGGAGCTGGAGGGTCAGGGGCTGGTGTCCTAGGGACCGGCCCGACCGACCGGACCTGTCCTGCCCCGACACGACACGACACGACCCGAGCCCACCCGGCCGTTCGCCCTACAGAGGCGGATGCGCCGGCGCGGGGCCAAGGGTCGTGGTGCCGGCCGTGCGGTGGCCGAGGCCCGTGCGGTACGCGTCGAGCGCGGCCTCCGTCCGGCCGGTGCGGCGCAGCAGGTCACCGAGGAGCCGGCACAGGTCGGCGAGGTCCCCGGCGGCGCCCGCGCGTTCCAGGAGGCTCATCGCGCGGACGTAGTGCTCCTCGGCCGCCTCGGTGTCGCGGGCGTCCTCGGCGATGATGCCGAGCAGCCGGTGTGCGGCGGCGGCATGGACCGCGCCGCGTTCCGGCGACAGCCCCCCGAGCACCCCGCGCAGCAGCTCCGCGGCCTCCTCGGAGCTGCCGCGTCTGTGCAGCACGTCGGCGAGTTCGACGGCGACCTGGCTGCTGTAGAGGGCGGCGTGATGGGAGGCGAGCATGGCCTGCGCGGCCCGCAGCTCCTCCTCGGCCCGGGCGAGGTCCCCGTTCTGGGCGTACACATAGCCGCGCATCCAGCGGCAGTTGGCCAGCTCGGTACGGATCTTCAGCTGGCGGTACATCTCGGCGGCCTTGGCCAGCGAGGTGTCGGCCTCGGCGATCCGGCCCTCGGCGAGGAGAGTGCGGGCGACCGAGCGGTGCATGCGGGCGATCAGCGCGGGATCCCCGACCTGCGGGGCGAGGGCGAGTGCCAGCTCGGCCGCCTGGGCGGCGCGGGCCTGCGCGCCCAGGTCCATGTAGGGGCCGATCGAGGCGGTGTAGAGCAGGAGCAGTGCGTCGGGGTCGTGCAGCCCGCCGAGGTTGAGCTCGTCGAGCGTGGACTCCAGGAGGTAGACGGCGTAGCGGAGCTCACCGGCCAGGTAGTGGGCGACGGCACGGCCCCGCCGGGCCGGCACGCGGGCGGGCAGCGAGGCGTCCGCGAGGGTCTGCTCGGCGCGCTCGAAGTGTGCGCGGGCGGCCGTGAGGTCGCCGGTCTCGAGACGGCATTCGCCGAGCCCGAGCTGTGCGGTGGCCTGTTCCTCGACGAGTTCGTGCGCCTCGGCCTCCCCGAGCAGACCGGTGTACTGGACGGCGGCCTGTTCGGCCTCGCCGAGGGCGAGGGTGCGCTGGGCCTCGGTGAGCCGGAGGCGCAGGTCGGTGGCGAGATGGGCGGGCCGTCCGGTGGCGAGCTCCTCGAAGGTGACGCCGAGCCGGCCGGCGAGGTGGTGCAGCGCCTCGTCGGAGGGGCGTACGCGACCGGCCTCCAGGGTGGAGACGTACGCGGACGTGTAGGCCGGTTCGGCCAGTTGCCGCTGTGTCAGCCCCCGTTCGCGCCGCAGTCGCTGGACCCTGCGGCCGATGGTCCGGGGGTCGTCCCGCTTCGCCATGCGTTCCATCATGCCAGTGCCTCCCCTGTCGCCCGCCGCGCCCGCGACAGCCGTGACCGCCGTCCCGCGTCCCGTCCTACCCGCTCCCGCCGAAGCCTTGTGGACCGGGCGGTCGAGCCCCTAGCTTAAGCGGCTACTTAAGCCCAATTACCCAACCGCTTTAGAGAGGTTGTCGTGCCCGGACACGGACGCACCCGTACACGCTGGATCACCTCCGTCGCCGCCGCCGTCACCGCAGCGGCCCTGCTGGCCGGCGCGCACACGGCCGGGGCCGCCCCGGCCGCCGCCACCGGCTCCGACCCGGTGGCCACGCACGAGGTCGAGTACTTCGAAGGCCCCGCGGCCACGCCCCGGCACAAGAAGGTCCCGCCGCGGCCGCCGGCCAAGGTCGCCCGCCACCAGTCCTCCACCCCGCCCGCCGCGACGGCGGTCACGGCCGTCCAGGAGACCGGACCCGTCTCCGGACGGCTCGACCTGGTGGTCATGGGCGACGGATACACCGCGGACCAGCAGGCCGACTTCCGTAACGACGCGCAGGCCACCCTCGACGCGGTCTTCGCCATCGAGCCGTACGCCAGCTACCGGGGCCTGTTCAACATCTGGCTGGTGGACACCGCCTCCGCCGAGTCCGGCGTCTCCGGCGACCCGACCGCGGACGCCGTGCGGAACACGGCCCTCAGCTCCTACTTCTTCTGCGACGACACGGAGCGGCTGCTCTGCGTCGACACGTCGAAGGTCACCGCGTACGCCAACCAGGCGCCCGCCTCGGACATCGTCTTCGTGATCTCCAACTCCGCCAAGTACGGTGGCGCCGGCTACTCCTTCGCCACCCCGCCGGCCGGGGCGTCGTACCACGGCGTCGCGACCATGTCCTCGGACAACGCGAAGTCGTACCTCATAGGCGCCCACGAACTCGGACACTCCATAGGCGACCTGGCCGACGAGTACCAGTACGCCGGCTACGGCGCCTACCCCTACCCGTCGTCGGCCAGCGCCAACATCTCCGTCACCGCCGAACTCGACGCCCGCAAGTGGTACCGCTGGCTCGGCGAACAGGACCCGACCGGCTCGGTCGTCGGCACCTACGAGGGCGGTGACTACTACGAGACCGGCGTCTACCGCCCGACCAGCACCTCCCTCATGCGGACCCTGACCTCCACGGAGTTCAACCACGTCGGCCGCGAGACGATGATCAAGGGCTTCTACACCTACGCGGACGCCCTGACCTCGACGGTGCCGACCGGCACGCGGGTCGGCTCCACCCAGGCACTGAGCGTGCGGCTCGCTCCGCTGACCGGCCTCGCGGGCCTCAGCCTGACCTGGTACGTCGACGGCCGACAGGTCACCGCCGCCGCCGGCGACCTGTCGGTGACACCCGCCGAACTCGGCGCCACGCGCAGCGGCCAGCGCGTGACGGCCACCGTCACCGACACCACGGCGTCCGTACGCGACCCCGCGGTCCGCGCGGCGACGGCCAACTCTCTGAGCTGGCGAGTGCGCTGACGCCCCTGACCGGGCCGTGCCGCCCGCGGCCGGCGGTCCGCCCGTTCGCGTTCCGTTCGCGTGCGCCGTCGATCCGGGTGAAGCTCGTAGGGCCGGGCGGCCGGGCTCGCGCCCAGGCCGTGTCCGGAAAGTAGCGCCGTCTGCCCAGAGGGCTCAGGCGGGACTTTCCGGACACGGCCCAGGGCCTGTCCGGCCCTGATCAGCCGGACAGGCCCTCGCCGCCCTCGGCCGGTCCGGCCCGAGAACGCGTTCCCCGACGTGCGGGAGGCACGAGTGAGCTCCGACCCCGAGGAGTCCCGGCAGCCCCACCCCACGGACCCCTGGGACGAGGCCGTCCTGGAGGCGGTGTTCGCCCAGTCGGACGTCGGCCTCCACGTCCTCGACACGGACCTGCGCGTGGTACGGGTGAACACCGTCGCCGTCGGCATTCGCGGCATCTCGGCCGACCGGATCCTCGGGTTGCCGGTGAGCGAGGCGTACGCCCCGGCCGGAGTGAGCGTCGACGAGGACGTGCTGAGAAAGGTGCTCGCCACCGGCCACCCGGCGCTCGACCGCCTCGTCACGGGCCGGCCGCCCACCGATCCGCACACGAAGCACGTGTTCTCGGTCTCCGCCCACCGGCTCCAGGACCGGCGGGGAACCGTCCTCGGAGTGGTCGTCACCAGCACGGACGTCACCGAACGCGAACGCGCCCACGCACGCCTTCGGCTCCTGCACGACGTCCACGAGCGCATCGGCACCAGCCTGGACGTCGAGCGCACCGCGCGGGAGCTCGTCGACGTGACGGTGCCGGGATTCGCCGACTGGGTGGTGGTCGCCCTCACCGACGCCGTGCTGAAAGGACGGGCACCCGGTCTCCTGTCCCGGGACCCGGCTCCCCTGCTGAGGTGCGCGGCGACAGGACGGACCGGGGCGGCGCCCCCGGTGCCGGAGGCCGGCGCCGCCCTCCTGCCCGGGATCTTCGGATCCACCCTGCCCTCGTCGGCGTCGCTGCTGCCGCCGGACGGGCACGGCGGGGCCCCTGGCGCCCGGCTCGTCACCCCTCTGGCGGTACGGGGCCAGATCTTCGGGGCCGTCGCCTTCCGGCGCGCGAACGGAGGCGAGTCGTACGGGGAGGAGGACATCGCACTGGCCGAGGGCATCGCGAGTCGTACGGCGACCTGCCTGGAGAACGCCCTGCGGTTCACGCGCGAGCACATCGTCATGACGGCGCTGCAGAGCTGGCCGCTGCGCCAGGAGCAGGCCACCCAGAGCGCCGTCGACGTGGCCCTGCGGCACCGGCCCGGCGGCAGCGCCGCGGGCTCGTGGTTCGACGTCATCCCGCTCCCCGGGGCCCGAGTCGCACTCGTCGTCGGCCAGGTCGAGCAGGCCGGCCTGAGCGCCGTGGCCACCATGAGCCGGCTGCGGACCGCCGTGCACAGCCTCACCACGCTCGACCTCGACCCCCACGAACTCCTCGCCCGCCTCCACGCCACCACCCTGCGGCTCAGCGCCGAACAGGACACCTCCCCGGGCGCGGGAAGCGCCGCGGACTCCCCGGGCCCGCCCGAGGGCGGCGACCATCCCACGGCGAGCTGCACGATCGCCGTCCACGACCCGGTCGACGGGCGGCTGGACCTCGCACGGGCCGGCTCCTCGCTGTTCGCCGTCGTCCGCCCCGACGGATCGGTCGACACGAAGCCCGTCGACGACGGACCCCTGCTGGGCGCCGAGGGGCCGCCGTTCGCCTGCTCCACCTTCTCCCTGCCCGAAGGCAGCACCCTCTGCCTGGCCTCCGCGGCCGAGTCCGGTGACGCGGGCCCGCGTACGGCGGACGTCGTCAACGCCCTCGCGCACCCGGACCGCACCCCGGAGGCGATGGCGGACGCCGTGGAACGGCTCCTGGCTCCCGACCGCGTCCTGCTGATCGCCCGCACACGGCACCTGCCCCCCAGCGAGCTGGGCCAGTGGGCCGTCCCCTTCGACTTCTCGGCCGTCGGTGCGGCACGGGCGCATGTCGAGGAGCGGCTCCGGCAGTGGAAGCACCCCGTCGACCCGTTCACGGCCACGCTCGTCGTCAGCGAACTCGTCACCAACGCCGTCCGCTACGGCGCCGCGCCGATCGTTCTGCGCCTCATCACCGACGGCGACACGCTGACGTGCGAGGTCAGCGACGCGGGCCAGGCCGCACCGCACCTGCGCCATGCCAAAGCCGTGGACGAGGGCGGCCGCGGTCTGCTGATCTGCGCCACCCTCGCGGACAACTGGGGCGTGCGCCGCACCGACGAGGGCAAGACCGTCTGGGCCGAACTGCGGCCGGAGGGCGAGGGGACGGCTCCGTAGGGCCTCTCGTTCGGATCAGGCCGGATCCGAACGAGAGAGCCTGGACGCCCGGCCCGGAGCGATACTGGGGCTATGGTCCGGTCACCGTCGTGTGTCGGCGCCCTGCGGGAGCGAGCCGGTGAGTCCCTGCTCCACCGGGTCGCGGGCCCCGAGGCGCACCGGAAGCGTGCCCGCATCCACGGCACGCCCGGCCCGCGCTGGTTCGGCCCCGACCGTCCCGTACGGACCGTGCACGGGGACGCGTCGATGTACATCGGCGGCCTCGCCGCCCTCCTGCTCCAGTCCCTGCACCCGACGGCGATGGCCGCGGTCGCGGCCCACTCCGGTTTCCAGGGAGACCCCTGGGGGCGGCTCCAGCGGACCAGTACGTTCCTGGCCGTGACGACCTTCGGCACCAGCCAGGACGCGGAGGACGCGGTGGCCCGGGTACGGGATGTGCACGACCGGATCCGGGGGACGACCTCCGAGGGCGTGCCGTACCACGCCTCGGATCCGCATCTCCTCTGCTGGGTGCACATCGCCGAGACGGAGTGCTTCCTCAGGGCGCACCAGCGCTACGGGCGGGCTCCGCTGGACCCGGCCGGAGAGGACGGCTACGTGGCCGACATGGCCGAGGTGGCGCGACGGCTCGGCGCGGAACGCCCGCCGGGGACCCGTGCCGGGCTCACGGCCCGCCTGGCCGAGTACCGCTCCGAGCTGCGAGCCACGCCGGAGTCCCGGGCGGCCGCGCGCTATCTGCTGTCCGAGCCGCCGCTGCCGTCGCTCGCCAGGCTGCCCTACGCGTTCCTCGCGGCCGCGGCGGTCGACCTCCTGCCGGCCTGGGCCAGGACGGCCCTCGACCCGCCGGCCGCCACCCGGCTCCTGCGGCCGCTGGCCCGTCCGGGAGGACACGCGATCACCGCCGCCCTCCGCTGGGTGATCACCGCCACTTGACGCGCGGGCGGTCCGTGGCCCCCGGCAGGTCACGTAAAGTTGTTGAAGGTGAGAGGACGGCGTGGCGCCGGCTCCCCGCCGCCGTGCCGGGGCCGATGGCGCCCCTGGCGCAGATCCGGTTCCTCGCGCGATGCCGTCAGGCCGCTCCGCGTCCCCGCCGCACGCCCCGCCCGCCGCGTACGGGTGTGCCCGAGCACGACAGGTCTCCGTTCCCTTGTCCTCTTCCGCTCCCTCCGTGTCCCCGGCCTCGTACCTGCGCGGCCTGAAGCCCGACTGGCTGCGTGACCCGAAGGTCTGGCGTACCGAGGTCCTGGGCGGTCTGGTCGTCGCTCTGGCGCTGATCCCCGAGGCGATCTCGTTCTCGATCATCGCGGGCGTCGATCCGGCCGTCGGTCTGTTCGCGTCCTTCACGATGGCCGTCGTCATCTCGGTCGTCGGCGGCCGGCGCGCGATGATCTCCGCCGCCACCGGCGCGGTCGCACTGGTGATCGCCCCGCTGAACCGCGAGCACGGTTTCGGCTACCTGGTCGCCGCCGTCATCCTGGCCGGCGTCTTCCAGGTGGTCCTCGGGGCGCTCGGAGTGGCGAAACTGCTGAGGTTCATCCCGCGCAGCGTGATGGTCGGGTTCGTGAACTCCCTCGCGATCCTCGTCTTCATGGCGCAGATCCCCGAGATGCGCGACGTGCCGTGGGCCGTGTACCCGCTGGTCATCGGCGGTCTCGCGCTCATGGTGTTCTTCCCGAAGGTCACCACTGTGGTCCCGGCCCCGCTGGTGTCCATCGTCATCCTCACGGTGATCACGGTCGGGGCCGCCATCGCGGTGCCGACCGTCGGCGACAAGGGCTCCCTGCCTTCCTCGCTGCCCGTGCCGGGCCTGCCCGACGTGCCCTTCACGCTCGACACGCTCACGACGATCGCCCCCTACGCCTTCGCGATGGCGCTGGTCGGTCTGATGGAGTCGCTGATGACGGCCAAGCTGGTCGACGACATCACGGACACCCGCTCGGACAAGACCCGTGAGTCCGTCGGCCAGGGCATCGCGAACATCGTCACCGGCTTCTTCGGCGGCATGGGCGGCTGCGCGATGATCGGCCAGACGATGATCAACGTGAAGGTCTCCGGCGCCCGCACCCGGCTCTCCACGTTCCTCGCGGGCGCGTTCCTGATGGTGCTGTGCATCGTCTTCGGCCCGATCGTCTCCGACATCCCGATGGCCGCCCTCGTCGCGGTCATGATCATGGTGTGCTTCGCGACGTTCGACTGGCACTCGATCGCCCCGAAGACCCTCAAGCGGATGCCGGCCGGCGAGATCGCGGTCATGGTCATCACCGTCGTGGCCGTGGTGGCCAGCCACAACCTCGCCGTCGGCGTCGTCATCGGCTCCGTCACCGCCATGGTCATCTTCGCGAAGCGCGTCGCCCGTCTCGCCGAGGTCACCGCCGTCACCGATCCGGACCGCACGAGCGTCGTCTACCGGGTCACCGGCGAGCTGTTCTTCGCCTCGTCCAACGACCTCGTCGGACAGTTCGACTACGCGGGCGACCCCGGCCGGGTCGTGATCGACCTCTCCGCCGCCCACATCTGGGACGCCTCCACCGTCGCCGCCCTCGACGCCATCGAGACCAAGTACGCCCAGCGCGGCAAGACCGTCGAGATCACGGGCCTCAACACCCCGAGCGCCGACCTCCACGCGCGGCTCACCGGCGAACTCAGCAGCCACTGACGGTCCGGCCCCGGCGGGCGCCGAGTGGTCGCGCCGACGGGGAGGGGGGACGCTGGAGGAAGGACGTCCGGGTGTCGAGGGCGTGCCGAACGGAGCGCCTGCCCGGTCGGAGAGGCCGTGCCATGCGCATGCTGATGAAGGTTCAGATGGACACCCCGGCCTCCAACGAGGCCATCAGGCAGGGCACCCTCCAGAAGCTGATGGAGGACGCGCTGAGCCGGCTCCGTCCCGAAGCCGCGTACTTCGGTGCCGAGAACGGCTGTCGGACGGCGTACCTCTTCGTGGACCTGGAGGACCCGTCGCAGTTGCCGAAGTTCTCGGAGCCCTTCTTCATGGAACTCGGCGCCAAGATCTCCTACGCGCCGGTCATGGACGCCGAGGACCTGCGCAAGGGCCTCGGCGCACTGTCGGCCGGCGCCTGACCGGCCGCTTCGCCGCCCGGACGGTCAGCCTGTGGGATGGCCGGCGCCGTCCGTGCGGTCGGCCTGGCTGGAGAACTTGTTCAGGAAGACGTCGTACCGGCCGTCGGAGCGCTGGGTGAGCGTCGCACCGTCCTGCCAGATCCCGTTCTCGGCCCACCACTGGGAGCCGGCCGGGTCGCCCTGGTTCTGGTGGATGTTGTGCATGCCGAGGTCGCCCTCGGGGTCGTCGTCGAACGGCTCCCCGAAGACGAGTACGCGCTGCCCCGGCACCAGCACGGCCTCCAGCGCGGCGGCGGCGTCGATGTTGGAGCCCGTGTGCCAGGGACGCGAGCCCAGCAGGTCGAGGAGCTCCCGCAGCCAGGACGGCGGGCGCCGCTGGAACAGGACCCCGGTGCGGTCCACCAGTTCGGGATGACGCAGGAAGTCCAGGGCTCCGGACTCCGGCGTCGAGGCGAGGTCGTGGTAGCCCGCGGCGAGTGCCGCGGGCGGCCCGATCAGGCCGGCGTCCAGGGTGAAGGTCTTCCACCGCACACCCACGTTGGACTTGTGGCTGTCGACGTCGACGGCGCAGTGGTAGCGCCCGTCGGGCGCGTCCACCTCCAGGTTGACGTGGAACCAGCGGCCTTGACTGTCCGGCTGGTCGCGGAAGTGGCCGTAGAGGGTTCCCACGAGCACGCCGTAGCTTGCGAAAGGCATGGAACCAGTGAAGCACCCGCGAACACGGTGAGTGTGCATTGGTCACGTTCCGTGCCCGTTTCCCGGCCGTGGCACTCCGCTGACCACGGGAAACACAGGTGAATCGCAGGTCGGAGCCCTGATATATTCATCTTGTCGCCGCGAGTGATCATCACTCCGGGCGACGCACACCTTGTCCGGGTGGCGGAATGGCAGACGCGCTAGCTTGAGGTGCTAGTGCCCTTTATCGGGCGTGGGGGTTCAAGTCCCCCCTCGGACACGACGGCTCGTCGTCGACGTGGTGGTCGGGATCGCTCCCGGCCACCACGTCGTCGTTTCCGGGCACGGCGTTCCCGGCGCGGCGTCACATGAGCAGCGCGCCCGGGTCCCGTACCAGGGGCGCCGTGCCCACCGAGTTGCTCACGTTGAAGGTGACGCTGCCGGCCCGGTAGCGGTCCTCCGTCCACTCGATGGGGCGGCCGTCCGGGTTGCTCGTGAGGTGGCGCTGGCGCAGGAGCGGGCTTCCCCTGCGGACGCGCAGGAGCCGGGCGTCGTCGCTTCCGGCGGGGACGGCGTCGATGAGGTGCTCGCCGTAGTGGGCGACGATTCCGGCGTCCTCCGCCATGCTGTCCATGATCGAGGCGCAGTCGACGGGCAGCGCCTCGACGGTGGGGGCGACCCAGTCCGCGTACGCGGTGCGCTCCACCATCACCGGTTCGCCGTCCAGGAGCCGCAGCCGCAGGACGTCCAGGACGTCGGCCCGTTCCGGCAGGGCGAGCCGGCGCGCCTCCTCGGGGGTGGCGCCGCGGCGTTCGCGGCGGAGGAAGCGGCTCGTCGCCTGGTAGCCCATGGCGCGCGCCCACTGGGCGAAGCTGTGGAGCTCGGCGAAGCTGTGCCTGCGCTCCCTGCGGAGCACGATGCGGCGGGCGCCCTGGCGTGAACCGATGAGGCCTTCCGAGGTGAGCAGGGCGACGGCCTGGCGTACCGTGCCGCGCGAGGCGGACCAGCGGTCGGCGAGGTCGCTCTCGGAGGGCAGCCGGGCGCCGACGGCGTACTCGCCGCTGAGGATCGATCGGCGGAGTCCCTCCGCGATCTCCACGTAGAGCGCCGTCACGGCATCCCCCTTCTCGCGCGTGGCTGTGCGCACCCGGTCACGGCGTGTGCTGTTCCGCTGTCCACCCTAACCCGAGCGGCGACGGGGGAGGGGGCCCCGGGCTCCCGCTCAAGTCGCCGTTGCGGGCGGGGTGTTCCATGCCCCCGGCTCTTCCTGGAGCCGTGCGGAATCAGCCATGTCCCGTTCATTTCCCGGACAGGATGTAAGGGCGAACTAAGGGCGGCTTGTTCAGACAAGTTCCTTCACTCGCCTCTGGGAGAAACCCGTGCGCAGAACCCCTGTCCGCGGTGCCGCCGTGCTGCTCGGCGCCGCCGTCCTGACCACCGTCACCGCCTGTGGCGCCGCGCCCGAGGGCGCGGCCGGCGCCACGGGCGACGGCGCGAAGGCGGCCGCCGCCGCCTCGGCGAAGGACTTCGGAGGCCTGGACGCCCTCGTGAAGGCGGCCAAGCAGGAGGGCGCGCTCCACGTCATCGCGCTGCCGCCGGACTGGGCCAACTACGGCGAACTGATCAAGACGTTCGAGGCGAAGTACGGGATCAAGGTCGAGAGCGAGAATCCGGACGCCGCGAGCGCCGACGAGATCGCCGCCGTCAAGTCCCGCAAGGGCCAGAAGCGCGCCCCCGACGTCCTCGACCTGGGCATCGCCTTCGCCCGCAGCGGCGCCGAGGAGGGCCTCTTCGCCCCGTACAAGGTCGAGGCCTGGGACAAGATCCCGGCCGCCCAGAAGGACGAGGCCGGACGCTGGTACAACGACTACGGCGGCTACGTCTCCATCGGCTGCGACGCCAAGCGGATCCCCAACTGCCCGAAGACCTTCGCCGACCTCCTCAAGCCCGAGTACAAGGGCAAGGTCGCCCTCAACGGCAACCCCACCAAGTCCGGTTCGGCCTTCGGGGGCGTGTACGCGGCGGCCCTCGCCAACAAGGGCTCCTTCGCCGACATCCAGCCCGGCATCGACTTCTTCGGCAAGCTGAGGAAGAGCGGCAACTTCATCCCCGTCGAGTCCACCCCGGCCACGGTCGAGAAGGGCGAGACGCCCATCAGCATCGACTGGGACTACCTGAACGCCGGCTACGCCGACCAGTTCAAGGACAAGGGCGTCGACTGGCAGGTCGCCGTGCCCACCGACGGCGTGTACGCCCAGTTCTACTCCCAGGCCATCAACAAGGACGCCCCGCACCCCGCGGCCGCCCGCCTCTGGATGGAGTACCTCTACAGCACCGAGGGCCAGAACCTCTGGCTCAAGGGATACGCCCGCCCCGTGCTGCTGCCGGCCATGACCGCCGACGGCACCGCCGACAAGACCTTCGTGGCCAAGCTGCCCGCCGTCGCCGGCACCCCCGCCTTCCCGGCCTCCGCCGAGCTCGACAAGGCCAAGGCCACCCTCGCCGAGAAGTGGGACAAGGCCGTCTCCTGATGTCCTCCGCCTCCTCCACCCCCACCGAGGGAACCGCCGGCGGTACGGGAAGCACCACGGCACCCGCCGGCGGCACCCGCCGCCGGCGGCGCGGCCCGCGCACCTGGCTCGCCGCGCTCCCCCTGCTCGCCTTCACCGGACTGTGCTTCGGACTTCCGCTCGGCGCCCTGCTGTACGGCGCCGTGACCCGCACCGACCCGGCCACCGGCGCCACCGCCCTCACCGGAGAGCACCTGAGCCGCTCGCTCCAGGGCCCCTACCTGGGTTCCCTCGTCGGCAGCGTGCAGCTCTCCGCCCTCACCGCGCTCATCGGCACGGTCCTCGGCGTCCTCATCGCCCAGGCCGTCGTGACCTCCCGCTCCCGTGTCCTGCGCGACGCCGTCCTGACCGCCTCAGGGGTACTCGCCAACTTCGGCGGCGTCCCGCTCGCGTTCGCGTTCATCGCGACCGTCGGCATCTCCGGCGTCGTCACCCAGCTCGCCGACCTGAGCGCCCTCGGCTGGAGCCTGTACTCGTTCACCGGCCTCGCCGTCGTCTACCTGTACTTCCTGATCCCGCTCATGGTCCTGGTGATCCTCCCCGCCCTCGACGGCCTGCGGCCCCAGTGGCGGGAGGCCGCGCAGAACGCGGGCGCAGGCGCCCGCCAGTACTGGCGCCACGTCGGCATCCCCGTCCTGGCGCCCGCCCTGCTCGGCGGATTCGTGCTGCTCTTCGGCAGCGCGTTCGCCGCGCACGCCACCGCGGCGGCGCTCGTCGGCGGCTCCGTCCCCCTGGTCACCCTCAAGATCGCGGACGCGCTCTCCGGGAACGTCCTCGTCGGCCAGGAGAACGTGGCCCTCGCCCTCGGCCTCGACATGATCCTGATCGCCGGTCTCGTCATGGCCGTCCACCTCCCCCTCCAGCGCAGGAGCGCCCGATGGCTGCGATGACCCCCACCGCCCGGGAGGCCGCCCCGGAGGCCGAACGGCGGCCCGCCCCGCCGGCCGCCCCCGTACGGGCCCGGCGCAGGCCCCGCCTGTGGCGCGGCGCCGTCCTCGGCCTCGGCGGCGCCTACTTCCTGGTCCCGCTGATCGCCTCGTTCGTGTTCACCGTGCACACCCCCGGCCAGGGCGTCTCCTTCGAGGCGTACACCGCGCTCCTGGCCGCCGACGGGTTCACCGAGAGCCTGCTGCTCTCCCTCGGACTCGCCGCCGCGACCATCCTCCTCGCCCTGCTGCTCGCCGTGCCCGCCCTGGTGGCCGTACGGCTGGGCTCGCCCCGGCTGCGGCCGGTCATCGAGGTCATGTGCATGCTGCCGCTCGTGGTGCCGCCGATCGCCCTGGTCACCGGCATCACCACCGTGCTGCGCTGGGGACCCGAGCACCTCTCGCGCACCCCGCTCTACCAGACCTTCCTGGCGGTCCAGAACGAGGACTTCCCCGCCGTCCTCGTCCTCGCCTACACGGTCATGGCCCTGCCGTTCGTGTACCGCTCCCTCGACGCCGGACTGCGCGCCGTCGACGTCCCGACCCTCGTCGAAGCCGCCCGCAACTGCGGGGCGAGCCGGCCGTACGTCATGTTCCGCGTCATCCTGCCCAATCTGCGTGCCTCGCTCGCGGGCGCCGCCTTCCTCACCCTCGCCCTGGTCCTCGGCGAGTTCACCATCGCCTCGCTGCTCGGCTTCCGGCCGTTCGCGGTGTGGATCGTCTCCATCTCCGGGGCCCACGCCCGCATGTCGGTGGCCGTCTCCCTCCTCAGCCTGGTCATCACCTGGCTCCTGCTGCTGCTCCTCTCCCGGGCCGGAACGGCGCAGACAGGCACCGCCGGCACACCCCGTACCTCCCGCGCCCCCCGCAAGGAGTCCTGACCATGTCCTCAGCAACAGCGGAACGGACCGCGCCCGCCGCGGTCGGCGGGGCGCGCGTCGAATTCCGCGGCCTGCGCCGCGCGTTCGGCGCCACCACCGCCCTCGACGGACTCGACCTGACCGTCGAACCCGGTGAACTCCTCGCCCTCCTCGGCCCGTCGGGCTGCGGCAAGACCACCGCGCTCCGGGTCCTCGCCGGGTTCGAACGGCCCGACGCCGGAGAAGTCCTCGTCGACGGCGCCGACATCACCCACGTGCCGGCCAACCGGCGCGACGCCGGCATGGTCTTCCAGTCGTACAGCCTCTTCCCCCACCTGACCGCCGCCGACAACGTCGCCTTCGGCCTGCGCGTACGGAAGGTCAAGGCGGCCGAGCGGCGCGAGCGGGCCGCCGAGCTCCTCGACCTCGTCGGCCTGCCCCAGCACGCCGACCGCTACCCGCACCAGATGTCGGGCGGCCAGCAGCAGCGGGTGGCGCTCGCCCGCGCGCTCGCCCTGCGGCCCCGCGTCCTGCTCCTCGACGAACCGCTGTCGGCGCTCGACGCCAAGGTCCGCCTCAGCCTGCGGGAGGAGATCCGGCGGCTCCAGCTCTCCCTCGGCATCACCACGGTCTTCGTCACCCACGACCAGGAGGAGGCGCTGTCCATGGCGGACCGCGTCGCCGTCCTCAACGCCGGGAGGCTGGAGCAGTGCGCCCCTCCCGCCGAGCTCTACCGGCGGCCCGCGACCGCCTTCGTCGCCGAGTTCGTCGGCACCATGAACCGGCTTCCCGGCCTCCTGACCGACTCGGGCCTCGTCGAGGTCGCCGGCGTCAGGCTGCCCGTCGACGGCGAGGCACCGCAGATCCGCGAGGTGGACGTCCTGGTCCGCCCCGAGAACGTCACGGTGAGCGCCGCCCCCGAAGGCGACGCGACGGTGGTCTCCACCTCCTTCCTCGGCTCGGTCACCCGCGTCCACGTCGACCACGCCGGTACGCGGGTCAAGGCCGACCTGCCCTCACGGGAGGCGACGGCGCTCACCCCGGGCGCCAGGGTCGCCGTCGGCCTCGCTCCGCATCCCGTGCTGGTGGCGCCGAGGGCGCAGCGGTGACCGACCTCGCCGCCGGGGGCGCGTCGGTGACCGAACTCGCCGCCGTCCTCTTCGACATGGACGGCACGCTCGTCGACACCGAGGTCCTGTGGTGGGACGCCGCGGAGGAGGTCGCCGCACGGTTCGGCCACCGGCTGACGGAGGCCGACGCGCCAGAGGTCGTCGGCCGCGCCGTCGAGGACACCGCCGCCCATCTCGTACGCGTCACCGGCACGCGGGACGTCGGCGAGGACGGCGTCGCGAGGGCGCTGACCGCCGCCTTCGAGGAACGCGTCGACAAGGGCGCCCCCCTCCGGCCAGGCGCGGCGCGGCTCCTCGCCGAAGTGGAGCGCGACGGCGTGCCGTTCGCCCTGGTGAGCGCCTCGCCGCGGTCGGTGGTCGACTCGGTGACCGGGGGCGCGCTCGCCGGGGTCCCCTTCGCCTTCACCCTCTCCGCCGACGACACCGTACGGACGAAGCCGCACCCCGACCCTTACCGGGAGGCCGCTCGGCGTCTCGGTGTGCCGTGCGCGGCCTGCGTCGCCGTCGAGGACTCACCCGACGGAGCCGCCTCGGCCGACGCAGCGGGCTGCGTCGTCCTGGTCGTGCCCTCGATGCTGCCCGTGCCGGCGGGCCGGGGACGGGTCTTCGCGGAGAGCCTGGAGGAGGTGTCCCTCGCGAGCCTGCGCCGGAGCGTCGTCGCCGAGGCGCCCTCGCGTGTTACTGGTTGGTAGTGCATTCTTGCGGGCATCCATCCACACGGCCGGGGGTTGACGCAGCGATGACGACATTCGAGGAACGCGCCACGGTGCACGCCTTCCGGGACGACGCCCTGGGCGAGCACGACGCCGTCGGGCTCGCCCGGGCGATCCGGCGGGGCGAGGTCGGCGCCGCCGAGGCGGCGCGGGACGCGGTCGATCGGGTACGGGCGGTCGAGCCACGGCTCCACGCCGTCCAGGTGCACGTCGACGACGCTCCGGGATACGCCACCGGAGCGGGCGGCGGCGCGTTCGCGGGGGTGCCGACGTTCGTCAAGGACAACACCGACCACCAGGGCCTGCCCACGGGCCACGGCAGCGAGGCCTTCACTCCCGGAGTCGCGCGGCGGCACGCCCCGTTCACCCGGCAGTTCCTGAGCAGTGGCGTCACCGTCCTCGGCAAGACCCGGCTGCCCGAATTCGGATTCAGCCCCACCACGGAGTACGAGACCGCCGAGCCGGTCCGCAACCCGTGGAACACGGGCTACTCGGCGGGCGGTTCGTCGGGCGGCAGCGCCGCGCTCGTCGCCGCCGGGGCGGTGCCGATCGCCCACGCCAACGACGGCGGCGGCTCGATCCGTATCCCTGCCGCCTGCTGCGGACTCGTCGGGCTCAAGCCGACCCGCGGCCGGGTCGTGCCGAACGCCCAGAGCCGCCGACTGCCCCTCGACCTCGTCTCCGACGGCATCGTGAGCCGTTCCGTACGGGACACCGCCGCGTTCCTCGCCGCCGCCGAGACGTACTGGCGCAACCCGAAACTGCCGCCCGTGGGCCTCGTCGAAGGCCCCTCCGGGCGGCGGCTGCGCATCGGGTTCCTCCTCGACTCGCCGAACGGTGTCCACGCCGACACCGCCACCCGGACGGCCGTCACGGAGACGGCGGCCACGCTGGAACGGCTGGGCCACAGCGTGGATCCGGTGGCACCGGCCCTCGACCCGCACTTCACCCAGGACTTCCTCACCTACTGGGGGATGCTGTCGTTCCTCCTCGGCACGTCCGGCCGGACCCTCGGCCCGGACTTCGACCGGCGCGGCATGGACGGCCTCAGCAGGGGACTGCGGGAGGAGTACCTGAAGAACTGGCGTCGCACTCCGGGCGTACTGCGGCGGCTCAAGCGCACGAAGGAGGCGTACGCGGCGGCCTTCCGCGGCCTCGACCTGATCCTGACGCCCGTACTCGCCCACACCACGCCACGGATCGGGCACCTCGGACCGACCGTTCCCTATCCCGCCCTGATCGAGCGGATCCTCGCGTACGTGGCCTTCACTCCGGTCGACAATGTCGTCGGAACGCCCTCGATCTCGCTGCCCGCCGCGCGCACCACGGAGGACGGGCTGCCCGTCGGGGTCATGTTCTCGGGACGCCCCGGCAGCGAACGGACCCTCCTCGACATCGCGTACGCACTGGAGGCGGACCGCCCGTTCCGGCGCATCCAGGACGCCTGACCGGGCGGCCCCCACCGGCACCGGGGCTCAGCCGCCGCCACCCAGGGCGCGCTCGAGCTGTGCCTTGTTCATCTTCGAGCGGCCGTCGATGTCGCGGCGCTTGGCCTCTTCGTAGAGCTGGTCGTACGTGCGTCCCTCGGAGCCGCTCCCGGAGCGCCGGCCGCCGCGCTCGCCGGAGGACATGTCCTGCGTGGACTGCTTGCTCGACGTCTTGGACTCGCCGTGCCGGGCCCGTTCCTTGTTCACGGTGCGGGCGGCGATCTCCTTGGCCCGCTTCGTGCTCTCGCCGCGGTCCTCCGCGCTCTCCTTGATGTGCTCGTACTGACGCTCCCGCTTCTGGCTGGATCCGCGAGGCATGATGTGTCTCCTTCCCGCACGTTTCCGAGAGTTCGACCGTGCGGCTACCCGTGGCGCCGTCCGTCACTCGTCAGTCGTCACTGTTCGAGGTGTACCGGCTCCGGGCCCACAGGGGGAGGGCGAACCAGCACAGGACGTACCAGGCGAGCACGGGCGCGACGAGCCAGGGCACGAGCTCGTTGTCGGTGGCCACCCGCAGGATGAGGAAGAGAGCGGTGGTCAGGGTGGCGACGAGCAGCAGGATGCCGGTGAGGATCAGCCGGGAGGCCCAGACGACCGCCTGGGGTTTGATCCGGCGTCCCGACACGAGGCGGTGGAAGGAGACCGGGCCGATCAGCGCACCGGTGGCCAGCGACCCGAGGATCACCGTCAGGATGTAGGTGGTCTTCTCGACCGAACCGAGACTCACGTAACGGGGCGTGAAGACCACGGTCAGCAGGAAGCCGAGCAGGATCTGCACACCTGTCTGCGCCACCCGGATCTCCTGGAGGAGGTCCTGCCACTGCCGGTCGGCGCGCTCGTCCACGGTCTCCTGACGGCCCCGTCCGTTCTCGCGCTCGCTCATGCCTCGCACCTTCCGGTCCGTACGGCCCGCGCCGTGCCCGCGGCTGCCGTACGCCGCGTCTGCCCCGGCGCGCCCGGTCGCATCCGTCACGCGGGGTCTCTTCGTGCCATCACATGAGAACGCGGACGAGAACGGCGCACGAGAACGACACACGGGAACGGCCGGCCGCGCGGGTGAAAGGGGAATGCGATGCGATCGTCGGGGAAGGCGCCCGGTTGAACGCCGGGGAAGAGACCGATGGCAACGAGTGGAGACAGGTGGCCGGACCAGTGACCGCAGGGCATCGCACGCCGGACGGGAACCGGCCGTGGCTTTCGCGCGACGGGGGCGAAGCGCAGGTCATGCCGGAGGGGCACCGCCCCTGGCTGCCGCGTGACGCGGCAGAGGCGCGCGCCAGGGTGGCGGAGGCTCTGGACGTGGCCGAGGCCGCGACGGGAGCCGGGGCGTCGGCCCAGGCCCGCGGCGACGCCCTGCTCGTCGCCTCCGAGCTGGTGACCAACGCGATGCGGCACGGCGGCGGCCTCACCGGCTTCGGCGTGGAGATCCACCGGGGCGTGGTGACGATCACCGTCGCGGATCAGAGCGGCGAGCTGCCCCACCTCGCCGACGCGCAGGGGCGCAAGCGCGCGTTCGGACCGGCGGAGGGCGGATTCGGCTGGCCTCTGATCCGACTCCTCGCCAGGGAGATCAGGCTGCGCCTGCTGCCGCAGGGCGGCAAGACCATCGAGGTACGGCTGCCCCTTCACTGAGCGGCTGTGTGCGCTCTGTGGGCTATGTGATCAGGGTCACGTGCGTGATGCGTGATGTCTCGGATGCGGATTCCGCTTCATCAGCTGGCGACCGACGCCGCTGGAAGAAGAACGGGGATCACGCATGGACCGCGAAAGCCCGAACCTGTCCGCAGCCGACATGCCCTGTCACGCGGCCGCGTTCGTAGAGCGTGCCACCACGCGGGCCCGGCTCCCGCTCGACTACACCGCGCCGAGTCTCAGCATCGTCGACCGTCTCATCGACGGGCTGCGCCAGGGCGGCGCGGGGCGCGAGGACGTGGCGGGCCCGCTGCTCGGTCTCGGCGCCTATGTCGGCGAGGTCCTGGTGCGCGAGGCCGGGGCGGTCTGGGTGGACATCCCCCCGGAGCACCTGCTCCGGACCGTCTTCGCCCGCTCCGTCGGACTGCGGATGCCGGACGGCCGGGTCTGGAACCCGCTCGGCCGGACCGTGAACCGCTTCGAGATCGGTCCGCAGGAGTCCCTGCGGACGTACTTCCTCACCCTGCACGGGCGGCGGCCGCCCCGCACCCGCAGACGGTGGATCCACGCTCCCGACGGGCTGTCGGCAAGCAGATGTTGACCATCTGACAGGATGATCGCGATCCGGTGCGCGCGGCGGCCGGAGGTTTCGCGAACAAACCGGCTGTGAAGAGGATCGTGTGGACGAGGGGACAGGGCGCGCGCCCTCCACGACACGCGACGGGGAACTGGGCTCGGCCGTCGAACGGGCGCGGGCGGGCGACGAGGAGGCGTTCGGGCAGGTCTACCGGATGGTGGCTCCCCGGCTGCTCGGATATCTACGGGGCGTCGTCGGGGAGGACGCCGAGGACGTGGCCTCCGACGCGTGGCTGGAGATCGCCAGGGACCTCGGCCGGTTCCGCGGCGACGGTGCGGGCTTCCGCGGCTGGACCGCGACGATAGCCCGGCACCGGGCCCTCGACCATCTGCGGAGGGCGCGGGTCCGGCCCCGCCCCGCCCGGCTCGAACAGGACGTGCTCGAACTGCCCGCCGCCGTGGACACCGCGGGGGAGGCCCTGGAGACCTTCTCGACGCAGCAGGCGCTCGCCCTGGTCATGGACCTGCCGCGTGAGCAGGCGGAGGCCGTCCTGCTCCGGGTCGTCGTCGGCCTGGACGGGCCGACGGCCGCCCGGGTTCTGGGCAAGCGCCCCGGTGCGGTACGGTCCGCGGCGCACCGGGGCCTACGGCGACTGGCGCGGGAACTCAAGGGAAGAGGGAGGTGACGGGATGCCCAAGGACGAACGGGACGGCGAACGGGCCGAACGGGGCGAACGGGACGACGACCCGGGGGCGACTCCGCGAGCCGTGCCGCGCGCCGACGTTGGCGCCGCGAACGCGGCGGCCGCGGCGCGCCAGGAGGCAGGGGAAAGCACCGGCCGGGACGCCGAGGCGAGCGCTCTCGCCGCCTTCCGGGCCGCGCGCGACGCGGGCCTGCACGCGTCCCGCCGAACGCGCCGCCGCGATGACTGGACGCCCGGAGCCCCGGCGCGCCGACGGCGCCGCTCCCTGCGGACCGCTGCCGCCGCGGTGCTCGCGAGCGTGACGCTGGGCGGCGTGGCCATCGCCGCCACGGATCTCCCCGGCCGGCTCCTGGACGATCCGGCACCGGCGAACCCCGCCCCTGAGCCGCGCCGTGACACCCCGCCCGCCGCGGTGACGGCGGCTCCGGACGAGCACGCGACCCTGCCCGCCCCGTCGGCCCCGTCCACGACGGAACGCCCGGCCGAGGGGCCCGAGCCGCACCCCGCCGAGAACGGGAAGGCACACTGCCGCGGGCACGAGACCGGCAAGAAGCCGAAGCCGGACCGGGGCTGCGGCCGGAGCAACCGCTCGGACAACGGCGACGGCAACGGCAACGGCCACGGCACGGGCATGGGCCCGGGCACGGCGCACGACCCGAAGAGCGACCCGAAGGGTGTCCCGAGGGCCGACCCGAGAAGCGAACCCGGGCACGGCCCGTGGAACACCCCGTTGAACACTCCGTTGAACGGCCCGCAGAGCCGGCTGAAGGGCGGCGCCAACAACCTCAAGGCCGTCCTGCCGTCCCTCGGCATCGGCCCCGCACGCCCTGACCCCGGCGGCCCCTGAGCCCCGCCGCCCCCGCCCCGCGGTGAAGGCGTGCGGGACGGGAGCCGGACGGTGGTGTCAGCCGCCGCGGCGGATCCGGGCGGCCTGGCGGGCCTCGGCCGTCTTACGGGCCTCGGCGGCCCGCCTGGACTCGTTCTTGGCGCGGCCCGGGCGCCCCGGGACGGTCCCCATGCCCCGGAAGGCCGCTCCGCCGCGCTTGACGCCCTCCTGGCTCGGCGCGCTGCCGTCGACGGGTACGCCCGAGGGGGCACGCGCGCCGGTGATGCGGCTCAGGGCGGCCTCGCCGGAGCGGACCTGGGTGACCTGGGGGTGGATGCCCGCGTCCGCCATCAGACGGGCCACGTCGCGGCGCTCGTCCTGGGTGACCAGGGTGACGACGAGGCCCGCCTCGCCGGCCCGCGCGGTCCGGCCGCCGCGGTGCAGGTAGTCCTTGTGGTCGGCGGGCGGGTCGACGTTGACGACGAGGTCGAGTGCGTCGACGTGGATGCCGCGCGCCGCCAGGTTGGTGGCGACCAGGACCGGGACCTCGCCGCTCCTGAAGCGTTCCAGGGTGCGGGTCCGCAGGGGCTGGGACTTGCCGCTGTGCAGCGCCGCGGCCCGTACGCCACTGCCGAGCAGGTGGCGGGTGAAGCGGTCCACGGCGGCCTTGGTGTGCAGGAACATGATCACGCGCCCGTCGCGGGCGGCGATCTCCGTGGCGGTGGCGAACTTGTCGGCGACGTGCACGTGCAGCACGTGGTGCTCCATGGTGGAGACGGAGGCGGCCGACGGGTCCACGGAGTGGACGACCGGGTCCTTGAGGTAGCGCTCCACGACGAGGTCGACGTTGCGGTCGAGGGTGGCGGAGAACAGCATCCGCTGGCCGTCGGCGTTCACCCGGTCGAGCAGCTCGGTGACCTGGGGGATGAACCCCATGTCGGCCATCTGGTCCGCCTCGTCGAGGACGGTGACGGTCACCCGTTCCAGGCGGCAGTCCTTGCGCTCGACGAGGTCCATGAGCCGGCCGGGGGTGGCGATCAGGACCTCGACCCCGTCGCGCAGCGCGGTGGCCTGGCGGCCGATCGACATGCCGCCGACCACGGTGGCGAGCCGCACCTTCAGGGCGCGGGCGAAGGGGTCGAGCGCGTCCGTGACCTGCTGGGCCAGCTCGCGCGTGGGGACCAGGATCAGGGCGAGCGGCTTGCGTGCCTCGGCGCGCCGTCCGGCGGTGCGGACGAGGAGCGGCAGTCCGAAGGCGAGCGTCTTGCCGGAGCCGGTGCGTCCGCGTCCGAGTACGTCGCGGCCGGCGAGGGCGTCCGGGAGGGTCGCGGCCTGGATGGGGAAGGGCGTCTCGACACCTTCGCGGGCCAGTACGTCGAGGATCTCGGCCGGCAGGTCGAGCTCGGCGAAGGTGGCGGCGGGCGGCAGGGCCGGGGTGCCGGCGGCCGGCGTCGTGAATTCTTCCTTCGCCGCCGCGGCGCGTCGTGCCTTTTCGGCACGGGGTGTGCTGTGCGTGTTGTCCATGGGGAGCCTTCCTCGAAACCGGTGCACTTCGAGGAATTCGCGACGGGCCGCAGCCCGAAGAATTACTGGAACGCCTGGGAAATGCCTGAAAGTGCCTGGAAAATGCAACGAGCCGGGGCCCTCACCACACGGGTGAGGACCCCAGCTGCGTCGGACGAGTCAACGTCAGGCGGGGAGAATGTTCTCCGCCTGCGGGCCCTTCTGGCCCTGCGTGACGTCGAAGGTCACCTTCTGGCCTTCCTGGAGCTCACGGAAGCCAGAGGTGGCGATGTTGGAGTAGTGGGCGAAGACGTCCGGGCCGCCACCCTCCTGCTCGATGAAGCCGAAGCCCTTTTCAGCGTTGAACCACTTCACGGTGCCGTTAGCCATGTCAAATCTCCTTCGGGGCGTAGCCCAGGGGTCCGCACTGTGCGGAACCCGGAGTCGCCGTGATGATTGCCCCGTCCGGAAAACTGCACCGAAAACACAGAAAGTGCCTGACGATGTCGAATCGTCAAAGGCACTTGTAAGTTTCTTTGGGAACCACGACTGCAACTACTGTCGACTGTAGCACGTCAGCCCCGTGCACGCACGGAATCACCAACGGTCACACGCGGCGGGTCGAGGGCTTGTTGCGGCCCGGCGGGACGGTGGCGGTCCTCGCCCCGTGTGCCGTGAGGACGAAGGTCACCGTGATGAGCAGCGCCCACGCGCCGAACTTGGCGAGGGACACCGGCTGCCAGCCGTCCAGCTGGTCCGGGTAGCTCCAGGCGCCGACGTACGTGGCCACGTTCTCCGCGACCCACAGGAAGAAGCCGATCAGGGCGAACGACAGGGCCAGCGGCATCCGGTGCTCGCGTTCGCCCACCCGGAACCGCACCCAGGTGCCGGCCGTGGCGGCGAGGAGCAGCGCGGCCAGGGCCCAGCGGGCGTCGGGCAGCCAGTGGTGGCTGAAGAAGTTCACGTACACGGCGCCGGCGAGGACCGCCGTCACGCGCGGCCGGTAGCCGGTGACCCGCAGGTCGAGCAGACGCCAGGCCCGGCAGACGTAACTGCCCAGAGCCGCGTAGAGGAAGCCGCCGTACAGCGGGACTCCGCCGAACTTCGTCAGCGCCTCCTCCGGGTAGCTCCACGAACCCATCCGTACCTTGACCAACTCGAAGAGCAGCCCGATGGCATGGCAGCCGGCGATGACGGCGACGTCCCGCCCGGTGTCCCAGCCCACCTTCCAGGCGAGGACGGTGAGCCCGATGCCGTAGAGGAGCAGCAGGTCGTAGCGGGCGATCGGGAGTTCGGGCAGCAGGGTGGAGACCGCGATGCCGCCGATGAGCGCGAAGGCGAAGGCGCAGCAGCGCGCCTCGAGGACGGCGAAGCGCAGGAGCTGGCGTATGCCGTGCGTGAACGTCTTCATGAACGTCTTCATGGGGGGAGGGACGCCGGGGCCGCCGTGATCGGTTCGCCCGCGTACCCCTGACGACGGCGAAGCGCCGCACCTCCCGGAGGAAGTGCGGCGCGTCGGCGTGCCGTTGTGCGGTGGGGGGATCAGACCGCCGGGGCCGGGAAGGTCGGGTACTCCACGCCGGAGACGTGCTGGACGACCCGGATGACCTGGCACGAGTAGCCGAACTCGTTGTCGTACCAGAGGTAGAGGATCGCGTTGTCGCCGTCGACCTTGGTCGCGCCGGCGTCGACGATCGACGCGTGACGCGAGCCGACGAAGTCCATCGAGACGGCGTCGGGGGCGGTGGTGAAGTCGATCTGACGCTTCAGCGGCGAGTGCAGCGAGACGTCACGGAGGTACTCGAGGACCTCGTCGCGGGTGGTCTCGCGGCCCAGGCGCAGGCTCAGGATGGCGATCGAGACGTCCGGGACGGGGACGCGGATCGAGCTGCCGGTGATCGGGGCCTTGAGGTCCGGAAGGGCCTTGGCGACGGCCGAGGCGGCACCGGTCTCGGTGATCACCATGTTGAGCGGCGCGGAACGGCCGCGGCGGTCGGCCTTGTGGTAGTTGTCCAGGAGGTTCTGGTCGTTCGTGAACGAGTGGACCGTCTCCACGTGACCGCGCAGCACGCCGTACTCGTCGTCCATCGCCTTCAGCGGCGGGACGATCGCGTTGGTGGTGCAGGAGGCGCAGGACAGCACCTTCTCGTCCGGCTTGATCGTGTCGTGGTTGACGCCGTGCACGATGTTCGGCACGTCACCCTTGCCGGGCGCGGTCAGGACGACCTTGTCGATGCCGGGGCGCAGGTGCTTCGACAGGCCCTCGCGGTCGCGCCACTTGCCGGTGTTGTCGATGAGGATGGCGTTCTCGATGCCGTACGCCGTGTAGTCGACCTCGGAGGGGTCGTTGGCGTAGATCACCTTGATCGTGTTGCCGTTGGCGACGATCGTGCTGTTCGCCTCGTCGACCGTGATCGTGCCCTGGAACTGGCCGTGGATCGAGTCGCGGCGCAGCAGCGAGGCGCGCTTCACCAGGTCCTGCTCACCACCGCCGCGGACGACGATCGCGCGCAGGCGCAGACCGTTGCCGGAACCGGCCTTCTCGATGAGGAGGCGCGCGACCAGGCGGCCGATGCGGCCGAAGCCGTAGAGGACGACGTCGCGTCCGTCGCGGCGCTCGATCTTGTTCTCACCGGTGGCGCCGGCGACGGCCTCGGCGGTGAACTCCTCCACCGTGAGACCGCGGTTGTCGGTCTTGTACTCGGCGGCCAGCATGCCGATGTCGATCTGGGACGGGCCGAGATCGAGGGTGGTGAGCGTCCGGAGGAAGGGGAGCGTCTCGGTGACCGACAGCTCCTCGCCGGCGATCTGCCGTGCGAAGCGGTGGGTCTTGAGGATGCTGACCACCGACTTGTTCACCAGGGAGCGGCTGTGGACCAGGACGGTGACGTCCTGCTCCCGGTGCAGCTTCCCGATGATCGGGATCATCGACTCCGCGATCTCCTCGCGGTTCTTCCAGCTGGTGAACGAGTCGTCATTGACAGTCACAAGTTTATCTTTCGAGCTAGGCGGCGCTCATATGGTAACCCTCGGCCTGTCCGCTCCATCAAGGGGTGTCGAACGGATGTGTGTCACACCTCTGGCCGGCGGTAGGTCACGGGAAGGCGAGGCCCCGGAAGAGGTCCCTGACCCGGGCCAGCGGACCCGGGTCGCGGGTGAGCCGGAGCCGGTTGGTGAGGAGCACCGCCCAGCGGTCCCGGTGCGGCGACGCCCACAAGCCGGTGCCGGTGAACCCGAAGTGGGACCAGACGCCGTCCGCCGGTTCCGTGCCGGGCGCCGGGTGCCAGAACAGGCCGCGCGGCGGGGTGAGCCCTCCGGTGTGGACGCGGAGCGACGCGGCCGTCCACTCGGCGGAGAAGGTGCCGGGCACCGGGACGAGGAGGTGGCGCAGGAAGCGGGCGATGTCGGCGGCGGTCGTGAAGACGCCCGCGATCCCGCAGGCGCCGCCGAGCAGCCGGGCCGAGAAGTCGTGGACGGTCCCCTTGAGGTACGTGCCGGTCGCGTCGTCGTACTCGGTGGGCGCGCACCGCCGCCGGGCCGCGGCGAGCAGCGGACCGTACCGGGTCTCCGACATGGCCAGCGGGGCCCAGACCCGGTCCTCGGCGAGCCGGGCGAGCGGTGTCCTGGTGAGGTGCTCGGCCAGATAGCCGAGGACCAGCGCCGCCCGGTCCGTGTACGCGACGGCCGCGCCCGGCCGGTGCCGGAGCGGCTCGGCGAGGACACCGTCCCGGACGTCCTGCGGGTCGGAGCCGTACAGGTGCCGCAGGTTGGCGCGGAGCGGCAGGCCCGCGGTGTGCGTGAGGAGGTGGTGCGCCGTGGCCCCGGCGAGGGGCCGCCCCGCCGCCTCGGGCCAGAAGGAACCGAGCGGCACCGTCAGATCGAGCTTCCCCGCGTCGACGAGGGTGCCGGTCACGGCCCAGACAGAGACGATCTTGGTGAGGCTGGCGACGTCGAAGAGCGTGTCGGGGCGCATGGGCTCACCGGGGCGCGCCGGGTCGAGGAGGCCGACGGCCCCCGTCGACACGGTCGTACGGGCGTCACCCACGGCCCAGACGGCGCCGGGGAAGACGCCCTCGTCCGCCGCGTCGCCGAGGAGCCGCTCGAACGGGTCGCTGCGCTGCGCCAAGGCGTGCCTCCGACGGGTGAGGGGCGGCCCTGGCCCAGGGGGTGTCCGGCGGATCACGGCCGGGGCCCTGATCCGCCGGACACCCCCTGGTGGGCCGTGCTCCGGAGTCATGCCCCCGCCGTGGGGGATGACACCCTTCCGTCAGCGCGGGTGCGCGCCGGTCCGGTTGGAGCGGGCGCGGGTCACTCGCAGGTCACCTCGTCGCGCGGGGTGTAGTGGGTCTTGAAGGTCTCGCGCTTGACCTCGGCGCCGCCGTCCTTGAACACCCGGTCCACCGAGATGTCGAAGCCCTCCAGGGGCGGCTGCGGCACACAGGCCTCGCCGGTGCCCTCGCGCTTGGAGGGCTCCTTGAGGTTCGTGCGCGGACCGGCGACCGCCTCGACGGAGTCGTACTTCCTCGTCCCGAGGAAGCTCACCGTGACCGAGGAGTCCGTGGCGCTCGCCTTGATGTAGATCGGCTTGCCGGAGTCGTTGCGGAACTTCAGGTCGAGCGAGCCCCAGGCGACGGTCGCCTCCCGGCCGGCCGGGTAGCGCTCGATGTAGAAGGAGTGGGCGCCGTACTCGACGGGCTTCACCCCGGCGAAGAACATGGCGTTGAACACGGTGGTGGCCATCGCCGACACACCGCCGCCGGGCGCCGACCGGTACTGGCCGTCGAGGATCATCGTGCCGTCGACGAAGCCGTTGTCCGGGGTGCGCTCGCCGACCGTCCTGTTGAAGCTCCACACCTCGCCGGGCTGCACGAGCGAGCCGTTGATGAGCTCGGCGGCCCGGCCGATGTTCGTCGTCCGGTACGGCGCCGACGGGAAGTCCACCGTGAACGTCGACATCTGCTCGGTGATGCCGAGGCGGGCGAGGGAGTCGGCGGTCAGCTCGGGCTGGGTGACCGTCGTGGCCACCGGAGCCGTACGGGCCGCCTCGCCCGTCCTGGTGAGCAGCGGGCGCACGGCGTCGCCGAGGGCCTTCGCGGTCACCTCGTGTCCCGGCCGCCCCTCCGACTCCACCACGACCCTGCCGTCCCGCACGCCGAGGCTCGCCTCCACGGGTGCGCCCGTCAGCGAGGCGATCGGCCGGGCCACGTCCGGGTCGCGCAGCAGCGCCTCGGCGTCGAGGGCGGCGTCGAGCCGGCCGTTCTCGGCCTTCACGGTGAGGTGGTCCCCGAGCGTGGCGGGGGCGATCCGCAGCCGCTCGGAGCCCGCCGTGAGCGTCACCGGGCCGGAGACGGCGGGCTCGGCGTACGAGTCGAGGAAGCGGTCCACCTCGGCGGCGGGCAGCTTCGGTTCGGTCATGGTGACGGGCAGGACCACGGGCGCCGAGCCCGTGGCCGGGTAGGCCGCGCGCAGGGTCTCGACGGCCCGCCCGGTGTCCAGCTTCTGGCCCGTCACCGACCGGGTGGCGACGGCCTTGCCTTCGCGGAAGGCGACGGAACCCTCGTGCACCGCGCGGTCGTTCTTCTTCGCGAGACCGGCGACGGCCGCCCGCGCCTTGTCCGCGTCGTACGCGAAGACCGGCCTGATCTCCCGCTCGCCGGACGAGAAGAGCCGCCCGATGACGGTGAAGGGGTCGCGGGAGGGGTCGGCCGCCAGGTCGGCGGTCTTCGCCAGGTCCACCGTCAGACCGGCGGAGGCCGGTTCCACGGTCGTGGCGCGGTCGCCGACCTTCACCGGTATCGGGGCGCTCCACGCGGCCGGTGCCTCCGCCGCCAGCCTGGCCTCGGCCTGGGCACGGCTCATACCGCCTATGTCCACGCCGTCCACCCGCGTACCGGCGGATATGTCCTCGCCGGCGGTGAGCAGGCCCGCCACGTACAGGCCGCCCGCGGCGACGGCGACCACACCCGTCGCGATGGCCGCCGTCCGCAGACGCGGACGGCGCCCCTCGCGGGGCGTCGGGGCATGGTCGGTCCTGGAGCGGGGCACACGCTCTCCCGGGGCGTCGAGGGTCTGGGGATCCACTCGACGGTACGCCGAAAGAGTGTCTTATGCACATAAAGGCCCCGTGACCTGCGGGGATACGGAGGGCTGCGGAGCCGGTACGGAGCGTCCACGAACACCTGGGCCATGCCCCGGTCCTAGGGCCTGTCCGGCGGATCATGGCCGGGTCCGCGACGCCTGGCACGGCACCTCGCCGCGTTGCCGGAGCGTCCGCACAGCTCCGCTATGAGGACGCTCCGGCGCCTTGCGAGGCGTCCCCTGGGGCCTGCGGGCCTGGGGAGACCCCATGCACCAGACGTCGCGGCCTGTCCGGCCCTGATCCGCCGGACAGGCCCTAAGCTGGAACGATGCCCGCCGACCCGAGCCCCGGGCCCCAGTCCGTCGACCGGGCCCTCGCCGTCCTCGACGCCGTCGCCGACGCCGACCGGCCCCTCTGCGCCAAGGCCCTGGCGCGGCGGCTCGGCTGTGCCCTCTCGACCGTCTACCACGTCACCGGCCCCCTGCTCGCGCGCGGCTACCTCGTCCGCACCACCGAGGGGTACGTCCCCGGGCCCCGCGTCCCCGCCCTGCACCGCTCCCACCAGCGGCACCACGGCCTCGGCGCCGGAACGGGCGAACTCCTCGGCCGGCTGCGACGGGCCACCGGCGCGGAGGCCTACCACACCGCCTACCGCGACGGCCTGATCACTGTCGTCGACACCACCGCACCCGTCACCGACACCGCCCACCCCTTCACCCCGGGCCCCGAGGACCGCGCCCACGCGACCGCCCACGGAAAGGCGCTGCTCGCCGCGCTGCCGCGGTCACTGCGCCGCCGCTACCTGGCCGAGCACGGCATGGCCCGCTTCACCGAGCGCACGATCACCAGCGCCGAACGCTTCGAGGCCGAGGTCGACCGCGTCCGCGGCCAGGGCTTCGCCGTGTCGGTGGGCGAGGCCGACCTCGCGTACACCTGTCTCGCCGTGGCGCTGCCCGAGCGCGGCGACGGCATCGTGCACGCCCTGTCCGTGTCGCTGCCGACGGCCGGTTTCGGACGGCGCCAGGGTGAGATCCGGGCCGCGCTCACTCGCGCCGTGCCGGACTTTCCGGCCCTGCCGGAATCCTGACCCGGCCGGCTGGCCGCGCCCCCACGGCGCCCCGCACGCTGACCGCATGATCTTCATCGCCGTCCGTTTCACCGCCCGCCCCGACCACGCCGACCGCTGGCTCGACCTGGTCGCCGACTTCACCCGCGCCACCCGCGAGGAGCCCGGCAACCTGTTCTTCGACTGGTCCCGCAGCGTCGACGACCCGAACGTCTTCGTCCTCCTGGAGGCCTTCGCCGACGCCGAGGCCGGTTCCGCCCACGTCTCCTCCCCGCACTTCGCCGCCGGGCTCGAGGCCATGGCCGGCGCCATCGCCACCACCCCCGAGATCATCAACGTCGAGGTGCCGCAGCAGGGCTGGGGCGCCATGGCCGAGCTCGCCCCGACCGGCGCCTGAGTCGATCCCCCGGGGGCCCGCCGCCCGCCTGATAGGTTCGCGTCCACACGCAGGCGGGGCGGCGGGCCCGAGGGGAGAAGCGGCATGGCGGTGAGCGGGCGGCAGACCGGCAGGCCCACCCTGGAGGAGGTCGCGGCGAGAGCCGGAGTCGGCCGCGGCACGGTCTCCCGGGTCATCAACGGTTCCCCCCGGGTGAGCGAACAGGCCAAGGCCGCCGTCGAACAGGCCGTCGCCGAACTCGGCTACGTCCCCAACAGGGCCGCCCGCGCCCTGGCGGGCAGCCGGACCGACGCCGTCGCCCTCGTCATCCCCGAGACCGAGGCCCGACTCTTCGCCGAGCCGTACTTCCTCGACATCATCCGCGGCGTCAGCAGCGAACTCGCCGACGCCGACAAGCAGTTGCTGCTCACCCTGATCCGCAGCGAACAGGAACGGCAGCGCTTCGAGCAGTACCTCGCGGCCCAGCGCGTCGACGGCGTCCTCCTCGTCTCCGTGCACGGCGCCGACCCGCTGCCCGACCAGGTCCGCGCCCTCGGCCTGCCCGCCGTCCTCAACGGCCGCCGCACCGAGGACGAACGCGTCGCCTTCGTCGACTCCGACAACACCGGCGCCGGCCGGACCGCCGTCGCCCACCTCGCCGCGCGCGGCCGGCAGGGCATCGCCACCATCACGGGCCCCCTCGACATGTACGTCGCCCGCTGCCGCCTCGACGGCTACCGCCAGGGCCTGGCCGAGTCCGGTCTCGCCGCCGACGAGGCGCTCGTCGCCACCGGCGACTTCACCGAGGAGGGCGGCCGCCGCGCCATGCGGGAACTCCTGGACCGCAGGCCCGACCTGGACGCCGTCTTCGCCGCCTCCGACGTCATGGCCGCCGGCGCGCGGGGCGTCCTGCGCGAGGCGGGCCGCCGCGTCCCCGAGGACGTCGCCCTCGTCGGCGTCGACGACTCGGCCGTGGCCCGGCACATGGACCCGCCGCTGACCAGCGTCCGCCAGCCCATCGAGGAGATGGGCCGCACCATGGCACGGCTGCTCCTCCAGGAGATCGCGGCCCCCAGCGACCCGGACGAGCAGCCCCGCCGGATGCTCCCGACGGAACTCGTGGTCCGCGCCTCCTCCTGACCCCGCCGCCCCGGTAGCCCCGCGCCGAGATGCAGCCGCCCCAGCGGCCCCGGAGAATGGACACCGTACGGGGACCGTATCCACGACCGGGGCGATCTCCTGCGCGTCCACCCGTCAAGGGGGCGGTCGACGATGTCCTTGCGTCAGCCCGACCGGCCGCTCACCGCGACCGGGACACTGCGCCGATGGACCTTGCTGTACCTGCTGATCGTGGCCCTGTGCACGGTCGCCTACCTGAAGTACCCGGCCTGGCACACCGTCATGTGGGCGCTCATCGGGCTCGGTGGGGTCACCGCCATCCTCGCCGGCGTCCATCTGCACCGGCCCTCCCGGCGCTGGCCCTGGCTGGTGCTCGCCGCCGCCAACCTCACCTTCGTCGGCGGCGACACCGCCTACAACGCCCTGGAGACCTTCTTCGGCCAGGACAGACCGTTCCCCTCCGTCGCCGACGCCCTCTACCTGGCGACCTATCCGCTGTTCGCCGTCGGCCTGTTCGGGTTCATCCGCTACCGGGCCGTCGGCCGCGACCTCGGCGTCGTCCTCGACGCGCTGATCCTCACCTCGGGCCTCGCACTGCTCTCCTGGGTCAACCTCATCACCCCGCTGGCCAGGAGCGAGGACATGAGCTGGACCGAGAAGGCGATCTCCATCGCGTACCCGCTCGGTGACGTGCTGATGCTCGCGATGCTCGCACGGCTCCTCGTCCCCGGCGGCCTCCGTTCCCGGTCCGTGCAGCTCCTCACCCTCGGCACCTGCGGCATCCTCGCCTCCGACGTCATCTACGGCACTCTCCAGCTCAAGGGAACCTGGCAGGTCGGCACTCCCCTGGACCTCGGCTGGGTCGTCTTCTTCACGGCCTGGGGCCTCGCCGCCCTCCACCCGTCGATGACCGGCCTCACCGAGCGCGCGGCCGAACCGACTCCGCGGGTCGCCGAGCGGCGTCTCGCCCTGCTCGCCGGTGCCTCGCTCGTCGCCCCCGCCCTGCTCCTCTTCCAGTCGCTGCGCCACGACAAGGACCAGGACATCGGCGTCATCGCCATCTTCTCGGCCCTCATGTTCCTCCTCGTCCTCACCCGGCTCTGGGGCATGATGAACGACCACGGCAAGGCCGAGGCGCGCGAACGCAGCCTCAGGACCGCCGCCGCCTCGCTCGTCGCCGCCCTGAGCCCCCGCGAGGTCGCAGGCGCCGTGGAGACGGCGTCCGCGACGCTCTTCGGCCCCGGCACCGCTCACCGGGTCCTCCTCCTCACCCGGGACCGCCGGGGCGGCCTCAACGCGGTGGCCACCGCCGACCGCCCCTGGAGCTGCCGAACCGACGGCCTGACCCGGCCACCCGGTTACGAGCGGTCCCGGCCCCCGACCGACCCGTCACCGGGGCGCCGGACCGCCGAAGCGTCACCGAACCCCCCGGCCGACGGCCCGAACCGCCCGCCGAGCGACGGGTCGGCCCACTCCGCGCCGGACGCGAAGGCCCGCCCCCCGGACACCGGCTGGCCTGGCTCCGTCGTCGAGGGCACCCGGCTGCTCCCCGTGACCCGGCTCGACCCCGCCGTCGCGGCGGAGGTCGCCCCCGAACCATTCGCCCTGCTCTGCCCCCTGGAACTCCAGGCCCCGGCGGGCCCCGAACCGCTGCTCGGCGTCCTGCTCCTCGCCGGCACCGAGAAGAAGCTCGCCGAGATCTCGGGCCCCGCCCAGTCCCTCGCCTCCCAGGCGGCCCTGGCCCTCGAACGCTTCGCCCTCAGCGAGGAGGTCAACCGCCGCACCAGCGAGGCCTACTTCCGCACCCTCGTGCACAACACCTCGGACGTCATCCTCATCGTCGACGACGACGACACCGTCCGCTACGCCAGCCCCTCCGCCGACTCCCTCTTCGGCCACTCGCTGCTCCCCGGCACCCCGCTCGCCGACCTCGTCGCCCCGGCGGACACGGACGCCGCCCTGCGTGCCATGGCCGACGCGCGGACCCGTGCCCCGGTCGACGCCCGGGACGACTGGAAACTGCTCCACGGCGGCTCCGCCGACCTGGAGGTCGAGGTCCGCTGCAGCAACCTCCGCGACGAACGCACCGTCCACGGCCTCGTCCTCACCCTCCGTGACGTGACCGAGCAGCGGAAACTCGAACGGGAACTCACCCACCGGGCGTTCCACGACTCGCTGACCGGGCTCCCCAACCGCGTACTCCTCCTCGAACGGGTCGAACGGGCCCTGCTCAGGGGCCGCCGCGAATCCACCCTGACCTGCATGCTCTTCGTCGACCTCGACGACTTCAAGGTCGTCAACGACACCATGGGCCACTCCGTCGGCGACGAACTCCTCGTCGCCGTCGCCCGCCGCCTCACCTCGCTCCTGCGGCTCAGCGATACCGCGGCCCGGCTCGGCGGCGACGAGTTCGCCGTCCTCATCGAGGGGGCACGGGAACCCCACGACGCCGAAACCCTCGCCGCGGAGATCGTGCACTCCCTGAGCCAGTCCTTCCACCTCACCGACGGAGCGGTGTCCGTGTCGACCAGCGTCGGCGTCGCGACCGTCCTCGACAGCGCCCACGCCGAGGAACTCCTCGGCCACGCCGACCTCGCCCTGTACGCGGCCAAGGCGGCCGGCAAGAAGCGCTGGCGGCTCTTCCACCCCGAGTTCCACTCCCGGCTCGTCGCCCGCCACGAACTCCAGGCGGGCATGGACACCGCCATCGCCGACCACGCGTTCGCGCTGCGCTACCAGCCGATCGTCGAGGTGCGCGACGGTGCTCCGGCCGGACTCGAAGCGCTCGTCCGCTGGCCGCACGCCCGCCGCGGCATGGTCCCGCCGGACCAGTTCATCGCCCTCGCCGAGGAGAGCGGCCACATCATGCCGCTCGGTGCCTGGGTGCTCGAACACGCGGCGCTCGACATCGCCCGCTGGCAGCACGCCCGCCCGCGGACGTCACCCCTGTACGCCAGTGTCAACGTGTCGGCCCGGCAGTTCCGCGATCCCGGATTCCTCGACGGCGTCCGGCGCACCCTGCGCTCCTCGGGACTCGCCCCCGGCTCCCTCGTCCTGGAACTCACCGAGACCGTGCTCATGCGCAGGGACGACCAGACCAGGACCACCATGGCCGCCCTGAAGGAGCTGGGCGTCTCCATCGCCATCGACGACTTCGGCACCGGCTTCTCCTCGCTCAGCTACCTCCGCGAGTTCCCCATCGACGTCCTCAAGGTCGACAAGTCCTTCATCGACGACATCACGACCGACCCGCAGCAGGTGGCGCTGGTGGAGGGCATCGTCCGCATCGCCGACGTCCTCGGCCTCCAGGTCGTCGCCGAGGGTATCGAGCACGAGGAACAGCGGGCGCTCCTCGCCGACATGGGCTGCCGGTACGGCCAGGGCTACCTGTTCGCCCGCCCCATGACCTCCCTTCAGACCGAGTCCTATCTGCACCGCGCCCCGCCCCCCGACGAGCGCCGCGCCGTCCGTCCCACCGCCCGCCCGGCGGGCCGCGCGGGGCCCCCTGCCCGCCCGTCCCGCTGGCGCGACCTGGAACGTCTCCAACGGACCAGCCGCATGTGCGACGCCGTCATCGACGAGATCGACGGCCGCCGCATCCGGATCAGCGACGACTGGCTCATCGACTTCGCCTCCTGCAACTACCTGGGTCTCGACCTCGACCCCACGGTCATCGCAGCCATCGAACCGGAGGTCAGACGGTGGGGAACCCATCCCAGCTGGTCCCGGCTCATCGGCAGCCCCCGGCTCTACCCCCGTATCGAGGAGCGGCTCAGCGAACTCCTCGGCGCCCCCGACACCCTGCTGCTTCCCACCATCACCCTCATCCACCAGTCGGTGATCCCCCTCCTCGCCGGCACCGGACAGGTCTTCGTCGAGGCACAGGCCCACCGCACGGTGTACGACGGCTGTGTCGCCGCCCGCGGCCAGGGCGCCGAGGTCCACCGCTTCCACGCCGACCGCCCCGACGAACTGGCGGCGCTGCTGCGCGGCGCGCCCGCCGACGCGAGCCGCCTCGTCTGCATGGACGGCGTCAACAGCATGACCGGCAACTTCCCCGACCTGCCCGTCCTGGCCCGGGTCTGCCGGGAGAACGGCGCCCTCCTGTACGTCGACGACGCCCACGGCTTCGGCGTCATCGGGGAGCGCCACCCCGACGAGAGCAGCCCGTACGGCTCGCGCGGCAACAGCATCGTCCGCCACGTCGGCGAGACCTACGACCACATCGTCCTGGTCGGCGGCTTCTCCAAGGCGTTCTCCTCGCTGCTCGCCTTCCTCGCCGTCCCGAAGTGGCTCAAGGACCACCTCAAGGTGGCGGCGGCCCCGTACCTGTACTCCGGCCCCTCGCCGACCGCCTCCCTCGCCACCGCCCTCGCCGGCCTCGACGTCAACGACGAGCGCGGGGACGAGATCCGGGCCGACCTGTACCGCAGGACGGCCCGCTTCCTCTCCCATCTGAGGGCCCTGGGCGTCGCCACCCCCAACACGGACGGTCTGCCCATCGTCGAGATCCCCCTCGCCGATGCCGACGACCTCGACGCCGTCGCCTCCTTCCTCTGGGAGCACGGCATCTACGTGACGCTCGCCTCCTACCCGCTCGTCCCGCGCGACCGGGTCGGCTTCCGCGTCCAGATCACCGCCGCCAACACGGACGAGGAGATCGAGGAGCTCTGCCAGGTCCTCACGCGACTCGCCGGCCGCTTCCCCCTCCAACCCGCCGACGCCGTGCGCCCCGGCATCACGGCCGGCCGTGCGCCGGAGAAGTGAGGGATCCGGTGCGCCGTAACCGGGACGCCGACTGGAACGACTGGCCCGTCGCCGACTACCTCGCCGAGAACTATCACAGGCTCCACCCCTGTGACATCGGCGTGATCCGCCACCATGCCGCCGTCTACCGGCGCTGTGCCCCCGGCGCCCTGGCCCGCACCCTCGAACTGGGCGCGGGCCCCAACCTCTACCCGCTGATGCTCGCGGGCGCGGCCAGCCGCCGGATCGACGCCCTCGAACCCAGCGCCGCCAACGTCCGCTATCTCCGGCGCCAGCTCGACGAGGGGCCCGACGCGAGCTGGCAGCCCTTCTTCCGGCTGTGCCGCTCGCTCGACCCCGCCCTGCCGGCGAGCTGCGCCGAGGCGCTGCGGCCGGTACGGGTCGTGCGGGGCACCGCCGACGACGTGGTCCCCGGCACCTACGACCTCGCCTCGATGAACTTCGTCGCCGAGAGCGTCACCGAGGACTTCGACGAGTTCACCGCCCTCTGCGCCGCCTTCGTCCGCGCGGTCCGCCCCGGCGGCCGGCTCCTCGCCGCCTTCATGGAACGCATGCCGAGCTACCGCATCGGCGGGGGACCGGTCTGGCCCGCCTGCCCGGTCGACGACACCTTGCTGCGGGCCGTCTTCACCCCCCGCACCACCGGTCTGCGGATCGCCCGGCTCGCGAAGGACCGCACGCTGCCCGAGTACGGGGACACCGGCATCCTGTTGCTCAGGGCCGAACGGCCGGACACGACGGTGCCGAAGCCCGAGCGGTGACGCCAGAGCGGTGACGAATCGGCAGGGAGTCCTCAGCTGTGGCGCCGGATCGTCTCCGCGTACTCCGCGAGCGAGGAGCCCGGAGTCCCGTCGTACAGCTGCCAGTCGAAGGCCCACATCATGCCCTCCAGACCGCAGGACGACATCTGCCGGTACGCCGTCTCCGTCACACCGGGACGGTACGGGGACACCTGGGGTCCCGCGCTCTCCCCGGTCAGCCGGGTGAAGCCGGCGCTCCTGGCCACCGCCACCACCCAGCGCGCCGAGGACCAGTCACGCACCACCGCGTCGTCGGGGGCGGACACGTCCGTCCTCGCGTCGGCGGGCGTACAGCCGTTGTCGTCGGGGTCGCCCGTGCCGTCCACCAGGGCGGTGGTGACGATCCGTACCGTCTCCCGGTGCTCGACCCGGGGGAGCGTCAGGAAGAACCCCGCCGCGCGCCCGACGAGCCGGATCGACGGGGAGCCGACGAGCCGGGCGTCGACGGCCGCCCGCAGGTCCGAGGGGTAGAAACCGGCCCCCGGCACCAGGATCTTGAGCGCCCCCGTGTAGCCGAGCGAGGTGTACAGGCCGAGCTGCCAGTTCACGGCCCCGGCCAGCGCCCCGGCGTACCAGGCGTACCAGCGCTCCACCTGCTCCGGGGTGAACGGCTTCCCCCGGTACGTGCGTTCTCCTGGCCGCCAGCCCGGATAGGGGCTGCTCTCCTGGGCGTGCCGGTCGTACGCCCAGAACTCGCCGGGGCCGCCGCGCTCCGACCGGGGAGGCGGGTACGCGAACTCGTTGTTCTCGTTGACGCCGACCCGGACCGCCCAGAAGTTCTCCAGACCGATCAGCCGGTCCACCGCGCGCACGTAGTCGGCGATCTGTCCCCGTACCGGCTCGCTGAACACCATGTTCGGCGTCTCGGTGGAGCGTTCGCCGAACTGGTTCTCGAAGACCGACTCGGGGAAGGCGTCCGGCAGCCAGGACGGCGGGTGGTTGAGGCCGAGCCCCGCCTCCACGCGCAGCCCCGCGTCGCGGAAGACGTCGAGCCGGTCCCGTACCTCGGCCGCGTACTCCTCGTCGTACACCCCCTGCTCCGGCTCGAACCTGCCCCAGTCGATCTGCAGATGGGCCACCCGGATCCCGTGCTCGTACTCGGTGCGCGCCCGGTCCGGATCGGTCTGGAGCGTGCCGTACCAGTACGGCCCCGGTTCCGGGTCCGGCGCCGCCTCGTGCCGCAGCACGCCGAACGCCCCCACGAGCAGCAGGAGCACGGCGAGCAGCACCGCCGCGGCCGGTGCACCGCGGGATCGCGTCCAGCGCGGCCCCCTCATGACAGCAGCTCCCGGTACAGCGCCCGGTAGCGGGCCGCGAACGGCTCGGGACCGAACCGTTCCTCGACGAGCGCCCGGCCCCGCTCGGCGAGCACGTCCCAGGAACGCGGCTGGTCGAGCAGCCAGGCGAGCTGCTGCCCGGTGCGCCGCGCGTCGCCCGCCGGGGCCCACAGCACCGCGTGGCCGAAGTCGGCGAACTGGGGCAGGTCGCTGAGGATCGCGGGCCGTCCCGAGGCCAGCGACTGCAGCACGGTGAGCGGAAGGTCCGCCTTGCCGCCGAGCACGGGCGGCGGGAAGAGCAGCACCCGCACGGAGGCGAGCAGCGCGTGCATGTCCTCGACGTAGCCGCGCACCTCGAAGTCGGTGAGCCCCGACGCGCCGGCCCGCTCCCGCAGCACCTCGTCGAGGGCGGCGCTGTCCTGGCCCGGCCTGCCGCGCATCGCGAGCACCAGCCGGAACCGCGCCCCCGCCCGCACCGCCTCCGCCGCAGCGTCGATCGCGGTCTCCGCCCCGCCCTGCGGATCGTGGTGCCCCGCGAACAGGACGAGCGGCAGCCCCTCGGGGCGCGGCAGGTAGGGCCATTCGTCCAGGCCGATCATGGGCGGGACGATCCGTACGTCCCCGAAGTCCGCCGACCGCAGCCGTCGCGCCATCCACTCGGACAGGGCGACGGTCGTGCCGAGCGGCCGGACGTGCGTCAGGAAGCGGGTGTCCATCACCCCGGGGACGGTGTGGACGACCGGCCGCCCGCCGAGCAGCAGCGGGCGCAGCCAGGAGAAGGCGGGGAAGGCGCGGCCGATGGTCAGGAAGGCGTGCACCAGGTCGACGCGGCGGGCGAACACGGCCCCGGCGAGCGCGGACTGCGCCCGCTCGGGGACGTGCGGCACACCGTCACGGGAGAGGATGCGGACGGGCCGTCCGCGCGGCGGCGGAGCCTGCCGGCGGCCCGGCCCCTGGGAGAACCAGACGAAGTCCACGTCGGGCAGGACCCCGAGGACGTCGGCGGCGAGCCGCACGTCACAGCCGTCCGACCCGTCCAGCGGACTGCTGGTCAGGAGCAGGACGCGGGGCCGCTCACCGTGGCGCATCGCCCACCTCCACCTGCCTCGGCGTGGCGGCCCCCGGCCCCGGCGCCGGGAGCAGCGGCCCCGTCACGGCGGAGCCGGGCACGGCGAGTTCGGTCACGTCCGGTCCGGGCAGCGCCGACGGCAGCCGGTACAGGGCCAGCGTGCCGTACGTGTCCCCGTCGAAGGTGAACACCGGCCGCAGGCCGTCCGTCAGGCGTTCCACCTCGGCGAGCGAGGAACGCCCGTACCCCTGCTCGATGACCCGCCAGGGCACGATCACGTACGCGGCGTCGTTGGCCGCCCGCGCTCCGGGGGTCACCCAGTGGCCGAGTCGGTAGGTGTCGTTCAGCGCCCAGTTCGTCACGCCCCGGGTCCGTTGCCCGTCCACGGTGGTGATCCCGCTGCCCGCCGGCACATGGGTGAGCAGATACGCCCGGAGGCGCTGGAAGCCGTCGTCGGGAGCCCACCGGTCCTGGGCGTAGACCGCTGCGGGGCCCGCGAGGAGCGCGACGAGGGCGCCGCAGGCCACCAGGCGCAGGGCGGGCCGGTGCCGGGACGGCATCGGGACGGTGACGGCGAGCGCCACCAGGTTCGGCACGAACAGCAGGTACAGCGCCTGCTCCTCCAGGGTGCCGCCGGCGAGCGCGTACCCGAGGGTGAGGATCGCCGAGGTGTGGAAGAGCGCGAGCAGCCGGTACACCGGCTCCTTGCGGCGCAGCAGCAGGAAGAGCGCCACGGGGGTGAGGGCGAGCAGCAGGTACGTCACCGTGTACCCGGGTAGTTCGTCGACGAGCCGCCCGGCGAGCGGGGGCGCGCCCTCCGCGTGGAAGCCGGTCTCCTGCACGACCCCGAGCAGCCGGCGCACGCCGGCCGCCTTCGCGTCCCAGAAGGCGTCGAAGTGCCCGAAGCCGGCCACCAGGGCCAAGTACACGCCGTACGAGAGGACCGTCACCGCCGTGGTCAGGGCGACGAGCCGCCGGGGCGGTCCCCACCCGAGGGCGAGGGCGGCGAGCAGCGGCAGCACCGTGATCAGCACCGCGTGATCCTTCGTCAGGACGGCGAAGCCGAGGAACAGCCCGGCGAGCACCGCCCGCGCCCGGGGCCGTGCGGGTGGGGGACCGGACCGGGCCAGACCCACCAGGATCAGATATCCGGCGAGAACCCACACCATCGTCGCCGTCTCCAGGAGCACCCGGTCGTTCTGGCGGATGCAGAACAGGTCGACGGCGAACACCAGACCGGCGACGAGGCCCGCGCCGCGCGAGCGCACCCGGGCGACGAGGAACACGAGGAGGGCCGCGGTGGCACCGGCCAGGAGGGCGTTGAGCACCCGCGAGGAGTGCACGCCCGAGATGACGTCGGCGTGCTCGCCGACCAGCTTCGTCCAGCCCGCCTCCACGTAGAAGTAGCCGGGCGGGTGCAGGAAGAACAGGCCCTCGTCGGTGCGGGGGAAGCCGCCCGCGGCGGCACTCTCCCCGAGCCGCCGGTAGATCGCCTCGTCGATGAACAGGTCGCCCGCCCGCCCGATCTGCACCAGGCGCAGGACGACGGTGAGCAGCGCCGCCCCGGCCGCGTACACGACGGTCGGCACGGGGCCGCGCCGACCGTGCGGCCGCGGCGGGGGAACGGTGGGCGTCTCCGGCGCGGTCCGGGTGGACGCGCGCGCGGTGCGGGGGACGGTCACGACACACCCCCGGAGGTGCGGATCTCGATGCCGTGGCGGGGCGCGGGTGCCGGACCGGCGGGCCAGGCCTCGTCCGTCCCCCCGGGCAGCAGGTACACCTCGGGTACGCGCGGGACGCGGCCCCCGGGGAACAGGGCGTCGGCCTGGGTCCGGTAGCCCCGGACGAGCTCCGCCTTGCGGTCCAGGCCCCGCTCCCAGGCGCGGGCCACCAGCCGGTGCCGGCCGGTAAACCGGGCGTCGGCGGCGGCGTGCTGGTTGTACGGGAAGTCGCTGTAGTACACGACCGGGCGCCCGCTCCGCTCGGCGGCGGTGCGGACCAGGACGTGGTCGGCGTGCCCGCCCACGCCCAAGGGGGCGAGGAGCAGACCGCCGGAACGCTCCGGCAGCAGGGCGTCCACGGTCTCGCCGACCGCGCGCAGCGTCTCGGCGTCGTACGGGGAGACCCGGCCCCGCGCCAGGTGCAGCCGGTACGTCGGGTAGACATGGGCCACTTCGGGCAGCAGCCGGGCCAGCCGCTGCGCGCCGGGGCGGGGCCGCGGAAGCCGCCTGAAGAGACCGTCGACCAGGGCCGCGTGGCGCCACCGGACGTCGAGCAGCTCCAGGACCCGCCGGTCCTCGGCCCGCCGTTCGGCGTACAGCTCCTCGGCGTCCGCGGCGCCGGTCTGCTTCAGGTACTGCCGGGCGGACAGCGTGTACGGCGGTGGCGAGGCCTCCGTGAAGAGCGTGGCGACCGTGACCGGAGCCCGGCGTCCCGCCCATCCGAGCAGTCCGCCGCAGGACAGCACGGCGTCGTCCAGGTGGGGGGAGAGCACCAGGATCGGGACGCCCGATCCGACGACGGTCCGGACGAATCCGGTCAGCGGGTCGTCTGCCATGACGCACCCTTCCCCGGCCGCCGCACGGCGGCCGGTGTGTCCAGAATCCGGTGGGCCAGGGCCAGATAGCGGCCCGTCATCTCGTCCCACGTGTAGCGGTGCGCGGCGAGCCCGGAGCGCCGGCCGAGACGGCGACGGAGCGCCGCGTCCGTGGCCAGCTCGTTCATCCGCGCGCCGAACGCGGCCACGTCGAACGTCGGCACGGCCACGTCGCCGCCGTCGCGCATCCAGCGCAGCGCGGGCAGGTCGAAGTGGAGGACGGGCTTGCCGTACGACATGCCTTCGAGGGCCACGAGGCCGAAGGTCTCGTGGCGGGACGGCATCACCAGGAACGCGCTGTCGCGCAGGAGCTGCCGCTTGCGTTCCTCCTCGGCGTACCCCACCCAGTGGACGCGGGGCTCCGGCAGTCCGCGGCCGTGGGCGGCGAGCAGTGCGGCGAGCCGGCGTTCCTCGGCGGGCGTGCCGCTGCCCGCGAGCAGCAGGTCCAGGGGAGGTGCGGCCCGCTCGTAGGCGTCGAGGAGCAGGTCGAGGCCCTTGACCCAGGTGTCGATCCGGCCGAGGCAGAGGATGAACTCCCCGGACCCGAGCCCGCTCTCGTCGAGGCCGCGCTGCTCGACGCCGTTGGCTATCACCTGTACGTCGGCCCGGGGGCTGAGCCGCCGGATCACGGAACCGTCCGCCGCGTTCATCACCACGATGTGCCGGTAGCAGCGCAGCCCGAGCCGCTCCACCAGGAAGAAGGGGATGTGGTAGCGCCGCCACAGGACCTCGGCGCTGCGGCCCTGGTCGATGCCGACGACGGGAGCGCCCGTCGTCAGGGGCAGGAAGCTCGTGGAGAACGGGGGAGTGAAGCTCTCCAGCCACAGGTCGTGGCGGATGCGGCGGGCCACGAACGGCAGCAGGGCCAGGAACAGCAGCTGTCCCGCGCGGGGGCCCGCCCGGCACACCGGCAGCCGGACGTACCGGATGCCGGCCCGCTCCTCGGTGCCGCCGCTGCGGCCCGCCGTCACGACGGTCACCCGGAAGTCCTCGGCGAGCCTGCGAGCCACCTTTCCGACCACCAGGGCGCCGCCGCCCCGGTAGGAGGGGTTCTCCGCGTCGTCGTAGACGGACACGACCACGTGCCGCCGCCTCCCGCCCGCCGGCGTCCCCTCCCGTACCGGGCGGGTCTCCTCCCGTACCGGAGCGGTCCCCTCCCGTACCGGGCGGGTCTCCTTCCGCTTCCGTACCGCGTCGAGAATCCACTCGAGGCCCTCCGCGGCCACCACCGACGGGGTCCGTTCGCCGTCGAGCCTGACGAGCCGCGGCAGCCGGCTCGACCAGCTCCGGTAGCGGGCCCACCAGACGGTCGGGGGACCGGAGATCTCCTCCCAGCCCCGGCCCCGCAGGGTGTCGGGCCCGGTCTCCACGAGCAGCGTCAGCCCGTAGCGCCCGGCGATCCGGCGGAAGGCGGACGCCCCCCCCGCGCCGACCGGCAGGTCGAACTTCACCAGGCCGTCCAGCGGACCCCGGTCCGTCAGGACGACGGCCTCCCCGCCGCGCAGCCGTGCCCGCGTGCGCGCCCACAGGCCGGCGACCGCGATGCGGGCCGCGAGCTCGCCCGCGTCCAGGAACGCGTGGGCACGGCGCAGCCGGGATCCCCGGCGCTCGGGATCCGTGGCGCGCCGCGCCCACCCGCCCCCACCCGGTTCCCTCGTCTCCCTCACCCGTGGCGGAACCGGGAACCGGCGGCACAGGAAGCAGCCGTAGCAGTGGAGGGTCACGACGGTGAGCCCGCGCTCGTGGAGCAGTACCGCGAGCCGGCCGACCAGCGAGGACTTGCCGGCGCCGTCGGGTCCCGACACGGCGACGAGGAGAGGGGCCCGTGGGGTCGTCACGGTCGTCATGGCACCCGCCTCCGAAGTCGCTTGGCCACCACGAGCGGGACCCGGAGGGACGCCTCGCGGGTCGCGGTCCGGATCCGGCCCTCGCCGACGAGGTGTCCGGAGTGTTCGGCCCCTGCGCGGAGCGAGGTGCCCACCGGGAGCGGCAGCGGCAGGGGGACGGGCTCGCCCCGGTCGAGCCGCGCCATCGCCTCGACGGCGGTGGCGAGCGCCCGCCCGCCGCCCGTGCACCAGCCCTCGCGGGCCGCCTCGGCACGGGCCTCCGCCAGGACGTCGGGCCGCAGCAGCGGCCGCAGCGCGAGGAGTTCGGAGAGATCCAGGGTCAGGTTCTGGAAGAGGGCGTGCGCCAGCCAGATCCGCAGCCGGTCGGGAGGACACGGCGTCAGCCAGGCGTGGCCGTCGCCACGGTGGGCGAGCTGCCCGTCGGCGTCCCCCGGCCGCTCGGCGCGTGCGAAGAGACGCTCGGTCGGGACCACCGGCACCCCGAACCACGAGACCGAGCCGTGCAGATGGGCCGCCGGACCGTCCGGGGGTTCCAGGAGCACCTTGCTCGACCGTTCCAGCCAGTACGTCGAGCGGTGCGCGTACCAGCCGTCGAGCGCGGCCTGCGCCGCCCGCAGCCGCCCCGGGGGTACCACCAGGTCGAAGTTCCCGTACACGTAGTCCCCCGCGAGATCGGCCTTGATCAGCACGGTGGGGATGCCCGCCGCCCGCAGCAGCTCCGTGGACTCGACGAGGTTGCGCCGGAACAGCGCGGTCGCGGTCTCCACCTCGGCGAGCGTCGCCGCGAGCCGGCGGGGGTAAGCGCGGGCCAGCCTGCCCTCGACCTGGTTGCGCCGGGCCTCGGCCAGCGCCCCGAGGAGTTCCCCGTCGTCGACGGGCCGCACCCGGCCGCGCCACACCGCGTCGACCAGGAGGGGAACGGACCGGTCGTCGCGCACCGCGACCCGCGCGTCCGGCCGGCCCGCCATCCCCTCCACCCGGTGGTCGGGCGGGGCTTCCACGGAAGCGGGTGCGGGGGCACTCCGCCGCTGCCCGAAGAAGCGCCACAGGGCGGCCACCGAGACCGAGACCGCCGCGGCGAACCAGACGACGGTGTACGGGCGGAGCAGGACGAGGCCCCCGGCGAGCGCGAGGACCGAGAGCACCACACGCCCCACCGGCCGCGCCGTCACCCGGAACCCATGACGGCGGGCGTGCCGCGCGGCCAGCAGCACCAGAGCGGCGACCGTGCCGCACAGCCCGCCGATCGCCATGCCGAGCACCCCGCCGGTGATCCAGCCGGACACCAGGGCGGTCACGTACAGGGCGAGGCCCGCGAGCAGCGTCCGCAGACAGGCGTAGTCGTTGACGGCCTGCGCGAGCGTCACGAGCAGGGCGAGCGCGCCGAGCGCGAGGCCCGCCGTCGCCGTGCACGCCATCAGCGTGGAGACCATCGCGTACCCGGCGGGAAACACCTGCGTGAGCACCGCGCCCGGCACCGTCGCGGCCACCACCGTCAGCGGCAGTGCCGCCGTCAGGTACATCCGCAGTGCGCGCGCCGTCAGCGGATCGTCCGCCCGCCGCCGCGACAGCGCGGGCAGGAAGGCGATCGAGACGGCCCCCGCGAGGAACAGCGGGATCCGGCCGAGCATGACGGCCGCCTGGTAACTGGCCGCCGCCGAACGGTCGGTGGGCAGCATCGCGACGAGGACGATGTCCACGGCCGCGAGCAGCGCGACCACGCCCTGGAGCGAGGCGACACCGGCCGCCCGCCGCCACAGGTCACGGTCGACGCTCACCGCCCGCCACGGGCGCCGCCCGTCGCGGAAGCGGCGCGGCCCGAAGAACAGGTACGGCAGCACGGCGACGCCGAAGGCCGCGAGGGCGCCCGCCTCGCCGAGACCGAGCGCCGAGACGAAGAAGAGACCCACGGCGAACTTGAGGCAGGCCTCCGCCGCGGTGAGGACCGCCAGGGCCCGCAGCCGCTCGGTCCCCTGGAGCCAGCCCGCGCTGACCCGGGTGACGTAGACGGCCAGCGTGGCGCCCGCGACGACGAACGCCGTCGGCGTGTTCGTGAACTGGGCCGCCACGCAGCCCACCGCGAACGCCGCGACCACGCCGCCCACGACGGCCGTGACGACGGCGAAGCGGACCGCCTCGCCGCGCTCGGCGTCCGACCGTGCCCGGGCGAGCGCCTGCGCCAGCATCCAGGGGACGGTGACCACGGCCACCGCCGCGGTGCACACGACGAGCCCCTGGCCCGCGGCGAAGGTGGCGTAGCCGGTGACGTCGAGGAGCCGGGTGAGGACCAGGGCGTACGCGTAGTTCAGCGCGCCCGCCACGACCACCGCGGTGGCGATCCAGCGTGCGCCGTGCACCGCCGCGACCTCGTCCTGGAGGACGGTCGGGCGCTCCGCGACCCGGCCCGGGGAGTTCATGGCCGCCGCCTGGGCGGCGGCGCCGGTGCGGCGCCGGCAGCGCCGTCGTCGGGGAACACCACGCCGAGCAGCACGTCGTGGCTGTTCGCGAGGACGATGTCGGCGTCCGTGACGTCGAGGCGGCGCAGCGCGCTGAGCGCCCGCACCTCGTCGCAGCCGTGGAGCAGGAGGCGGAAGGCACCGCCGTCCCGGTGCCACACGTCGGTCTGGCGCAGCGAGTCGCGCACCGCGCGCTCGGTGGTCTCCGGGTCGGCGGAGGCGAAGCGGGTGACCACCGACAGGTCGCAGGGGGAGCGGCGGGAGCGCCGGTGACGGTGGACGCGCTGGAGGTCCTCCAGGACGACCTCGGCCAGCCGTTCCGCGCTGGCGTCCCAGGAGAAGGCGGCGGCCCAGGCCCGGCAGCGGGCCGCCGTGAGCGACCGCGCCTGGGGCGTGGACAGCGTGTCGAGGGTCGCGGCGATGCCGGTCGCCAGGTCCGTGTCCGGGTCGAGGAGCCATCCGTTGACGCCCGGCCGGATCGCGTCCCGCAGTCCCGGCACGTCATAGGCGAGGGCGGGGGTGCCGACGGCGTTCGCCTCGATGACGGTGAGTCCCCAGCCCTCGGCGACGGACGGTACGACCGTCAGCCACGCGTGGTGGAACAGCTCCTGCTTGCGCGCGTCGGACACGTGCCCGTGGAACACGACGGCGGATCCGGTGCCGAGACCGGCGGCCAGCTTCCGCAGCGACTCGTCCTCGGGGCCGTCCCCGCAGAGGTCGACGCGCAGCTCGGGCCGGCCGCGCAGAAGCGCCGGCACGGCACGCAGGATCAGGTCGACGCGCTTCTGCGGCACGAACCGGCTGACGACGGTGATCGCGGGTGTCGCCGAACGGTGACCGGCGGGCGCCGTGACGGCGGGTCCCGGACCTCCGTTGGGCACGATGTGGAGGGGGTTGGCGAAGCCGAGTTCGCGCCGGGTGCCCTCGCGGGTGGAGGGCGAGACGACCACCACCGGCCTGCCCCGGTAGACACGTCGGCCGGCCTGCTTCTCCAGGAACCGCCCCACGGCGCTCACCGGCCAGCGGAACCGGCTGTCGAACTGGCGCTGGTGCACATGGTGGATGACGCAGATGTCCGTGGTCCACCGGGGGGTGAACAGCGGTGAGAAGAACGGGATCCCGTTCTGGAAGTCGACGACGGCGTCGTACGCGTGACGGTTCCGCAGCAGGTGCGCCGCGGCGGCCGCGTACACGCCGAACGTGCCGCCCGCGCGCACGATCCGGATCCCGTCCCGGTACTCCAGGGCACGCGCGCCGGGGTACCGCGAGGAGACGAGCGTGATGTGGGCCCCGGCCGCCGCGAACCGCCGGGCGATCTCCCAGCAGTACGCCTCGGCACCGCCCGCGTCGGGGTGCGTGGGGTCGCGCCAGTTCAGGAAGGCGAGGTCGGTACGGGCGAGTCGGTCGAGAGCGGTCACGGGAATCACCGGGCCAGCGAGATGCGCAGGAGGTCGGCTATGGAGCGCAGTCCGTCGCGCCGTACGGAGAACGTCGAACCGGGCACGTCGTGCCAGACCACCGGTACCTCCACGACGTCCCGTCCGGCCCGCACGACATGGGCGAGCAGCTCCACGTCGAAGGCGAAGCCGTCGACGCGGCAGTCGCGCACGATCGCGCGCGCGAGCGGACCGGAGAAGAACTTGAACCCGCACTGGGTGTCGGCGACTCCGGGAAGAGACAGGTGCGCGAGCGTACGGAACAGCAGTCCGCCGCAGCGCCGCAGCGCCGACTGCTCGACCTCCAGGCGGGCGCCGGGTGCGTGGCGCGAGGCGATGACGGCGCCGTGCCCGGCCCGCAGCAGTTCCATCACCCGGTCCAGGGTCTCGACGGGCGTGGCGTTGTCGGCGTCGGCGAAGCCGATGAACCGGGCCGACGAGGTCTCGATGCCGCGCCGCACCGCCGCGCCCTTGCCCTGGTCGCCGCAGCCGATGGTGTGGACGGGGACGGTGGAGCCCGCGAAGCGTTCCAGGATGTCGAGGGTGGCGTCGGCGCTGTTGTTGTCGACCACGACGATCGCCGACGACCAGGGCCGCCCGGCCAGGTAGTCGACGGTGGCGGCCACCGTCGAGGGCAGCCGGAGCTGCTCGTTGAAGGCCGGGATCAGCAGTTCCAGGTCCACCGGCGGGCGGATGAGCCTGCGGGGGAGCGGTGCGGGCGCGCGGGCGGCCATCACGCCTCGCCTCCTCGGGGGAGGGCGCGGGGCGCGGGGCGCACGGGCGCGCGGGGGATCGGTGCGGGGGTGGTCGGGGCGCGGCGGGGGCGGCCA
>JOBE01000043.1 GCA_000717735.1 Streptomyces griseoluteus | reverse complement strand
GGCACCTGGCATCTCGCCCCCACCGGCACATGACCACGAGGGGCTGCCCGGCCTCCGGCCGGACAGCCCCTCAACAAGATCTTCATCAGTCTTCTAGGGCCATTCGCCCGACAGAACCGAACCCCGGAGGGACACCGTGGAAACGTCCGTGCAGAAGCGCGTCTCGGCCTACGCGATCGCCGTCGAGCGCGACCGGTTGCTCCTGGCCCGGCTCTCGGAAGCCTCGCCGGTCTTCGAACCCGGACTGTGGCACCTGCCCGGCGGCGGCATAGACCCCGGCGAGCAGCCGGTGGAGGCGCTGGCGCGCGAGCTGCACGAGGAGACGGGCCGCGGCCTCGCCGGTGCCCGGCTCGTCGACGCTCGGACGTACGCCGCCCACCGCAACGGCGTGTCCTGGCAGCTGGTGGCCCTCTTCTACGCGGTGGAGCTCGCCCCCGGCGGCCCGCTCATCGTCACCGAGACGGAGGGCAGTACGGAGGCCGTCGCGTGGCGGCCGCTCACCGGGCTCACGGCGGCCGAGTTGTCCCCGGCGGCGGCCGACGCGCTGTCCCTGATCGGTGTCAGCGCAGGCTCTTGCGCATGACCACGCACGGGCGGCCGTGCGTCAGGTCGGGGCGGCGATCCGTCTCCTCGTAACCGAGTGAGGTCCAGAAGGCCAGCGCCTTCGGGTTGTTCTCCAGGACGGCGAGGCGGAGGCCGGTGCGGCCCTCGGCGCGGAAGCGGTCCTCGGCGTACGCGGCGAGCCGGCGTCCGTGGCCCGCGCGCCGCTCGTCCGCGTGGACCATGAGCAGCCCGAGCCACGGCTCGGTCTCCCCCGGGTCGGGGTGGCGGCCGAGGATCACGGCGAGGGCGACGAGCCGGCCCTCGGAGCGGGCGAGGAGGATTTCGGCGGTGGGCCGGGCGAGCTCGTCGGCGAGGGCCGCCGCGACCTGGTCCTGGGGGTCCCTCCCACGCCGAAGGCTGTGGGGGAGGATGTCGGAGGGGTCGGGGAACTCGCCGCTGAGCTGCTGGAACTCCTCGTCGGACGCGTAGAGCGCGGTGATTTCGGTGAGCAGCGCGCCGGGCAGGGACGCACCGTCCTCCAGGGCCTTGGGCACGAGGGCTTCGACGATCACGCGGGCAAGGGTAGAGCCCCGGCGGGTCATCCCAGCCGGGGCTCTACGGGTGTGTCCTACGGATACGTCAGAGGCTGACGCCGAAGTCGCGGGCGATGCCCTCCAGGCCCGAGGCGTAGCCCTGGCCCACCGCGCGGAACTTCCACTCCGCGCCGTTGCGGTACAGCTCGCCGAAGACCATGGCGGTCTCGACGGCGGCGTCCTCGGAGAGGTCGTAGCGCGCGAGCTCGGCGCCGCCGGCCTGGTTGAGGATGCGGATGTACGCGTTGCGCACCTGGCCGAAGTTCTGCGAGCGGTTCACCGCGTCGTAGATGGAGACCGGGAAGACGATCTTGTCGACGTTCGGCGGGAGGGCCGCGAGGTTGACGTTGATCTGCTCGTCGTCGCCGCCGCCCTCGCCGGTGCGGTTGTCACCGGTGTGGACGATGGTCTGGTCCGGCGTCGACTTGTTGTTGAAGAAGACGAAGTGCGCGTCGGACGCGACCTTGCCCGCGCCGTCCACACCGATCGCGGAGGCGTCGAGGTCGAAGTCGGTGCCGGTGGTCGTGCGGACGTCCCAGCCGAGGCCCACGGTGACAGCGGCGAGGCCCGGGGCCTCCTTGGTCAGAGAGACGTTGCCGCCCTTGGACAGGCTCACAGCCATGGAAAGTCCCTTTCATCGTGATGTCCGTCGCCTGGAGGAACGCGTGCGCGCCTCCGGCGGTTCCCGATGGAGTCGTGGCGAAAACAGGATGACTCCGATGGCCCCCTGCGGGGAACATGGGGGGCATGTCCGGTCCCTATCCCATTCGCGGCTCCGTCTCGCTCCCCGAGGCCGAGCTCCAGTGGCGTTTCTCGCGTTCCTCGGGCCCGGGCGGACAGCATGTGAACACCAGCGACACGCAGGTCGAGCTGCGCTTCGACCTCGCGGCCACGGCCGCGCTGCCCGAGGTGTGGAAGGCGCGCGCCCTGGAGCGTCTCGCCTCCCGCCTGGTCGACGGCGTCGTGACGGTCCGCGCGTCCGAGCACCGCTCCCAGTGGCGCAACCGCGAGACGGCGGCGGTCCGCCTGGCCGCGCTGCTCGCCGAGGCGACGGCCCCGCCGCCGAAGCCCCGCAGGGCGACGAAGATCCCGCGCGGTATCAACGAGCGGCGGCTGCGCGAGAAGAAGCAGCGGTCGGAGACCAAGCGCACCCGCCAGTCCCGCGACTGGGGCTGAGCACACCTCAGGACCTTCAGGACAGGTGCCGGTACTTCCCCTGGTAGTACGTCAGCGGGCCGCCCGTCGCCGACACGTCGCCGACCGTCAGGACCCGGCCCACGACGAGCGTGTGGTCGCCGGCCACGACACGGCTCTCCGTACGGCACTCCAGGGTCGCGAGCGCGCCGCCCATGAGGGGGGCGCCGCTCACCTCGCCGCGGGTGTAGGGCAGGTCGGCGAACAGGAGCCGGTCGCTGACCCGGTTCTTCATCGCGAAGCGCCCGGCGATGTGCCGCTGGCCCCCGGAGAGGATCGACACGGCCCAGACGGGGACGTCGGTGAGCAGGTCGTCCATGCGGGAGCCCTCACGGAGGCTGACCAGGACCAGGGGAGGTTCGCGGGAGACCCACATGAAGGCGGTGGCCGTCATGCCGACGTCCTCGCCGCGCGGGCCGTCGTCGGGATCGTGCGCGGTCACCAGGACCACGCCCGCCGCGAGGCGGGACGTCGCCGCCCGGAAATCGTCGTTGCTCACCCCCTCAGCATGAGGGATCGGGATCCGAGCGGCGCCCGTCCCCGAAGGGTTCGCGCGACCCGCCCTGAACTGCTGTGACTTGAGTCACAGAGGCGAGTATTTGCTGACCCTGTGTACCGGGTGCGCAGCTCGCTGTGATTCAGTGGCAGGGACAGTGCAACACGAAGCCGATGAGAACCCTGGAGTTGCTGTCGAGGTCTCGGGGAGAGCGAGCGATGGAGACCGAGTCGGAGCCGTACGTCCGTCTCTCGACCCTGCGGCAGCTGCATCAGGTCGTGGCGGACCTCAACACTGCACGCAGCCTGGCGGACACCCTGCAGACCGTCGCCGACGGTGTCGTCGCCGGTCTCAACTACGAGCTGGCCTGCGTCAACCTCGTACGCCCCGACGGTGACCTCGTCGTCGCCGCCTTCGCCGGAAGCACCGCCGCCGAAGCCCTGATCACCGGCCGCGTCGGTTCCCGCGAGGCCTGGGAGCGGCGCCTCTCCATGGCCGACGCCTGGGGCGACCTGCGGTTCATCCCGCACACCGAGGGCTGGGTCCTGATGGAGGACGACGTCCCCCAGTGGCACACCGACGGCCCCGCGCCCCGCTTCGAGGACGAGTGGCACCCCCACGACCGCCTCTACGCCCCCATGTACGCCTCCGGCTCCGGCCGTGAACTCCTCGGCGTCATATCCGTCGACCGCCCGCGCAACGGCCGGCACCCCGGCCCCTGGGGCCAGGAGGCGCTCCAGATGTACGCCTCGCAGTCGGCCATCGCCATCAGCAACGCACGGCTCCGCTCCAACATGCAGCGGGCACTCGTCCGGCTCGAAAGGGAACAGCAGGCCCTCCGCGCCAGCGAGGAGTCCTTCCGGCAGGCCTTCGAGTACGCGCCCTCCGGCATGGCCATCGCCGAGATGGGCGGCGACCAGCACGGCCGGCTGCTCCGCACCAACGACGCCCTGTGCCGGCTCCTCGGCCGGCCCGCCTCCGTCATGCGGCGCTACTCCTTCGCCGACCTCGTCCACCCCGAGGACATAGGGACCCTGCTCAGGACCTCCGCCGAGGGCGGCCGCGCCGAGCTGCGGCTCGGGCGGCGCGACGGCACCTACGTGTGGGTGTCCCTCCGCAACTCCGTCGTCGCCGACACCGCCGACGGCCCCCGCTTCCTCCTCACCCACGTCGAGGACATCGAGGAGCGCAAGCGCCACGAGCTCCAGCTCGCCCACCGGGCCTCGCACGATGCCCTCACCGGCCTCCCGAACAGCGCCGAACTGCGCTCCCGGCTCTCCGCCCGCCTCTGCGAGCGCCCGGCGGCCGCGGGGGACCAGGCCACGTACGCCCCCTACGCCGGTTACGAGGCCCAGCGGGACGGCGGCACGTACGAGACCGGTCACGGCGGCGGCTACGACCCGTCGTACGACTCCGGCTACGAACCGCGGCCGTACGAGCCCGCGCACGAGCACGGCTTCGGCTTCGAGCCGGCGGGCGGCGCCGGACCGTACGACCACCACGTCCACACCGTCGCCCCCTCCGGCGGCGAGACCGACGACGGCACCAAGGGGCTCGCCGTCCTCTTCTGCGACCTCGACGGCTTCAAGTCGATCAACGACCGCTTCGGCCACCACACCGGTGACGCCGTCCTCATCGAGGTCGCCCGCCGGCTCACCACCGGCGTACGCGACGGGGACACCGTGGCCCGGCTCGGCGGCGACGAGTTCGTCGTCCTCGCCGACGGCCTCGGCGCGGCCGACGCCGCCGACCTGGCCGTACGCCTCCGCAACGCGATCATCCCGCCCATCCGGGTGGACGGGCGGGCGGTCCGGGTCGGCGCGAGTTTCGGCATCGGATGGGCCGAATGCGGGATGACGGTGGAAGAGGTCCTGAACTCCGCCGACCAGCGGATGTACGTGGAGAAACGCTCCCGCGCCAAGGTCCACCGCCGCGCCGGCTGAGGCCCTTGACACGCCCGGGGCCGCTTCGGGGGCTGGTCCGTTCGAGGTAGGCTCGGCCGGTCGGCGACGGCTGGCGAGCATGGAGAGGAACCCGGATGGCTGCCGGTAACGACGGCGCGAACAAGCCCGAGAACGACGACCCGTTCGGCTACCTGTACGCGGACGGTCAGGCAGCGGGCGCCCAGCCCCCGGGCGGTGGCGGCTACGGCTACCCCGGCCCCGCGGCGGCTCAGCCCGGCGTGCCCCGGACCTCGTACAACCAGGTCAGGACGGTCGGCGAGCGCCAGTACGGCCAGCAGCAGCCGCCGCCGTACGTGCCGCCGCAGCAGCAGGCCCCGTACGGTCAGCCGCAGGCGCAGTACGCCGCGCCCGAGACGTACGGCGGGCAGCAGACCCGCCCGCAGTCCCCGATCCCGGCCCAGCGCGGCGGCGGCTCCGGCCGCGGCCCCAACACCAAGGGCCTCCTGATCGGCGCGGTCGCGGTCGTCGCGGTCGTCGTGATCGGCATCACCGCGGCCGTGATCAACAACAACGGCAACGAGGACGACAAGGGCGGCCAGGCGGGTGGCGGCACGCCGTCGACCGCGCCGTCCCAGGTCTCCGAGGAGCCCAGCACCGCTCCCAGCACGGAACCGACCCCGGCCGAGCTCCCGAAGCAGGACGCGGCGACCCTGAAGCTGGGCGGCCCGGCGAGCCTCGCCAAGGACGTGAAGGGAGCGAAGGGGCCGAACGGTGCCTACGTCTCCTTCAACGGCGTGGGTGGTTCGGCCAGCTGGTCCGTCGATGTGCCGGACTCCGGGGAGTACACGCTGCGGATCATCTACAGCGTGCCGGGCAAGGACGCCGAGACCTCGCTGACGGTCAACAACACGCCGCCCCGCAAGGTCAACATGTCCAACTTCGCCAAGGCCGCCGAGGGCGACTGGGAGAAGGGCTGGACGTACACGTACGCCTACGTGAACCTCGACAAGGGCAACAACGCGCTGAAGATCTCCTGCGAAGCCGGGAACACCTGCGACGCGATACTGGATCAGGTCTACCTGGAAGCCGGCAAGACCGGTAGGTGACCTCCGGGCTCACGCGGCCTCCGGCTCCGCCGTCACCTTCACCCGGGGCAGCAGCTCCCCGTAGGCCGTCGGGTCGAACTCGCCGGCCACCGGGGAGAGCACCGTCGCCGCCGAGAGGGCGACCGCCCGGGCGAGGCGTTCGGGCCAGGGGGCCTTGTCCACCAGGCCCGACAGGAGGCCCGCGACGGCCGAGTCGCCCGCGCCCGTGGGGTTGCCCTTCACCGCGGCGGGCGGGGTCGCGCGCCACAGGCCCTCGGGGGTCGCGGCGAGCAGGCCCTCGGGGCCGAGCGAGGAGACGACCGCGCGGGCGCCCCTGCCCCGGGCGTCGTGGGTCGCGCGCAGCGGGTCGCGGGAGCCGGTCAGCTGGGCGAGCTCGTCGGCGTTCGGCTTGACCAGGTCCGGGCGGGCGGCGATGCCGCGCCGCAGGGGTTCGCCGCTGGTGTCGAGGAGGACGGGGACTCCGGCCGCGCGCGACAGGCGGACGAGGTCCGCGTACGCGCCGACGTGGATGCCCGGCGTGAGGCTGCCGCACAGGGCGACCGCCGCGGCGCCGTCCAGGAGCTCCGTGAAGCGGGTGCGGAAGGCGGTCCACTCGTCGGCCGTGACGGTGGGACCGGGTTCGTTGAGCTGGGTTGTGTCGCCCGTCGAGGCGTCGACGATCGCGACCGTGCGGCGGGTGGGGCCCGCCGTCCCGACCAGCTCGTCCCTGACGGGGGTCGCCGCGAGCAGGTCCCGCAGCACGCTGCCCGTGGCGCCGCCCGCGAAGCCCGTGGCGACGGTCTCGTACCCGAGGGCGGCGAGGACGCGGGCCACGTTGAGGCCCTTGCCGCCGGGGCGTTCGATGACCTGGGTGACCCGGTGCGAGGCGTGCGGGGTGAGGGCGGGGACCCGGTAGGTCAGGTCGAGCGCCGTGTTGAGGGTGACCGTGAGGATCACGACCTGTCCACCCTCCGTCGTTCGTCGTGCGTGTGAAGTGCTGCGGAACGTGTGCTCCGACGGGCACTGATCATGCCAAACGAAAGGCGGTTGGCCCAGACCCGCGGCCGACCGCCCTTCCGTGTGACTCCTGATCAGGCCACTGTGCCCGCCGATGGGTCGACGATCCACTCGCCCTTGCGCATGACGCCCCTGACGTCGAACCCGGCGTCGAGGACGACGAGGTCGGCGTCCTTGCCGGGCTCGAGGGAGCCGACGCGGTCGTACACGCCGAGGAGGCGGGCCGGGTTGGCCGAGATGGCCTGCACGACGGCTTCGACGGGGAGGCCGTCGACGGTGGCGGCGCGCTTGAACGCGCGGTCCAGGGTGAGGGTGGACCCGGCGATCGAGCCGCCCTCGACGAGGCGGGCGACACTGTCCTTCACCTCGACCTCCAGGGTGCCGAGCATGTAGCGGCCGTCGCCGAAGCCGGCGGCGTCCATGGCGTCGGTGATGAACGCGACGCGCTCGGGGCCCGCGTGGTGGAAGGCGAGTTCGAGGGCGGCGGGGTGGAGGTGGGTGCCGTCGTTGATGAGCTCGACGGTGATCCGCTCGTCCTCCAGGAGGGCGGCGACGGGGCCGGGTGCGCGGTGGCCGAGGCCGGGCATCGCGTTGTAGAGGTGGGTGGCGACGGTGGCGCCCGCGTCGATGGCCTGGACGGTCTGCTCGTACGTCGCGTCGGTGTGGCCGATGGCGGCGATCACGCCGTGCTCGGCGAGCAGCCGTACGGAGTCGAGGCCGCCGGGCAGTTCGGTGGCGAGGGTGACCATCTTGGCCTGGCCGCGGGCGGCGTCGATCAGCTTGCGGACCTCGGCGGGGTCGGGGTCGCGGAGCAGCGTCTCGTCGTGGGCGCCCTTGCGGCAGGGGGAGATGAACGGGCCCTCGAAGTGGAGGCCGGCGATCTCGCCCTGCTCGGCGAGTTCGGAGAGCAGTCCGGCCCGCCGGCTGAGGAAGTCCATCTCGCCGGTGACGAAGGAGGCGACGACGGTGGTGGTGCCGTGCAGGCGGTGGGTGTGGACGCCCTTGAGGACCTCGTCGACGGTGCCGGAGGTGAAGGAGGCGCCGCCGCCGCCGTGGTTGTGCATGTCGACGAAGCCGGGGACGAGCCAGTGGCCGGTCAGGTCGACGGCCGGGGCGCCCTCGGGGGCCGAGCCCGTGATCCGGTCGCCCGCGACGATCACGCGTCCGTTCTCGACCGTCCCGGTGGGCAGCACGACGCGTGCGCCGGTGAGAACCTTGTGATCGGTCATCAGGCGGAAACCTCCGAGTCGAGGGAGAGAAGGTCCCAGGCGAGGAGGCCCGCGCCCAGGCATCCGGCGGTGTCCCCGAGGGCTGCCGGCACGATGGCGGGCAGCTTCTGGAACGTGACTCGTTCCTCCACCGCGGCCCGTAGTGGTGTGAACAAGGTTTCCCCGGCCTCGGCGAGTCCGCCACCGATGATGAGGGTGCGCGGGTCGAGGAGGGTGAGCGCCGTGACGAGTCCGTCGGCGAGGGCGTCGACGGCGTCCTGCCAGACCCGGAGGGCCGTGGTGTCGCCGGATTCGACGGCCTTGGCGCAGTCGGCGGCGTCGGCCTCGGGGTCGCCGCTCGCCTCGGCCCAGGCCTGGGAGACGGCGGACGCGGAGGCGTACCGCTCCAGGCAGCCGCGCTGGCCGCAGCCGCACTCCGTACCGCCGGGGCGGACGACGATGTGGCCGATCTCGCCGGCGTAGCCGTGGGCGCCGGCCTCGATGCGGTCGCCGATGCCGATGGCGCCGGCGATGCCGGTGCCGAGGGGGACGAAGAGGAAGCGGTCGGCGCCGTTGCCCGCGCCGATGCGGCCTTCGGCGAGGCCGCCGGTGCGGACGTCGTGGCCGAGGGCGACGGGGACGCCGTCGAGGCGGCGGCTGAGGAGTTCGCGCATGGGAACGTCTCGCCAGCCGAGGTTGGCGGCGTAGACGGCGATGCCGTTCTCGGCGTCGACGATTCCGGGGACGGCGACTCCGGCGGCCGCGGCGGGCTCGCCGTACCGCTCGTGGCCGAGGGTGCGGAGCTCTGCGGCGAAGTCGAGGATCGTCTCCACGACGGCCTCGGGGCCGCGCTCGCGCCCGGTGGCGCGGCGGGCCTCGTGGAGCAGGGTGCCGTCCGCCCCGACGAGGGCGGCCTTCATGCCGGTGCCGCCCACATCCAGGGCGATGACGTGTCTCACGGGGGACAGTCTGGCGCGCAGGGACCCAAAAGGTCTAGTCCACTGCCGAGGATTGTTGCGTACGGATACAAATTCGGGACCCGTCATGGGCTCATGGTCCCCCCGGCGTTGCGGAAGTGATACCCGAGTGGTGTAGACCTCATGCCCCGTGACGGGAGAGACTTACGCCCCTGCGCGGAGCAAACGTGAGGCTCGCAGCAGCTCAACGACGAGCAAAAGGTGGATGAAGCCGTGGAGCGGCGACGATTCCTTGGACTGACCGCGGCCGCCGCCGCACTCGGCCTGACCGCGACGATGACCGGCTGCGGCTCCCTCGGAGGCGACTCCGGCGACGTGACCCTCAGACTGGTCGCCGCCGACTACGACCTCACCGGTGGCGACACCACCAAGAAGTACTGGAACGACCTCGTCGCCGCCTTCGAGGCCCAGCACCCCGGCATCAAGGTCGAGGTCAGCATCGAGTCCTGGGACGACGTCGACCGCAAGGTCTCCGAGATGGTCGAGGCCGACAAGGCCCCCGACATCGCGCAGATCGGCGCCTACGCCGACTACGCCGCCGCCGGCGACCTCTACGCCGCCGAGGAACTCCTCACCATCCCCGTACAGGCCAACTTCCTCGCCCCGCTCGTCGAGGCGGGCGAGTACAAGCGCACCCAGTACGGGCTGCCCTTCGTGGCCTCCACCCGGTCCCTCTTCTACAACCAGAGCCTCTTCGACGACGCCGGGATCGAGGCCCCCACCAGCTGGGCCGAGCTCGCCGAAGCCGCCGGGAAGCTGAAGGACAACGGCGTCCGCACCCCCTTCGCGCTGCCGCTCGGCCCCGAGGAGGCCCAGGCGGAGGCCCTGATGTGGCTGCTCAGCGGCGGCGGCGGCTGGACCGACGCAACCGACCGCTACGCCGTCGACTCCGACGCCAACATCAAGACCTTCGACTGGCTCAGGAAGAACCTCGTCGGCAAGGGGCTCACCGGGCCCGTCGCCCCCGGCAAGCTCAACCGCAAGGCCGCCTTCGCCGCCTTCGCGAACGGCGAGGTCGGCATGCTCAACGGCCACCCCTCGCTCCTCCAGGAGGCCGCCAAGAAGGGCGTCGAGGTCGGCCAGGTGCCGCTCCCCGGCATCGAGGGCCCGCCGAAGGCCGCCATGGGCGTCGCCGACTGGATCATGGGCTTCAAGCAGAACGGTCACCGCAAGGAGATCGGCGCCTTCCTGAACTTCGTCTTCACCGACGACAACGTCCTGAAGTTCGCCGGCGACAACGACCTCCTGCCGGTCACCGTCAGCGCCTCCAGCCGTATGGAGACCGAGCCCGAACACGCCGACCTGCGCGTCTTCCTCAAGACCCTCCCCGACAGCCAGCTCCCGCCGGTCGGCAAGACGTCCTGGGCCAAGGTCAGCGAGAACGTCAAGCAGAACATCGGCAAGGCCGTCACCCCGGCCGGGCGCCCCGCCGACGTCCTCGCCTCGATAGGCCGGGTGGCGACGGCGGCGGAGAACGCCGAGTAGGACGGCGGCCCGGAATGCCGAGTAATAGGTTGTTCGTATGACCGACGAGCGCGAAGTCACGGATGGCGGGCTCGGCGAGCGCGAGCGGGCTCTCCTCGCCGTCGAGCGCCGCTCCTGGCCCGGGCCCGGTGCCAAGGAGCGGGCCGTCCGCGAGCGGCTCGGTCTCTCGCCGACCCGCTACTACCAGCTGCTCAACGCCCTCCTCGACGACCCGCGCGCCCTCGCCCACGACCCGGTGACCGTCAACCGGCTCCGCCGGGTCCGGGAGGAGAAGCAGGGGCGGCGGTGAGACGGCAGCTCGTCGGCCCCCCTGACGCGGGCGCCCCGCGTCGGTAGGGTCGGAGGCATGGTCAACAGCCTCCCGCACCCGACCACGTCCACCGGCCGCGACGGCCTCGCCGCGCTGCTCGCGCGGCCCGCGAAGGCCGTCGTCGCCCTCGACTTCGACGGCACCCTCGCCGAGATCGTGCCCGACCCCGAACAGGCCCGCGCCCACCCCGACGCCGTCGCCGCGCTCACGGCCCTCGCGCCAGAGGTCGGCTCGATCGCCGTCGTGACCGGCCGCCCCGCCGGGGTGGCCGTCCGATACGGCGGCTTCGCCGGCGTCCCCGGCCTTGAGCGCCTCGTGGTCCTCGGCCACTACGGCGCCGAGCGCTGGGACGCCGTCACCGGCACCGTGCAGGCCGCCGCCCCGCACCCGGGCGTGGCCTCCGTCCGCGCCGAGCTGCCCGGCTTCCTGGACCGGGCAGGGGCCTGGCCGGGTGTCTGGATCGAGGAGAAGGGCCGCGCGGTCGCCGTCCACACCCGCCGCGCCCTCGACCCGGAGCGTGCCTTCGAGGCGCTGAAGGGCCCCCTCGGCGAGCTGGCCACCCACCACGGCCTCGTCCTCGAACCCGGCCGCATGGTCCTGGAGCTGCGGCCCCCGGGCATGGACAAGGGCGTGGCGCTCGCCGCGTACGTACGGGAGGTCGGTGCCGGGTCCGTGCTCTACGCGGGTGACGACCTGGGCGACCTGCCCGCCTTCGCCGCCGTGGAGAAGCTCCGCGCCGACGGCACCCCGGGCCTGCTGGTGTGCAGCGGCTCCACGGAGGTCCCGGAGCTGGCCGAGCGCGCCGACCTCGCGGTCCGGGGCCCGGCGGGCGTGGTCGCGTTCCTGGCGGAGCTGGCGAGGGCGGTACGGGAGGAGGCCTGAGGCCCCGCTCCCGTACCGCCCCGCGGACCTTCCTACGGATCAGTGCGCGGCCGGGTTGGTCACGCTGATCGTCAGGTCGTCACCGGCGTCGCCGGTGATCGTGACGCGGACGCCGTGGCCGGCGACCTTCACGCTGGCCTGCGGGGCCGACGTGTCGTAGTACGCGTTCGGGTCCGTGTCGTCGAAGACCGGGATGCCGGGGACGGAGGGGGCGCAGGCCGCCTGCGTCTCGACCGTCTGGCTGTTCCCCTTGCCCACCAGGACCTCCTTGTGGAGGCAGGTCGCGTCCGTGGCCTCGAGGCCGAAGGTCGCGTCGAAGGGCTGGCGCCGGTTGCTGGGCGCGCTCCCGTCGGCGTACCGGAACGGGGCCGGGCGGGCGTCGACGGCCATGGCCTGCCCGCCGCCCGGGTGGGCGCTGACGTTGTTGTCGTCGAAGGACCGGTCGACGTACCAGACGAGCATGCCGTTCTGGTAGCGGAAGTACTCGACCCAGTCCGGCGCGGTGACGCCCTTGCTGAACTGGTACGGGCCCTCGGCGAGGAGCGCGTCGGAGCCGACGTACTCGCGGTTCTCCAGGAGGTAGTACCGCGGGTAGGTCGCCGTCTCGGTGCCGGTGGAGATGTTCCAGCGGCCCGTGGCGGTCCAGGCGCCCGCGCCCTGCTCGACGTCGTCGGTGGCCAGGGTCGTACCGCCCGAGGTCAGCGAGATGTCGTCGAGGAACGCGCCGGCGTAGTGCACGCCGCCGTCCGTCTGGTAGCGGAACCGGAAGAGGGAGGGCTTGCCCGCGGAGTCGTACGCGTACCGCAGCGTCGTCCACTTCCCGGCGGAGGAGCCGTCGACGGCCGCGCCCGCGCGGGCCCAGTTGGCTCCGCCGTCGAGGGAGTACTCGGCGAAGAGGTAGTCGAAGTCGGCCTCGATCTCGTACCAGGCGCTCGCCTTGACGGTGACGCGCGAGGCGGCCGGCACGGAGCGGGTGAGGGACTGGTTGAGGCCGTCGGCCGAGCCGGTCCACCAGGCGTGGGTGCCGGAGGTGGGCGTGGTGTAGGTGGTGCTGCTCGCCTTGTCCGGGAGCGCGACGCGGACTGCCTGGTCCTTGCCGGTGACCTGGAGCTGCGCCGGGTTGAGGGTGTACGTGCCGGTGGCGCCGAGCGGGGCGTCGGTGTAGTCCAGCCAGCCGAGGAAGAGCTTCTCCTCGGCGCCCATGAGGCCCGGGTGGGTGCCGATGCCCGCGTTCGCGGCGGCGCCGTGGCTCAGCCAGGAGCCGGAGCTCATGAGGGTCCAGAAGGCGGTGGAGTTCTCGCCGCCGTCGGTGTCGTAGTAGTCCGGCAGGCCGAGGTCGTGGCCGAACTCGTGGCAGAAGACGCCGAGTCCGCCGTTCTCGCCCTCGGTGGTGTAGTCGCCGAGCCAGTACTTGGACTGGCCGATGCGGGCGCCGCCCGCCTTGTTCTGGGTGCCGGAGACGTCCGGGCCCGTCAGGCCGTAGTCGTCGCCGTTGACGTACCAGCGGTGCGACCAGATGGCGTCCTCGCCCTGGGCGCCGCCGCCCGCGTCCTCGCCCATGCCGGCGTGGACGGCCTGGAAGTGGTCGATGTAGCCGTCGGCCTCGTCGAAGTCGCCGTCGTGGTCCCAGTCGTTGCGGTCCCAGACGTCGAACTGGGCGAGGTAGGCGTCGATCTCGGCGGGGGTCTTGCCGGCCGCGAGCTGCGCGTTCCACCAGGCGTCGCCGGTGTCCTGGACGAAGGCCCACGAACCGCCGTTGTCCTCGATGGCGTTGTCGCCGTAGAAGGAGGCGTTGTGGGGGACCTTGACCCAGTCCTCGACGGTGTTGGTTACCGAGTAGCGGCCGCCCGAGAGCTTCTCGTAGTACGTCTTCATCGACTCGCCGGAGCCGTTGAAGAGGCTCTCGTAGTACGCCTTGTCGAAATCGGCCGTCCAGGCGTTGGAGTTGTCCACGCTCCGGTCGGGCTGGGCTATCTCGTTGTGCAGGGGGCCGGGGACGGTGCCGTACTTGCCGGAGGCGTCCGTGCCGAACTCGGAGAGGATCGTGAAGATCTTCTCCTGGCGGTCGGCGGTGGTGGTCTCGATCTCGGTGAACTTGCCGGGCGCGACCTCGACGACGCCCTCGGCGTTCGCCTTGGCCCTGCCCTTGGCGACCAGGTCGATCGCCTTCTGCCGCAGCTCGGTGCGCTGCTTCGTGAGCGGTCCCGGACGGTTGTCGGGCCGGTGCGCGGTGGTGTTGGCCGGGGTGTCCGGGGCCTCCTGCGCGGTGGCGGGGGTGAGTCCCGCGGCGAGAAGGGCGGTGAGCGCCGACCCGAAGGTCATGCCCACGACAATCTTCTTCACGTCTCTTGCGATCCTTCCGCTTGCCTGAGGGGGAAAACGGATCGCCTGGGGGAACGATCGCCGCAGAGTCTGACACGGGAGCACCCCTCAGGAGGAGGGGGTCGCACCGATTACCGGTAGCCGATCCACCGACTACCGGTCCATCGACCACTGGCCGCCGCGCTACCGGCTACTCGAGAAGAAGGTCCACCACACCCGTCAGGTCCTCCTCGCCGCTGCCCACGGCGAGCCGGCGGCGCATCAGCTCGAAGTACGGCTGGATCAGCTCCGGGCTCACGCCCTGCTCCGCGGCCGTCTTCTCGAACGTCGGCGTGCCGGCCACCTGCATCGCCAGGTTGGAGACCACGTCCGTGGTGTAGTCGCCGCTCTTCAGCTGGGCGGCGGTCTGCAGCACGGAGGGACCCGCCATCGCCGCGATCCAGCCGGAGAGCAGCGGGGCGAACGCGGACGGGTCGATGTCCTCCCTGCGGATCAGGGCGAAGGCGTGCGCGACACCGCCGAACATGCCGTACATGGCGCTCAGCAGGGCCACGTCGTGCAGCGCCGCGAAACCGGCGTCCTCGCCGACGTAGACCGTGCCGACCGGCACCGCCAGGGCCTCCTGGTGGAGCTCGAACAGCTCACGCGAACCGCTGTAGAAGACGTACCCGCCGGCCTCCGGGACGCCGACCATCGGCGGTACGGCCATGATCCCGCCGTCCAGGTAGCGGGCACCGCGCTCCGCGGCCCACGCGGCGCGGGCCCGTGCCTGGGCGGGGGTCGTGGTGGTCAGGTTGACGAGGTCCTTGCCCGTCAGGTCGACACCGTCCAGGGCGGCGCCGACGGAGGCGTCGTCGAGGAGGCAGACGATGACGAGGCTGCTCGCCGCGACGGCCGCGGCCGCGCCGTCCGCGGCCTTCGCGCCCTCGGAGACGAGCGCGTCGGCGCGTGACGGGGTGCGGTTCCAGACGGTGAGCGGGTGCCCGGCGTCGAGCCAGGTACGGGCGAGGGCGGTGCCCATCGCACCGAGGCCGAGGAGGGTGACAGGGGATTTCTCTGCGGTGTTCTGCGTCATGTCCACAAGGCTGCTGCAGGCCGCTGACCTGCTCAAGTACCCACTTCGAAGTGGGGAGTTACCCTGAGGTGAGCGAGCAGCTCAGAAGGGTGGACACATGGCGACGCTGAACCGGCCGGGAGTGGACGACGGACACATCTGCGGCATCGACACGGCGATGGAGGTGATCGGCGGCAAGTGGAAGGTCCTCATCCTCTGGGCCCTCCACGAACAGCCCCACCGCCGTTTCGGCGAACTGCGCCGGCTGGTCCCGGGCATCACGGAGAAGGTCCTCGCCTCGCACCTCCGCGAGATGGAGGCGGACGGCGTCGTGGACCGCGTCTCGTACGAGGAGGTCCCGCCCCGCGTCGAGTACGCCCTCACGAAGGACGGCATCCGCCTCAACGACGCCCTGGAGCCTCTGGCGGCGTGGGGGAGGGAGCGCAAGGAGGACCGAAGGAACACCCCCTGACGACCCCCGTCACGACCTCGGCCCACGACAGTCGGCCGAGACGGCGGGAGAGCCGAGCGAGCACCCGCCACGTGTGCAGAGCAACCACCCACCGGCCCCGGCCACGCTTCTCCTTGAAGCCACGACCCAGGCCCAAGACGGCCGAAGGATCCCCGCGACGAGGGTGGGGCACCCCCGAGGAACGGAGCATCGCGAGTACCGCAGGGGTTCCCGTACGGCGGGTGCGCTTTACCTATTAAGACAGACCCACCAGGGCGAGCTTCTGACCTGCCTGTATGCGCGAATCGCGTTGCAGTCACGCAGATATTCCATGCGAAATTGAATAGAAGCTGCGCGTAGGCAGCCCTGGTCATGCGAAACTGAATTGGCCATCCAGCTCTGGATGACCTCATTCAGCCCCGGAGGTACCCTGTGCGTGCGGCCCGACGAGTGACCAAGATCGAGACTGTCAACCGGGCCACTGGCGAGATGCAGGACCTCACTGTGCACTCGTCAATCGGCGTCGCGCATGGACTCTGGTTCCGGGGAGGTGGGTTCACCACGATGGGATACGACGCGCACAACGCCCTTGCCGAGGCGGATCTCAGCGGGGCGTCCTACAAGCTGTTCCACAAGATGTGCGCCCTTCAGAACCGCAAGGACCACGGTCTTGTCCGGGTGGAGACCCAGGTCAAGTTCGCCGAGCAGGTGGGCATGTCCCAGTCGACGGTGTCGCGGGCCCTTCGGCAGCTCGCTGAGGCAGGGTTCATCTATCCCGACGGGCGTGACTGGCGGATCCGACCCGACTTCGCGTTCAACGGCAACGGCGCCGCCCAGGGGCAGGCCGTGCAGAACATCCCCGCCGGCACCCCCGACCCCTACGCCGGGAAGGGCGCCGAGCTGACTGTCATCGACGGTGGCAACGACAGCGACGCCTGAGCTACGGGACGAACCGCCAGTCTCCGTTTCCTCGGCTAACGGCCGCGTTCCTCCGCCGCAGCCGCGATCGGCCTGATCATCGCGGTGAGGACTGGAGAATCGGGAGACGGCCGGCTCGTGCCCATCACCGCGTATCCCCAGGACTCGTAGACCCGCTGTACCTTCCCGTCACCGGCCGCCGCGTTGACCATGAGCGACACGTACGTCTCGCCGCGACCGGCGAGCAGCTCGTCATGGATGCGCCGTGCCAGCCCGGTGCCGCGATAGGGGATTGTCACGCCGATCTCCTTCAGGGCCAGGGACGGAGAGCGCGTGAACGCGGCGTCGACGTCACCCATCCTCGTCCACCACCGGTCATCGCCTTCCACGGCGTTTCCGTACGCGTAGCCCACCGGCCGGTCCTCGGCGTCGAATGCCAGCACCGCTTCGAATCCCGGCTCGGTCCCGTGACGTTCGACTCGCGTGGTGAACGTGGGGACCGCGTAGTTCGGTAGGTGCAGCAGGGGCTCGCGTACCTGCGCGTACACCGCGATCAGCGGAGCGATGACCTGCTCTATGTCGGTGAAGTGGCGCAGTCGTGGGGTCATGCGGGCTGCCTCCAGGTGTCGAGGGCGTACTGGGTCCAGCTGTGGGTGAGTGCGGCATCGGGAGCGATGATCTCCAGACGGCTGCCGAACGCGCGGAGCATCCCCACGACTCGCGGGTGACGGACAGCGGCGTCGACGGGGACGGACATGGCGGTCGCGACGGCGGGTTCCACCTCGCCCTGTTCGAGCTGCGCCCGTGCGACGCGGGTCGTGGCGATGGCCTTCGAGCGGTGCATGTGAGGGCGCAGCGCCGCGAGGCATCGGTGGCCGTGGGCCTCGGCCCGCTCGAAGTCGCCCAGCGCGAGGTTCGCGGACAGAGCGAGGCTGTCGAGTTCGGCCTGGTCGTAGAAGGCATTCATCCAGACGGGGCGCTGGGCTCCTGGGTCGGCGCGCAGCAGGGCGTCCTGTGCCTGTTCGAATGCGCGGCGAGTGGCCGCGCGGTCTCCGGCTGCCCCGTGGATCGCACCCTGTCTGGCCAGGCCGAGGGAGGCGAACATGGGGTCCTGGCGCGTGATGCCGAGTCTGCGGGCCACCTCGTTGGCCGCGGCGGCGTCGCCCGGACGGCCCACGTGACGGAACATCGTGCCCGCGTGGGACCAGATGCGGAACTTGATGTAAGGATCGCCGGCCATCTCGGCGAGCTCCTGGGCGACACGCATGTGGCGGGTGGCGTCGTCGAACCGGCGGCCGTCGACGGCTGCCCACATGGCGGAGGATCGGAAAGCGGCAGCCGAGGCGTAGACCTGTTTCCTGATGCGCTGACTGGCGTTGCCGGAGTTCTGGAGGGAGAGTGCTTCGTTCGCGAGAGCGGCGGCCTTCTGCTCGATGCCGAGTTGCCCGCCGTGGCGGTGGTCCCTAGCGATGATGTCCGCGAACTTGCGCTGGAGGCGTTCGATGTCGCTGACGCCGATACGGCGAGGGGTGCCGAAGGCCGGGGCGGCTGACGTGAGGGCCAGGGCGGTCCCGGCGGCGATGAACTGACGGCGTTCCACGGGGTCCTCCGGCGGTGCTGGGGTGCTGGGGGGCTCGAACCCCAGATCTCGTAACGGGCAGCGGAACACTGCCTCCAGCGCCCTGCTCGTGCGACCGATGGGACGCCGGGTTGCCCCGTTGATCAGGTTCCGGACGGTCCGGTCCGACACCTCGCCGGGCCTGCCGGTGATCGCCAGCAGGGCGGCGTTCATCCGACCTGCCAACTCCTCTTGGGTGAGGCCTAAGTCGGCCATCCGCTGCTTCAACACGGCGTTGACTGCCACGAGGCAGAACGTAGTCCCAGCTCATCCTCCGGGCCAGCAGCTTCGCAAAGCGCTCGCAAAGTCTTCCGGTCGCGTGCCCTGCCTCGGTCGGCAACCTTTCCTGTTCCAGAACGAGATCGGGCCGTTGACTGAGTACAGGCCGTCCGGGCGAGGGCCGATCAACGCAGGCTCCCCCTACCAGCCCGGACGGCCGTCGAATCCACCGACGGCAGGAGCACGCGATGGGCAGTCCTCTCCTTCCTCGCCGCACGCCCGGAGCGAGCGGACACGAGCCCGGGACGCCGAGTCCGGAGTACGGAGTTCCGAGCCGTGAGCTGCGTGAACGGGCGGCCGACGGCTGGGAGAGGTTCCTGCGCCGCTTCGCGGACGAGCAGCCCGAGCAGGAGGGCGAGGTGTGAACGCCGTCGACCACGACGGGTACGAGCAGCACGAGCTGCTCGGACATCGAGTGCGGGACATCGCCTCCCGGGGCGAGGGTGAACTCATGGCCGTCACGCACGAGATCCACAACGATGGCCGCGTGGTGCGGGTCGCTTACATCCGGCCCGTGTCCGGCGTGGAGTGGTCGACGGCTTTCGCCAACGTCCGGGCTGTCCAATGAGGCAGCGCTTCGTCGTCCTGCTCCACGCAGTCGTCACCGGCGCCCTCGTCATCGTCTTGGCTGTGGCGGGGACGCCCGGCACGTAGGCACACAGATTCCCGCTCCGTCTCCTTCTCGGAAGTCGGCGCGAAGCGGGTTGTCCAACACCTCGCCCATCTGGAGAAAGGCACCGCCATGAACGAACCGCTCCGCAAGGAGGACATCCCGACGCCCGAGCCGGACATGGTCGATGTCGGCGACATCGCCGAACTGACCGAGGGGCAGGGCGGCGGTCAGTCCGAGGACAAGCGGCGCGCGTACAACTGCTGATCGCCCGCCCGTGTGGTGTGCGGCCCCGTCCTCGGTCGGGGCCGCACACCTCGTACCCGGCCCGCCCCGAGACTGGAGGACCCGTGCCCCTCGGTGGATTCAGTACGACATCGGACGACTTCCCGCGCCTTCTCGGCGCTCACTTCCCGGTTGCCCCAAGCGCGCTCTGGCGGCTTGGGGAGACTCCAATCCGCACGGTGACCGCCGGCCAGGGCCGATCACGCGTTCTGGTGATCGGATCCTGCGGTGCGACGGACGGACAACTGCGTGTTCTCTCCGACGGGCCGGTGCCCGCTGACGTGACGTGGCGCTGGCCCGGCCTGTACGCCGTGATCGAGGAGCGCACGGAGGGCGTGGTCGTACACACCGACCCGGCGGCAGCCTTTCCGCTGTATGGCACACGGTGGGGTGGTGGCTGGGCGTGGTCGACGTCTGCCCGTGTTCTCGCCTCGCTGACCAGGGCCGATGTCGATGTGGGTCGGGTGGCGTGTGCCGTCCTGGCCCCCTCGGTTCCCGCGCTGGCCGGCAACAGGACCTTCTTCACGGGAATCCAGCAGCTTCCGCCCGGCAGCCGGATCGAGCTGCCTCGGAACGGGGGAGTCCTCCGCTGCATCACGACGTGGCGCCCCGAATCGGAACCCGGGCGCATGGCACATCGGCAGCTCCGCCGGACCCTCACGAACGCAGTGGCGCTACGCGCGCAAGCGGACCCGACGCTCTCCTCCGATCTTTCCGGCGGCCTGGACTCCACCACCGTGGCAGTCCTCGCCGCACGCGCCCTCAGCGGCTCACACGTCCTCAACGCGGTGACCATCCATCCGGAGGGACGGTTGGACGGGGCGGACCTCCACTACGCGCGGTTGACCGCTGCGGCCTCGGCGGGCCGGATCACCCACCGCCTTCTTCCGCTGGGTACGGAGCATCTGCCCTACAGCGGGATAACCTCGGTACCGGCCACCGACGAGCCGGCCCCTTCGACCCTCACTCAGGCCCGACTCCTCGGTCAGTTCCGCTGGATGCACCGCGAGCTCGGCACGCGAGCCCACCTGACCGGCGACGGTGGGGACAGTGTCCTGTTCCAGCCCCCGGCACAACTTTGTGACCTCATGCGCGCCGGACGGTGGCGTCGGGCTGTGCGCGAGGCGCAGGGATGGGCTCGCCTACGCCACACCCCCGTCGTGCCCCTGCTGCGTGGTGCCGCCGCGATGGCCCGCACCAGCCGACCTGACGCTCTCGCCCTCCTCGCCCGATACTTCTCCGGCGAGACGGCACCGAGCCACGACCGGGGGAATGTCCACTGGTTCACGCCTCTGCCGATCCCCGGGTGGGCAGCCCCCGCTGCCGTCGGCCGTGTCGCCGAAGCTTCCGCGCAGGCTGCCGCCGCCTCCGACCCTCTCCACAAGCTCGACGCCTCCCTCCACACGCTTGTGGACGAGATCCGGGAAGTCGCGCGTACCGCCAGGGCCGATGCCGAACTCGCGGCGTCCTGTGGCGTCGACCTCCACAATCCCTTCCTGGACCCGTCCGTGATTGACGCCGTGCTGCGCAATCCGCTGGAGCGCCGGCCGTCTGTCCACGGATACAAGCCGCTCCTCGTGCGTGCTGTCGGCGACCTGCTGCCGCCTGCTGTGGCCGCACGCACCACCAAGGGGAGCTTCGAAGCCGACCATTTCACCGGGATGCGCGAGAACCTGGACGATCTCCTGGCCCTCGGTGACGGACGTCTGGCATCCCTCGGACTCCTCGACCCCCCGCGCTTCCGCCGCTGCCTTCGGTTCGCAGCCGCCGGTGTTCCGATGCCGCTCGCCACCCTCGAACAGGCCCTCATGGTGGAGGCCTGGCTGCATGCCCACCATCGCGACCCGTTCCCGACCTGGGTCGACAACGTCCCCATCAGAGCGATCCGATGAAGAGGTCGGTGGACTTCGGGCACGTCCGGGTCATCGTCGACTACCGCACGGGCCGCGTCCGCTGCCAGGTCCCGGGGCGGAGTCCGACGCCCGTCGTCGCGCCGGCCGCCAGCTGGGGCAGTGCCGAGCACCCCGCTGGAATCGAGCGGCCCCGTGGGGTGTGGAGTCTCGCGGCCGTCGCCGCCCTGGTGGCTGTCTTCGCGATCAAGAGGGTGGGAGGCAGGGCGGCCGCGATGCACCGTGTGACGAGGGTGATCCGCGCCGCCGCGTGGGCATGTCGTCGTCCCGCCACCCCCGAGCAGGCCGGATCCGCCGTGCTCGCCGTACGCCACGCCGCCTGGCTGTCACCCGGTCGCACGGCCTGTCTGGAGGAGTCAGCCGCAGCCGTAATGCTCCTCGCCGCACGGGGTCTGTCCGTCACCTGGTGCCACGGCGTCGCGCCAGACCCCGTTCGCCTGCACGCGTGGGTCCAGACTGAGGACGGCATGCTCGTGGCCGAGCCCGAATCGACCCGTGCCTACACCCCCGTTCTCGTGATCGGAGACCGTCGTGACCGCTGACCCGATTCTGTGGATCAAGGACGACACCTGCGGCCTCGGCCCCTTCCGGCCCGACCTCGTCGAGACCTACTGGCAGTGGGAGCAAGACCCGGCCCTACTCGTGGGGTACGGGCGTCAGAGTCCCGAATCCCTGGTGGCACGTACCGAGGGCATGGCTCACCAGCTGCGTGGTGAGAACATCCGCTTCACCCTCTACGACGTAGGCGGTGCCGAACCCGTCCCCGTCGGGGTCGCGACGCTCCTTCCCGACCATCAGGTACGGACCGCCGAGTACGTCGTCATGCTCGCCCCGGAGGCTCGTGGGCATGGTCTCGGGAGCGCGGCCACCCGCCTCGTTCTCGACTACGCGTTCCACGTCGTCAATGTGCGGATGGTCTGGCTGAAGGTCTTGGCGCCGAACGTGGGCGGCGTCAAGGCGTACGAGAAGGCGGGTTTCCGGATCGCCGGCACCCTGCGCGAGGCGGGCTACTGGCTGGGCGAGGTGTGCGACGAACTTGTGATGGACGTCCTCGCCGGTGAGTTCACCGGACCGTCCGCCGTGCGCGCCCTCGTCGATCCCGTTCGGGAGTAGGGGGGGTCAGGGCTTCCGCAGCGACTCCAGCTGGTTCAGGAACCAGCGTTGCGGGGGGAGGGCCGTGGCCGCTGCCGTGAGGCGTTTCGTGCGGTCCGTGCGTTCGGCCGGGGGCATCGAGAGGGCCCTGTGGAGGGCCTCCGCCGTCTGGGAGACGTCGAAGGGGTTCACCGTCAGGGCGTCCTCCTTCAGCTCCTCGTACGCGCCGGCGCCCGTCGACAGGACCAGTGCGCAGCCCGCCTCCGAGACCACCGGTATCTCCTTCGCGACCAGGTTCATGCCGTCGCGCACCGGGTTCACCAGCGCCACGTCCGCGAGGCGGTAGGCGGCCAGGGAGCGGGGGAAGTCGTCCTGGACCGAGACGATGACCGGTTGCCAGTCGGCCGTGCCGAACTCCGTGTTGATCTCGTCCGCCAGGGCCGTCACCGCGGCCGTGTACGCGCGGTACGACTCCAGGTCCTGGCGTGAGGGGTACGCGGACGCCAGGTGGACCACCCGGTCGCGCCATTCGGGGTGGGTCGTCAGGAGTTCGCGGTAGGCCTGCAGGCCGCGGAGGATGTTCTTCGACAGTTCCGTGCGGTCGACTCGCACGATCGTTCTGCGGTCGCCGATCTCGTGGCGGAGCCCCGCCAGTCGTTCGTCCACCTCCGGGCGGTACGCGAGGGCTCGCAGGTCGTCGCCGTCCACGCCCAGGGGGTACACCGCGACCCGTGTGCCTCCGAGGCCGGACGCGCCCACGCATTCCGTGAAGGACGACGCCCATCTGCGCGTGTGGAAGCCCAGCTCGTCCGCGCCGAGCATGCCCCGCAGCAGTTCCTCGCGGATGTCGTCGGGGAGCATGCCGAGGTACTCGGGCGACGCCCACGGGGTGTGCGTGAAGTGCGAGATCCGCAGGTCGGGGCGGAGGTCGCGGAGCCGGCCCGGGACCAGGGCCAGGTGGTAGTCCTGGACCAGGACCGCCGCGCCCTCAGCCGCCTCCGCAGCCAGCGCCTCGGCGAACGCGTGGTTGTAGCTGCGGTACGACTCCCAGCGGCGGCGGAACTCCGCGTCGAAGACCGGCTCGCGGGGGATGTCGTACAGGTGGTGGTGGAGGAACCACAGCACCGAGTTCGCGATGCCGTTGTACGCGTCCGCGTACACGTCCGGGGCGATGTCCAGCATGCGGACGCCCGGCTCGCCCACCCCGCGTCTGACCGCCTCCCGATCGCCCTCGCCCAGCGCCGCGCACACCCACACGCTCTCCTGCGAGGACACGGCGCTCAGGCCCGAGACCAGGCCGCCGCCGCCTCTGCGCGCGGCGAGCGAACCGTCCTCGCCGAGCACGTACGAGACAGGGCCCCGGTTTGATGCGACCAGCACAGTAGCCATGTGGCGAACCTAGCCCGTCCCGTAAACGCTCAAACGTACGTATACGAGACGGGCTGATTCGGCCACGGTCCGTGAGCGCCTAAGTCCGGGACCGGGCCGGGTCGGTTCTGCCGTCAGTTCTCGCGTCGGCCGCGCATCGCCGCCTTCGCCACGAGGCCCGTCGCCGCCAGGGCCACGGCCAGCGCGCCCAGGAGCCACAGCCGCTCGCCGTTGCCGCCCGTCTCCGCCATCGAGCCGCCGGACGGGGCGCCTCCGTGGGGGCCCGGAGCCGGGGGAGCGGGGAGGGGCGGGAACGCCGGCTCCGTCGGTTCCGTCGTCGCCGGAGGCGTCGGGGTCGGGGTCGGGGTCGGGGTCGGCGTGGGATCCACCGGGGTCGGGGTGGGCGTCGGGGTCGGCTTCGGCTTCTCGATCACCGGGGTCACCGCGCACGACGGGTCCTCGCTGCCGATTCCGCAGTTGGAGCGGGGTGTCTCCACCTCCACGCCGTTGCGGAGCTTCCCGTCCCCGGTCGGCGGGTCCTTGATCTTCACCGAGTAGGTGACGGTAGCCGTCTTCCCGGCCGGGATGGTCCCGGTGTACGCGATCTTCGGCGCCGTGTACGTCACCGTCCCCAGCTTCGTACGGGCGTCACCGGCGTAGTCGGCGTCGTCCAGGTTCCCCGTGAGGTCGTCGCTGAACTTGGCGTTCGGGTAGTCGCGCGCGCTGATGTTCTTCGCGGTGATCGTGTACGTGAGCGTGTCGCCCGGCTTCACCGTGCGCGGGCTCGCCGTCTTGGTGATCTCCAGGTCGGGCACCGGGACGGAGAACGCGAGCGCCGACGGCACGTAGGTGTCGCCGCTCGTGGAGAACGTCAGGTCGGCCGAGGTCGCGCCCGCCGGGACGGCGCCGGCCGGGATGTCGAAGGCCTTGGCGTCGATGCTCAGGTTGTTCACCAGCTTCGGGGCGACGGCGCCGTCGTCCTCGCTGACGAAGAAGTTGTCGGTGTTGCCGGTGTGCGACTCGGTGACGTTCTTGCCGTCGACGAGGAACTTGTCGCCCGGCGTGTTCCAGTCGCCCTCGTACGCGGTCACACTCGCCCGCACCGTGCCCGGGCCCCGGTGGAAGCCGTCCACGGTGATGGTCGTGGCGGGGGAGGTCGAGCGCTGCAGGACGTGGCCGCCGTACACGTACACGTTCCGCCGCTCGGGGGCGTGGACGGGGTCGGGGCCGGGGAACCTGTGGACGACGGTCAGGGACCAGCCCGCCACGCATCCCTTGCCGTTCGGCGCCCAGACGTTCCCGACCGCCACCTGCGCGTCCGTACCCGAGACGCCCGCGAACGCGGCGGTCACGTCCGACTCGCCCGTGTAGTAGTGCGGGCCGTTGGTGTCGGCCGGGTCGGCGACCATGCTGTCGATCGAGACGGGCGTCACGGGGCCCGCGCCCACCTTGATCACCGGGGCGGTCGTCGTGGGGTCGCCGGGGGACGGGGCGACGTCCGCGCCCGAGATGTCGCAGCGCTTCAGCAGGGCGCCGCTCGGGCCCTTGTACGTGCCGTCGTTGCCGCCCCAGAAGAGCCGGGCGTACGCGACCTCGGCGCCCGCGGGGACCGTGACCTTGCCGGTGCTCGAACCGTGGCCGCCGCCCGTGCCGGCCGTGTCGATCCGCTGCATCACGAAGGTGTTGTTGTTGTCGGAGCCCTGCCCGCCCGCCGCCGTCGCGCAGCGGGCGGCCAGGTCGGCGGGGGTCGTGGGACAGCCCATGACCGTGTTGCCGATCGTGGTGAAGTCGCCGTACAGCGACTCGTCGTACCGCTTGCCGAACGGCTCGACCACGTCCGCGACGGCCGGTCCCGCCGCCGTGAACGCGAGCGAGCCCGCCGCGAGCCCGATGGCCGCGAGCACTCTGCCCAGGTGGTGTTGTCTGAAGCGCATAAAAGGGTAATGTAGGCAAAACGGATCATCATCGGGCGTTACGCCACGCGGTGACGCCGTCCTCCCTGAGCGCTACGCCACGCGGTCACGTCCGTCCTCCGCGTCCCCCGCGCCTACGCCACGCGGTCACGTCCGTCCTCCGCGTCCCCCGCGCCTACGCCACGCGGCGGCGCGCGTACTCCGTGATCTCGGCCATCGGCGGCCGCTCCTCCGTGTCCACCGCGTACGTCCGGGGCGTGAACCCCGCCTCTCCCCGCTCGAACTGCGTCAGCCGGGGCCGCACCAGATGCCCCCGCGACAGCCGCAGCTGCGCCGTCCGGTAGATCGCCGCCGCCATCCGGCCCAGCGCCTGCCCGTCCTGGTGCCGGTGCTTGCGCACCCCCACGTCCACCTGCGCGAGAGCGTCCAGCCCCACCGTGTGCAGGGCGTCCACGAGCAGCCCCAGCTCCACTCCGTAACCGACGGGGAACGGCAGCCGTTCGAGCAGCGAGCGCCGCGCCGCGTACTCGCCGCCCAGCGGCTGCACGAAACCGGCCAGCTGCGGCCAGTGCAGATTGAGCAGCGGGCGCGCCACCAGCTCCGTCACCCGGCCCCCCTGACCAGGGGTGTCCCCGAACGGGCGGTCGTACATCGCCTTCACGAAGTCGACGTCCGGGTCCGTGAGCAGCGGGCCCACGATCCCCGTCACGAAGTCCGCAGAGAAGTCCCGCAGGTCCGCGTCCACGAAGCAGACGACGTCCCCGCTCGTCACCATCAGCGACCGCCACAGGACCTCGCCCTTGCCGGGCACCGCCGGTATACGGGGCAGGATCGCGTCCCGCGCGACCACCCGCGCCCCGGCCGCCGCCGCCACCTCCGCCGTACGGTCCGTGGAGCCCGAGTCGATCACCACCAGCTCGTCCACGAGCGGCACCGACTCGCTCATCAGCTCACGCCGGATCACGGCGACGATGTCCCCGACCGTCGCCTCCTCGTTCAGCGCCGGCAGCACCACGCTGACGCGCGTCGAACGCTTGGCGGCGAGGATCCGCTCCAGCGGCCGGTCCGCCACGGACCAGGACCGCCGGGCCAGCCAGCGCTCCACCTCTTCCAGCACGTGATCTCCATCTCGCGGTTCGGACGGCCGGTCCAAGGGTCCGGGCCTTCGGTTACAGTCTTGAACAACGCGGATCCCCGATGCACGTCGGGGTGCCGACCGCGTCGGAGCGCAGGAACGAAGCCCGCAAGGAACTTCACCCCGCTTCACAATCGAATACCGCTCATCCAGAGGGGCAGAGGGAAACGGCCCGTTGAAGCCCCGGCAACCCTCCAGTCGGTTTGTCTCGTCCTCCAGCGAGGCCCCCGACTAGGGAAGGTGCCAAATCCGTCTCATGACGAAAAATTCGTCATGGGAAAGATGAGGAGAAAGGGCCTCGCCTCCATGGCTGTACAGACCGCTACCCCCGCCACCACCGTCGACCTCGGTCCCGCTTCCGGGCTTTCGTGTCGCGAATGCGGTGAAGTCTTCGCACTCGGCCCGATCTTCGCCTGCGAACTCTGTTTCGGACCGCTCGAAGTCGCGTACGACCTCCCCACCGGTGACCCCGAGGCGCTGCGCAAGCAGATCGAGGCCGGCCCCGCCAACATCTGGCGCTACGCCCCCCTGCTGCCCGTACCCGCCGACGTCGCGGACAAGCCGAACCTGAACCCGGGCTGGACCAAGCTCGTCCAGGCCGACAACCTCGCCCGCGAGATCGGCGTCGCCCCCGGCAAGCTCTTCGTCAAGGACGACTCCGGCAACCCGACCCACTCCTTCAAGGACCGGGTCGTCGCCCAGGCCATCGAGGCCGCCCGCGCCTTCGGCTTCACCACCCTCTCCTGCTCCTCCACCGGCAACCTGGCCGGCGCCGTCGGCGCCGCCGCCGCCCGCGCCGGCTTCCGCTCCTGCGTGTTCATCCCGCACGACCTGGAGCAGGGCAAGGTCGTCATGGCCGGGGTCTACGGCGGTGACCTCGTCGCCATCGAGGGCAACTACGACGACGTCAACCGCTTCTGCTCGGAGCTCATCGGCGACCCGCTCGGCGAGGGCTGGGGCTTCGTCAACGTCAACCTCCGCCCGTACTACGGCGAGGGCTCCAAGACGCTGGCGTACGAGATCTGCGAGCAGCTCGGCTGGGTCATCCCCGACCAGCTCGTCATCCCGATCGCGTCCGGCTCGCAGCTCACGAAGATCGACAAGGGTCTGCAGGAGCTCATCAAGCTGGGCCTCGTCGAGGACAAGCCGTACAAGATCTTCGGCGCCCAGGCCGAGGGCTGCTCCCCGGTGTCGGTGGCCTTCAAGGCCGGCCACGACGTCGTCCGGCCCCAGAAGCCGAACACCATCGCCAAGTCGCTGGCGATCGGCAACCCGGCCGACGGCCCCTACGTCCTCGACATCGCCCGCCGCACCGGCGGCGCCGTGGAGGACGTGAACGACGAGCAGGTCGTCGACGCCATCAGGCTGCTCGCGCAGACCGAGGGCATCTTCGCCGAGACCGCGGGCGGCGTGACCGTCGGCGTCACGAAGAAGCTCGTCGAGGCCGGTCTCATCGACCCGGACCTCACCACCGTCGTCCTCAACACCGGCGACGGACTCAAGACCCTGGACGCGGTGGCCGACACCTCTCAGGCGACCGTCACCATCCGCCCGAGCCTGGACGCGTTCCGCGACGCCGGCCTGGCCCTCTGAGCCGACCCGCTCTCCCGGCTCTCCGAAAGGTTACGAAGACATGGCCGTGAACGTCCGAATCCCCACCATCCTCCGCACCTACACGGGCGGGAAGTCCGAGGTCCAGGCCGAGGGCGCGACCCTCGCCGAGGTCATCGCGGACCTGGAGAAGAACCACACGGGCATCGCCGCCCGCGTCCTCGACGACCAGGGCAAGCTGCGCCGCTTCGTCAACGTCTACGTGAACGACGACGACGTGCGCTTTGAACAGGGCCTGGAGACGGCCACCCCGGCCGGCGCCGGCGTCTCGATCATCCCGGCGGTCGCCGGAGGCTGCTGAGTCTTATCAGCTGCCCCATCTTTCTCGAAACTCTCGAATTGCCCCTTCCGCGTCAATAAGCGGAGGGGGCAATTCTGCAGGGTTGAACGCGGTAGAGTTGGGGAAGTCCCCGCCGCTGCTCATGCCGGACGCATATGAGAATGCGTCCCTGCGCGACAAGAAGCAGCCAAAGTGTGTGCGCGTTGTGTACCTTCTGCACGCTTTGCCGGGCCCGACTTGCCCCGTCATCCTGGGGATTCTCCCTAATTCGCCTTTCCGCCGCGCCCAGAATTCTCGCTCGAATGACCTGTTGCAGAGGGCAGTTGGGCAGATACATTCAGCCGCGGTCGACGCGTTCCGGCGCAGGGTCTGACCCGGGTCCGCGAAGTGCGGTCCCGCGCAAGGGCCAGTAATAGGGGAGTTAGGCATGGCTCAGGGCACCGTCAAGTGGTTCAACGCGGAGAAGGGCTACGGCTTCATCGCGGTCGACGGTGGTGCGGATGTTTTCGTCCACTACAGCGCGATCCAGATGGATGGTTACCGCAGCCTCGAAGAGGGACAGCGAGTCGAGTTCGAGATCTCGCAGGGCCAGAAGGGTCCGCAGGCGGACATGGTCAAGCTCGCCGTCTGAGCGCGGCGCGATCGGCCACCGACGCAACGCCGTCGAGGGGCCCGTATCCCTGAGGGGACGCGGGCCCCTCGCTGCGTTCCGCCCCCGCTGCCGCCCTGCTCCCGCCCTGCTCCCGCGCTGCTTCCCCACCGCTTCCACCCCGCTCCGGCGCCGCTTCCGCCCTGCTTCCGCACCGCTCCGGCGCCGCTTCCGCCCCGGTCGTTTCGCGTCCCGATCATCGAGAGTCGCTTGCACTCTCCTAGGTCGAGTGCTAATCATTGGCGTTAGCACTCGGAAGGTGAGAGTGCTACGAGGATCGGGCAGACGAGGCCGCCGGCCGGGTGGGGCAAGGAACCACGCGGACATCCCGGAGGCCGTCCGTCGCGGGCGTCGGCGCGGTCCTGGAGCGTTATCCACCCCATGTCCGGGAGGACCACTTCACATGGCCAAGATCATCGCGTTCGACGAGGAGGCCCGGCGCGGTCTCGAGCGCGGCATGAACCAGCTCGCTGACGCCGTCAAGGTCACCCTCGGCCCCAAGGGCCGCAACGTCGTCCTCGAGAAGAAGTGGGGCGCCCCCACGATCACCAACGATGGTGTCTCCATCGCCAAGGAGATCGAGCTCGAGGACCCGTACGAGAAGATCGGCGCCGAGCTGGTCAAGGAAGTCGCCAAGAAGACGGACGACGTCGCCGGCGACGGTACGACCACCGCCACCGTCCTCGCCCAGGCGCTCGTCCGCGAGGGCCTGCGCAACGTGGCCGCCGGTGCCAACCCGATGGCCCTCAAGCGCGGCATCGAGAAGGCCGTCGAGGCCGTCTCCGGCGCCCTCCTCGAGCAGGCGAAGGATGTCGAGACCAAGGAGCAGATCGCTTCGACGGCCTCCATCTCCGCCGCCGACACCCAGATCGGCGAGCTCATCGCCGAGGCGATGGACAAGGTCGGCAAGGAAGGCGTCATCACCGTCGAGGAGTCGCAGACCTTCGGTCTCGAGCTCGAGCTCACCGAGGGCATGCGCTTCGACAAGGGCTACATCTCGGCGTACTTCGCCACCGACATGGAGCGCATGGAGTCGTCCCTCGACGACCCGTACCTCCTGATCGTCAACTCCAAGATCTCCTCCGTGAAGGACCTGCTCCCGCTCCTGGAGAAGGTCATGCAGTCGGGCAAGCCGCTGCTGATCATCGCCGAGGACGTCGAGGGCGAGGCCCTGTCGACCCTGGTCGTCAACAAGATCCGCGGCACCTTCAAGTCCGTCGCGGTCAAGGCCCCGGGCTTCGGCGACCGTCGCAAGGCCATGCTGAACGACATCGCCATCCTCACCGGCGGCACGGTCATCTCCGAGGAGGTCGGCCTCAAGCTGGAGAACGCGGGCCTCGACCTGCTGGGCCGCGCCCGCAAGGTCGTCATCACCAAGGACGAGACCACCATCGTCGACGGTGCCGGTGACAGCGAGCAGGTCGCCGGTCGCGTGAACCAGATCCGCGCCGAGATCGAGAACTCGGACAGCGACTACGACCGCGAGAAGCTGCAGGAGCGCCTGGCGAAGCTCGCCGGCGGTGTTGCGGTCATCAAGGCCGGTGCCGCGACCGAGGTCGAGCTCAAGGAGCGCAAGCACCGCATCGAGGACGCCGTTCGCAACGCGAAGGCGGCCGTCGAGGAGGGCATCGTCGCCGGTGGCGGCGTGGCCCTGGTGCAGGCCGACGGCGTCTTCGACAAGCTCGAGCTCGAGGGCGACGAGGCCACCGGTGCCGACATCGTCCGCAAGGCGCTCGACGCCCCGCTGAAGCAGATCGCGGTCAACGCCGGCCTCGAGGGCGGCGTCGTGGCGGAGAAGGTCCGCAACCTGCCCGTCGGCCACGGCCTCAACGCCGCGACCAACGAGTACGTCGACCTCATCGCCGAGGGCATCATCGACCCGGCGAAGGTCACGCGCTCCGCGCTGCAGAACGCCGCGTCGATCGCCGCGCTGTTCCTCACCACCGAGGCCGTCATCGCCGACAAGCCGGAGAAGGCGTCCGCGCCGGCCGGCGGCGGCATGCCGGGCGGTGACATGGACTTCTGATCCTCCGGGATCGGTGGTTCATCGCCGGACGCGTGAGCTGAACGCGCGAGCCGAACGCGAAGAACGAGGGCGGCACCCCCACCAGGGGGTGCCGCCCTCGGGCGTTTAACGGATCCTGGAAGTGCCCCTTCGTGAAGGGAACGGACCATGGTCACCCTCCTCACCACACCGGCCGACCGTGAGCTGGTCGTCACCCGCACCTTCGACGCCCCACCGGCCCGCGTCTGGGAGGCCTGGACGGTCCCCGAGCACGTGCGGGAGTGGTACGGGACGTCCGGGCTGACCACGACGGTCGTCGACATCGACCTGCGGGTGGGCGGTGCGTGGCGCTGGGGCCAGACCGCACCCGACGGGCAGGAGATCGTCTTCTCGGGCGCGTACGAGGACGTCGTCCCGGTGGAACGCCTCGACTACACGGAGACCTTCGAGCAGATGCCGGACGCCGAACCGGTCCGCGTCACCCTCACCTTCGACGCCACCCCCGACGGGGGAACCGCCCTGACCAGCACGTCCTTCTGGCCCTCGAACGAGATCAGGGACCAGGCGCTGGACGCGGGCATGGAGGCGGGGGTGCGGGAGCAGTACGACCGGCTTGCGGAGCACCTGAAGACCATGTGATCAGGCCTCTCAGGTGAAGCTGACCAGCGCCTTCGCGATCGGCTCCCCGGTGCGACGGGCGTGCGCCAGGCCGGACTTCACCTCGGAGAGGGTGCGGGGACGGTAACCCGGGCCGCCGCAGCAGGACTTGTGGAAGCGGATGCCGGCGTTCAGGACGACCGACAGCGCCCGCCAGCCGGAGACGTCCCGGCGGCGGGGCGGTGCGAAGGCCGATCCTGCGTGGATGAGGGTGCGCGCGCAGCGCGGACACCTCCGCTCGCGCTCACGGTCGTACGGCTGCTTGTACGAGGCGCGGCACGGCAGACAGACGTATGAGGTCTTGGCGTGTCCCATGGGGGCAGGTTAGGGGGCGCGGCCCCGGTGCTGCTCGTGAATTACCGGCGGGGTGACCGGCGGTGGGGTCACCCCCGGTGGGGTCACGCGCGGCGGAAGAGGGCCGTCCAGAGGAAGGACTCGCCGAAGGCGGGGGAGTCTGCGGGTTCGTCGCGCATACGGCGGAGGTCGATCGCGGTCAGGCCGTTCGGGTTCGTGGCGTCCGCGAAGATCGTACGCAGCGACTCCTCGGTGTACGCGAGGCCGCCCTCCAGGCGGCCCTTCCGGTAGAAGTCGGCGTCCGGCAGCTCCGACCCCATGCCGCCCTCGCCGGCCGCGAACGCGGTGAGCGCGAAGTGCCCGCCGGGCGCGAGGACGCGTTCCAGGAGCGCGAGGTAGCTGACGCGGCGGTGCGGAGGCAGGTGGTGGAAGCAGCCGGAGTCGTAGATCAGGTCGTACGGGCCGTCCGGGGCCGCGCCCTTGAAGGCGTCGCCGCACGTGAACCGGATGTTCCCTGCGCCCGCTTCCCCGGCCCGTTCCCCGGCCCAGGCGATGGCGGTCGGGGAGAGGTCGACGGCGTCCACGTCGTACCCGAGCGAGGCGAGGTACAGGGAGTTCCGCCCGGGCCCGCACCCGAGGTCGAGGGCCCGGCCGCCGGCCGGGAGCAGACCCCGCTCGACGTACGACACCAGGTTCTCGTCGGGCTTCGCGACGAAGAACGGCACCGGCTTGTCCCGGTCGGCGTAGAACCCGTCCCACCAGTCGGCGCCACCGTCGGTCCAGCGGTCGGCGCCCGGGGCGAACAGGCCGTCGAGCAGGTTCAGGACGTCGTCGACGGTGCGGATGTCGCGGTCGGTCTCGTGCATGTGGAATCTCCCCTCCGAGTCCCTTAAGGATAGGGGGAGTTGAGGTAAAAGCCCAGGTCAGTGATGGTGCGCGGAAGTGCTGTGCGGGGCGTGGCGGGTCTGCGACCGGAAGGCGTGGGCCCGGGGGACGGGCGGGGTGTGCGGGCCTCCGGAGGAGGGCCTCCAGGCCCGGGAAGAGGCCTTCCGGAGCCCCGCCAGGGCAGGTTTCTGGCGCCTTGGATTCGAGTGGATGTACGATCCGGCTGCCGACAGGGGGGGTCCCGCCGGCCCCGGCCGCCGCGGCTCTCACTCCGCCCTGCCACGTCGTGCCTGTCATGCCCGTCGTGCCCGGCCTGCTCGCCCTCCCTCGTCGTACCCGCATGCCCACCCGTACGAGGGGACACGTACTTGTCCGTCCGAAGAGCCGTCGCGCTCGCACTGAGCGCGACCCTGGGCCTCACCGGCCTGACGGCCACCGCGACCGCATCCGCCGCCACCGCTGCCGCGACCGCCTCCGACGCGCCGTACGAGGTGACGATCCCGGCGCCGGCTGATCCCGCCGGAACACCCGACACAGGGCTCTACGCGGCCGGCACCGGCGTCCAGCTGGTGCGAACCGGAGAGGCCGCGTACACCTCCTGGCGGAGCCTTCGGGACGGGCGGTACGCCCACGGCCCGGGATGCTGGTCGAACGACGCCGTCTTCCGCGGTGACCGGGTCGCCTGCTTCTCCGAGATGAGGGACGAGGCGTCCGTCCACGACTTCGCGAGCGGCGCCACCTTCACCCTGCCCCTCGGGTACGAGCACGTGTACCCCGCCGTCTCCGCGGACCGGCTGCTCGCCGCCGCCTCCGGGAGCGGCGGCGCCGTCCTGCACCTGCTGGGGTACGGCCCCGACGCCCCCGCCGACCGGCAGGTGTTCGTGCCGGGCGCCGACGGGCCGCCGTCCCTCGTCGCCTACGACGACGCCGGCGCGCTCATCTCCTACGGCGGTACGGCGTCCCCGCGCACCGCCCTGATCGACTTCGCCACGGGCACGCTCACGGCCGTACCCGAGCTGCCGTTCACCCCGTTCTCCCGCAGCGCGGTCCTCAGCGCCGACTGGATCGTCCAGTACGACGCCACGGGCACCGACCAGGCGTTCGTCGTCTCCCGTACGGACCACGGCGACGCGGGCAGGACCGTGAAGCTGCCGAACGACCGGGACGACACCGACGCGCGGCTCGGCGTCGTCGGCGACTGGATCGTGGGCCGCTACGACGGGCCGTCGGACCCGTGGGAGTTCCCGGCTTTCCCCGTCGTCGCCACGCCGATCGCCGGAGGCGCCACGCGTGACCTCGGCATCGTCGCCGAGAAGGGCCGCGCGGTCGAGACCGGAACGGACGGGGCCCTGTACGCGATGGGCGGCACCGACCCCGCCCACTGGGGTGTACGGCGCATCGCCCCGGGAGCCGACGGCGCCCCCGTCACCTCCCAGGTCCTGGCCGTTCCCGCGACCGTCCCCTACACCGCGGTGACCATGGCCAACGGCCGGGTGGTGACGGAGACGCAGACCACGACCCACACCCTCAGGGGTTTCGGCCTGTCCCTTACCGGAGCGCACACGGCGGCGCCGTCCTGGACCTGCGACGCGCTGTCCGGCACCGCGCCGAACTGCCCGTCGCTCCTCAAGTCGACCGGCACCGGTAAGTGGTGGCACGACACCGGCGACGGCCGGCTGGTCATCCTGGAAGAGGCGAACGGCACACCCTCCGGCGCGACGACGTCGTGCACCGACTGCATCGTCAAGGCGCACGTGACCACGCCCGGATCCGCGGGGACCACGCGCACGGTCACGCTCGCCCACACGGGCAAGCTCCAGGTGGACTTCGTCGACAGCGTCTCCGGTCGCTACGTGCACTTCCGCGGCACCACTACCTCCGGGGTGCGCTCGATCGTCGCGGACATCGAGACGGGGAAGATCGTCCGGAACTCCGTCATCACCTCCCGGCAGGCCCTGTGGGGAAACCTGCTCTGGACGGCGTCCGCGACGGACGACACCGTCTCCGCGATCGACCTGCGCACGGGCGCTACCGTCGAGACCCACGACCTCGGAACCGGCTGCCGGGCGTCCCGCCTGGAGGTCGTCGGCAAGTGGATCTACGCGCTCTGCTCTTCGGACGCGTCGGCCGCGGTGGTGTACGACCGTGAGAAGAAGGTCGGGGTCGACGTCAGGGTGCCCCGGAACAGCGAGGCCCATCTGGGCGACGGCTTCCTCGTCACGCCCTACTACGACGCCTACGGATACACGCTGATGGCGACCGATGTCCGCTCCGGTGAGCCGGTGGACCGCGTCCTCGGCATCCTCGCGGGCGCCGACGTCCCGGACCCGGACCAGGTCTGGGCGGTCGACCGCTTCGGCGGGGCCGTCGCCTTCGTCGACTCGCTGCGGAAGATCCACGTCGTCGGCCTCGGCGGGGTCACGGGCCGTCTGGCCGTCCTCGACTCCGACACCCCTGCGGCCAATCTCAAGGCGGCTTCTTGGAAGCCACGTTGGTGGCTGTCCAAGCCCGCCGCCTCCTGGTCCCTGACCCTCAAGCACAAGGCGACCGGCAAGGTCGTGCGGAGCCTGAGCGGGGGCGAGGCGCGCGGTCTCGTCGCTCCTTCGTGGGACGGGAAGGACGCGGCTGGGAAGCTGGTCGCGAACGGTGCCTACACGTGGGCGCTCACCGCGAAGGCCGCCGACGGTCAGGGTCTGGACCTCGCGGTCTCCGGTGCGGTCTCCGTGAGTGGTGGCGCTGCGGTCTGGCGTGACATGGCCGGGGACGACGGTTTCGGTGATCTGCTGGTGATGGACACGGCTGGGCTGGTGTCGTTGTACCGGGGGACCGGTACGGGTGCGGTGTCGGCGCGGATCGCGGGTACGGGGTCGAAGTTTGCGACGTCGTCGGTGTTCGTGCCGGTGGGTGATCTGAACGGTGACCGGTGTGCGGATGTGTATATCCGTGTGGGTGACCAGTTGCGGGCGTACCGGCCGGGTTGCGGGAAGGTGGTTTCCGCTTCTTCGCCGTACACGCTGGTGGGTTCTGGCTGGGGTCAGTACGACGTGCTGACGTCGCCGGGCGATGTGAACGGTGACGGGTTCGCGGATCTGGTGGTGCGGCAGGCGTCGACGGGTGACATGTACTTCTACGGGGGTACGGCTGATCACCGGGTGAAGTCGCGGGTGCGGATCGGTACGAACTGGAAGCTGTACAAGAAGCTGGTCGGTGCCGGTGATCTGAACGGTGACGGGCGTGGTGACCTGCTGGGTGTCGACGCGGCGGGTGTGCTGTGGCGGTATTACGGCACGGCGACCGGTGGCGTCTCCGCCCGGGTGCAGGTCGGTGGCGGCTGGGGTGGGTACACGTCCCTGGTCGGTGTCGGTGACCTGTCCGGTGATGGCCGTACGGATCTGGTGGCGCGTGACGCGGCGGGGAAGCTGTGGCGTTACAGCGGTACCGGGACCGGTCTGTACGGCGCGCGCGTGACGATCGGTACGAGCGGCTGGCAGAGCTTCAAGGGCCTGTACTGAGCACCTGAGTGAGTGATCGAGGGCCCGGCCGTCCCACGGCCGGGCCCTCAGTCGTTCCCCGGCTTACGGGGCCAACAATCCCGAGTCCTGGCCCGAGCGGCGCAGCGCGTCTGCGACGAAGCCGTTCGCCCTCAGCTCCTCGACCGTGTCGCGGAGGAACGCGACGGTCTCCGGCGCCCGGCCGACCGTCGTCCCGACGGCCTGCCGGATCTCCATGAACCGCCCCTCGATCAGCCGCACGTCCGGGTGCGCCTCGGCGTACGCGGTGAGCGGCTGCCGGATCCCCGCGCCCACCTCGAGACCCTCGGCCCGGAACGTGTCGACGCCCTCGTCCCCGCGCACGACCGTCGCATGGGCGAGGGTCCTCGACAGGAAGAGGTCGTACGCCGAACCCTTCTTGACCCCGATCCGCACGCCGGGCGCGTCCACGTCCTCCACGGTGGTGTACGCCGAGCCGCGCGGCACGACGTACACGCCCTCGATGACGACGTACGGGGCCGTGAACGCCACCTCCGCCTCCCGTGCCGGATCCACGGCCAGGAAGCAGAGGTCGGCCCGGCCGTCCGCCATCGCCTCGAAGGACTTCCGCGCCGCGTCGAAGCAGAGCAGCTCCACGGGGAGCCCGAGGCGCGCCCCGATCTCCCGCGCCAGATCCACGGTGACCCCCGACGGCGCCTCGGGGCTGCCCTGCGCGAGGACGGGATTCCCGAGGTTGACGGAGACTCGGAGGGTGCCGATGGGGGCGAGGTCGGCGGCGATGGCGGGGTTCGGGGTGGTCGGGGTGGTCGTCATGGGGGTGGAGTCTAGGCGGGGGTGGCGGTGGAAGGGGCGGCGTCCCGGTGGACGCGGTCGAGGAGGGCCAGCTCGTCCGGGGTGAGGCGGAGGTCGCCGGCGGCGACGTTGGCGGCGAGGTGGTCGGGGTTGCCGGTGCCGGGGATCGCGAGGAGGTGGGGGCCCTGGTGGAGGGTCCAGGCGATACGGATCTGGGCGGGGGTGGCGTCGTGGGCCCGGGCGACGGCGAGGACCTCTTCGGACTCCGGGGCGGTGGCTCCGGTCTCGCGGCCGGCGGCGGCGATCGCGTAGAAGGGGACGAAGGCGATGCCCTGTTCACCGCAGAGGCGGACGAAGTCCGCGTACTCGGGGCGGACGCCGATCCCGTACATGTTCTGCACGCAGACGACGGGGGCGATGGCCTGGGCCTCGGCGAGGTGGGCGGGGGTGATGTTGGAGAGGCCGAGGTGGCGGATGAGGCCGGCGTCGCGGAGTTCGGAGAGGGCGCCGAAACGCTCGGCGATCGAGTCCTCGCCGAGGACGCGGAGGTTGACGACGTCGAGGTGGTCGCGGCCGAGCTGGCGCAGGTTCTCCTCGACCTGGGCGCGCAGGGCGGCCGGGGTGCGGGCGTGCTCGCTCCACTCGCCGGAGAGGTCGCGGGCGGGGCCGACCTTGGTGGCGATGACGAGGTCGTCGGGGTAGGGACCGCCGAGGGCGCTGTTGATCAGCTCGTTCGCGGAGCGGAGGGAGGAGAAGTAGAAGGCGGCGGTGTCGATGTGGTTCACGCCGAGTTCGACGGCCTTGCGGAGAACGGCTGTCGCGCGGTCGCGCTCCATCGGGACGGCGTTCGGGATGAGGGCCGGGCCGTACTGGGGCAGGCGCATGGCACCGAAGCCGAGACGGTTGACGGTGAGGTCACCGCCGAGGGTCCAGGTGCTGGGGGTGGTGGTGGTCATGCCCGGGATGATCTCCCGGGAGCGGGGGCGGCGTCACCTTGAGGGGGTGGGGGTCTCCTGGGTCCCTGGGGTGGGGCGGCCGCATCAGGAGCCCGCCGGACACGGCCGCCCTCCGCGCCGAGGAGGCCCCCCGAACACCCCTCCCCCTTCCGGGGGTTGGCCCCACCTCCGAACCGCCTGGCTGCCGGATGGGGGGCGCGGACTTGGTCCGCGAGGCTGTGTGCATGACAACGAACCGTGGCAGTCGGCCCCTGCTCCTCGCCCTCTCCCTCTCCGCCGCCGTCGTCGCCGGCGTCGCCCTCGCCGGCGGCGCTGTCGCTCCCGCCGCTGCGGCCGGGCTCGGTTGGGGCGACTGTGACGTCGCCCTGAAGCCGCTTCCGGGGCAGCGCTGTGCCCTGCTCTCCGTACCCCTCGATTACGCCGATCCCGACGGGCCTCGGATCGAGCTCGCCGTCTCCCGCCTTCCCTCCGCCCGGCCCGAGGCGCGGCGCGGGACGCTCATGGTCATTCCCGGTGGGCCCGGCAGTTCCGGTGTGCAGCGGCTCGCGCAGAAGGGCGCCGCCCTCTCCGCCGAGATGGACGGTGCCTACGACCTCGTCGCCTTCGACCCCCGTGGCGTCGGCGGTTCCGCCAAGGCCCGGTGCGGGCTCGACGACGCCGACCGGTGGATGGTCACCCTGCGGTCCTGGCCCGGCGCCGACGGCCGTATCGACGGCAACGTCGCCCGGTCCCGGCGGATCGCCGAGGCCTGCGCCCGTAACGGTGGCCCCATGCTCCGCAGCCTCACCACCGCCAACCAGGTGCGTGACCTCGACCGGCTGCGGCAGGCGCTCGGCGAGCGCAAGCTCTCGGCGTGGAGCGTCTCCTACGGGACGTACGTCGCCGCCGCCTACGCCGAGAAGTTCCCCGGGCGGACCGACCGCTGGGTCCTCGACAGCAGCAACGACCCCGACCCGAAGCGCGTCGCCCGGGGCTGGCTGGAGGGCATGGCCCAGGGCGCCGACGACCGCTTCCCCGACTTCGCCGCCTGGGCCGCCCACCCCGACCGCGCCGACGACGGACTGCGGCTCTCCGAACGCGCCGAGGACGTACGCCCGTTGGTGCTCGACCTCGCCGCTCGTCTCGATCGGGAGCCGCGCGCGTCCGCGACGCCCGGCGTGCCGCTGACCGGAGCCATGATCCTTCAGGCCCTTCAGCAGGCCCTCTACTCCGACGCTTCCTTCCCGGCCTTCGCGCGGCTCGTGACCGAGGCCCTCGACCCGGCGGGCGAGCCCGTGCTGCCGCGCGAACTCGCGGGCGCCATGCCCGACGACGTCGCCGCCATCACCGTCGGCGTGATCTGCAACGACGTCGACTGGCCCCGGTCGTCCGTGCGGACCTTCGAGCGGGCCGTCGCCGCCGACCGGGAGCGCCATCCGCTGACGGCGGGCCTGCCGGTGAACGTCACGCCCTGTGCGTACTGGAAGGGCGGTGCGGTGGAGAAGCCCGTACGCGTCACCGAACGGGGGCCGTCCAACATCCTGATGATCCAGAACCTGCGTGACCCGTCGACGCCGTACGCCAACGGGCTCCGCATGCGGGAGGCGCTCGGAGAGCGGGCCCGGCTCGTCTCCGTCGACCACGGCGGCCACGGGGTCTACCTGGGGAACGGGAACGCGTGCGGGGACCGGGCGGTGACCCGTTTCCTGACCGAGGGCGTGCGGCCCGCCGAGGACGTTCTCTGCCGTTGACGGCCGACGGTGCGCTCAGGTCATGTCCAGAAGGGCGGTTACGCGGTGGGCTCCGTCGCGTGCAGTGCCGCACGGAGGTGGCCCTGGGAGGTGGTCAGCCGCTCGGCGGCCGTGGCGGCGTCGATGTCGGCGAGGATCATGAGGATCGCGTTCTTCACCTCGCCGTCGGCGGCGGCGAGGGCGGTCTCGATCTGCTCGTCGGGGGCGCCGGTGGCGAGGGCGACGATCCGCCGCGAGCGGGCCTGGAGCTTGTCGTTGGAGGCGCGGACGTCGACCATCAGGTTTCCGTAGGTCTTGCCGAGCCGGATCATCGTGATCGTCGAGATCATGTTGAGGACGAGCTTCTGGGCGGTGCCCGCCTTGAGCCGGGTCGATCCAGTGAGCAGCTCGGGGCCCGGGACGACCTCGATGCCGTGTTCGGCGGCGGCGGCGAGGGCGCTGTCGGCGTTGCAGGACAGGCCGATGGTGAGGGCGCCGAGGGCGCGGGCGTGCTCGACGGCGCCGATGGCGTACGGGGTGCGACCGGAGGCGGAGATGCCGACGACGGTGTCTTCGGCGGTGACGCCGAGCGCGGTCAGGTCTTCGGCGGCGAGTTCCTTCGAGTCCTCGGCGCCCTCGACGGCCTTGATCATGGCGGAGGGGCCGCCCGCGATGAGGCCGACGACCTGGGACGGGTCGGTGTTGAAGGTGGGCGGGCACTCGCTGGCGTCGAGGACGCCGAGGCGGCCCGCGGTGCCGGCGCCGAGGTAGAGGAGCCGTCCGCCGCGGGCCATGCGTGCGGCGGTGGCGTCGATGGCGGCGGCGATGGCGGGGAGCTGCCGGGCGACGGCGGCGGGGACGGTCTGGTCCTCGCCGTTCATGAGCGCGGCGATCTCGGCGGTCGGCAGCCGGTCGATCTCGGCGAGTTCGGGGCGGAAGGCCTCGGTGGTGAGGGTGGCGAGCTGGGCGCGGAGTTCGGAGTAGGTAGCAGACACGTGCGGCTCTTTCGATGCGGTGGTCGGCGCTGCGGGTGCCGTGGTCGGTGCGTCGGTGCGTCGGTGCGTCGGTGCGTCGGCGTCGTCGGTGTGGTCGGTGCGGTGTCGTTCGTCAGCGGGTGCGGGGTGAGTGGCGGTGGGCGAGGGCTTCGTACGAGGCGGCGAGGGCAGGGGCGGCCGTCTCGTACGTACGCTGGGTGACGCAGGTGAACAGGCAGTCCACGACCAGGAGTTGGCTGGTACGGGACGACATGGCCGCGGGGCGCAGTTCGCTCTCGCGGGCCGTGGAGGTGGTGAGGATGTGGTCGGCGTACTGGGTGACGGGCCCGTCCGGGCGGCCGGTGATCGCGACCGTGGTGGCGCCGTGGTCGAAGGCGACCCGTAGGGGTTCTATGACGTCGCCGGTGGAGCCGGAGTGGGTGATGGCGATGGCGACGTCGCCGGAGCGGAGCTGCACGGCGTTGGTGACGGCGAGGTGCGGGTCGCTGTGGGCGTGCGCGATGAGGCCGATGCGGAGGAGTTTCTGGCCGAGGTCCTGGGCGACGAGACCGGAGGCGCCGATGCCGTAGATGTCGATGCGGCGGGCGGTGGCGAGGGCGGCGACGGCGGCGCCGAGCTGGACGGTGTCGAGACCGGCGGCGGTGTCGGCGAGGGTCTGCTGTTCGTCGTAGGCGAGCTTGGCGACCACGTCGGCGATCGGGTCGTCGACGGCGATGTCGGCGGTGACGGCGGGCGCGCGGCCGGACTGCTGCTGGGCGGCGAGCCCGGCGAGGGCGAGGCGCAGGTCGCGGTAGCCGGGGTAGCCGAGGAGGCGGGCGGTGCGGACGACGGTCGCCTCGCTGGTGCCGGTGAGTTCGGCGAGGCCGGTGACCGTGAGCGCGGCGCAGCCGGCCGGGTCTCCGGCGACGGCCTCGGCGACCCGTTGCATGGAGCGGGTCATGGACGGCGCGAGGGTCCGTACCTTGGCCGCGAGGGCGGCGGGCGCGGGCGGCGCGCCGCTCGTGAAACTTTCCTTCACATCATTGGTCACCTTTGAAAGATACTTTCGGCGGTGGGGGGCGACAAGACCCCGTCGGTCCTGGATCCGGCCGGGACCTCCGCCCTGTCTCGTGTGGTGGGCGCGTGCCGGGTGACAATGAGTCCATGGACGACATCGACCCCGTAGAGCAGGCGCTGCACGCCGCTCGCGCGCTGGTACTGGCCGACCTGGCGGCCCGAGCGGTGGCCGCCGCCGAGGTCGTGTCGATGGTGGAGGACGCGGTGACCCACCGGCGCTGGTGGGTCGAGCAGTGGCCCGAGGGCGTGACGTACGTCGCCGGTCTCGTCGCCCAGGACGTCCAGGACGCCCTGCTCGAACGGTACGGCCGCTGGCCGATCTGCCCGGTCTGCGCCTCGGGGGACCCGCACGCCCTCGACGTGGAACCGGAGCTGGGCCCGGACCCGCACTGGGTCTGCGGCAAACAGGGCGTGGTGGTCGCACCGGTGGGCGGTCTGAGATGACCCGCCGCGTCGATCAGGCGGGGAGTCCGACGTGACCCTCTACATCGACCCGCCGACCTGGCCGGGCCACGGCCGCATGTGGTCGCACCTGGTCAGCGACGTCTCCTTCGAGGAGCTGCACGCCTTCGCCGCCTCGATCGGCGCCCCGCCCCGCGCCTTCGAGCGCGACCACTACGACATCCCGTCCGACCGGTACGCGGACGCGGTGGCGGGCGGCGCGGTCGAGGTCGGCTCGAAGGAACTGCTGCGCCGCCTCACGGACGCGGGCCTCCGGCGCCCGAAGGGCCGCCCGGCGCAGGGGGAGGCGCCGCCGCGCTACGAGGGGTGAGCGCGGCCTCCTCGGAGGAGGTCGAGCGCATCGGGTACGGGCGGGAAGCGCGGACGGCCGGTCAGCGGAGCCAGGCCGCGATGGTCCGGGCGCACTCCAGGGACTCGGTGTGGGTGGTGTCGACCGTGAGGTCGTACTCGACGCCCTCGTGCACGATCCGGGCCTGCTGGGCTGCCATGCCGGGCGTGCGGTCGCCGCGGGCGATCTCGCGGCCCGCCGCCACCGTGGGGTCGCAGTGGACGCCGACCCACAGGGTGGGCAGGTCGCCGAGGGCGTCGCGCCAGCGGGTCTGGGAGCCCGCGCCGCCCAGGAAGACGTCGTCGATGATGATCCGGGCGCCCGCGCGGGCCATCGTCACCACGCCCTGCGCCCAGGCCGCTTCCAGGGTCCTGAAGTCCTCGCCGACGCTGACCCCGCCGTCCGCGTCGAAGACGATCCCGCCGTCCGCGTCCCGCATCCTCGCGGGCAGGGCGTCGACGAACGAGTCGCAGCCGAACGTCAGCCAGGGGTCGGGCAGTACGGACTGCAGGCACCGTACGATGCCGGACTTTCCCGAGCTGGAGGCGCCGTTGAGGATGATCATCCGAGTCGTCACCGCGCCACAGTAGGGCGATGAAGGGCCCGGGTAAACGGAGTTTCAGCGGGCCGACGGCACGCTCGCCGCTTCCACCGGCGAGCCGGCCGTCACCACGTGCGACGGTGACCTGTGCAGCTTCAGGGCCACCGCCGCCGTCGCCAGGCCCACCGCCGTCATCGCCGCGCCCGCCCAGGCCGTGGAGGCGAAGCCGAGGCCGGCGTCGATGACGGTGCCGCCGAGCCAGGGGCCGCCCGTGTTGCCGAGGTTGAAGGCGGCGGTGGTGGTGGCGCCGGCGAGGGTGGGGGCGGCTCCGGCGACGTTGAACATGCGGGCGTTGAGGGCCGGGGCGGTGTAGAACGCGGAGACGCCGAGGAGGAACGTGAGGACGATCGTGGCGGTCGGACTGGTCGCGAAGAGGGCCAGGGCGACCAGGAAGACGGTGGAGGCGGCGATGCCGGTGAGCATCACGCCGAAGAGGTGGGCGTCGGCGACCCGGCCGCCGATCGCCGTACCGACGACGGCGCCGATGCCGAAGAGCCCCAGGACGCCGGAGACCCAGCTCTTGTCGAGGCCGGAGACGTCGGTGAGCAGCGGGGCGAGGTAGGAGAAGGCGCAGAAGACGCCGCCTGCCGCGAGTGCGGTGACGACGACGGAGAGGAGGACCTGGCGGTCGCGGTAGATGGCAAGTTCCCGCTTGAGGCGGGGCTTCTCCTGGGGGAGGGGGATGCGGGGGATGCGGGTCACCACGCCCACGAGAGCGATGGCGGAGGCCGCGCCGACGGCCCAGAACGCGGAGCGCCAGCCGAGGTGCTCGCCGAGGAACGCGCCCGCCGGGACGCCGAGGACGTTGGCGATGGACAGGCCGCCGATCATGACCGCCATGGCGCGGGCGCGCGAACCCACCGGGACCATGGCGATGGCGACGGCGGCGCCGACCGCCCAGAAGCCGGCGCAGGCGAGGGCGCTCACGACGCGCGAGGCGAAGAGGACGGCGTAGTTCGGTGCGAGCGCGCCCGCTATCTGGCCCAGGCCGAAGACGGTGATGAGGGCGATCAGGGTCGTCTTGCGGGGGAGCCGGAGCGTCGCCACCGCGAGCAGGGGGGCGCCGATGACCATGCCGATGGCGAAGGCCGAGATGAGGAGGCCGGCGCGGGGGATGGAGACGTTCATGTCCTCCGCGATGGGCGGCAGCAGCCCGGACAGCATGAACTCGCTCGTGCCGAGCGCGAAGACGGAGAGTCCCAGGATGTAGACGGCCAGCGGCATGCGGGTCCGGTCGGGGGCGAGGGGCGGGCCGGCGGTGGCGTCTTCGGCAAAGAGGGGCGGCATGACATGCGTCAACCCGTGTTTTGTGCCTGTCATTCCGTCTGCGGGCAATGTCTCGCGATGCGAGACCGGCGCCTCTCGCCCCACTCCCTCACGCCCGGTAACAGAGCGGGACAGCGCACCAAGGCGTCGAGGGCAGCCGCTCTGGAGTCCGCCGGCGCGGCGGCGGTGGGCACGGCCGCCGCAGGGGAGACCCGTACGGCGGCGACCGAGGCCCGTACGGCGGCGACCGAGGCCCGTACGGCCGCGAACGAGGCGGCTTCCGTGGCCACGGCGGCCGGGACGGGATCCTGCCGATCCTCATCGCGATGGCGGACCGTGGCGGCCTCGGAATCGTCGGCCGTACGCCGGAGGGGAGCGCCTGCCTCGAAGAGGTGCGGGCGCGGAAGCTGGCCGTGCTTGCTCCGTCGGAGTAGCCGACACCTTGTGAAAGTGCCCGGTCGGGGTCCCCCCCCGCCGGGCGTTCGCGTGTCCGGCCGTCGCCCGGAAGGCGTTCCTTACGCCGGGTAACAAGATGATCAAGAGGCGGTTGGTTTTGTCCGGTGGTGGGCTTCCGTGCGCCGTTGGTGGAGATTATTTGATCTTCCCGTGCCGAACCGCGCGTGACATCGTCGCCGTGTACGCGGCAGCGCCAGCTCGTGGGGAGACGAGCGTGCCGGCAGTTGCCCGTGTCGAGGAGACCCCTGCCCGGGCGGCCGGCCGCTGCCTGTCATGCCCATGTAGGGATGCTGCCGAACGATCGAGAGATTGTCAGGCAGAACATGTCATTGCTCCCAGACGTCGGCAGACGCCGGCGTCGCCTACGGTCCGCCGTGGCCAGGGCCGTCAGCGTGACGGCACTCGTCACCGCCTCGGCCGTACTGACCAGCCTCGTCCAGGCCGTGCCCGCCGCGGCCGACACCGTGCCCGAAGAGGACACCGGTCTCGACCGCAACAGCATCGGCCAGGACCAGCGGCTCGACCGCTGCCTCACCGGAGTGGCGCTGCACGTCGGCGGCCCCCTGATGAAGGCCAAGGCCATCGAAGGCCTGACCGGCACCGAACAGCAGCTCCGCGACACCGTCGGTGACCGCGGCTGGATCGGCTACGGCCCCCTCGGCCAGGCCGCCGACGCCGACAAGGAAGCGGCCGGCGTCTACTCCCAGCAGGACACGGCACGTACCACCGCCCTCGACGAAGCCAACAAGCCGTACCGCGAATCCGCGTGGTCCAGCGACGACATGGAGTGGCACGCGCCGAAGTTCGGCGAGGACGTCACCCGCTTCGCGCTCGTCACCCAGACCGAGCTCGCCTGGCGCCTCGGCAAGGACGAGCACAGCAAGGCCAGCCCCGAGGCCGTCGCCCGTGCCAAGGCCGTCACGGAGGAGAACCGCGGCAAGGACGACTGGCACGACTGGTCCGCGGACTCCATGCTGCGGGACAGCGACGTCAGCTGGGACTACTTCGGCGGTACGACCTCCAGCGACATCGCGTCCTACCTGCGGCGCGGCGGATTCGCGAAGGAGGCGCCCGCCAAGGACTCACCGGCGTACCGCGTCGAGGTCGAGGACCTCAAGCAGGCCTGGGCCGCCTGTGACTGGCAGAACCCGGTCGACCCGCGGCGCGCGCTCAACGAGCCCGTGATGAACGCGATGGTCGAGTGGGAGCAGGAGTACGCCGGACAGGCCGTCCAGCGCGCCACGATCATCAAGGCGGAGGCCGAGGCCTCGGCGGCGGCCCGCGAGGCCACCGACCAGATGGTCCAGGCCATCGGGCAGGCCTGGTTCGCCGACCAGATCCTGACCTGGCGCAAGCACTGGCAGGACGAACTCGCCAACGACCCCGACACCATCTTCGAGAAGCCCGACCAGACGTTCTACGACAAGGCCACGGCCGACCTGGCCCAGGCCCGTACCAACGCCATGTCCCTCGTCGCCTCGGCCAAGGGACAGGCCGCCAAGGCCGCCGCCGCCGCCCAGCGGGCGGCGACCGCGCAGCAGGAGGCCTGGGCCGTCGCCGACTCGACCCACGTGCCGCGCGGCCGGGGTCTGATGTACGCCCAGCAGTCGGTCCAGGTCGCCCGCGCCTCCGCCGCCGCCGCCGAGGCCGCCGCGAAGGCCACCGAGACCGCCCTTGCCGCGGCGAACGCGACGATCGCCACCAGTGACGCGCTGCTCGCCAAGGCGCAGACCGAGTCGCACGCGATCAACACCGAGTTCCGCCGGGTCGCCGCCGAGGAGGCCGCCGCCCAGGCGAAGGCCGCCGCCGACAGCGCCGAGGCCAACGCCACGGCCGCCGCCGAGAGCGCCGCGACCGCGAAGGCCGCGCGCACGACCGCCGAGCAGAAGCGCGACGCGGCCAAGACCGCGGCCGCCACCGCCGCTGCCGAGCGGGCCAAGGCGCAGACGGAGCACGCCACCGCCGTCGCCTCCCGCGCGAAGGCCGCCACCGAGCGCGCCAAGGCCAAGGAGGCCGAGGAGCGGGCCACCACCCAGCAGACGGCGGCGAAGGCCGCCGACACGGCCGCGGGGACGTCGACCGCCGACGCCACCGCGAAGCGGAAGATCGCCGACGAGAAGGCGAAGGCCGCGCAGACCGCGCGCGAGAAGGCCGTCGCCGCTCTCTGGGCGAAGCAGGCCACCGCGGCCCGCGCCGCCGCACTCGAGGCGGCGGCCACCGCCGCCGAGGGCGGCGCCGCGGCCGACGAGACGCGGGCGGCGGCCACCGCCGCCCGTACGGCCGCGACCCAGGCCGCGCAGGCCGCCACCGCCGCGCAGGCCGCCGCCGACCAGGCCACCACGGCCGCCGTCGGCGCGCGCACAGCCGCCACCACGGCGGAGGGCGCCGCCGAGCGCGCGCAGGCCAACGCGAGCAGCGCGTGGTCGGCGTACCGCACCTCCCTCGACGCGGCTTCCACCGCGCACGTCGCCGCGGCCACCGCGCTCGACGCGTCGCAGGACGCCGCGATCCGCGCGGACAACGCGGCCACGGCGTCGGAGAACGCCACCGAGCTGGCCAAGAAGGCCCAGCAGGAGTCGACCGCCGCCGGAGTGAGTGCCGCCGAGGCCGTGAAGTCGGCCGGGATGGTCGTCGGCCGCGCCTACGCGGCCGGTCAGGCCGCGCTCGCCGCCCGTGACAGTGCCGCGGCCGCGGTCGCCGCCGCCGGCGACGCCATCTCCGTCGGTACGCCGTACCAGGAGAAGGACAGTTCGGCGGCGTTCGCCGTGCTCGTTGGCCAGTCGTCGAAGACGATCGCCGAGCAGCAGGCAGCCGCCGCCGAGGCCAAGGCCACCGCGGCCGCAGCCGCGGCGGAGTCCGCGCAGCAGACCGCCGCGCAGGCGACCGGCGACGCGAAGCTCGCGGCCGAGGCCGCCGCCCGTGCGGCGAGCGATTCGGTCCGTGCCGTGGAGGCCGTGACCCGCGCCCAGGCGTCCGCGGCCGAGGCCACGGACGCGCAGAAGGGGGCGAAGACGGCGTCGGACGCCGGCGCCGGTCACGCCGAGCAGGCGGGGAACGACGCCGTCAGCGCTCGTACGACGGCCGACGCGGTCACCGACATCGCCGCCGAGGCCGACCGTGAGGCCACCGACGCCGAGCGGCACGCCGCCGAGGCGAACGAGAAGGCCGGCCGGTCCGCCGCCGCGGCCGCGGAGGCCGCCCGCAAGGCGGCCGAGGCGGAGCAGGAGGCCAAGGACGCCGAGACGAAGGCCGGCGACGCGGCGGGCGACAGCTCCGCCGCCGAGGAGGCCGCGAAGAAGGCCGAGCAGGAGCAGCGCGAGAAGAACGAGGCCGCGCACAAGGGCGCGCTCGCCGAGGGCGCCACGCCCATCAAGGGCGGCGCCTCCAACTGGCCGGCGCTCGGCCAGCGCGAGGAGCAGATCCTCCTCGACGCCTGCGGACAGACCTGCGTCGACGACTACCGGAAGGGCCTCGCGGCCGTCTCCGTGAACGTCGTCGAGTGGGCGACCGCGAACGGGGGGCAGATCCTCTTCGAGCAGCTCGACCCCGCCAAGGTCCGGGAATGCCTGCCCGCTTACGACGTCGAGAACTGTCTCTGGGCGCTGGTCGACGTCCCGTCGTCCGCCGTGATCGTAGGCCGCGTACCCGCGCTCGCCGCGGCGATCGAGCAGGTCTCCGACGGCATGCGGACGATCTTCGTCGCCGCTGACAACGCCCTGCGTCGGCTCAACGACCTCGCGGCCGTCATCCGCGACGTCCGTTCCACCCCGCGCCTCAACAGGTGCCTCGCGGGAGTCGCCCTGCACGCGGGCGGCGCCAAGACGAAGGCCGTCGCCATCCAGGGCCTGACCGGCGGAAACGACCAGCTGGAAGCCGTCATCGGCGACCGTGGCTGGATCGGCTTCATGCCGCTCGGGCAGGCCGGTGATCAGGACCGCGAGGCGGGTTACGCCTACCTGGACGCGTTCGCGGCCCAGAAGGCCGTCCTGGAGGATGCCAACCGGCCGTACGCGATGAGCTCGTTCAGCGACGAGATCACGCTGCACGCCCCGGAGTTCGGCGCCGACATCAGCGCCTACACCTACGCCACGCAGGCGAAGATGGCCGACCGCATCGGCTGGGACGCGCACACCAACGCGAGCCCGGAGGCGATCGCCAAGGCCCGGCAGATCACCGAGCAGAACCGCGGCAAGGACAGCTGGCACGACTTCGCCGCCGACTGGATGCTGCGGGACTCCAACGTCAACAACACCCGCTACTTCGGCGGGACGACGTCGGCCGACATCGCCGTCTACCTGCGGCACGGCGGCTTCCCCGCCAAGAAGGTCGCCGAAGGCACCCCCGAGTTCCGCGTAGAGGTCGAGAACCTCAAGCAGGCGTGGGCCACGTGCAACCACGCCGACCCGGTGGACCCGCGCAACTCCCTGAGCGAGGCCGTCTCCCAGGCCTCGGCCGAGTGGGAGTCGGAGTACGCCGGTCAGGCCGCCCCGCGCGCCGTCATCATGCAGGCGGAGGCCGACGCCGCCGCGGCGACCCGGACCGCCACCGCCACCATGATCGAGGCCATCGGCCAGGCGTGGCGTGCCGACCAGATCCTGCGCTGGCAGAAGTACTGGCACGACGAGCTCGAACGCGACCCGCACCACATCCTCAAGCCGAAGCAGGCCCTCTTCGACAAGGCGAAGACGGATCTGGCGAACGCCCGGGGCAAGGTCCAGGCGCTGAGCACCAAGGCGAAGGAGCAGGCCGCCCTGGCCGCCGCCGCGTCCCAGCGCGCGGTGACCGGCCAGCAGCAGGCCTGGGCCATCGCGGACGCCTCCGAGGTGCCGCGTGGCCGTGGCCTGATGTACGCCCAGCAGTCGGTCCAGGTCGCCCGCGCCTCGGGCGCGGCCGCCACGGCCGCCGCGAAGGCGACGGAGACCGCGCTGAACGCGGCGAACGCCACGGTCTCGACGTCGGAGGCGCTCCTCGCCCTGGCGCAGACCGAGGCGCACGCGGTGAACACCGAGTTCCGCCGCATCGCCGCCCAGGAGGCCGCCGCCCAGGCGAAGGCCGCTGCGGACAGCGCCGACGCCTACGCGGTCTCGGCGGCGAACAACGCCGCCATCGCCAAGAAGGCCAAGGAAACCGCCCTCGCGGAGGAGGAGCAGGCCCGTCAGGCCGCGGCGAACGCGCAGGAGCAGCGCGCCATCGCGGAGCTGGAGCGCGCCAACGCGGCGGCCCACCGGGCCACCGCCGAGAGGGAGCGCGACAAGGCCAAGGGCCACGAGGCGGACGCCGTCGCCCAGGGCCGGATCGCCAGTGAGGCCCGTACGTCGGCCGAGGCGGCGGGCGCCACGGCGTCGGCCCGCAGGGGTGACGCCGAGCAGGCGGAGCGCGACGCGGTCGCCGCCCGTGACAGGGCCCTGGAGGCCGAGCAGCGCCGGGACTCGCTGAACGCGAAGGCGGAGGCCCTGGAGGCCAACGCCGCCGCGGACGAGGGTACGGACGCGGCCGTAGCCTCCCGCGCTGCCGCCACCGACGCCCGTGCCGCCGCGAACACGGCGACCACCGCGGCCACCAACGCCCGCGCGTCGGCGAACGCGGCCACGACCGCGGCCGTCAACGCCCGTGACGCGGCCACCAAGGCGCAGGGCTCCGCGTCCCGCGCCAAGGCGGCGGCGGACAGCGCCTGGTCCTCTTACCTGGTGGCGGCCGGTTCAGCGGCCGCGGCGCACGCCGCGGCGGCCGAGGCCATCGACGCCTCCGAGGCGGCGGCGGCCGACGCCCGGGGCGCCAAGGCGCAGTCCGAGAAGGCGTCCGCGGCGGCCAAGGTCGCCAAGGCGGAGGCTGCTGCCGCCCGTTCCGAGGCGCTGCAGACCGCGGCCTGGGCGGCGACCACGGCAGGCAAGGCCCTCGCGGCCGTGCGGTCCTCGCTCGCGGCCCGTGACTCCGCGGCGGCGGTGATCAAGCCGGCCAACGAGGCGATCTCCCTCGGCGGTCCGTTCCAGGAGCTCGACAGCTCCGCGGCGTTCGCGGTGCTCACGGGGCAGCAGTCCCTGACGGTCTCGCAGCAGCAGGCGGCGGCAGCGGCCGCCACCGCGAACATGGCCCAGGCGTTCTCCGCCGAGGCGCAGGCCCTGGCCGCGCAGGCCGCCGCGGACATGAAGCTCGCGGCACAGGCGGCCTCGGCCGCGGCGGCCGACGCGCTCCGCGCCGCCAAGGCGTACGAGCGGGCCCAGGCCTCGGCCACCCAGGCCGCGAAGGACGCCAAGGAGGCGCAGGCCTCGGCGAACCGGGCCGACGGCTACGCGCAGTCGGCAGGCAACGACGCCATGGCGGCGTCGTGGGCGGCGATGGACGCCCAGGCGGACGCCAACGCGGCGGACGCCGCGGCGACCGAGGCGGAGAAGGACGCCGCCAACGCCCGTGCCGTGGCCACCCAGGCCGAGAAGGACGCCGCGAGCGCCCGCGCCACCGCCACCCAGGCGGAGACCGACGCGACGGCGGCGGAGAAGGCCGCCGCCGGTGCGTGGGACGCGGCGAACGAGGCCCAGGACGCCGCTGACCGTACGGAGAAGGGCGGCAGCAGCGAGCAGATCTCGCAGGGTGTCACCACCGGGATCAGTGACGTGTGGGCGGTCCTCGACCACATCGAGTACATCGGCGAACCGCAGAACGTCGTCAAGGACAACTGCAACCCGATCATCCACTTCGGGGACTGCACGATCACGTCCGACGTCACGTACAAGTCGCACGTCGACGTGTTCATGTGCATGGTGCCGTGGGAGTCGTACACGAGCTCGGGCACCTGCCCGACCGCGGAGACGGTCTACCTCGGCCGCGAGGTGTCGGAGAAGCCCGAGACGAAGAGGCTCAGCGTCACGCTGACGATGACCCAGTTCAACTCGGGCATCGATCCGATCGACGTCCTGCTCGGCGACTTCATCGGCTGCGCCAAGCTGATCACGCCGGGTCTGTCCGGCGGCAGCTGGGGCGACTGCGCCTGGGCGGCCAGCTGGTTCGTGGCGGGCGCCATCTTCAGGTCGGCGAAGGCCGCGGTGACGGCGATGGACGCCGCCGTCAAGACGGGCATCGGGTTCATGGACGCCTTCATGGCGCTCCGCACCATCGGCCTGTCCGAGGCCGTCGTCCAGGGCATCATCAGCCGCATCTTCCGCAAGATCGGCACGGCGTGCGAGGCGGCGGACACCGCGACCTTCAAGGTCGCGTCGTTCTCCGTCGCGGCGGCCGACGACGACATCGTCAAGCAGTGCCAGGCGGTCCTCAAGGACCTCGTCAAGGACGGCGATCACATCGTCCTCGGCGTCAACGGCGGTGCCACCAGGCCCGGCTCGAACAACCTGGCCAACTCCATCGGCGGGAACACCTTCAACCACAAGGTGTACGCCATCGAGATGCCGGCGAGCATGGGGATGGGGCAGCGCGCCCTGTGGACGGTGGGCGTGGAGCGAGCGGTGATCAACCCCAACGTGAGGCTCTCGGTGTCCCTGGACGGTGTCGTCGGCGCCAAGAACGCCGATGAGGCACTGAGCATGCTCCTGGCGCGAGGGGAGACGATCCAGAACAGCTCCTGGTCCGTGATCCAGTCCTCGGGCCACGGAACCGCATGGGAGATGATCAAACTCCGTACGGCCGTCCGGCGGGAGCAGCGCACGTGGAAGTCCATCGAGTGGAACATGTACAACCCCGACAAGGGGACGTACGAACGCGTCTACCCCAGCCGCTTCACCTACCCCGACGGGTCGCTCGTGCCCGAGGAATTCTGAGGAGAGGGAAGGCATGACGGATTTCGTCCGAGAGGGTCGGTTCTTCAGGGTGAGCGGGTTCAACCCCTCGCACCGCCAGCTCTTTCTGACCAGTGAGCCCACACTCGCGGACCGGACCACGACGAGGGTCGAGGTCTATATCGGGCATGTGGAGCTGATGTTCCTCAAGCCCTACTACGAGAACGGCGTCCATATCCGGCGGGCGACCGCCGCGGAGTTCGCCGTGCTCCACGAACGGCACGGCATTCCGGCGGAGGACGCCGTCTATACCTGGATGCTGGAGCGGGACGGCGACAGCTTCGTCGTCGGCGGCAACCCGAGCTGGCGGGAGGCGGAGTACGAGCTGATGGGCGAGCGGCAGTCGTTGTACGACCCGCGCGAGCCCTGGCCGCCGGAGTTCCCGGCGGAATCGGGACACGTCTCCTGACCGGTCGTCCCTTGTGAGAAGGGGGCCGTCCCCAGTGCGTCGCACTGGGGACGGCCCCCTTCTCCGTGTCTGTGGCGGCGGTGTCAGCCCGTCGCGTCCGCGATCCGCTCCAGCTGGGCCTTCACCACCGGCTCCGGGATCGCCGCCTTCTTCGGGTCCAGCATGTTCACGCCGTAGAACGCGGCGACGACGCCGCCGCTGCGCACCACCGTGTACGTCATCGGGACCTTCTGCTTGCCGATGTCGCCGGTGATCCGGTAGCCGACGGCCTCGTCGCCGAGCTTCGGTGCGGTGAGGCCCTCGACCTTTCCGTACGTGAGGCCCAGGGTCTTGAAGCCCTTGGGGCATTCGGCGACGGCCGTGCGGAGTTCCTTCATGACCTTGGTGGCGTTGTCCTCCGAGTGCGAGGCGAGCCACATGGAGCCGACGGTCGCGTTCGTCGCCTCGCCGGGCTGGAGGGAGCGGTGTGCCACGCTCACCGCCGGGATGTGCGTGAACCCGCCGATCAGGCTGGCGAGGGGCTGGCAGACCTTCTTGTCCGCCTCCATGCCGCGGCCGGCCTCGACATCCGCCGTGGCGACCTTCTTGGCGTCGAAGCCCGCGGTCTTTCCGGTGATGGCGGCCTTTTCGATGGCCTTTCCGTCGAGCGCCCCCAGGCGCTTCGCCTCGGCGGCCTTCTTGTCCTCGGGGCTCTGCGTGCTCTTCGCGCTCGCGCCGGTCTTCGGCTTCTTGCCATCGGATTCCGACGATTCGCCGCTACAGGCGGACATCGCGAGAAGGGCCGGTATGACGGTGGCGATAGGGAGGGCCCTGCGCAGTTTCATGGTCTTCCTGGCATCTCTCGCTGGCGAAGATCGAGCAGAATGATCTTACCGGCGGTAGGGGGCCACTCCCATTACGTTTTGGCTTCGACCGGGCCTTTTCAGGCAGGGTCGGAAATGTCGGTCAATTCCTTGAGTTCGCGTTCCATGTTCTCCCGCGCCTTCTCCTCCCAGGCCGCCGCCCCGTACGGGGTGTGGAAGAGCCGGGGGAGGGAGAGGAGCTGGCGGAGGACGGTGGCGCGGCCCTCGCGGAAGGCTTCCTCGGGGACGAAGGCGTACTCCTCGCGGATCGCCTCCGCATACCCCCTGTAGGTGTCTGGGGCGGTGGCGAGGATGGCGAGGTCGGCGTCGCAGAGGGTCTCGCCGTTCAGGTCGCCGGCGTCGGGGTCGTGGGTGACGGTGAGGCGGACCAGGCGGGCCACCTCCGCGACCTCGTGCGGGGTGAGTCCCGCCTCGGTGAGGGCCCTTTCGGCCAGGATCGCCGAGCGTTCCTCGTTCTCCGAGCGGTCCGGGCGGTAGACCGCGTCGTGGAACCAGGCGGCCAGTCGCACGAGCTCCAACTCGCCGCCCTCGCCGCCCTGGTCGGTCAGTTCGTCGATGCGGTCGAGGACCGTCCGCAGGTGGTCGACCGTGTGGTAGCGGCGCTGGGGCTCGGCCCAGCGGGACAGCAGGTTCCGGCCGTAGGGGGTGGGGTCGGGGCCCTCGCGGCCGGAGCGGGCGGCGAGCAGGGTGGCGTTCCAGCGCTGGAGGAGTGCGGGGTCCTGGTCTGCGGTCATGGGGGCATTCTGCCCGGCGGGTGGGGCGGAAGGGGCGCTTCCCCCGTGTCGTCGGTGGTGTCCTCACCTCGCTCTTACATACCCCCCATGGGTATGCTACGGTGCACCGCACAGGTACCCCCTAGGGGTATGCCCCGGGTTCGCCTCGGGGTTCGTCGCGAGCGAAGGGTCAGGGCAATGTCAACCGTCAATCCCCGGCGCTGGTGGGCACTTGTCGTGCTCGCCGCCGCACAGTTCATGGTCATCATGGACACCTCGATCATCGGAGTCGCACTCCCCGAGATGCAGAAGGACCTGGGCTTCTCGCAGAGCGAGCTCCAGTGGATCTTCAACGCCTACGTGATCGTCTTCGGCGGTCTGCTGCTCCTCGGCGGACGCCTCTCCGACCTCGTCGGAGCCCGCAGGATCTTCGTCTCCGGCTGGGCCGTCATGATCGCCGGTTCCGTCGTGGCCGCCGCCGCGCAGACCGCCTGGGTCGAGATCGTCGGGCGCGCCGTCCAGGGCGTCGGCGGTGCGCTCATCGCGCCCTCCGCCATGACCCTGCTCATGATGCTCTTCATGCACGACCCGAAGGAGCTCGGCAAGGCGATGGCGCTCTACGGCGCCGCCGCCCCCGCCGGCGGTACCGCGGGCGTCTTCCTCGGCGGTGTCTTCACCGAGTGGATGAGCTGGCAGTGGGTCTTCATCATCTACATCCCCATCGGCCTCGCCACCCTCGCCGCCACCAAGCTGCTCCCGAACGTCGAGTCCCGCCGCGGCTCCGTCGACGTCCTCGGCGCCGTCGCCGTCACCGCCGGCCTCGCGCTCGCCGTCTTCGCCGTGGTCCGCGCCCCCGAGGTCGGCTGGGGCTCCACCGGCACGATCCTCCAGCTGATCGGCGCCGCCGTCCTCCTCGGCCTCTTCTTCGTGATCCAGAAGAGCATCAGCGAGCCGCTCATGCCGCTCAGCGTCTGGCGGGTCCCGCGTCTCGGCTCCGCCAACCTGGCCATGACGCTGCTCGGTGCCGCCTGGATCCCGATGTGGTACTTCCTCAACCTGTACCTGCAGCAGGTCCTCGGCTTCGGCGCCTTCGAGTCCGGTGCCGCGCTGCTCCCGATGACCGTGCTCCTCATGATCTTCATGACGGCCATCACCTCCCGGCTGATGATGAAGGTCGGCGCCAAGCCGCTCGTCGCGGGTGGTCTGCTCGTCCTCGCCGCCGGTCTGGTCTGGCTCGCCGCCGTCCCGCCGACCGGCAGCTTCCTCGTCGACGTCCTGCCGGCCTCGCTCGTCGCCGCGCTCGGCATGTCCCTCGCCTACATCCCGGCGATGATCGCCGCCATGTCCGGCGCCCCGCAGGAGCAGGCCGGTCTCGCGTCCGGCATCGTCAACACCACGTACAACGTGGGTTCCGCCCTCGGTCTCGCCGCGCTGACCGCCGTCGCCATGTCCCAGGGGGCCGACCAGCTCGGCAACCTGCCGAAGCTGACGGACGGGTTCTCGGCCGCCTTCATCGGCGCCGCCGTCGTCGCCGCCCTCGGCGGTGTGATCACCCTGCTCGTCATGAAGAGCGACAAGGCCGTCGCCGCCGAGGCCGCCGCCCCGGCGCCGCAGGGCGAGAAGGTCTCCGCCTGAACCGCCCCGCCGTCCGGAAGCATCCCCCAGGGGCCGCCCGATGTCCGTCGCCGGACGTCGGGCGGCCCCTTTTCCGTAGCAGGGAAGGAACGCCATGGAACTGAACACCCGTGCCGTGCACGTCTTCAACGAGCCCTTCCAGGGCGGCAGTTGGCCGCTCTCCGTGCCCCTCGTGCAGTCCTCCGCCTTCGCCTTCGACTCCGCCGCCGAACTCGCCGAGGCCATGGCGGGACCCGACGGGCAGTACGTCTACAGCCGCCGCGGCAACCCGACCGTACGGGCCCTCGAGCAGACCCTCGCCGGGCTCGAACAAGGCGCCGGGGCCATCGCCTTCGCCTCGGGCATGGGGGCCATCAGCGGGGTGCTGCTCGCCCTCCTGCGGCCCGGCGACAGGGTGGTGGCCCAGCGCTGCCTGTACGGGGGCAGTCACGCCGTCCTGTCGGACCTGGCCGAGCGGTACGGGATCGAGGTCGTACGGATATCGGGCGACGACCCGGCCGAGGTCGAGGCCGCCGCCGTGCACCCCGCGACCCGGCTGCTGCTCCTGGAGACCATCGCCAACCCGACCGGCCAGGTGCCCGACCTGCCGGGGCTGCTCGCCGCCGCCCGCGCGCTCGGGGTGACGAGCGTCGTCGACAACTCGCTCGCCTCGCCCGTCCTCTGCCGCCCCCTCGAACTCGGCGCCGACATCGTCGTCCACTCGACCACCAAGTACCTCTCCGGGCACTCGGACGTCCTCGGCGGCGCCGCCGTGTTCGCGGACGACGAGCTGCGCCGCCGCGTCTGGCCCCGCACGGTCGAACTGGGCGCCTGCGCCGACCCGTTCGCGGCCTGGCTGACGCTGCGCGGGATGGCCACGCTGCCGCTGCGGATGCGGGAGCACTGCGCCAACGCCGCCGCCCTCGCCGAGCGGCTCGAAGGCCACGCGGGCGTCACGGCCGTCCACTACCCCTGGCTCGCCGGCCACCCCTCGTACGCCGTCGCCCGGAAGGTGCTGTCGGGCGGTGGCGGGCTGCTCTCCTTCGAGCTCGCGGGCGGCCGGGAGGCCGGCCGGGACTTCATCGAGCGCGTACGGGTGGCCCGGCTCGCACTCTCCCTCGGCGGGGTGGAGACGCTCGTGACGCACCCGGCGTCCACCTCGCACCGGGAGCTGGACGGGGCGGCGCTCGCCGCCGCCGGGATCGCTCCGGGGCTCGTGCGGATGTCCGTCGGCATCGAGGACGTCGAAGACCTCTGGCGTGATGCCGAACTTGCCCTCGCCCGAAGGTAGTCGAGCCTTCTTTTGGGTTGACAAAATAAATGGTCCATTCGTAGATTGGTGGCTGCCAGGGAAACACCACTCCTAGGTCAAGGGGGGCGCGCGATGCGCTACTTCGAGGACTTCCGGCCCGGCGACGTCCACGAGCTGGGCACCGTCACCGTCACGACGGAGGAGGTGCTGGAGTTCGGCAGGCGCTTCGACCCGCAGCCCTTCCACACGGACCCCGCGCGCGCGGAGCAGTCACAGTTCCGCGGCCTGATCGCGAGCGGGTTCCACACCCAGGCGATGTTCATGCGCCGCTACGTCGACGGACTGCTCGCCTACAGCGCCTGTATGGGCTCGCCCGGCATCGACGAGGTCCGCTACCTGCGGCCCGTCCGCCCGGGTGACGTCCTCACCGCGCGCGTCGAGATCCTGGGCTCCACCCCGTCGCCGTTCAATCCCGCCACCGGCACCGTCAAACCGCGGTGCACGCTCGTGGCCGCCGACGGGACGGCCGTGTTCAGCATGATCCTGCACAGCATCTTCCGCCGGCGCCCCGCCGACTCCGAGGCCGACCATCTGTCGTCGATGCCCGCGGCCGAGGATCCCGTCGCGTGCGCGCGACCGGCCAAGACCTGTGTCCCGGTCATGAGCGCCTGACGGAACCGTCCTTCCGTCAGGCCCCTGAACACGGCCGTCCGTATCACCGGAAACCAAACCGAAGGGGGACCTCCTGTGGAGGCCGTATCCCGCACCGCCCAGTGGACCGCCGCCGCGCGCGCCCTGGAGACCGAGCGCGAGGACCGGCTGTTCGCCGATCCCTACGCGCGCACCGTCGCCGACGAGATCGGCTTCGAGCTGCTCGACCGCTACGACGGCGGCGGCATCGTGCCGTTCCTCGCCATCCGCACCACCTACCTCGACCGGGCGATCGTCCGGGCCGTGGAGGAGCGGGGCATCCGCCAGGTCGTCTTCCTCGCCGCCGGCATGGACACCCGCTTCTTCCGGCTGCCCTGGCCCGACGGCGTCACCGTCTACGAGCTCGACCGCCCGGCCCTCCTGGAGGCCAAGGCCGAGATGCTGAAGGACGAGCCGCAGCCCGCCGGCCGCACCCGGACCACCGTCCCCGTCGACCTCACCCAGGACTGGACCGGCCCCCTCAAGGAGGCGGGCTGGAAGAGCGAGGAGCCCGTCCTGTGGGTCGTCGAGGGCCTGCTGTTCTTCCTGCCCGAGCAGGCCGTACGGACCCTCATCTCCACGCTCTCCGCGCACGCCGCCGCCGGCTCCGTGCTGCTCGGCGACGTCATCTCGAAGTCCGCCCTGGAGAACCCGCTCGCCCGCACCTTCATGAGCGCGCTCAAGGAGGACGGCAACCCCTGGCTCTTCGGCACGGAGGAGCCCGAGGCGCTGCTCGCCGACTGCGGCTGGGACGTACGGGAGGTCAGGCAGCCCGGTGAGCCGGGCGCCGACTTCGACCGCTGGCCCTACCCGGTGCCGGCCCGGAACGTCCCCCGCGTGCCCCGCTCGTTCCTCTTCACCTGCGACCTGCCGGGTGCGACCGGTGTCGACTCGGGGGTGGCCGCGTGACCGCCCGCCGGGGGTCCGGGGGTCGTCCCCCGGGTCAGCACAGTACTTGCGACCTGCCCACCCATCGACAGGAGGCGGCGGCATGAGCGCCCACGACTTCCACCAGAGGGTCATCACCGACGCGGGCGCGGCCGTCCGCGGCCTGACCGTCGCCCTCGGCGAGCGCCTCGGCCTGTACAAGGCGCTCGCGGCCGACGGCCCCCTGACCGCCGCGCAGCTCGCCGAGAGGACCGGCACCGACGAGCGGTACATCGAGGAGTGGCTGCACGCCCAGCTCTCCGCCGGGTACGTGGAACGCCACCCCAGCTCCCTCACGTACACGCTCCCCGCCGACCACGTCGAGGTACTCGCCGACCCGAAGGCCGTCACGTACGCCGCCGGGTTCTTCACCGCCCTCAAGGCGCTGTACGCCACCGAGGACCTGCTCGTCGAGGCGTACCGCACCGGAGACGGCGTCGGCTGGGCCGAGCACGACGCGGCCCTCGACACCGGCATGGGCTCCTTCTTCCAGCCGACGTACGAGCACAAGCTCGTCCCGGACTGGCTGCCCGCCCTCCACCAGGTCACCGACAAGCTCGCCGCCGGCGGCACGGTCGCCGACGTCGGCTGCGGTGTCGGCCACACCACCCTCCTCATCGCGAAGGCCTTCCCGCAGGCCACCGTGCACGGCTTCGACTACTCGGAGGAGGCCATCTCCCTCGCGCGGGAGCTCGCCGAGGAGGCCGGTCTCTCCGACCGGGTCGTCTTCGAGGTCGCCTCGGCCGACGACTACCCGGGCTCCGGCTACGACCTGGTGTGCTTCTTCAACGCCCTGCACGACATGGGTGACCCCGTCGCCGCCGCGCAGCACGTCCACAAGTCGCTCGACGCGGACGGCACCTGGATGCTCGTCGAGTCGAACGTCTCCCCGCAGGACGTCGACGCCCAGACGCCCGCCGCCCGCATGTTCATGGCCCTGTCCGCCGTGATGTGCCTGCCCGTCGCGGTCGCCCAGCGCGGCCCGCACGCGCTCGGCAACCACTCCGGCGAGAAGGCCTTCCGGGCCATCGCGGAGGAGGCCGGCTTCACCCGCTGGCGGCGCGCGACGGAGACCCCCGTGAACGCGGTCTACGAAGTCCGTCCCTGAAGCCACCGGGGCCCGATCCCCCTGCGCCGGCGAACCGAGCCCCAAAAAAAGAGGAGCCACGACCATGGGCGTGACCGCCCCCCTGCCCGTGACCGACCGGTTCATGGAGGTCCTGGAGCGGCTCAGCGAGCGCTCCGTCGAGGACTACTACAACCCGTACCAGACCTTCCAGTGGCCCGAGACGCTGGAGGAGAACTGCTTCTGGATGACGCCGGAACTGCTCACCGTCTACGGCACCGAGCACTACGACACCCTCGGGGAAGAAACGCTTCAGCGCCTGTCGAAGTGGGAGTCCATCAACTTCTACAGCCTGAACGTGCACGGCATCCGCGAGCTGCTCATCGAGGTCGTAGGCCGCATCCACATGCCCGGCTTCGAGGTCCCCTCGGACTTCTTCCACCACTTCATCGGTGAGGAGAACGAACACATGTGGTTCTTCTCCGAGTTCTGCCGCCGCTACGGCCACAAGATCTACGGCTCCACCGCGATGCGCGCCGACGCGGCCTGGGAGCCGGAGGTCGAGAACTTCCTCGTCTTCACCCGAATCCTCTTCTTCGAGGAGCTCGTCGACCACTACAACTCCCGGATGGCGAAGGACACCTCCCTCTGCCACACCATCCGCGAGGTCAACCGCATCCACCACCAGGACGAGTCCCGCCACATCGCCTTCGGGCGCGAGCTGGTCTCCCTCCTGTACGGCCGGATGTGCCAGGCGGTCAGCGCCGAGCGGGTCCGCGAGGTCGAGGCGTACCTCAAGCGGTACGTCGTCTACAGCACCAACTCGCTCTACAACCCCCACGTGTACCGCGACGCCGGCATCCCCGACCCGCTGGCCCTGCGCAACGCGCTGGTCGCCGACCCGAACCGCCGCGCCCACGAGCGCAAGGCGATCCGCAAGCCGCTCTCCTTCTTCCTGAAGACCGGGATCTTCTCCGACGACACCCTGCCCGTCGTCTGAGCGCGCCCCGGGGCCTGTCAGCCAGGCCCGAGACCTCCCACCCGAGAGGTGAAGCCACCATGACCGTGACGACCCCCGCGAGCGCCGGGGCAGCCCAGGGGCAGGCGAGGGGCCTGCCCTCGCTCGGCCCGGAGGGGACCCGCCTGCTGCGGCTCCTCGACGACACCTTCGAGAGCTGGGGAGTGACCGCGGGCGCCCGCCCGATGACCATGCCCCCGCTCCTGCCGGCCGCCGACCTGGCGAAGCTCGACTACTACGACAACTTCCCCCATCAGGCCGTCCTCGCCGCCCCGCTCGACCTGGAGGGCCGCCTCGCCGCGCCCTTCGACGGCGAGCACGGGCGCTGGCCCGCCGCCGCACTCGAACCGGCCGCGCTCGGACTTCCCTCCGCGTCCTGTTACGCCGTCTACCTCGACCACCAGGGCACCCAGGTCGCCGACGACACCCTCGTCACGATCTGCTCCTGGTGCTTCCGCAAGGAGACCCACTACGAGGGCATGCGGCGCCAGCTCGGCTTCCGGATGCGCGAGGTCGTCGCCATCGGCAGCCGTGAGCACGCCGAGACGCACCTCGCCGACTTCACCGCCCGCATCCACGCCTTCGCCGCGGCGCTCGACCTGCCGCTGCACAAGGAGGCCGCCTGCGACCCGTTCTTCGACAAGGGCGGCTCGAAGGCGCTCCTCCAGCGGCTCACCCCGGTGAAGTACGAGTTCCTGTACGAGGACCTGGCCATCGCCTCGGTCAACACGCACCGGAACTTCTTCGGCGACCGCTGCGACATCACCCTGGAGTCCACCGGCGGACCGGCCTTCACCAGCTGTGTCGCCTTCGGCCTGGAGCGATGGCTGTCCGCACTGACCCGGCGCCACGGCAGCTGGGAGTCCGCCCGCCAGGCGGTGCTCGACGCGAACGCCCGCATGCGGGCCGATGCGAGTGGCGCGGCCGGGCCGGTGATCTGACGTGCCGGCCCGTCCCGCCGCCCCGCCGGCGGGCGGCCTGGGGTGGGCGAACCTCGGCATGGACATCGTGTCCGTCAACCGTGTCCGCAGGCTCCTCGCCCAGTACGGGGAGCAGTTCTTCGAGCGGATGCTCACCCCCGGCGAGCTCGCCGACTGCCGCACCTCCTCCGGGCTCGACGTACTGAGCCTGTGCGGGCGGATCGCGGCCAAGGAGGCGGCCTTCAAGACCTTACGGGTCAGGGGCAGGTTCCTGCCCTGGCCGGACATCGTGGTGCGGCGCTCCGAGGGCGGCTGGCCGCTCGTGGAGCTGCACCGGTCCGCCGCCGAGATGGCCGCGGAGTCCGGCATCACCGAGATCACCGTGTCGATCAGCCACGACGTGGACTACGCGGTGGCGGTGGCCGCCCCGATCATCGCCCCCGTAACCCCCATTCAGTAGCAGCTAAAGGAGAGCAACCATGGCCGACGGCCTGCAGACGGTGAAGAACTGGATCCTCGAGCGTCACCCGGAGCGCGAGGACATCGCCTCCGACCTCGACCTGATCGAGAACCGGCTCATCGACTCGCTGTCCTTCGTCGAGTTCGTCTTCCTGCTGGAGCAGGAGAGCGGCACCGCCATCCAGATGGAGACCCTGGAGGTCGAGTCCATCCGCACCCTCGGCGCCATCGAGCAGCACTTCTTCAAGGCCGGGGCGCAGGCCCCGGTGGAGGTCCAGGCATGAGCCGCCGCCTCTTCACCTCGGAGTCGGTGACCGAGGGACACCCCGACAAGATCGCCGACCGGATCAGCGACACCATCCTCGACGCGCTCCTCGCCGAGGACCCGTCCTCGCGGGTCGCGGTGGAGACCCTGATCACCACGGGTCTCGTGCACATCGCCGGCGAGGTCACCACGACGGCGTACGCGCCGATAGCGAAGCTGGTGCGCGAGGCCGTCCTCGACATCGGCTACGACTCCTCCGCGAAGGGCTTCGACGGCGCCTCGTGCGGCGTCTCGGTGTCCATCGGCGCGCAGTCGCCGGACATCGCGCAGGGCGTCGACACGGCGTACGAGTCCCGGGTCGAGGGCGCGGGCGACGAGCTCGACGCGCAGGGCGCCGGTGACCAGGGCCTGATGTTCGGCTACGCCTGCGACGACACGGCCGAGCTGATGCCCCTGCCGATCGCGCTCGCCCACCGGCTCTCGCGCCGGCTGACCGAGGTCCGCAAATGCGGCACCGTGCCGTACCTGCGGCCCGACGGCAAGACGCAGGTCACCATCGAGTACGACGGGGACCGCCCGGTCCGCCTCGACACGGTGGTCGTCTCCTCGCAGCACGCCGCCGACATCTCCGTCGAGGGCCTGCTCACCCCGGACGTGCGCGAGTACGTCGTCGAGCACGTCCTCAAGGAGCTGGTCGAGGAGGGCGTCAGCCTGGAGTCCGACGGCTACCGGCTCCTGGTGAACCCGACCGGGCGCTTCGAGGTCGGCGGCCCGATGGGCGACGCGGGACTCACCGGCCGGAAGATCATCATCGACACGTACGGCGGGATGGCCCGGCACGGCGGCGGCGCCTTCTCCGGCAAGGACCCGTCGAAGGTGGACCGCTCGGCGGCGTACGCGATGCGCTGGGTCGCGAAGAACGTCGTCGCGGCCGGTCTCGCCCGCCGCTGCGAGGTGCAGGTGGCGTACGCGATCGGCAAGGCCGAGCCGGTCGGTCTCTTCGTGGAGACCTTCGGCACCGGCACCCTCCCGGACGAGAGGATCCAGGAGGCCGTCAGCGCGGTCTTCGACCTGCGGCCGGCCGCGATCATCCGCGACCTGGACCTCAAGCGGCCCATCTACGCGAAGACGGCGGCGTACGGCCACTTCGGCCGCGAGCTCCCCGAGTTCACCTGGGAGCGCACGGACCGCGTGGAGGCCCTGAAGAAGGCCGTGGGGGCCTGACATGCGCATCGCTGTCACGGGGTCCATCGCGACCGACCATCTGATGACCTTCCCCGGCTGGTTCAGCGAGCAGCTGCTCGCCGACCGGCTGGACCGGGTCTCCCTGTCGTTCCTCGCCGACAACCTGGAGGTCAGGCGTGGCGGAGTGGCAGCGAACATCGCCTTCGGACTCGGTGTCCTCGGCCTGCGTCCCGCCCTCGTGGGCGCGGTCGGCGCCGACTTCGAGCCGTACCGGGTCTGGCTGAAGGACCACGGTGTGGACACCGACTCGGTGCGCGTCAGCGAGTCGCTCCACACCGCCCGGTTCGTCTGTACGACCGACCGGGCCCAGAACCAGATCGCCACCTTCTACGCGGGGGCGATGGCCGAGGCGCGCGAGATCGACCTCCGGGACGTCGTCGCGCGCACCGGCCGGCTTGAACTGGTCCTGGTCTCCCCGGACGACCCCGAGGCGATGCTCCGGCACACCCGCACCTGCCGCGACCTCGGGATTCCCTTCGCCGCCGATCCGTCGCAGCAGCTCGCGCGGCTCGACGGCGGGCAGGTGCGGGAGCTGGTGGACGGGGCCAGGTTCCTGTTCACCAACGAGTACGAGACGGCGCTGCTCCTGGAGAAGTCGGGCTGGTCGGAGGCGGAGGTGCTGCGCCGGGTCGGGACCTGGGTCACCACCCACGGCGAGGCGGGCGTCCGCATCCGGGGCGAGGGCCGGGAGCCGCTGGCGGTGCCCGCCCTGGAGGTGCCGGCCGTCGTCGACCCGACCGGGGTCGGGGACGCGTTCCGGGCCGGGTTCCTCGCCGGGACGCTGTGGGGCGTGCCGGAGCGGTGCGCGGCGCAGCTGGGCTGCGCGGTCGCCGCGACCGTCCTCGACTACGTGGGAACGCAGGAGTACCGGCTGCACCGGGAGTCGCTCCTGGACCGGATCCGGACGACGTACGGGGTGGGCTGCACGGCGACCCTGGTCACGCATCTGAGGGGGCTCACGTGAGGCCTTCTCTGCGGGACGAGTTCGCGACGCGGGTCGTGGTGGCCGACGGGGCGATGGGCACGATGCTCCAGGCCGCCGATCCGAGCATGGACGACTTCACCGGCCTCGAAGGCTGCAACGAGATCCTCAACCTCACGCGCCCCGACATCGTCGCCTCCGTCCACGACGCCTACTTCTCGGTCGGCGTGGACTGCGTCGAGACGAACACCTTCGGGGCGAACCTGGCGGCGCTCGCCGAGTACGGCATCGAGTCCCAGGTGTACGAGCTGTCCGAGGCCGGCGCCCGGATCGCCCGTACGACGGCGGACGCGCACACGGCCGCCGACGGGCGCCCCCGCTGGGTCCTCGGCTCGATGGGTCCCGGCACGAAGCTGCCGACCCTGGGCCACGTCACGTACGAACCGCTGCGTGAGGCCTTCCAGCGGAACGCGGAGGGTCTGATCCGGGGCGGCGCGGACGCCCTCCTCATCGAGACCTCGCAGGACCTGCTCCAGACGAAGGCGGCCGTCATCGGCGCCCGCCGGGCCCTGGACTGGGTCGGTGTGGACCTGCCGGTCATCGTGCAGGTCACGGTGGAGACGACGGGCACCATGCTGCTCGGCTCGGAGATCGGGGCGGCGCTCACCGCCCTGGAGCCGCTGGGCATCGACATGATCGGCCTGAACTGCGCCACGGGCCCGGCGGAGATGGCCGAGCACCTGCGGCACCTGGCGCGGCACGCCCGGATCCCGATCTCGGTCATGCCGAACGCGGGCCTGCCGGTCCTCACCTCCGACGGAGCCCACTACCCCCTGTCGCCGGCCGAACTGGCCGACGCGCAGGAGGCGTTCGTACGGGACTACGGCCCCGCCCTGGTCGGCGGCTGCTGCGGGACGACCCCGGAGCACCTGCGGGAGATCGTGGAGCGGGTGCGGGGCGCGGCAGTCCTCGACCGGCGGCCGGTGCCGGAGCCGGGCGCGTCCTCCCTGTACAGCCATGTGCCGTTCCGGCAGGACACCGCGTACATGGCGATCGGCGAGCGCACGAACGCGAACGGTTCGAAGAAGTTCCGCGATGCCATGCTCGAAGGCCGCTGGGACGACTGCGTGGAGATCGCGCGCGACCAGATCCGCGAGGGCGCGCACATGCTCGACCTGTGCGTGGACTACGTGGGCCGGGACGGCACCGCGGACATGGCGGAGCTCGCCGGCCGTTTCGCGACCGCCTCCACCCTCCCGATCGTGCTCGACTCCACCGAGGTCGGGGTCCTGCGGGCCGGTCTGGAGAAGCTCGGCGGCCGGGCCGTCGTCAACTCGGTCAACTACGAGGACGGCGACGGCCCCGAGTCCCGGTTCGCGCAGGTCACCGCCCTGGCGAAGGAGCACGGCGCGGCGCTGATGGCGCTCACCATCGACGAGGAGGGCCAGGCCCGCAGCGTCGAGCACAAGGTGGCCGTCGCCGAGCGGCTCATCGAGGACCTCACCGGGAACTGGGGGATCAGGGAGTCGGACATCCTGATCGACACCCTGACCTTCACGATCTGCACAGGTCAGGAGGAGTCGCGGAAGGACGGCATCGCCACGATCGAGGCGATCCGCGAGCTGAAGCGCCGCCGCCCGGACGTGCAGACCACGCTGGGCCTGTCCAACATCTCCTTCGGTCTGAACCCGGCCGCGCGGATCGTGCTCAACTCGGTCTTCCTCGACGAGTGCGTGAAGGCGGGCCTGGACTCGGCGATCGTGCACGCGAGCAAGATCCTGCCGATCGCGCGCCTGGAGCCGGAGCAGGTGGCGGTGGCGCTCGACCTGATCCACGACCGGAGGCGCGACGGATACGACCCGCTCCAGCGCTTCCTGCAGATGTTCGAGGGCGCGACGGCGAAGTCCCTCAAGTCCGGCAAGGCCGAGGAGCTGCTCGCGCTTCCGCTGGACGAGCGGCTGAAGCGCCGGATCGTCGACGGCGAGAAGAACGGCCTGGAGGCCGACCTCGACGAGGCGCTGACGCTCCGGCCCGCCCTGGAGATCGTCAACGAGATCCTGCTCGACGGCATGAAGACGGTGGGCGAGCTGTTCGGCTCCGGCCAGATGCAGCTGCCGTTCGTGCTCCAGTCCGCCGAGGTCATGAAGACGGCCGTCGCCCACCTCGAACCGCACATG